>CBDUGK010000047.1:0-29443 GCA_965366875.1 uncultured Desulfobulbaceae bacterium | reverse complement strand
GCCTCCGGCGAGCATGACGCCCCGTTTTACCGCGGCGACAATATCCGGCACATTGGCATGACAGGGATTATAGCCGCTGTAGGTGTTGGCAATACCGATCACCGTCCGGCCGAGTGAATCTTCGGTATACCCCATTGCCTTGATAAATGCCTTGCGGAGGTAAAGCGAGAAGTCCGAATCTCCGTAGCTGGTCAGGTTTCGGCGCATTCCCTTTTTGTCACTGCTCATGATCTGTACCTCCGGGTTATTTTTAGTCTAGCTGATTTTTCTGTGGTGTCCGCCATGATAAAACAGGCTGAGAGCGAGGTTTATCCTACTATAACAGGTTGTCCTCTTCAAGTGTTTCCGGAGTCCTGAAAGATCGGACCTGCAGAAACGACCAGACACCTTTTCGGGAATAATAAATTGGTATCACGACTAATTTGGTGGTAAGTTTCTGTGCAGCAAACGCTCGGTACAGGCCGGGTACCGGCAATAGTGTAAAACCGGCTTTGCATGGCTGGTGAAACCGATTATGATGGCAGGCATTTGCATCACAATTCACATTAAGAATAGAGGCTTTACTATCGGTTGTTGCGGACATGGCGCCGAAGCAGCTTTTGGCGCATGATAAAATTAATTTTCAGGTAATACGATCATGAAGAAAGTATCATCACTGCTGGAAGACATAAAAATACCGCCCCTCTACCGTTTCAGGCAGGAGTTCAGCGCCAACCCGCTTGACGATATCGAAAAGTCCTGCGTCGATCAGATTGTTTCCCTTAAACGGCTTAAAAGCCTGAAGCCCGGGGCGCGGATCGCCGTCGCTGTGGGCAGCAGGGGTGTCGCCAATATTTCAAAAATAGCAGCCTCCGTGGTCAAGGCTCTGAAGAGCATGAACTTTGAACCCTATATTGTTTCTGCGATGGCAAGCCATGGCAAGGCCTCGCCTGAAGGGCAGCAGGAACTGCTCGCCGGACTCGGGGTTACCGAGGAAAACGTCGGCTGCCCTGTCCGCGCTCATGTCGATGTCGTTGAGATCGGAACCCTGGATAACGGTTTGCCTGTCTATATGGACCGGGTTGCGCTGGAAGGGGATGGTATCGTCCTGATCAACCGCGTGAAGACCCATACCGCCTTTCACAGCAGATATGAGAGCGGTCTGGTTAAAATGCTTGCCATCGGGCTGGGGAATGATCTTGGAGCTAAGACCTGTCACCAGCTGGGATTTGGTCCGTTTGGCGAGAACATTGTCGCGATGGCCAGGGTGAAACTGGAAAAATGTCCGGTACTCTTCGGTGTTGCGGTGATAGAGGATGCCTGTGAAAATGTCTCGATAATCGAGGTGATAGACGCTGACAATATTCTCGACCGGGAGCCTGAACTGCTGAAGATTTCCAAGCAGAATATGCCTTCCATCGGCATTGATCAGATTGATGTGCTTGTCGCTGCCCGGATGGGAAAAGAAATTTCCGGTGACGGTATGGACCCGAACATTACCGGCCGCTATGCCACCCCGTATGCGAAAGGCGGACCGACGGTCAGCAAACTTGCGATACTTTCAGTCACAGAGAAATCCCACGGCAACGTAATCGGTATCGGGCAGGCGGATATCTGTACCCGTCGTCTCTATGAAGCTGCCGACCTTGAAACAACCTATGTCAATTCACTGATAGCAACGGTGACAAGTGTGGCCCGGATGCCGATGATCCTGCCCACCGATTATGACGCGATCCGTGCCGCCATCCTGACCTGCAACATCCTCGATTTCAGCAGGGTACGGTTGGTGATGATCAGGGACACCCTGCATCTGGGAGATTTGATCGTCTCTGAATCACTGGTTGAAGAACTGTCCGCCAAAACGATGGTAACCGCCGTTGACGGGCCGTTTGAAATGGAATTTGATGAAAGCGGCACAATTGTGCCGTTGTTTTAATGGTAATTGATTGCTGCAAAACAAAAGGAGATACATGGTCATGTCAGAAGATGAAAAATTGATGGTGACAGTTATTTTACATCACGATCAGTCGAAAACGCTCGACGAGATTATGAACCACCTTCGTGCCACCGGATTTTACCGGGATTTCCCTCCGGAAGGTTCGGAGCTTGTGTCCTGGGTGGTGGCCATGTCCTATGGGTTTGTCATTAATCTACGGCTGAAACCTGATGCTCTCCGCAGTCTGAACAGATTCATGGAGCAGAAGGCCTGGGGTGCTTTTCGCTATGAAGTTTTCCCAGCCTATGATTTCGCACCGATTGCCGAGAAGCTGAAGAAAGAACAGAGCTGAGAAGAGCATCGAGACGGCACATTGCTGTACTCCCGGAAAGCGCTCACAGTATCCCGGAACCTTCAACCTCGCTCGGGGACCTCTTGCAACAGATCCGTCAGCTGGCATTGAACTGTATGAGACACACTGAGCAGAGATAAGGAGTACAAGGTGACAATGATCAGTGAGCCTATACTCATCGTTGAAGATGATCCCAATACCTCGACCCTCGTGGAAACATATTTACAGAGGGAGGGCTTTTCAACCATCGCTGCCTTTGATGGAGAGCAGGCCCTGGCTCTGGCCCGCAGCCGTAAACCGGGCTTTGTTATCCTCGACGTGATGCTGCCGAAGGTGGATGGATGGGAAATCTGTCGTCAATTGAGAAGAATTTCAGATGTTCCCATTCTCATGTTGACCGCCCGTGAAGAGGAAATAGATCGTGTTTTAGGGCTCTCCCTCGGAGCTGATGACTATGTTGTCAAGCCCTTCAGCCCGCGAGAGCTGGTGGAACGGGTCAAAGCCATTCTCCGGCGGACGCACCCCAAACCTTCCGGGAAAGACCGGATACTCTGTCATGGGGCACTCGTGCTTGATCCGGTCAAGTGCAAGGTTTCTCTGGATGGCGAGCCTGTCAGTCTGACCTCCTCGGAATATAAACTTCTCCAGACCTTGATGTCCTCGCCCGGACAGGTCTTTTCAAGAGATGCACTTCTCGATCGTTTTTATGAACGTGGAGAAACGGTTATTGACCGGGTGATTGACGTTCATGTCGGTAAACTCAGGCAGAAAATAGAAGATGATCCAGCCAATCCTCGACTGATCCAGACCGTACGAGGTTTCGGGTATCGCTTCGCCGAACCCGGCGAGGAATGAGTTCATGAAAAACCGTCTTCTCTGGAAACTCCTTCTGACCAATGTAATCCCTGTGATTGGCGTTATTTTCATGGCGGTCTGGCTGGCTGTTGATAAACTTGCCGCCAATTACTTCATGGCGTTGATGGAAAAATATGACGTTTCTCCGGATGATATTCACCAGATGTTTTTGACCTCGGTGCATCATTATCTTGTCTGGGCAAGCCTTGCTGCTCTCGGGGTTGCCGTTGTCCTCAGCTATCTGCTTACCAGAAGAGTTCTCAGGCCTCTCTCGGAAATGACAGCGATCACCAAAGAAGTCGCTGCAGGTAATTTCTCTCTTCGGGCCAGGATTACCACCGTCGATGAGGTCGGACAACTCGGGATTGCCTTTAACCGCATGGCCGACAGCCTGGAACAGATAGAACAGCTCAGGAAGACCATGGTTGCAGATGTCGCACATGAGCTCCGCACTCCGTTGACGAACCTGCGCGGCTATCTCGAGGGTATAAATGACGGGGTTATCCCGCCAACCTCAGAAACATTCCAGATGCTGCAGCAGGAGAATTTACGCCTGGTTCATCTCGTGGACAACCTCCAGCAGCTGGCCCGTGCCGATGCCGCCCGGGCCTATCTCAAACTCGAAAAAATAGCTCTTCCCGATCTCATCAACCAGATGCTGGATCTCAATCTGCCCAACTTCCAGGCAAAACAGATTCGTCCGGAGACACGTTTTTCCTCCACCGTGTCATTCGTGTCGGCAGACCGTGATAAGATCCTGCAGGCACTGAGAAACCTGATTGAAAATTGCTGGAAATATACGCCGGAATCCGGCACCGTGGTGATCTCCGTCACAGATGTCGAGGAAGGCGTCAAGGTCGATTTCCAAAACAGTGGAATGACCATTTCGAAGTCCGATCTTCCCTATATCTTTGAACGATTTTTTCGCGCCGAGCGTTCCCGCGCAAGAGCGGGGGCAGGAGGGGCCGGGATCGGTCTTGCGATTACCCGGGAGCTCATTGAAGCCCATGGCGGCACTGTCGGGGCGCAAAGCAGACAGGGTGAAACGCATATCTGGTTTGTTCTTCCCGGCTGATTCACGTTTTTTTCCCTCTTTACCTAATCTTTACATTTCCTTTAACCGCTCTTCACAAACAATACCTACTCTTGCTTCTAAGAGGAAAGAGCCTCTTGTCAAAACGCAACGAAATCTCAAGGAGGAACGGTAATGAAAATCTCAAAAGTGGTATTGTTGGCGGCGTGTCTTTGTGTGTCTGTGTTCTTTATCTCCGGAAATGTTCTTTCTGATGGAAGTTCAATGGCGGATATGAAGAAAAAGCAGCCGGAATCATCAATGATGACAAAGGATTCGGGAATGAAAAAGCCTGTGGCAGAAAAAATGGGCAACACCATGAAGCCAGAGATGGAAGAACCGATGAAGGCTGAGATGGAAGACACCATGAAGAAGGAGATGGCGGAACCAATGAAGGCTGAGATGGAAGACACCATGAACAAGGAGATGGCGGAACCGATGAAAGCTGGAATGGAAGGTTCCATGAAGGCGGATATGGTAAAACCGATGGACAGTACCACGAAATGATACAATGAGGAGGTGCGAGATGAAATGGCTCAGTTTAACACTTGGATTGCTGATAGCAGGACTTTTCCTGCTCCCTGTTTCAACACTGAGTTCTTCTGCTTTGCCACTGGGCGAAGCAACCTTTGTGGTTGGCTGATATGATATCGGCAAAGCTGCCCTGGATGGGCAGCCAGGCGTCGAGAATGTTGAGAAGGGCTGGCAGAACCGGAGTGAAATAAACCGGGTCATTTTCAACCCCGAGAAGATCAGCGTCAATCGTATGGAGGAAATTTTGAAAAAATCAGGGACCTATATTCGTACAATTCCTCAGCAAGATGGGCCTCAGGAAGGCACAGACAAAAGGTAGAATTATCCGGGTGGAAATATGGGAGGCGAAGAATGAAAACATTACTGACAGTACTGCTTTGTTTTATGCTGGCGACAATCGGAACCGTTGTGGCAAAAAACATGGAGTCATCCCCAGGCCCTGATCATTCTGGGGTAATGCAGGATGGAACAGGGCAAAAGGCAACGTTTGCCGGGGGTTGTTTCTGGTGCATGGAGAAGCCTTTTGAACAGCTTGAAGGTGTCCGTACCGTTGTTTCGGGTTATTCCGGAGGCACTACTGAAAATCCGAATTATAATAACTATATGCGTGGGGGGCATATTGAAGTCGTGGAGGTTGTCTATAATCCTGAAAAAATCTCCTACCAGGAGCTACTGGATGTGTATTGGCGGCAGGTAGACCCGACTGATCCGGGAGGGCAGTTTGTCGACCGTGGACATGGGTACACGACAGCAATCTTTTTTCACAATGACGAACAGCGGCGCCTTGCCGAGACCTCCAGGGAGGCGCTTTCCGAAAGCGGCATATTTGACAAGCCCATCGTGACTCCAATCCTTCCGGCAGCGGTGTTTTATCCAGCGGAGGAATATCACCAGGACTACTATAAAAAAAGCTCTCTCAAATACAAATTTTATCGTTCACGCTCCGGCAGAGATGGATTTCTGCAAAGCGTCTGGAAGGACAGGGGAGCGAAGACGATGAGCAGCAATGACTTGAAAAAAAGGCTTACTCCCCTGCAATATAAGGTTACCCAGGAAGATGGCACTGAGCCGGCCTTCAGAAATGAGTACTGGGACAATAAACGTTCTGGAATCTATGTTGATGTGGTTTCCGGAGAGCCGCTGTTCAGCTCAACAGATAAATTCGATTCGAAAACAGGCTGGCCCAGCTTCACAAAGCCATTGCGAAGCAATAACATTAAAGAGATAGAGGACAATTCATTTTTTATGAAACGTACAGAGGTTCGCAGCTCTGAAGCTGACTCGCATCTTGGCCACGTATTTGCAGATGGCCCTCAGCCGACCGGGCTCAGGTACTGCATCAACTCGGCATCTCTTCGATTTATACCGGTTGAAGAGATGAAACAGCAGGGATATGAAGAATTTCTCAGCCTGTTTTCCAGGTGAGGCGATCTGCACTTTTCTGATTATGATCCTGAGCTGAGGGAACCATGCTCTCTGCCATATCTTCGATCGATAAGGAGGATGACAAAATGATAAAAAGAGGCTGTATGAATACCGTTCAATGTATATTATTACTGGGAATACTGCTGTTTTTAACCGCCAACCCTGCTGCGGCAGCAATGAACGCTGACCAGGGTTTCAAGCCAGAGGAGAATTCTATGGACACACCAGGTAAAACCGAATCTCGTACGATTCCACCAATTGACGCGGCCGTGGTGCCCAATTATCAGACGGCGTCTTTCGGTTTGGGGTGATTCTGGGGAATCGAATCCCGGTTCGGGATAATACAAGGCGTGATTCGCACTCGTGTCGGATATGGCGGTGGAGGGTCGGCTTCACCGGACTACAATAATATTGGCGACCATACGGAGACGGTTCAGGTGGATTATGATCCCGAGATCCTCTCTTATGATCAGCTGCTGGATATTTTCTGGCAGAGCCACGAGCCGACAAGACGGTCCGGGTCGGGGCAATACATGAAAGCAATCTTTTATCACAATGAGCAGCAGCGCGAGCTGGCAATGGCATCAAAAACCGGTCTGGAGCAGAAGATCGGCGGCACCGTCAAAACCCAGATCGTGCCGATTCGATCCTTTACCATGGCAGAAGATTATCACCAGAAATTCACCCTGAAGGGTAATAAGGGTTTGAAAAAGGAGATGACCGATATGTACCCACTCCACCTGGATTTAGTCAATTCTACCGCCGCCGCACGACTCAATGGATACCTCGGCGGGTATGGCTCAGCGGAACAGTTAACAGAGGAAATCGAACGTCTGGGATTAAGCGCTGAGGGGAAAAAAGCGCTGAACAAGAAGGTTAGATAGCAGATTTTTCGTTAACGGTATGGGCTGCTTTTAAATCATCCTCTTTCTTGCAATTTATCTCGCCAGCAATGTAGTCTTTCATTTCAGTCTGGAAAAAATATTTTTCATGCACACTATGTAGTGAGTAGTCTGTAATTTGAGGAAAAACCAGACTGATCAAACCCCAATATTTCAGGCGTTGAGACGATCCGCTAAGCAAGGAGACTTGTGATTGGCTAGAGATGATTTGCCATTCACAAAAGCGACGCAGGGCAGCAGATTGTGTAGCACCTGGCGATTTTCAAGGAGGAACTATGAGTGAAAAAGCAACCCTGACTGTCGGTGGCAAAAGTTACGAACTTGATGTTACGATTGGAAGTGAAAATGAGAAATGTTTTGATATCCAGTCATTACGGGCGCAATCAGGCTACATCACGATGGACCCGGGGTTTGGCAATACCGGGGCGTGCTTTTCAGATATTACCTATGTTGACGGCGAAAAAGGAATTTTGCGTTATCGGGGGTACCCTGTTGAAGAAATTGCTGAAAAAGCAAGTTTTGTCGAAACATGCTCGCTGCTTATCTATGGTGAGCTTCCCGATGCCAAAACCCTGAAGGAGTTCCGCAATGCCCTGGCGCAGCACGCTTCGCTGCATACCAATCTCGAGCATCACTTTTCCGGCTTTCCAAAATCATCGCCTCCCATGGCGATTCTTTCTGCGATGCTCAACCTGGTATCCTGTTTTCATCCCGATGTACTGGAAGTGTTTTCGGAGGGTCATGGTTTTGATCGAACCGCGGCGCTGCTGCTTTCCAAGGTCAGGACGATAGCCGCCTGGTCTTATCGGATGTCCGCCGGCAAACCCTTCAACCACCCGAATCCGGATCTTGATTATTGCGGAAATTTTCTCCATATGATGTTTTCCGAGCCCTATCGAGAGTATGTGCCTAATCCCGTCATCGAAGATGCCCTGTCGCTTTTTCTGAAACTCCATGCCGATCATGAACAAAACTGCTCTACCTCGGCAGTCAGGGCAGTCGCCAGTTCCCGGGCAAACCTGTTCAGCTCTATCGCCGCGGGCGTGAGTGCCCTATGGGGTCCGCTGCACGGCGGCGCTAACATGGGCGTGATAAAAATGCTGGAAGATATCAGGACGTCGGGCCGGCCGATTGACTATTATCTCAACAAGGCAAAAGATAAAGACAATGATTACAGGCTAATGGGCTTTGGACATCGGGTCTATAAAAACTTTGACCCTCGCTCCCGCATCCTCAAGAACAAGCTTGACGAAGTGCTCTCAGAGTTGAACAAGAGCGACCCGCTCCTCGATATCGCTCTGGAACTCGAGGAAAAAACATTGAAGGATGAGTATTTCATCAGCCGCAACCTCTATCCTAATGTCGATTTCTACAGCGGCATTCTTCTCAGAGCCATAGGTATTCCCCTAGATATGTACACGGTGATGTTTTCAATCGGCAGGATGCCGGGCTGGATAGCCAACTGGCGTGAACTGCACAGCCAGCACCTGCGCATAACAAGGCCGCGTCAGATCTACACCGGCGTAAAGGAGCGCCGTTTCATACCGCTCGAAGAGCGGTGATTTTCTCTCCGGCTGGTGTGATAAGTATACTGTCCCCGGATCTCAATACTGTCCCCGGATCTCAGGTCTTGAGCTATTCGGGGGACAGCTATTCGGGGGACAGTATCTCGAATTATCAGCTGTTTTTCCCTCTGGCTGGTGTGATAAGTATACTGTCCCCAGATCTTGTCCCCAGATCTTGGGTTCAATCTGCCAGAGCGATGACCCTGTCTTTGACGAGTTCAGAAATAGCCGCTTGATCCCATCCCAGTTCCATCATTATTTCAGCTGACTGCGCACCAAGTGGCTGAGGTGGAAGACGCACCTCGGCGACGTTTCCGTCGTAGCGGACCGGATGATTCACCAGGGTCATCGGTGTGCCCTTTGCGCTGGTGGTGGAGATGAAGTTCCGGTTGTGTTGAACCTGTGGGTCGCTGGTTACGGTGTCATAATCGTTTACCGGGGCACACCAGACCTTGAGGGAAACAAGCGTCTCCAGAACCTGCTGGCATCCAAGCGTACGTATCTTTTCAGAAATTAATCCGGCGACCTCCTCGCGGCAATCAAACAGGTCGCTCGATATAAACGCTTTTAATGGCGGCAGATCAAGGCCGTCGGCCAGTACTCCCAGATCACAATGGGAGATAGCGAGGTGTCCGTCCCTGGCTGCATATATTCCGTAAGGAGCAGCGTTATACCACCCTCCGATTGATTCAGGTGAAAGCAGGGAGTCCCGGTAGGTTCCGTTCAGATAGCTGACAAACGATTCCGTCTGCAGATCGATGGCAGCCGACATCAGATCCACATCGACATAGCATCCCCTGCCTGTGCGCTGCCGGCGGATCAGTCCACCCAGAATGCCGAGTGCATACAAGGCGGCGCCATGGTGGTCTGCAATCGAAACACCGACCGCTCTTGGCCCGCTAGACCGCGTTCCGCTTATCATTGCCAGTCCAGAGAGCGCCTGGATAAGAAGGTCCTGGCCCGGGCGGTCGGCACCAGGGCCGGATGCGCCAAATCCGGTTGCAGCCGCATAAATGAGGCTGGAATTGAGACCTGTCAGCGTGTTGTAACCAAGCCCGAGTCTCTCCATTACCCCAGGCCGAAAATTCTCGGTGACAACGTCTGCTTTAGCGATAAGTGCCCGGGCGATTTCAATACCCGTCTTGTGCTTGAGGTTTAAGGCGATGTTGCGTTTGTTGCGGCCAGCCAGATGAAACGATGATCCGTCACCGTCAATAAAACTTTTTGCCCCGCCGAAACGACGCTGAAAGCCGCCTTCAAGCGATTCGACACAGATGACATCCGCACCCATGTCGGCAAGGATCTGGATACCCAGCGGGCCCATCAGGAAATGATTAAAACTGACAACCTGTATACCGTTCAGAAGATCAAGCATGACCCCTCCTCTGTAAGTTAAGCGGAGCTCTCTCTGTTCCCTGTTCCCTTTGAAGGTCTTCGCAACCATTGTTGACTCGACCTGCGCAAAAATGGGGAATTCGACAGACCCTCTATCTTAGTGCTTGACTTATTACTCTAATACGAGAAATCTCCATGTACAGATAACGTACCTGTCGTTCTCGTATTTAAATTATTGGATGGGGGCAGAAGATGAATGTAAAAATAATCAGCAGACGGGTTTTTAAGATCAAAAAAAAGGAAAAACTTATTCCGCTTCTCAAACAACTGCGAAAGCATGCTGAAAAACAAAAAGGGTTTATCTCACGGTCCACCTACTCCAACTTGAACGATCCAGGGGAATACATCGTTATCAGTGAGTGGAAAACTGCTGATGACTGGATCAAATGGATGGACAACAAAATGACAAGAAAAATCCAGGGAGAAATCGATTCCCTGATCGGAGAAAAGACTTTTTTCGATGTTTATCGACCGGAAGAGTTTTAGACCGGCACCTTCTGAGGTTGGTTGGTGGATATGACTGTCAAAATTCAGACAGATAGTTGAAGAAGGAGGAGTGGATAATCTTTGCAGGGGAAATATTCCCTTAAATCTTCGACAGATATTGACATTTTGTGAAAATAGAGTCAAATAGTTTTATGCGGAGCAACTGGTATCGCCCTCAACTGCTGCATCCAAAATCTTAGTCATCCTGGTGGGGTGATTCGACATTTTGCCGCACTTCTTGCTGCGATGTGCCTGAAAAGCCGGGTTTGACCATGACCACCAGAAACGTTCAGGTTGTTAGATGGAAAATTTATCTGGCGCAGTGTAATGCCTCATTTTCCTATTCATTAAATTCACAAGGAGGAGATTATGTCTACGAAAACTAATTGGAAACGCAGTTCTCTTATCAAGATCCTGATCACATTTTCAATGGTGGTCGGCGTGATGGCGGCATCATTAGGAACTGCCCTGGCCGCTTTTCCGGAGCGTCCGATCACCATTATCGTACCATGGGGTGCAGGCGGCGGCACGGATGCGGTCGGCCGTATCTTCGGCAACCTGCTGGAGCAGGATCTGGGGGTGCCGGTTAATGTCGTAAACCGCGACGGCGGCAGCGGTGTGGTCGGCCATTCGGCGATTATCAATGCAGAGCCAGACGGCTATACCATCGGTATTGCCACTGTCGAGGTAGCCATGATGCATTGGGTTGGCCTGACCGAATTGACCTATGATGACTTCACCGTGCTTGCCCAGGTCAACCAGGATCCGGGGGGACTCATGGTAAGTGCTGATTCTCCGTACAAGAGCGCCAAAGACCTGCTTGCCGCGATCAAGGAACAGCCAGAAAAGACCTTCAAGGCATCCGGAACGGGCCAGGGTGGCATCTGGCATCTCGGCTATGCCGGCTGGATGTTGTCTGAAGGCGTCGATGTTGCAAAGGTACCGTGGGTACCCAGCAAGGGTTCGGCCCCGGCTCTGAAGGACATGGTCGCCGGCGGGGTGGACTTCATCACCTCCTCTCTGGCCGAAGGCCGTGCCCTGATCGAAGCTGGTAAAGTACTGCCGCTCGCCAACATGGATGAAGCCCGGTTGCCTCTGTTCCCGGATGTTCCAACGCTGAAGGAATCAACAGGTTCAGACTGGACCGTCAGTGTCTGGCGCACGATTTCAGGCCCGAAGGGTCTGCCGCAGGAAGTCATGGACGTGCTGGTACCTGCCATTAAACGCGCCTACGATAGCAACGAATACAAGGAGTTCATGGACGGTCGGGGTTTTGGCATGATCTACCGTGGACCCGAGGAAGCGTTTGAGACCATGAAGAAAACCGATGAGTCATTCGGCAAGGTCATGAAGGCCGCCGGGCTCACCAATTAACAGTTGTCTGAAGGTGTCGTGATTTGGGGAGGCTCGCGTGAAGGTTAACGACGCAATTTCCGGAATATTTTTTATTTTGTTTGGATTTCTGGTGTTTTACCTCACACGGGACTTCCCGATCATGCCGGGACAGAAATACGGCGCTGCCCTGTTCCCGCGTCTGATCGGTTTTTTCATGGCGGCGGGCGGGTTTGCCCTGATTATCAGAGGTGTTCGCAATCGCAACGAAGCCCCCTGGGTGACTGTTATGGATTGGATTTCATCCTCACGGCACCTGGCCAGTTTCTTTCTGGTGATCGCTGTCCTGATTTTCTATATCGTGGTCTCCGATTTTCTCGGATTCATCCCGACAAGTTTCATCTGTCTGATGGTCCTTCTTGCCTGGTTGCGGGGCATCTCCTCCTGGCTCTCGTCAGCTTTAATCTCAATTCTAGCTACCATCGTTATCCAGCAGTTCTTCGGCGAGTTTCTTCGTGTACCCCTTCCCTGGGGAATTGTACCGATCTTCGGCTGGTGAGGCAGGTATGGATCTTTTCATCGTTGCATTTGACTTGATTTTTGATCCCTATGTCCTGATGGTGATCACACTTTCAGGCGCGTTCGGCCTCTTCATGGGAGCGATCCCCGGTCTGTCGGCGACAATGGCAACAGCCCTGCTCGTGCCGGTAACCTTCTTTATGCCGCCGGTCCCGGCTCTGGCTGCGATCGTCACAGCGACTGCCATGGCGATTTTTGCCGGTGATCTACCGGGCGCACTGCTGCGTATTCCGGGCACGCCTGCCTCGGCAGCCTATACCAACGAAGCCTTCGCCATGACTCGCAAGGGACAGGCCGAACTCGTTCTTGGCACAGGGTTGGTCAGTGCTGTGCTGGGCGGGATATTCGGTGCTATTGCGCTTTCTTTCTCGGCCCCGCTCCTGGCCGAGTTCGCACTCAAATTCTCGTCATTTGAATATTTCTGGCTGGCTTCCCTCGGGCTGACCTGTGCCGCCTTCATCTCGAGCGAATCGGCTGCAAAGGGTCTGATTTCGCTGATGATCGGTCTGCTGATCGCCACCGTCGGCATCGACGGTACGACCGGCTTTCCCCGTTTTACCTTCGGCAGTATTGAATTGCTGGGAGGTATAAACTTTATTCCGGCGATGATCGGCATGTTTGCCATGGCTGAGGTTATTCGTTCGGTCACTGCCGTCAAGCCGCCCCCGCAGGTAGAGCAGCGCGCTGTCGGCAACATCTTCGCCGGGCTCGGCAAAGTGCTCTACCGTTACAAACTTAACCTGCTGCGGGGCAGTACCATTGGCGTACTGGTAGGTGCGCTGCCTGGCGCCGGGTCCGATATCGCGGCCTGGATTTCCTATGCTGTGTCGAAGAAGTTTTCGCGTGAACCGGAAAAGTTCGGTACCGGTCATGTCGAGGGCATCGTCGATGCAGCCTCATCGAACAACGCAGGACTCGGTGGAACCTGGGTCCCCGCCCTGGTGTTCGGTATTCCCGGTGATTCGATTACGGCCATCGTCATCGGTGTGCTCTATGTAAAGGGAATGAATCCGGGGCCAACCGTCTTTCTGGAGCAGCCTGAACTGATTTATGCCGTATTTGTCTCGTTTTTCCTGGCCAACCTGCTGCTGCTGCCGCTCGGTCTGGTTGCCATTAAATCGGCCAAGCAGCTGCTGCGTGTTCCCCGGGAGATATTGATGCCGGTGATCCTTATGTTCTGCGTCGTTGGCACCTTTGCCATCAACAACACGGTGTTCGGTGTCGGCATCATGCTGGTTCTTGGCGTTGTCTCTTTTTTCCTGGAGGAGAATGGTTTCCCGATTGCACCTGCGATTCTTGGTCTCGTCCTGGGCGGCTTGCTCGAGGAAAGTTTCATGAGCTCGATGATCAAGGCAGACGGTGATCTGCTCGCGTTTTTCGAACGTCCCGTTTCTGCAGTGCTTGGTTTTATTACAATTATGATCTGGGTGTCGCCGCAACTGGTTAAAGTGTGGAAAAAAATTCGGGGAGTTCGACCCCTCTCCGGCTAGAGGATCTCAATTACGGAACCCTAATCCCACAAGCGTCCTACCTTGATCGCCCGCTATGCTGCCGGAGCAATCACGGCTGATATGCAAAAACCTGCAGCCGAGCTGACACACCTCGGAACGGTAGCTGAAATTATCATCTGATTTTCACACTATGCAGGCTGGTGATTTGAGCTTAGACATCTTCGACCTCTTTACATACCTTCAGCGATGGAATTGTGGTTGTTCTGGTTAACAAGGCAAGCAGGCAACAGGGACAAGACGATGGTCTAAAATCCACCGCCGGTGCGGAATCCGCCTCCGCCGCCGCTTGGAAAACGAAAGCCGCCACCGGATGGACGGGGCGAACGAGGCAAACTACGTCCGCCGCCCCAAACGGTTCCCCGGCCAAATCCGCCGGATCCGAAACCGGGGTCGGCTTGTCGTGGCTGATGACGCCGTTGCTGTTCCAGCACCCGCCACAGGTCAGCGCGGCTCAGCAGACCGTTGAGGAAATTGGCGAGCATCATGGAAACCATCGCACTATTGGCAAAGCCGCTTCCTGGGCTGTCAAAGCGGTTTTTTTTGAAATCGGCGAAAATTTTTTCCAACTCGCGGATGCGAGCTTCATGTTTTGCACGTAAATCTTTTAACTCCCGGCGGTCCTCGGCTATATCCTCTTTTGATTCCAGCCGTCGAAACAGGTTCGTGATGATGATGTCATCCTCTATAAACGGGGTGGACAACGCATCGCTGTGCAGGGCAGTCAGCTCGTCTTTGGCTAGTTCGTTACTGAGCAAATCGATCGCTTTTTGATAATTCGGGTCATCCCCGGCAGCGAATGCGGCTTTCTTCTCCTCCAGGGGCCACATTTTCTGGGTTGCTGCTTCGATCTCCCGATCAATCTCTGCCAATAACTCCTGCTGCTGAGCAAGCTCTTCATCAAGCCGGTCGATGCCAGCGGATTTTCTGGCCTGCTGGTCGAGCTGGTGCAGCTTTTCGTATTCGGCTTCCGCCTCTTCGGCGCGCATCCGTGCATGTTCGCGCAGGCGTTTGGGAATTTCCTGAAGTCTTACAAAGTTAACTCTCGATTCGGCATAGTTGACCAGTCGTGCAACCCATCCGTCCAGCCAGCGGGTCAGTTTGCCGCTCGTATACTCAGGGGTCTGGTAGCCCCGCTGCCAGAGGTACATAAAAAGCTGGTCATCGCGATATGGCTGGCCTTTGCTCTCCAGTTCCTCTTCACTCTTCTTGGCCTTGGTCTCGGCGTGAATTGCTGTGCGCCGGGCATGTTCGACGCTATCGCGCTGTTCAATGTAGCGCAGGTCCTGATCCAGCCTGTCCTGGGTCTTTTTTTCCGCATCGTCAATACGATTCGCCAGCTCAACGGTGCGCAGCGCTTGCTCTTCACGGCGATGACCGAGTTCAAGCGCTTCCTCCTGGGCTGCCCTCATTGCTTTTTCAGCCTGATCTCGCTGACCCTGCCGCTCGTTGAGAAAGGACTGTACCAGTTGTTCTGCCTCGTCAAGGCTGCTCTGTACCTGCTCTGTGGCCAGGAGGTCAACCCGCAACCTGGCCAATTCGCGAAAATCGGCCAGGTCGTCCTGTTCAAGGGCCAGCTGCCTCTCGCTCAGTTTGTCTGTCTGCCTGCCGACCTCTTCCAGCTGCTTCCGCTCATCGGCCAATGCCTGCTGAAAATATGCCAGGGTCTTTGTTCCACTGATCATCGCCTATCCTTATTACCAAGAGGTTATTGCTGAACCGGTCGTGCTGAATCGGTACTCAGGCTCGAGATAACCGCTTTGTTTGACACCGAACTCCCGGTCCTGAACAATCCCATCGTCCTGCTTGTCACGAGCAACGCGGTTGAAGACCTCCTCGTCAACGCGCAGTCCCCAGGTCGTGACCAGTTCTGTCTTTCCGGTTTCTTCATTTTTGATCGGCACCTCGACAGGTTTACCGTCTGGTCCAATGGCTTCGACGATGATGTAGTAGTTCCGGGCCTGGGTATTGGCATCGGGAATTCTCCAGACGCCGGTTTTGGCCTGCGGCTTGACCACGATCTGCAGCCGGAAGGTGGCCTGAAGACGCGCTTTCAGAGCTTCAAGGGAGCCAAGCAGGCTCTCGGCTTTTTTCTCATCGCCTGCATCCAGTGCCGTTTTGGCGGCTGCATACAGTTCATCCGCCTCTGACCGGCCGCGTGTTTCATCTATCTTGGCCGCCGTTCTGGCTTCCTGGTGTATCTGCTGCAGGTGCTCGGGCAACCGGTTGGACGGGGCAATAACCAGGAAATAGTAACTGAGCAGGGCAATAATCAGGGCTGCGATTGCGCCCAGCAGCCATTTTCCCCAGCTCCCCCGACGTATGTAGATTTGGGCTAGTTTGACCTGCAGCCCGCCGGCCGGCGGTTGGTAGCTGAACCGTCCATCGCGAAGCGCCTTGACGCCTTCTTCCAGAACGTGGTCAGGGACCTCGATCCCCTGGGCCTCATATATCTTGCGAAGTTTCTTTTTCAACTCCTCGTCGCGGTCGTCTGCACCGAGTTCTCTTTCAACCAGAAGGGAGCGGTGACGCAGCGTGTCCACCACGTCCATAGCCATCATCACGTCGTCAAGTGACTGGCTTGCTGCAGGCGCTTGTTCACTCATACCATTTACTTGGATTCAATCAGTGCCTTGCCGCTCTCGGCAAGTCTGGCCATTCTTCTCTTGCCATCTTCAACCACGTTGCGGATTTCCTGGGCATTCGCGGTACTGCTGGCACGCATCTCAGTGATGATTTCCTGGCTTCTGATTTGATAATCAACCACTGAATCAACCAGTTTCTTTATCGCCTCGGCCCTGATAGTTGGCCCGTAGCCTGCCCGGAGCGCCGCTTCCTGGACCTCGCCGCCGACCTCTGCGAGTACTTCAAGAGACTGGCTCATTCCTTCCTTCATCGCTTCGACAGTGCGGGTGCCTTCATTGAGCCCGAAGAGTCCGGTGAAACTTGCCGTCAGCGCCGTGAGTACCGTCTCGTTGGTGCTGAAAAAGGTGACTGCCTGGGAATAGAGCCGCTCCTTGGCGTGGTTGGTCTGCTGCAGGCGGGCCATGACCACCTCAGAGCTGTTATAGCTGACGGTCAGGTTGTCAGACAGATCTTTGGCCAGCTGATACTTTTTGTCTGTTTCCTGCAGAGCGCGTACCTTTTCATCCCGGGCCATTTCCAATTTTGCCTGTCCGACGGGATCTCCACCGCTGTAACCTTCAACTGCCTGCATGGCTGTATTCACCTCGGCCTGGGCAGCCTCGAGAATTCCCTCGGCCTTATTCAGCACCTCAAGCGCCAGCACCTCAGACTGTTTCAGAGCGCCGCGGAAATCCTGATAGGCATCCAGGATGAGCTGCTCACGCTGAATCTGTTCCAGGGTGGATTCAGAGACGTCCGTATAGATTTCCTTGATTTCATCAAAGCGGGAAGCAATATCACCATGGGTAACCTTGGTCCAGACGTTTGTCAGTCTCTCGAAGGTGGATATCTTGCCGTCTGCCAGTTGATCGACCATGGTTTTGGCATCGTCCCTGATCGAATTGAACGACTTGGTAATACTTTCATAACGGTCGCTGATGTCCAGGGCCTGGATCTGTTCCCGCACGATCTCATTGAACAATGATGCCTGGCTCAGCGTTCGGGCAATGGCCACCACCCGCACTTCATCGATGGTGGTTATCTGGTTGAGCAGGGCAACAATCGGTTGGTCGCTGCTGTCGGAGTCTGCAGGCAAGAGGCCCAACTCGCGAACCGTGTTCATTGCTTTGTCAAGATACTTCATTGGGAAATTAATCATGTATATTACCTCCGCGACATATTTGATGGGGCTTGCAGCTGTCTTTTTTCCACTTCTCCCTGAACCGTCAAAACCGAGAAAACCCATTCCTTTGCTGCCGCGACGTTCTCTATCCTCAGACAATGCAACCAGTTGTGTATCTCGATGTACTCACGTCGAGTTATACCACAGCGTGCATGGTTGTGAGACCTGCGGGAGCAGGGTGGGGAGCATGGTTTTTCGGTGAATTTCAGGAATCCAGAGGAATACGTATCTTCTGGCCGATAAAGATCTTGTCAGGATCTTTAATCACTTGTTTGTTTGCCTCAAAAATTTTCACATAAGCAGAAGCCTTACCATAGTATTGTTGAGCGATCGCGGACAAGGTATCACCGGCCACGATCTCGTAATACTCGACCGTACTGGTTGCTGGGGGAGCTGTAACTCCTTCTGTCTTCACCTCGCTGACGCCCTTCACGTTCCCGGCCATTAAAACCGCCTTTTCCAGAGCTTCGGCACTGGAGGCTGCGCCGGTAAGCGAAACGATTCCGTCACTGACGGTAACCTCAAGATTGTTCACTCCCGGGTTATCTGCCTCGATATGTGCTTTTATCTTTTCCGGTGCTTCTTCTTCTTTGTTGAAGAGTTTTCTGCCAATATCCTTGGCAAAGCTGAAAAGTCCCATTATGTACTCCTATAATGTGTTAAATGTTACCCAACCAATGGGCGAACACCTGTCCCGCCAAGAAATTGAAGAGCGGTGCTACTACGTTCCAGTGTCTTCAAAGATAGATCACTGGCTTCTGGCATGTAACCTTGTTTTTACCTCGATTACATGAGCTGCTTTCGATCCTCTTGAATTGGATATTTCAGTAGTAGCTGGGGACCATGTTTCAGTGATGAATTGAGCCACTAAGGCTGTTAGATACTCTTCAATTTCTTTCTCGAATATGTCCCAATTATTTCCTGAGTTAGGCCTGAAAAAGTAATTACAAAATTCCTTTTTTCAAGCATCTGAGAGATTTCAGGACAAATATTTCTTGATTTGATGTTAAAAACCAAACAGTATTGTTCGGATGGCCTGCCCCTGCTGGTCACATCCACAAAAGTCAGCTCCCAGAGAACCAATCTTGCCTGATAAAGGTTGACCAGACAACCGTTGACTATTTATGATTAACAAACAATGCCTAAAAGAGTTAGTGAGACAAGTGCTGAGAATTGTCTTGATCTATAAGCTCTCTTTTTGACCGTCTTATCTCTTCAATTACGTACCGTTGGAATGCGCTGTGGCAGACATAACCAAAGACCCGAATTACATTAAAAAACGCGGAGAATACTGTCCGTATTGTCTCTCGAAAAATATTGCCCGGAACGGTAAGCCATCTATCGGAGGCGGATCCATTAAAATTCCTAAGCGCTGTATTACCTGTGATTATGAATGGAGGGACCATTACGCCCTGATCGGATACGAGGAAATGAAGGTATAACGAATTGCAATCCGCACGTTTGTTAAGACAGGAAGCATCGTTTGCTGGCGGAGGCAAAACTTATTATCTCTGTTTTGGCAACCCTGTATTGCCTGAGTCAGCTGCATCCCGGACAGCCTTCAGTGATCCCGGTGCATCTGCTTCAAAATGATCCGTAAACGCTTCTATACTGATCCTGCTGTCATATCCTGCTTTTTTCAGGTTTTCTATAAACCTCCTATAATCCACACCATCTTCAGCAAGAGGATAGATGCGTCCGCTGGGGTTGGCTAAATGGATATGCTGCAGATAGTCTCTGGCTTTTTCTATGATGCTCTGATCCTCTTCTTCCATCACCAGATGGTAATAATCTATTAATAACCTGATTTTTTCCCGATTCACTTCTTTTGCTAATTTCAGCCCTTCGTGCGCATTTACAACAATATTACTCTCCAATTTGCACAAGGGTTCAATTGCAATTTTGATCTCACGGGTTCCTATTTTTGCATCTACCAGCCGCAAGGTTTCGACAATCTGCTCCCAGGCTCTTTCCATCGGAAATCCCTGCGGAACGTTTTTTGCGCCGGAGCTGCCGAACACGATGCTTTTGGCGCTCAGCATATCAGCCCGTTCAAGGGCCTCATCGATATATTCACCCAGTTTTACCACATCGACTTTGTCACCGGTAATCGGGTGGCTGGCAGGAATAAAATTATTACACGCTTCACAGGGTATCCCTGATGATTCTACATATTCGACCAGTTCGTTGAATTGAGTCGAGCTCAATTCCATCATCTGGGCAAGTGGAAGTTCCACATAATCGTAACCGGAGGCTGCAAGCGTTTCTATTCTCTCAATTCCAATGCCACCGGGTGCCGTAGCCACCATGTTGACACAACAGCCAATTCTCATCGCATTATCCCTCTTCTCTTAGAACGACTTTTACCAGGTCTTCGGGTCTTTTCAATTTCTCAAACCATTGAGCCCCCTCACTCATGGGTACTTCCTTGCTGATAATAGGCTCTGGATTAATTTTTCCCTGGTTGAGCATATTTACTGCAGATTCAAATTCCTTGAGCCCATAGGTAAAGCTTCCGCAGACATTCAATTCTCTTGTTACAATATCCAGCATGCCGATTTCGACAATTTTCTTGCCCTGTCCAAGCCAGACGGATGTGCCCCCGATTCTCAGATTTTCCAATGACTGAACACACGCCGGAGTTACCCCGACCGCTTCAAAAGAAATATCGACACCTTGTCCTTGCGTGTTGGCTTTAATAACCTCTTTAATGTCAGCCTCTGCTGGATTTACGGTGATATCCGCACCCATCATTTTCGCCACAGCCAGGCGACTCTTGCTGAGATCTGAGACGATGATCTTAGCAGGGTTCTGGACCTTTGCACATGCTACAATCATCAGCCCTATGGTTCCTGACCCTACGACCAGGATGGTTTTACCCGCTAAATCGCCGGCATGTTTAACGCCCCTGAAGGCCACGGCCAATGGTTCAACCGTGCTTCCTGCCCCGAATGATACGTCGTCATGTAATGTGTGGCAAACCTTGGCAGGAACACACAGGTATTCGGCAAAACCACCGTCTACCGTCAGTACACCAAATTGTCGTTTGTCTGGACAAAATTGCGCATTACCGCTCTTGCAAGACGGACATTCCCCGCAGTAATCCATAGGGTAGGGCACCACCCTGTCGCCAGCCTTCAGGGTTTTGACATTGTTTCCAACCTCGCTGACAACGCCTGAAAGTTCATGCCCCATAATCATAGGTGGTATGCGGCGTCCGGTGATACCCTGGTAGCCGTGCACATCAGAGCCACAGATGCCTGCTGCCTTCACCTTGATTTTCACTTCATTTTCCTTTGGTGTAACATCCTGTACGTCTTCCCATTTGAGAACTTCATCCCCGTGATATACCAGACCTTTCATCGGATTCTCCTTCATGTATGACGATTAGCTCAATGATTTATAAAGCCACCATAACCTCTTGCGGGTTATCCTTGTATAAGAACAATCAATAGTAACCATCAATCCTGACGAGTAAACAGAATTGTCTGGCAGTGGCGAGATAAAAATCAAGAACCAGATCAAATGCATTGCTGAGCAGTCGGTGGGGTTGAGATGATAAAATACTGATCTTGCCGTTTTTAAATTTCCATTTTATAGTGGCAGGCCTGTTGCCTTTATTAAAAAATAAAAATTAATCTGTCAAACAGGCACGCACACCATGGTTCGATCTGTGAACACCTATGTAAAGAGGCCGCTGATAGCGGTTACGGTAACAACACTTCTTCTCTGCAGCTCGCTTCGGGTCAGCGGTTCTCCCGCAGACACTGCAGTCAGTTTTGCGGAAGCCTGGCAGCAGGTTGTCGCTGAAAACGATACCCTCGCCGCAGCCAGGGAAAACGTCGAGCAGGCCAAATATAAACAGGATGCGGCTAAGGATCTGTATCTCCCGGAAATTGGGATATCAGCAAATTACCTGTATCTCAATGATGAGGTTACCCTGTCTCCTGCCGATATTTTAGAGAGTATGCCTGCCGGTGATCAGCTGGAGCCTGTCATCGCCAACCTGGCAAAGGGGTACGGAATGTCCGCGGCTCAAATTAACAGCGGCTTCACCTCAACGATTGCCGAACGCAGCAATCTTACCAGCTCAATCCAGGCTCAGTGGCCCATCTATGCAGGAGGAAGAATTGATGCGGCCCAGGATGTTGCAGGGGGGCAGCTGAAAGAGGCGAACCAGCAGCTGGAAATGAAACTGGAGGAGCAGTTTGGAAATCTGGCCCGAACCTATTTTGGGGTTGTCTTAACGAAAAGAGTTTTCGACACCAGGGTGGATGTCGAAGCCGGGCTGAAGAAACATCGCGATCATTCGATTCTCCTCCAGGAACAGGGTCAGATCGCCAAGGTCGAACGGATGCAGTCGGAGGCTTCCTATGACAAGGCAACAGTCGAACGCCGTAAGGCGTCTGCTGATCTGCAAATTGCCAGGCTCGCCCTGACCAGATTGTTGAAAAGATCACAGACGGTTAGCCCTTCAGATGCACTGTTCATAAATGATACCATGCCGCCTCTGGCTTCATTCCTCGACAAAACCCTTGCCAGTTATCCGGGCCTCGGTGTTCTCGACTCTAAAAAAGAACAGGCCGCAGGTTTGCTCGCCATGGAAAAGGGCAAATATCTTCCGACAGTAGCCGTTTTCGCCAATTACAACCTCTATGAGCAGGACGACCTGGCGACCGAGCTTCTTCCAGACTGGGTTGCGGGGGTGGGCATACATTTTTCACTTCTTGAAAGATCCGGCCGCTCGGGCAACCTCAAGGCAGCCAGGAGTATGATAAAGCAAATAAACGCTTTGCAGTTGCAGGTTAGAAGCGACCTATCCGTATTGGTTGAAAAGAGTTACCGCCAGGCCGAGCAGGCACGTGAGGAATATAATGGGCTCGGTTCCAGCCTCAAACTTGCCGAGGAAACTGTCGATCTGCGGGCGAAGGCCTTCAGTCAGGGGCTTTCAACCTCCCTTGATGTGATCGATGCCGAGTTGTTTCTGGCCGAAATTAAGACCCGGCGCACGGTTGCCGTTTATAACCATGTGGTCGCCATGGCACAACTCTATGCTGTCAGCGGCGAACCGCAGCGTTTTTTGCTTTATCAGAATTCACAAGCAACAGAGGTACGGTAATGCGTTTGTTCAGAAACATTCTGGTCGTCGTTGCCATAACTGCAGGGATCGCCTGGCTGAGTTACACCTTCTGGTACGCATATCAGCCAAAACCAATGCGCTTGCAGGGTCAGGTAGAGGCACAGCAGTATAATATCAGTTCAAAAGTCGCCGGCCGCATTGATCAGGTTCTCGTCCGCAAAGGAGATCAGGTTAAAAAGGGCCAGCTTATTTTTACCATTCTCAGTCCGGAGATTGATGCAAGACTGTCGCAGGCGATTGCCGGAAAAGATGCGGCCGATGCGCTCGCCAAGGAGGTGAGTATCGGCGCAAGAGATCAGGAGATTGAAGCGGCTCGGGACAAATGGCAGCAGGCCAAAACCGCTGCTGAACTCATGGAAAAGACTTTCCAGCGCATAGACAATCTGTTTGGCGATGGGGTTGTCGCAGAGCAGAAGCGTGATGAAGCCTATGCTCAGTATCAGGCTGCCCGTTTTGCCGCTAATGGTGCATACCAGATGTTCAAATTAGCCGAAGAGGGTGCTCGCGATGAAACGAAACAAGCGGCAGCGGGCAAGGCACGAATGGCTGCAGGTGCCGTGAGAGAAGTCGAGGTTTATGCTGCTGATACCCGGATCAACAGCTGGCATGACGGGGAGGTTTCCCAGATCCTGCTGCAAACCGGTGAAATTGCCCCCCAGGGATTTCCCGTTGTCACCGTGATTGACATGAACGATGCCTGGGTTGTCTTTCATGTCCGGGAGGACCGGCTTGCAGAATTTTCGAAAGACAGCGAATTCAGTGCGACAATTCCAGCTTTTGGTAACAGCAGCTATCGCTTTCGGGTAAATCATGTTGCGGTTATGGGCGATTTTGCAACCTGGCGCTCGACTAGTGGCGACAAGGGCTTTGATATGCGCAGCTTCGAAGTTGAGGCTAGGCCGATCAAGCCTATTGAAGGATTACGGGCAGGGATGAGTGTGCTGGTTGAAAAATGATGGCGCCTTCTTTTTCATCCATGGTTATCCGGGAGTGGAAAGTCCTGTGCCGCGATCCCTGGCTGGCATCCCTGGTCAGCTGGATTCCTCTTCTGCTCTTTTTCATCATGTGGGCTATTTTTTCACAGGGAATTGCCAGGGATCTTCCTGTCGGCGTTGTTGATCTGGATAAAAGCAGCCTCTCCAGGGCTTTGATCCGCCATTACGATGCCAGTCCTGCCCTTGAAACCGCTTTCAATTATCTGGATGTCCAGCAGGGAGCAGCTGCTCTGCGCACAGGAAAGATATACGGCTTAGTTGTCATCCCGGTGGACCTGGAAAAAAAAATGATGCTCGGTCGACCGCCGGAAGTGGACGCTTTTGTCAACAGCCAGTTTCTGCTGATCGGCAAGATCGTTAATTCAGCACTCCAGCAGGCCCAGGGCACCTTTTCTGTAAACGTTGAAATCGCTAAAAATCTGGCAAGCGGATCAGCCGTTTTTGATATGGCACTTTCATCTGCAATGCCGGTAAGCAGTCAGATAACCCCCCTTTTTAATATCAACAGCAATTACGCTCAGTTCCTTGTTTCCGCCATACTGCCTGCCGTCTGGCAGATTCTGATGGTAGCGGCAACGGTGCTCTCGCTTGCTGCCGAACAACGCAGAAATGGTTTTGTCGGATGGTTGGGGGCTTTCCCGGCCAGAGCTTTGCTGGCCAAATTTCTACCCATACTCCTGTTGTTTTGGCTGCACGGTCTCCTTTTCCTCTGGGGGATGTATATCTTTCTCGGCTGGCCCATGCATGGCAACTGGGCCCTGCTTGTTTTTGCCCAGCTGGTTACGGTTTGTGCCAGTATTGGTGTTGCTTCCCTGCTTTTTTTGATAACACAAGATGCTGCCAGAGGACTCAGTCTTGCCGCGGCATATGCGGCACCGGGGCTCGCCTTTATGGGAGTGACCTTTCCGGTCACGGATATGACCCTGCCGGCTAGAATCTGGCGTAATCTGATCCCGATAAGCCATTACATCGAAATTCAGTTCGGACAGGTTAATTATGGTGCGCCGCTGCATACGACTTTTTCTCAACTGCAGTATCTTGGCTTCTTCGTTCTCCCGCTCATATACGTCTTCTTTAAAGCAAAGCGGCTGGGCGCCGCACATGCCAGCCGCGAGGCGACCCAATGAATTGGTGGGATATCTGTAAAAAGGAGTGGCAGGCAGTCTTTTCTGATCAGGCTATCATGCTCACGGTCTTTGGCGGGGTACTGCTCTATTCTTTCCTTTATCCATTGCCGTACGCCAAACAGATCCCAAGAGATCAACAAGTGGTTGTCGTTAATCTGGATGGGAGTCAGCTCAGTCGACGGCTGGAAAGGATGGTGGACGCAACCCCGCAGGTACAGTTGAGCGGACGGGCCTACAGCCTTGAAGAAGCGCAGAACATATTTATCGATCGGAAAATGGGCGGCATCCTGGTTATACCGGAGCATTTCTACCGGGATCTCCTCAGGGGCAACACACCGACGCTTTCATTTGCCGGAGATGCCAGCTATTTTCTGGTCTATGGTACCGTGCTGGAGGGGCTGGCAGCCTCAGGTCAAACGCTGAATGCGGAAGTGAAAATCTCCCGGATGCTTATGTCCGGTCAGGTAAAGGCTCTGGCCGAGGAACAGTACAGTGCGGTAAAACTCAATATCCACCCGGTGTTTAACCCGACCATGGGGTACGTAAATTATGTGATCCCGGCCGTCTTTATACTCATCCTGCATCAGACCCTGCTCATGGGGGCAGGGATACTTGGCGGCGGACAGAATGAACAGCGCTTGCTTGAAGGGAGAGGGTATTGGCTGGAGGTGGCACCATGGAAACTGCTGCTGGTGCGAACCGCGCTTTTTGTTGTCATCTACTGGTTACTCTGTATGTATTATTTTGGCTTCAGCTTTGCCTTTTACAATATTCCGCAGCTGGCGGATTTCTCAGAACTGAATTTGATCATCCTGCCCTTCCTACTCGCCGCCACATTTCTGGGCATCAGCCTCGGGTTGCTCCTGCGGCGACGGGAGTTGGCGACCTTGCTGGTTCTCCTCAGCTCAATGCCGCTTATCTTTGCTTCCGGTTTTATCTGGCCGGTTTCCGCAATTCCCGCTCAGCTGACCGCCCTCATGCAATTCATTCCGGTCATTCCAGCCATCAAGGCTTTTATTGGTCTCAATCAGATGGGAGCGGAGTTTTCAGAGATCCTCCCGCTCTGGAGACAGCTCTGGCTCTGCACTGCGCTCTACGGTTGTCTTGCCTGGTGGCTTCTCCGCAGGCAAGCATTATCTCGCTGATGCATCTCAACTCCTTGGAACTCAACACGCCTCGTCTGATTACGGGAGGGGGTGAGGTGTAATTGGCTTGTCAGTATCTGCAATTAACAGGAACAGTAGTTATATTTTGATCCTGCAGGCAGCGCAGCCCACTCATCTGCTTCCGCCCAGTGTCGGTTACTCTATCTATTCCTTGCTGTTATCTCAAGGACCCTATCCACTGGATTCGTCCAAAACCATTTGATATGACAACATAATAAATGCTATAATGAGAGGAACATTCCGTTTTTCCAGCCCAAGTGCTACAAATCAGAATGAGTTGGAATACCGGGGTGGTAACAGATATTTCAGCTGATTTTTTCGATCAATCATTCTGATAGGCTGACAGGCTGATAATAACGATGAAAAAATCACTTTAAGAAGGTTCAAAGATGATAAAAAATATTGACGATCCAGATATCCAATCTTTATTACTTGAAAGGATAACACGGTGTGTGGGAGTCGGTGTGGCCATAATTTCCCGAGAATATAAGACAGTATGGGCTAATGAAATAATCAAAGGTATGTTTGGCGAAAACCTTGTAAACAAGCATTGTTACTCAACATACAATCAAAGAGAAGATGTCTGCGCGGATTGTGGTGTAAAAAAAGTATTTGAGACAGGTGCGTCAAGTGTCACCCATGAACAAGAAGGAAAAGATGCTGATGGTAATCTGGTCTGGTCGCAGATCATTGCTTCTCCAATTTTCGCTGAGGATGGAACGATTGAGTCGGCTGTCGAGGTAGTAATGCCGATAACCGAAAGAAAAATAGTTGAAGATGAATTACGAAAGATAAA
Source organism: uncultured Desulfobulbaceae bacterium (assembly GCA_965366875.1). Taxonomy (GTDB): domain Bacteria; phylum Desulfobacterota; class Desulfobulbia; order Desulfobulbales; family Desulfocapsaceae; genus MADRE3. The sequence continues at coordinate 2,491 of CBDUGK010000047.1, read as the reverse complement.
TCGACAGCTCCGTCACTCTCAAAACCTGATGCATCACGTCATTTCTCATGCAAGGAGCGCAATCGCCGTCCATGATCGAAACTTAAATTATGTCTATGTCAGTGATCGGTACCTTGAAGAATATGGCCTTAAAAAAGAAAATATAATTGGAAAACATCACTATGAAATTTTTCCAGACCTCCCGCAAAAGTGGCGGGATGTTCACCAGAGATGTCTCAAAGGTGACGTCCTGAGTTCTGCAGAAGACTCGTATCCCCGGGAGGATGGTTCGGTAGAATGGACTCGATGGGAATGCCGTCCCTGGTATGAATCAGATGGTTCAGTTGGCGGAATCATTGTATACACTGAGGTTATTACCGAGCAGAAGCGCCAGCAGGAAGAGAAACTGAAAATGCAGGCTCAGCTCCAGCAGAATGCAAAACTGCAGGCGGTTGGTACTCTTGCCGGTGGTATTGCCCATGATTTTAACAATATTCTGACCGCTCTGCTTGGTAATCTGAACCTCAGTCTTTTTGACAAGGACCTGAAGGACAGTACAAGAAAATTTTTGTCTGAAGCGGAAAAAGCAACGTTAAGGGGTAAAAATCTGACTCAACAGTTGCTGACCCTTTCCAAGGGGGGCGAGCCTGTCACCGAAATCTCCTCGCTTGAAGATGTCATCAGAGAATCAGCAGGTTTCGTCCTGAGCGGTGACAGTTCCACCTGCTGTTATTGTATCCCTGAAGATTTATGGTTGGTCGACATAGACAAGGGTCAAATAAGCCAGGTGATCCAGAATATCGTGCTTAATGCCAGCCATGCGATGCCTGGTGGGGGAACCATTAGCATCACCTGTGCGAATGTCTTCTCCAGGGATGAACAATCTAACGCGCCACTGCTGGAAGAAGGCAAATATGTAAAAATAATGGTTCAGGATCAGGGGATCGGCATCCCAGCTAATGTGATTGATAAAATCTTTGACCCATATTTTTCAACGAAACAAAAAGGCAACGGGCTCGGCCTTGCAATAGTTAAATCAATCATAAACAAACATAAAGGATCTATTTCTGTAGCGTCTTCTCCTGGTGTTGGGAGTACTTTCATGATTTACCTGCTGGCATCAGAGACTCTGGTAATAAACAGGCCGGATATTTCAGAAAATCTTCAGGCTGCCTCAAACGCTCGGATCCTGATCATGGATGATGAAGAACAAATTCGGGAATTACTCAAAACAATGCTTACCAGATCGGGGCATGAGGTTGTTACCGCTGAAAATGGAGAAGAAGCTATACGGTTATATATGGAGGCAACAAAAAATAATAATGATTTTGACCTCGTCGTTATGGATTTGACGATACCCGGCGGGATGGGGGGTGAGAAGGCCGTCAAGGAAATTCATACGATTAATCCAGAGGCAAAAGTAGTCGTTTCAAGCGGCTACTCAAGCCATCCAATTATGGCAGATTTTAAAGATTACGGTTTTTGTGCAGCAGTTTTAAAGCCATATCAATATGAGGATTTAACAACGGCGATCAATAGTATTCTTCAATGATGATACGCTATAAGGAGCTTCATCAGAGGATCGTAAAATTCCTGGTTTCCTGCGGTTTTTCCTGATGGTGCAGGTTGCCCAACCCCAGATTTTTTAGCCGATGCGATTAAGAAGAAATCTCAACAGTCTCCTTTGGCTGAGAGGCCAGGTATTGCGCCCAGCACTCTGACCTGAAACGATGCATGGGCAGTGTTGCCCGTTGCATAGCGGTAACCCTTTCTGCATCAATCGTCATTTGGTATCCTGTCTGAAAACAGCCGCTGATGCAACGAAGAGATGGCGGCTATCACATTCAAAAGCCTTTGTAGACAACTGGGTTATGCTTGTTGCTTTACTCCAGCTGAGTTGTGAAGGGGGCTCCTTTTAAATAAAGAAAATGTACTGAGTATCGTGAAATAGTTACTCATGCAGTACAAGCACATCATTAACAGTGACAAGAAAACGGATCCAGGTTGAGCCTGAATACGCAGCATCCTGCAGAAATTGGATTGGAAGCTACAAAAAGCCTATTTATATCGGGAGGTATAAGAAGGATATGGACAACATAAAAAGATATCTTTTTATTCAGATTTTCGCTGCATTGACGTTATTTCCAAACCTGGCAACAGCGGATAATTTTCATGAAATAAATAAGATTCAAAAAGCATCGGTCAGCAGCGATGCCAGTAACGTTCAATCGTTTTTAGACAATATCACTGATAGTAACCAACCCGGAAGAGTCCCTGGTCTGCTGAACCAGCATAAGCAGATCGACACGGGCATTACCCCTTTGATGGCAGCCGCTTACAGCGAAAACGACGAAGTTGTGTCGCATCCTCTCCTCAATAAAGCTGGTGAGCCTGTAGCGCAGGCGATTCAACAAGCATTGGCGCTTGCGGCCGACCATGGAGCCGCGGCTGATGTGCGACTCGAGCGATTTACTGGCACTATCGCAGGGAAAGCGTACCGAGAGTGGGACTT
>CBDUGK010000046.1:0-29907 GCA_965366875.1 uncultured Desulfobulbaceae bacterium | reverse complement strand
GACGGATTTTGCCCAAACGGTGGAAAACCTCTTATCAGAAAAACCTCAGATATCCGCTTTTGTGCAGAGCGGACATGGCATCTTTGCTCTCGGCAGCACTATTATCGAGGCTGAACACCATGCAGAACTGGTTGAAGAGACCGCCAAAATTGCGCTGCTTATCAACCTGAAAAAAGCAAACCGCTAGCCCGGGGGGAGTGAGGGAATACAGATTATGAAAGAAACTGGAAAAGGATTTTTTGCTGATCGGTCAGAGCTCGATATGGAGGACTATCTTATTTTCGAGTATCAGTTTGAATCTTTTGTGGATCCTGAGGAGGCGGCGGCACATCTTTGCCAGGAGCAGTCTACGGCACAATGGAAACGGGTAGGAATTGACGAAGATTTTCGTCCCCGGTTCGGGGCAAAAGTCATTGACCTCAAGGTAATTGAACAGCGCCAGCGATCAAAGCATCCGGAAATGGGGGATGAACAGGGACCCGCCTATTCATGCCACGTTAAAATTGCCCATCCGCATGCCAACTTCGGCCCCAGGATACCGAACATGCTCACGGCGGCCTGCGGTGAAGGTGCCTTTTACTGTCCGGGTATCGCTGTTATCAGATTGCTGGACATCACGTTTCCCGACTCATTTCTTGACCATTTTGAGGGCCCGCAGTTCGGGGTCCAGGGTTTGCGGGACATGCTCGAGGTCTATGAGCGCCCCCTTTTCTTTGGTGTGGTAAAACCCAATATCGGCCTGACTCCGGAGTCCTTTACCGAACTCGCTTATGAGAGCTGGATTGGCGGCCTGGATATCGCCAAGGACGATGAGATGCTCGGCGATGTCGAATGGTCGCCGCTGAGCAAACGTTCGCTGCTCATGGGCAGGGCACTGAGCAAAGCAGAAGCGTGCACCAATGAAAAAAAGATCTACCTTGCAAACATTACTGACGAGGTTGACCGGCTTGTCGAGCTGCACGATATGTGTGTAAAAAATGGGGCTAACGCGGTTATGGTCAATACCATGACTGTCGGCTTGAGTGGTGTTCGCATGCTGCGGAAGCACAGTAAAGTGCCGATCGTTGCCCATTTCGATATGATTGCCCCATTCACCAGAGTCCCCTATTATGGAATTGACTCAAACGTCATTGTCAAATTACAGCGAATGGTCGGCTTTGACGCTATTATCTTTCCCGGCCTGGGAGCGAGGATGAGAACCTCCGATCAGGAAGTTATGGCAAATGTGGACCAGTGCCTGAAACCGCTTGGCAAATTGAAGCCCTGCCTGCCTGTTCCTGCAGGAAGCCAGTGGGCCGCGACAACACTTGACATTCACAAAGCCTTGAAGACAATTGATTTCGGCATTGTTCCCGGGCGTGGTGTCTTCGAGCATCCCATGGGACCAAAAGGTGGTGCAGCCAGTCTCAGGCAGGCCTGGGAAGCCTTTGATAAAGGCTTAACACTTGAAGCTTACAGCGACACCCATGAAGAATTAAAAGCGGCAATAAAGACTTTCGGACGATGATATCTGTCCCCCGGATATCTGTCCGGACACCTTTAATCAAGTGACATTGCATCACCTGTGGCCTAACAGGGTTTTTATTATCAGAGGAGAAGAGAATGAATATCGCAATTGGGGGCGATCCAAATGCCGCCGGCTTGAAAGGGGTGATCATCGCTCACCTGAGAGAGCAGGGCCACACCTGCCGGGATTTTGGCAGTGAAGACGTGATTTATGCAAACGTTGCTATCGCCGTCGCTGAAGCGGTTGTTGAGCAAAAATATGACCGCGGGATACTTGTGTGCGGAACCGGCATCGGCATGTCTATCGCCGCCAACAAGGTTCCCGGCGCCTATGCCGCGATCTGCCATGACCCATACTCAACAGAACGCTCCATCAAAAGTAATAATGCCAATATCATGACGCTCGGTGCCTTTGTCATTGGTCATGAACTGGCCAAAAGCCTCGTGACTACCTGGCTGACCGCTGAATACATCCCCGGCGGCAGTTCAGAACCCAAGGTTCAGCGCATCATTGAATATGCCAAATCGCATGAAAAATAACGAGAACCTGCTGTCGGTGATTTTGTATTTCTTTTCGCCGCTACCGCCAGACGCTCAGACTGCCTGCAACACTGCTGCATGTCTGGTTATTTACCACCGCCTTGAATAGTCAGCCCGATCAGCCTGCCCAGGATAATCCGGGAGATCTGCCGCCCCATAGACAGCCGTATCGATGGCTGATGCTTGCCCTGCTCTGGCTGCTTTACTTCTCTTTCGGTGTAGTGACGAGGTCCCCATCTCCGCTGATAACGCCGATTATCCGTGATCTTGAGATGTCATTTGCGCAGATGGGCTTCATTCTTGGATCCTGGCAGATGACCTATATCGTCCTGGCGATCGCTGCAGGCGTAATCATGGATCGCTGGGGCATCCGGAGATCAATCTTTTTCGGGGCTCTGGTCATCGGCCTCTCAGCGGTGCTTCGCTCTGCAGCCAGCGGATTTTATTCGCTGCTGTTCTTTGTGGCCCTCTTTGGGGTCGGCGGACCAATGATTTCGATCGGCTGTCCGAAGACCATCGCCACCTGGTTTCAGGGTCGGGAACGCGGGACCGCGGTTGGCATTTATACAACCGGCCCGTGGGTTGGCGGCATGTTCTCGCTGGCAGCCACAAACAGTGTCGTTATGCCGCTGACGGACTATAGCTGGCGCCTGACCTTTGTCTCCTATGGCGTGATGACGCTTGTCTTTGCCGGATTCTGGTGGGGGTTGGCCCGGGAAGCGGGTACCGAATCCAGAACAGCTCGTTTCAGAATTCTGCCAATGCTTGCCGACCTGTTCCAGATTCGAACCGTTCGGCTGATTTTGCTGTCAGGCCTTTTCTCTTTCGGCATAATGCATGGCTATTTTGCCTGGCTCCCCAAAATCCTCGAGAATGGAGGCATGTCTCCGGCTGCAGCGGGAGTTGCCTCGGCATTGCCTTTTTTAACCAGCATCCCAGCTGTTCTGATCTTTCCAAGAATCGTACCGCCCCACCAGCGGGGCTGGGCCATCGGTCTGCTGGCTTTGCTGGCAGGGTTTTCCATATCCTGGGTGGTGATCCTGCAATGGCAGGTGATTCCGGGCCTGCTGCTTTTTGGTATTTCCGGCCCCTGCCTCATGCCACTTCTGGTGCTGAGCCTGATGGACAGCCCTGAGGTAGCCTCCAATTACCTCGGCTCGGCAACGGGAGTATTTTTTTGTGTTGCCGAGGTCGGCGGATTTCTGGGTCCGTTTATGGTTGGCTACCTGCTTGATATCACCGGAACCTTTCTCTCCGGAGGCATGTTTCTCGCAGGCCTTGGACTGGTCATCCTCTGGTTCATGTACCTGGTTCAGAAATCCTGAAACGATTCCGGTTAGACAGCAAGTCGCACAACCAAACGACCATGACGTTTCACTGCTGACCAGGCGCCGGCAAAGAGCATACGGAGTAAATTCCACCTCATTCACTCCCCCCTGTTTTCATGGTAGCATCGCAGTTGTTCGGCAAGCCCGCTGCTGCGGTTAATGGAACGGTTAACCATCTGCCCGCAGAGCGATGCAGGATCTCGTATAATGACCCTCTCCCGTGCCCGGGTCACTGCCGTATACAACAGCTCCCGGGAAAGGAGCTGATGATCCGCTTCGGGCAACACAACCATTACCTCCCTGAACTCGGACCCCTGGCTCTTGTGGACGGTCAGGGCCCAGGCGGTCTCATGCGACGGCAGCCGGACCGGCATGAAACGGCTGAACAGTCCGGCTTCTTTTTCAAACCAGACAAAAAACGCTTGACTGCCTGGAGATTCGGGAAGGCAGATGCCGATATCGCCATTATAGAGACCAAGGTTGTAATCATTCCTGGTAACAAGAACAGGACGTCCCGGATACCACTCGCCTCTTCCACACTCAAAGCCGCGCGCAGAAAGAATTCTTTCTATCCTCTCGTTAATACCGGCGACGCCGGAAGGACCGTTTTTTAACGCACAGAGAATGCGAAACGAATTAAACAACTGAAAAAGGGCGGGTAATGCTTCCGCGCTGCCCGCTGCCAGCCTCACCTGCCTGAGGTATTGTTCATATCGATCGGCACAGACAATGAGCCAATCCCCTTCAGCTTTGGTAATTGATGATATCGTGTCATCTTCGATTGTCCTGGCTATCGCATCTCCGTCTCCGCCCCTGATAAAGCCGGCAAACGCTGATATCTCGGCGTTAAAACGATGAGCGACGTGCAATTCGACAACATTTGCGCTCAGTACACGTATGCATTCGGACAGTACTGCGCCTGATTCAACCGAGGCCAGCTGATCCTTGTCGCCCAGCAGGATCAGCCGTGTTCCTTCTGACAGCGCATCAGCCAGTTTACTCATCAAGGCCAGATCCACCATGGAGGCCTCGTCTACAATGACCGCATCCCACGGTAGTAGCCGTCTACTGCTGTGGGTAAACAAAGGCGAATATTTTCGAACTCCGAGAAGGCGATGTAAGGTCTGCGCCTCACGCGGTATGATCTCTTTAACCGCATCCTCAACGGGCAGCAGAGGAATCTGGGCGGCAACTGATTCCCTGAGCCGCATGGCGGCTTTACCGGTCGGTGCAGCCAGAGCAATGCGGAACGTGGGCCCATGATGGGCCAGCAGCATGGCAACGATCTTAACGACTGTCGTGGTTTTTCCGGTACCCGGTCCGCCGGAGATGATGCACAGTCCCCTGATCAAAGCCACACGTGCAGCCTCCCGCTGCTGATCCTGTTCTGCTTCAGGAGTGGCGAAAAAGTTCCTGAGCAGTCCGTCCAGATTGTCAATGGAATAAGAAATCGCGGCGAGCCCGGCCATTTTTTCCGACAGCCGTCTTTCATAGGTAAAATAGCGGGCAAGATACAGCCTGCTGTTGACCAGGACCAGCGGACTGTCTCCCGTTTCCGAGACAAGCGGGCAGCGCAGAAGAAGTTTTTCCTGCCTGTGATTTACGCTGAGACAGGTATGCCCGTCCTGCATCCAACCAATCAGGGAAGCGCACAGCTCTTTCAGCTCTTCGCTCTCTATCCCGGTAAAACCTGATCGTCGGGCGATAAAAGAAGCAAAGACCTCGGCAAACGATGGGATCTGAGTAATTGTCCTCATGGCTTCTTCCGAAAACAACGATCAAGCTCAAGCAGCAGCCGCTCATCCGGTCTTGCATAGAAGACGCCACTGCCATCAATTTCGGGTATCATACCCCTGACAAAAAGGTACAGTACCCCCCCAAAGTGCTCACCATATGAATAGCCAGGCAGCCAAAGCCCCAGGTAACGATGGACAACCAGGGTATAGAGCCAGTACTGCAGCCCGTAATTATGTTCCCTCATCGCAGCAATGAGTGCGTCCCTGCTGTAATCGGTCGGCCCGTAACCAAGCTGGTTGGTCTTGTAGTCGATGACATAATATCTGCCCCCGTGGCAACAGACCAGGTCTATATAGCCGTTGAGGAACCCCTCCATTTCCCTGTACAGCAATGGGGTGCAGGTTTGCTCAGAGGCAAGTATCCGGTTGATGACGTTTGTCGTTGTCCGCTCCATGAAAAGAGAAAATTCAAGCTCTTTTACCTGCTCCTCGGGGGTGACATCACCAAGCGAAAACGTGGCCGGCAAATCATCTGTTTGAAAAAGGTTCGTAGTCACACTGTTTTTCAACAGCTGCTGCAGACCTTGCTGATCAACGTCCAGACCATATCGTCTACATATCCTGGACAGCAGTTCTTCCTGGTAACATCCGACAGCAAGATCTGAATAACCGATGGTCTCCAGCGCCTCATGGACGATATTCCCAAAGCGGACACCACCTGGAAGCCGGCTGCTCTCGGGCAAGCGGTTATCGACAGATTTCTCGTCAAAGGCACCAGCCAGAGCATCTTCGCTATGGACTGAAAAACTCGCCAGTCCTGAAAATGAAGTCAGCGTCCTGCTGGTGGTCAGGGACGATGCATCACTTTTTCGAGCCTGCAGTTGAGCCGCTTCGGCAGCTGGCTGGAGACGGGGAAGCAACGTGTCTTCCATCTCAGTTATCAGCAGATGGCAGCTGTTATCGCTGCTGCCGAACCGCTGCAGATGGTCATGCTGAATGTGAAATTCGCAGGACCCGACCGGAAAGAGCATCTTCCCGAGTGGCGACAGAAAAGAACCGGGATTCCCTCCCCTGCCCCTGATATCGGCCCAGAAAAGGTAACACCTCAATTGAGCGCGGGTTATCGCCACATAGGCGAGGCGCAGGTCTTCCTCCACCTCCTCAGCATATGCCCGTTCACTATTTTCAACCAGATGTTCTGAGCCGAGATCGATGACCAGCCTGTCGTCCCGGTCATGGCACCTGATCATTGAGGGGTTTTTGGGGGCAGGACGGCTGCCGCTGAGCAGAAAAGGACAGAAGGTTAGTGGAAATTCAAGGCCTTTGGCACCGTGCATGGTAACAATGGAGACCGCATCGCGGTCACTTTCCAGCCGCAGCTCCATCCCGTCAATGCCAACGGTTGTATCCGCCATTTTCTGCAGCCAGATGATGGTCTGTTCCATGGAGAGTCCCTGTGCCTGAACGCTATCCTGTACAAGTTCACACAGCTGCTGGATATTGGCTAGACTTCGCTCACCTCGCTGAAGAACAGACAGATTGACATAGACATGCTCACTGGCCAGCAGCCTGGTGATCATCACCAGAAAGCCCTGCTCCTGCCAGATCTGGTGATAGCCCTGATACCGTTCCAGGCACTGGCCCAGAAGAGACTCATCACTGCTGAGCAGGACGAAATAGTCACCGGACAGGCCAAACCATTCAGAACTCAGCGCACCTTTCAATACACTGATGTCACCAGGAGCCGCAACTGCCCGAATGACAAGCAGCAGGATCCGGCATTCCATTGTTTTAAAAACACTTGTTTTACTTGCAACAACAGACGGTATCGAAACACGGGACAAAACCTCATGATAGTCTTCAGCCTGGCTGTTTGTTCGCACCAGAATTGCAATATCAGCAGGGCGAAGGGGGGAGAGAACAACAGACCTGTCAGATTCTTGTCTTTCTATCATCACCCTGTTTTTTTTATCGATCAGCCGCGCGATTTCCCCGACAGTCCATTTCATGATCTGTTCATGTGCGCCACCAGCTGTCCAGCACGGCTGCTCCCCGCTCTGCATGTCGAGCTGGCAATAGACAAGCTCATTTCGCCTCCGCTCACCGTCACAAAGCCTGCCCTCCTCAGGCCTTAGGGCGGGTTCCACCCGGCTGTAAGGAATCCCTGAAAAGGAGCTGCCGGCAAGCAGCGTATTGACTGCTTCCATCAGGCCGGGGTGAGACCTGAAATTCCGCTGCAGGGTCAATGTTCTCTGCGCCTTTTTTCTCGCCTGAAAATAGGAAATGATATCGGCGCCCCGGAAACGATAAATTGCCTGCTTCGGGTCGCCGATCAGATAGAGTATATGGTGAGGTGTGCTGAACAACAGGTTGAAGATCTGCCATTGGGCACTGTCCGTGTCCTGAAACTCATCGATCAGAACCATTTTGTAGCGCTGCCTGATTTTGTCGCGAAGCGGAGCTCCGGTAGATCCGCAGAGTGCTGCTGCCAACCGTATCACCAGATCGTCAAAGGTCATAATCCGCTGCTGCTCAAGCCTCCGGGGAACCGTTCTGCGCAACTGTCCGGCCAGCTCCAGGCGAATTTCCAGGATCAGCCTGTCCACAGCTTCAATATAGTGGTGCACCCATTCTCCCGGCAGTATCCACTCTGAAATGAATGCCTTTTTTTTCTCCTCTCCCCGCAGTCTGTTGCCGTTCAGGTGACTCAGCAGGTTGTCCTCCTGCAGCCATCTGACAAGGTGAGGAGTGGGCAGCCCGGACATACGTATACTGCGCTCGATTTCCTCACACCAGTTCCGATAGTTGCTGTTGAGCTCCTTGTTGAGATATCCCCCCCGGGAGGCCTGGTCAAGGTTGTCGAGCAGGGTCGAACCGTGGCGCTGCCACCAGCACTTAAACTCGGCAAAGCGCAGATCAATGCGCTCGCAGCAATGGTCAACTGAACCCTTTTCCGGGATCAGCTCGGCAAGCAGGTCATCCGCGCCCGCAACACTGAGAAACAGCGCCTCTGGATCCGGATAACATTCGGTTATCAGCGAACAGAAATGTTTGTCAAGACGATAAAAGGTTGTTCGCCAGAAATCGTTGACCACATTTCTTCTGACCATTTGAACATCTGTTCTTAATTCAATATCGAAAAGCTGACCGCTTTCAAGCGGTTGTTCACTCAGCATTCTCTGGCAGAAACCGTGAATGGTAAAAATTCCGATACAGTCAATGTCGAGCAGTGCCAGATCAAGCAGGGCCACTGCATGTTCTTTATCGTCTATCCGGGCGGTCCACGCAGTGAGCACCTCGTCAGCACAATCTTCTCTGTTTTTGAGAATCTTTTTTGCAGCAATCAGCCGAGACCTGACCCGTTCTCTCAATTCTTCGGTTGCGGCCACCGTAAAGGTAACAACAAGAATTCGGTCGACCTTGATTTCAAGCTCGACAATGGCCCGCAGAACATGCATGGAAATAGCGAAGGTCTTGCCGGTACCGGCACTTGCCTCGACCAGGGTGATGCCGTTTTCTATTGGAGTTGCCGCTGAAGACAGGACCCGGCCGGCAGTCATGCCCAGTGCTCCTTGTCCAAGATATGGCCACACTCCCAGAGCGGCACCATCAAACGCGTGCAGACAGCTTCAAAGTCATTATTCAAGACAGCCTCATCATTGAGATTCCGGTAAAGAAGATTCCATTCAGGCACATGGTTATTTTCAAAAGATTTTAAAAAAAGCTGCCGGGCTGCATCAATCGGTTTTTTCTTTCCGCGTGCCTGATTTAGACGGTGCTGCTGAGCATAGGAAAATGCGGGCTCGACCAGCAGGCTGCTGACCCGGCTGCAGCCGTCAACAAAGAGGGAGGCCAAAAACTCGAGATCTTCAGCCTTTCCCATTTCCACATCGAACACAACCGTATAATCACTCGAGACAATAAAGGTCGCCAGTTTCTGACTGCGAATCCTGGCGGCAACAAGGTGGCAGAGCCAGCCGGCAAGCAGGTCCTTCCCTTTCAACGGTGCATAGCGGTAGAGAAGTTGCCCGTTCTGATAACAGTGCGGCAGGTTTCCTTCAATGATAATCCCGTCCAGCACCAGCTCAAAATATGGGGCATCAACCGGTCCCCCCGGATTGAAGGCTGATATCCGCTGCACAAAAGCGCTGAGCTGTGTGACTTCTTTTTCAAAGGCTATGAGACCAGGCGTACCAAGCATCCAGCGCGATTCAGCCTGCATCCGGGCCAGCAGCATTCGACTGTCTGCACCCTGCAGTATTGACCCGACTATCTCCTGCTCAACACCGTATCGGGATAATCCGTCAAGTTTGAACAACTCGTCGTCATCAGGCAGCAATTCTTCACCGGCTAGGTTTATACCGAGGATATGACGGACAAAGTAAACCTGCGGCTGGGAAACAAACCTGACAAAATCCAAAAAATCATATCGTGCCACCTGCCGCTTCACCGGGACCACGGGCAGCCAGGACTTGCCGCTTACCTCACCAGGTTTTTGCAGGTTCGCGGCAACCCGGCAGAAGTGAGCATCATAGCTGAAAAGGCCGTCTGAACCGGTAAAGTATTTCCAGTCGTAGGGCTGAAGTGGATGATGGACAGTGGGATCATCAACACCGTAATGTAACTGCAGGCAGTCAAGCAGCTCGCTGACAACGACAGAGGGCGGAATATTCTTGTTGGTTCGTATAGACTGGCCGATATAGCTGAGGTAAAGGCGCTCGCGGGCGGAAATGATTGCCTCGAGAAACTGATAACGGTCATCTGCACGATTGGAACGGTCACCATGACGATAGTCCCTGGCCGCCAGGTTGAAAGTCGGCTGATAGTCTTGCTTGGGATACTCCCCGTCATTGAGACCAAGCAGACAGATGATCCTGAACGGAACGGAGCGCATCGGCAGCATGGAGCAAAAGGAGAGCCTGCCGCTCAGGAAACCGCCGCTCGAACCGGTCTCAACGACCGACTGCAGCCATGTTTCGACAACCTCAAACGAAACGCTGTCGTTGTGGAAACGTGAATATTTCTCTTCCAGTTCCGAGATAATCCGGCTCAAAGCCAGCAGATCCGGGTTTTCAGGTTCAGCAAAAAGGGCGCTGCACAGCGACTGCAGTTCAACCGACCATTCGGCAAGTGTCTTGTCAGCAGCGAACGACAGGCAACTCTGATCGACAACGTCAACGAACCGGCAGAGCCCCCCGAGTAGCTCGCCGTTTCCTCCCTCTATAGCGGTAAACGGGAGTACACCTGCGACCGGTTCATCAGAATCAATCGTGTATCCCATCAACATCCGCTCAAGGCCCGCCAACCAGGTTCCGGCTTCACTGTCAATGAAATTGTCCAGGACACGCTGCCGGGCAGAAAGCCCCCAGCGAATCCCGGCCTCGATCACCCAGTGCCGGATCGTCTCAAGATCTCCTGCAGACAATGAGAATTGTGGAAAAACTTCCGGCCTCTCGAGTATACCGACAAGCTCAGTCCAGCCGTACCTGCCGGACAACAGACCGAGAAACTTCATGAAGGTATCGAAATAACTGTTTTTCATCCGCACATTACGATCAGCGATCGTGTGCTGAATATCCTCGAAAACCGCAGGAACCATCAGGGCGTAATCCTGGATATCCGGAGCCATGACAATAATTTCATGAAGATCAGGACGCTGTTCTTCATGCATCCAGGAAATGATCTGATCTCTGAGAACCATGAGTTCCCTCATCCTCGAATGACATGAGACCACCTGAATCGAACCGTCATTGTGGGCACCCAGACAAGCGTTTTTTTCCGGTTCACTGCCGGCAAGGATGTCTGACTGGAGCCGGTGCAGCAGAAAAGGAGCGCTTCCCGCTGCAGCCAGAGGATCCGCAAAAGATGCCTCGCCGTCCTGATAAGCATCGATTTTGTCGAGCAGCATTTCTTGAAAATGTGCTCCCTGCCGGCCAAAAGCGGCCAAAAGCGGATGATATGGCATATCATCGTCCGGGATCGGGTGCAAAGAGGTCCGGGCAGACAGAATTCGCCTGCCACGTGACCTGCTGCTCTCAATGTCTCCCCAATAGTGTTCGCAGGGTGAAAGGAGGAAGAGGTGCACGTCTATCGTTTCAGAGAGTCTGTTCAGCACCGAGAGAAAGAGCGGGGGCATGGTATGCAGGCCAAAAACAAACATGCGTTCGGGGAAATCGGCTCGTGCTATGTCCATCCCATCCAGGTTGGTTATCAGCCCTTTAACCAGTTCTCCACGATGCATTGCTCCTGGCGAGGCTGCCAATATCCTTCGCCAGAGCTCTTTCTGCCAGCCCTCTGCGGCATCATCGCTGACACGCCTGTCCGACGCCCAGGCTTCAAGAATATCCATGCGCATGATCTGGTACTGGTCGAAGACATCAGCGAGCTGTCGCGCCAGTTGAAATCGCTTCAGATCAGACTGATCACCGGAGAGGTAGTCAGCAAGAGGTCTTAATACCGGCACGTCATTATTGCGTAATATTCCTTCCAGCTTCCAGGTGAGCAGATCCCGGTTTAAAATCTGATCTTCGCCCGCGATGGCGGTAAGATTGCAGAGATAATCAATAAACTGTATCGGCAGCAGATAGTCTGAGTTGCACCATACCCCGAAATATTCAGCAAGAAACTGCGAAAGCATTCGCTCCATTCCGCGACTCTGGATGAGGAACAGCTCTTTTCTGAAAATTGACGCAGACGAACGCTGGGAAAGCATGGATGCAAGACATTCGGCAAGACGTTCTGTTCTATTCGACGTGTGAATGATGAACATGGGGCAAGCGGTTTTCAATGAAAAAAAATTTATCGGCGGTCCCAACGTGACCAGGAGCGCTCGGCACGTGCGTATTCAATTGACAGCGACACGCCGATTCCTTAGAGTGACTGTGTCAGTTGATGCATCTCAACCGCCTAAATCGACTCCGGCATACTCCCAGATTGCATAGATGAGCCCGGCCATGATTCCGATCGCAAAAAAAAGACGCAGACGGCGATCCCATGACAGCTTGCCTCCATCGCCCATATATTGGAGGACGGAGATGATGAGATAGGTAAAACCGGCGACAAAAGGTGCTGTCTGCAGAATCTGCCAGAAAGTCGACGCCGCTGTTTCCTGTAAACTGCTGCCGATCCTGAGATTAAACAGCAGATAAACCAGCGCAGAAAGACTTAACCTTATCTTCTCTTTGACACTTTGCATATGATCTCATTTAAAACACTTCTTTTCCCTGACACGGATATCTGTAAGGACAGACTCTATCCTCTTTTCCTGTTCTTTGCACCAATACACTACCTGCAAACGGTGGAACCGGATCCCGAAGGCGAGCAAAGGACTGACAGTGATATTTTCATGGAACAGGGTTTGTGTCAAGGACATACTCCTGTGCCGCTTGAAAAGAACCGCCGGCGATTTCTGCATTTGATCAAGGATATCAAAGAGAGAAGAGATGGCTATACCGCCCAGCTGGCATCCTTGACGATGGCGGCAATGTCCGCACCGCCAGCCGCGAAGAGGGGCGAGGCAAAGCATGAAATTATCTCTTCCCTGTTGGCGACCCAGGCATTGCCATCCTCCTCGTCTGACAGGGAAACTGACCTCTGGCAGGCGCGTCTCGTGCTGGCAATTGCCGAGATACTGGAAAAGGACGAAGCTGAGCTCCGGGAGAATCTGGACATGCTTGACAGTCGGGAAATCGAGATGTTCCGCTCCCTGAAGGGCGACGACAGAGATGAAGACGACCCGTTCGCAGAGCTCGAGGAGATACAGGCCCGTATTGAAACGAGACGGCCCCATGCTGAAAAAAACAGGTTCAACGCCTGGCTGCGAATCATGAGGTATTTCCAGCCACCGGATGGCCTCTTCTGGCTGGCGTCTTCACAGGACAGTGCTGACCAGATCATCAGCAGGTTTGAGGAAAAAACCGGCGGTTTGGCTATCCCGGTGCTCAGCCTGCCATTTCCTGCACGCATTGACATCAGTGCTGACTACCTGCTGAAGGAAATCAGCACTTTTCATGAAGCCTCAAAACAACTGCGTCAGGAAATTGGAAATGAGCTTGAGAATCTTGCCCGGGCGGAAAACTACGACCCCGGTTCAACGGAGCTGCTCCTGCCGGGCAACGCCGACTGGCCGGCAGCATGGGAGGCACTGCTTGAAGACCGCTTTCCCGCATCAAACCACGGCAGATCAGAAGTCACCATCTCTATTCTTCCCGCTGCCCCGATTACAGATCTTCTCTCACTCAAACAGCAGGCCGGCGCTGTCTCTTCTTTCAAGCACGGTTTACTGGGAGTATTGAAGGACTGATCCCGGCACAGAGCGTCTTGCGGCCCTGCCCCGACTGGTGCAGAAAAGGACCGGTTTGACAGACGAAAAAAAAGTCCGATACCGCTCACGCCGCTGGGCACAACGGTATCGGACAGGCAAAGAGGGTATCGGCGATACCTGATGAATCAGGCAGCAGATGCGGCTTCTTCGATTCCTTTACTATAGTCGGTTAATACCGTCACTGCCCTGGTGCGGAGCTCTCTGTCAAGCAACATCAGTCCCTGTGGGTTATCGCCGATAAGCTTGAGCTGAGCGATAATCTCATTATCGTTATCTTCCTCTTCAACCTGTTCGGTCACATACCATTGAAGAAAGATCTGAGTTGCATGGTCTTTTTTGCTGATCGCAAGTTCCATCAGGTCATTGATTGACTGGGTAATATACTGCTCATGCGCCAGTGTCTGGGTAAACATGTCAAGAGCATTTTTAAACCTATGAGGCGGCTTGGCAATGGCCTCGAGCTTTACCATTTCACCCTGCATCTGGAGGTATTCGTAAATTTTCATGGCATGAAACATTTCTTCGTGGTACTGCGCCATAAACCAGTTTGCAAATCCTTTCAAACCGGTTTCCGCAGCATAGGAAGACATGGACATATACAAATACGCCGAAAACATTTCTTTATTGATCTGCTCGTTGAGCGCCTGAGCCATCTTTTTGTTAAGCATTTGATTCTCCTTTAGAGCTGTGATTATCCTGCCGACCGATATCATCGGTCACGGCAATACATTTGATATCCAGTAACAATACGGGTACCTGCGGTAACGTACTGATTCGAACAAACGGTATAGCCGGTCGCCAGGAAGTCAAGCTCAAAGCAGTGCCTCTTTTGACTCGAAGATCATGCCTCCATCTTCAAAACAAAAGAACTCCGGCTGTCCATGACTCCATTAATAAACCAGCAGACCTTCTTGACTCAATCAGACAATCAATCATCCCAGGTGCAGCAGGTATAGGGGTTAATCGTGGTCACCGGGCAAAGAGCGGCACGAACGATCTTGTCGGCAACGCTGCCGAACATGATTTTCTCAAGCCCCTTGTAGCCATGGGTGCCCATGACAATCATATCGGCCTGTAGATCGGTTGCATATTCGACAATCTGCTCGCCAACGTCACCCATAAGGACCTTGGTGTGTATATCCGAGACCCCAAGCTTGTTATACTCTTCCCGGGACTCGTCGATAAAGGAGAGCATCCTCGCCTCGGCACCGGTCAGCAGTTCATCCTCAAGATTGGGCATATGCATCTGGGGAACAAAGAAACCGGAATAATCTTCAAAGTTCTGAACAACAAAGATCAAATGCAGAGAAGCACCGAATTTCCCCGCCAGAAATGCCGCGGAATCTGCAATCAGTTTCGAGTTATCGGAAAAATCGATCGGAGTTACAATTTTTTTGATGTTTCTAATATGCTTCATGGCTCTCTCCCTTTTAGTAGATGTTCAACCAACCAGTGAAAACTACTCTTCCGCCTCTCTGATAATATAGTGCAGAGACCCGAAATTGCAAACAATTAGCAGCACAGTCAGCGTACATCAAACGTTTTGCTCCAGCCTCCATCATTTCAGCAACTCATTGATTTTCTGTCTGTATTTCTTCTCAATCACATGCCGTTTCTTTTTAAATGTGTTGGTCAGCTCTTCGCCGTGGGTCAGGCCCTTTTCCAGAAAGGTGATACCGTGCAGTTTTTCGTAGGGTTTGAAACCTTTTTTGGGCTTCAGCAGCCGATTCATCTCTTTCTTGACCTGTTCAAGAATCCTGTTGTCGGTCAGGAGCTCGCCCCCTTCTTTTTTGATATTCACAAATGTTCTGGCAGCCCAGATTTTCAGCTCCTCAAGATTGGGGACAAGCAGGGCACCGAGGTTCTTTTTATCCTGGCCGACGAGGATTGCGTCATCGATAAACGGGAACATTGTTATGGTGCTTTCAATTCTGCTCGGATCGATATTCTCGCCACTGGCAAGGACAATGATATCCTTGGCTCTGCCGGTGATCACCAGTTCGCTTTTTATGGTCATTCGGCCGAGGTCGCCGGTTCTGAAGAAACCATCTTCGGTGAACGCTTTCAGGTTTTCCTCCTCGTTGTTATCATATCCTGCCATGACCTGCGGACCTCGGACCTCGATCAGCCCTTCCTCACCTACCGCAGCCTCCCGGCCGTCCTCGGAGACAATACGCAGTTCAGTCTCGGGAACGGCAGGGCCAAGGGTTCCATAGGTCCTGCAGGAAAGCCCCCGGCCGGCGATCAACGGTGAACATTCGGTCATCCCATAGCCATTTACAATCCGTATGTTCACCGCATCGATCCAATCCTCGAGGAATCCCGCCAGCGTTCCGCCTCCACTCACGGCAAGCCGCATTCTGCCGCCAAAGCGCTGCCTGACCATGCCAAGCTTCTTCTGGGCAAACAGGTAGAAAGGTGCCAGCACGGTACAGACCACTGCCGCCTTGAGCTTTCCGAGGAGCCGGAGGATAGCTGACTCTTTATCAAAGCATGGCAGGTTTCCATGGATCAGCCGCCTGTTTTTTCGATATTTGGTTGATATCCAGATCATCATTGAGAAAACCAGGTAGGCGGTTTTCCCTTTTTTCTTTACCGCCATCTGAACTCTGCCAAAAAGAGATTCCCAGACCCGGGGAACCGTCGCCACGACGGTTGGCCGGTATTTCCCAAGATCCTCGGCAAACCGCTTCACCGAGGAATAGACAAGACAGCAGCCGGCCGACAGAGCCACGTATTCAGCCGTTCGCTCAAAAATATGCCAGCTGGGGAGAATCGATAGCCATCGGTCAGCTGAAGTTAATTCTATCAGCCCCGGTATACAGCCGACATTGTGCATGATATTTGCGTGCGTCAGGCCCACCCCTTTGGGCATCCCGGTTGTTCCGGATGTGTAGATAATAGTCAGTAGATCCGAAGCATTAAGATCATTTCCACGAGCCACGAAACGGCGGACATCCTCCTTGCTGTAGGTCTTGTCTTTTAACAGGTCCCGGTATGAAAATACACGCCCGAACAGAGAGTGAAGAGGGGGGCCGGTCATCACAAAGGTATTTTTCAGCCGCTTGATTGATTTCAGAGAAGCGTCATGATAGTCAAGCAGGGCAGGTGTCTCAACGACAAGATGTGAGCAGTTGCTGTTTCTGATAATGAAATCAAGTTCCTGAGACGGGGTATCGGAACCTCGCGGCACCGTTATCGCACCAAGTGTCATAATGGCAAGGTCGGTTACCATCCAGCTATAGCGATTATCAGAAAGAAACATGACCCGGTCGCCCGTGCGGATACCTTTTTCATCAAATGCCCTGCTGAGCAACAGCACATCTTCAAAGAGCTTTGCATAGGTGACCCGAATTTCTTCAGCGCCTGCCTGGTAGATATATGCATGCCTTGCTGAATAGCGTTCAGAGCTGGCCAGCAAAACGTGAAAAAGGGTTTTCAGCTCCGCGGGATGTGTTTTTTCAGGTAGTATCATTGGTCCGGTCATCTACTTCACCCCCCAGTGAATAGCGATTGTTCCCAGCATGAATATTCGATAATCAACACGGTTAAATCCTGCACATCTGAAAAGATCGGCCAGCTCCTCAGCTTCATGAAAATCCATCGTTGACCCGGTGAGATATGAATATGCAGCCTGATCGCGGGCAATCATCTTTCCAAGCAGCGGGATACCATAGCGAAGATAGAGCTGGATAAACGGGTAGAGTATGGTTCTTGCAGGCGGGGTGGTATCGAGGCAGACCACAGTTCCGCCGGCGGCCATAACCCGGTAAACCTCTTTGAGCACTCTGAGGCTGTCGTCTACGTTTCTCAGCAGGTAGCCAAACGTAACCGCCTTGAACAGATTATCTTTATAGGGGAGCCGGTTGGCATCACAGACGTGCCAGGAAATTCCTGCATCGGGAAATCTTCGCGCCGCCTCGGCCAGCATGTTCCTGGAAAAATCGGCGCCGATAACCCTGCTCCCTGGAAAAACGTTACGAATCAGTGCGCCGATGTCTCCAGTGCCGGTTGCCAGGTCAAGGGCCCACTCATTTTCCAGGTTTCCGGCCCGTTCGACGACAAAACGCCTCCAGCGCTGGTCCTGTCCACAGGTCATGACCCGGTTCATCAGATCATAACGTCCGGCAATATCGTCAAACATTCTCTGAACGCCGGCTCCTTTACTCATCGATCGCCCCCTGCTGCAGGAGCTGCTGCATTCCCGTTCCTAGCAAGGTGCTGAACCAGGAGTACGGGGAAAGGCAATGACATCCCTGATATTGGCCATTCCTGTCACAAACTGGATCAAGCGTTCAAAGCCGAGCCCAAAACCGGAATGAGGCGTTGTACCGTATCTTCTCAGATCAAGATACCATTGATAATCGTCGGTATCGATGCCCGCGTTCTGCATGCGGCCGAGAAGGATGTCGTAGCGTTCCTCACGCTGGCTGCCACCGACGATTTCACCGATTCCGGGAACCAGAATATCCATGGCCGCAACCGTTGTTCCATCGTCGCTGACCCGCATGTAAAAGGGTTTGATGGATGCGGGGTATTCGGTAACGACCAGCGGCAGGCGATAGACCTCTTCTGTCAGATAGCGCTCATGCTCCGACTGCAGATCAACGCCCCAGCTGATCGGATAATGAAAGGATTTTTCAGACTTTAAAAGCTGTTCAACCGCCTCGGTGTAGGTGATGTGGACAAAATCTTCATCGATGACACGTTTCAGCTTTTCAATCACACCTTTTTCGATGAAGGTATCAAAAAGTGCCATATCCTCAGCGCACTGATCAAGCACGTCTGACAACAGGTATTTGAGCATTGTCTCGGCTATCCCGATATTGCAGGAGAGGTCGCAGAAGGCCATCTCCGGCTCCAGCATCCAGAATTCTGACAGGTGCCGTGAGGTGTTCGAATTCTCCGCCCTGAATGTCGGCCCAAAGGTATAGACCGAGCCAAGCGCCTGGGCATAGACCTCCGCCTGAAGCTGGCCGCTCACGGTCAGGCCAGCTCTGCGGCCAAAAAACTCCTTTGCGCCAGAAACATCCGTTGCTTTGCCGCCCTCTCTGCCGGTGATGACCTGGAACATTTCACCGGCTCCTTCACAGTCGCTGGTAGTGATAACCGGGGTATGAACATGGACAAATCCGCGTTCCTGGAAAAACTGGTGAACGGCAAAAGTCAGCCGGGAACGGATACGGCTGACCGCCCCAATTGCGTTGGTCCTGGGACGAAGATGAGCGATATCCCGGAGAAATTCAAACGAGTGTCGCTTTTTCTGAAGCGGGTAATGCTCAGGATCAGCCCAGCCGACAAGTCTTATTTCCTCCGCCTGCACCTCAACGCTTTGGCCCTTGGCGGGAGACTCGGTAAGTAATCCCTGGACAGTAACGCTGCAGCCCGCTGTCAGTTTGACGATTTCGCTCTCATAATTGGGAAGTTTTTTGTCAGCTATAAGCTGTAGATTTGCCAGGCACGAGCCATCGTTGATTTCCACAAAGGAAAAGCTGCCCGTATCTCGCCTGGTTCTCACCCAGCCGGCAACACTGATCCTTCTGCCCGATGGTTTTTCTCTCAGAAGGTTGTCGATCCGCTCAATTCTCATACATTCACCTGTCCGTTATGGTGCTGAAACCGCCCTGTTCTGAGGCAACAATAACAACGATCGGTAATTAGTCATTACCCGTCTCTGCGTGGCTCACCTGAACCTGCTTTAGCCGGCAGCAGGTAATCGCTTCTAACATTGCCAAGAGCCGAAAAAAGAGAGTTTTTTGCACCCGGTATCTCCTGGTCAATAGTGTCCAGCAGTGCCCTGACCCTGTCCCTGCGGGTGTTTCCTGAAAGCGGACAGAAATTTTTGACCGCTCGAATTCCAACCGTTTCGGCGATAGAGATAATATCGTTTTTTTCGATATAGGCGAGGACCCTGATGATGCTCAGATTTCCGCCAAAAAGGTCTTGGCGGGGTACCATCGTTGAAATATTGCCGCTGTATAGAATATTGATGAGAAACGTCTCGAGCAGATCATCTTTATGATGTCCGAAGGAGAGTTTCCTGCAGCCTTTCCGGCGGGCCAGATCAAACAGCTGTGTCCGTCGGTTTCGGGCACAAATATAGCAGCTCCGCTCCTCCCCTTCCCTGTCCGGCCAGGCATCAACAACGGTAAGTGGAATAGAAAAGCGATCCAGCTGCTCCCGGATGCACACGGCAGGGTCAGGTTCCCCGAGGTTATCCCCCCGGAAACCGTTATCCACATACACCGCCTCTAAATCGTAGTCAATGGGGGCCTTCCGACGCCACATCTGCAATACCCAGGCGTTCACGAGACTGTCAACGCCGCCCGAAACGGCGACCAGCACCCTGTCACCATCACTGAGCATAGCAAAATCATGCAACGCCTGCCCAATTTTACGGTTGATCTGTTTCGGCAGCCCTGAACTACCCATCGCACGGCGTCCTGATGAAATACAGACGCCCGACTGTTATATGGCAGTCGGGCGTCGTTGCAGACAATGTTCCGGTTCTGATTACAGGTACGGGCATTCTTCTATTTTTTCAACAATACCCTGCCTGACGAGATTCTCAACCGTTATCCATTTGAACCCGCGGCTTTCAGCCCGGCTGAATGACAGGAGATTGCTCATCAGTGACTGCTGAGTTTCCCTGAACATCGACTGCCAGAGAACACGCCCGTCCCTGGTGTTGACAAGCTTCATGGTAAATGCGGCGGATGCCGGACTTTCAGCACCATAGCTTCCACCCTGGCGCTGCCGGTAGTCAACAAGCGACGTTATCAGCACCGCACCGCACTTCAACTGCGAACCGATGTTTCTGATTAACGTTAATTGAGCGGCTGAATCACTGGGAATCAGGGAGGTAAGCTGCCGCTCTGAAAGCACCCGTACATTATTTCTGCCGATCAGTTCCTCGGCAAGAACAGAATCCATAAATTCTGCACCACTTTCAAGGACAGCGGCATCCGAGTAGCTCATTGAAGCATCCTTGTTGACCGTTGTTTCAACCGGCAAGACAAGGATACAGGGAACCCTTACCTGGGCTTCCTGGCGCTCCTGCTCGGTCGGCAGCGTCTGTTTCAGGCCGCAGGCAGAGAGTACTGTTATGATAGCGCAGATTGCCAGCAGCTGCAGAAATTTCGAATAACCCTTCACCATTAACCTCTTCTCTTTTTTTTCATTTCGGAGCCTACAGGCATCCTTTTGACGAAAGCACTGTTTTCATCCCGGCAATTCTCGTGGCTGCATCATTGACTGAACGCCCGAGCGCCTTGAAAACAGCCTCGATGATATGGTGGCTGTTTTCCCCGTGGAGCAGGTCTACGTGGAGCGTCAACCCGGCGTGCTGACTGAAGGCGCGCATGAACTCCCGGGCCAGACAGGTGTCGAAACTCCCGACTTTCCCATCAGGCGTTTGCGCCTCGTAGTGCAGGTACGGCCTGTTGGATACATCGACGACGACACGGACAAGCGCTTCATCCATCGGCAGATAACTGATACCATACCGTTTAATGCCGGCTTTGTCACCAAGGGCTGATGCCAGTGCCTGGCCAAGGCAAATTCCAACATCTTCAACAGTATGGTGATAATCAACATCAATATCGCCATGGGCTGAGATATCAAGATCAAAGAATCCGTGCACACCGAACAGGGTCAGCATATGGTCAAAAAAGGCGATTCCTGTGGCGACGCTTGTCTCTCCAGCGCCGTCGAGCGTAAATGACACATTGATGTCAGTTTCATTTGTTTTACGCTTTACCAGTCCCTGCCTCACCGCGGTATCTGCTCTCATGATAACCTCTATTCTTTTGAAAATGCAGGAAATATAGAATCCATCGGTTTCCCCCCGCGACCTACCTGCACATATTTATCACATAACAATAAAACAAAACCATCTTTTTTTATCTCTATTCCAGTTTTGACAAAAGTTGTCTTCTCAAAACAGCTGATTGTTTTTTTTATTGACATGATTTATGCGGATTAGTATATGTATTCCTGTTTTGATTTAAACACAGAGCGGGAATAACTCAGTGGTAGAGTGTAACCTTGCCAAGGTTGAAGTCGCGAGTTCGAATCTCGTTTCCCGCTCCAAATCGACTATGAAAGGTTCGGCAGTGCGCGAACCTTTTTTTAATTAAATGTCTGAGCACAGAGGAACGAAATGAAAACCTATCTTGCTCCTGTCAACGAGATTGAGAGGAAATGGTATGTGGTTGATGCCGAGGACAAGATTCTGGGTCGACTCGCAACTGAAATTGCCTCGCGCCTGCGTGGAAAGCATAAACCGACCTTCTCTCCATTCATCGACAACGGTGATTTCATCATTGTCACAAATGCCGAGAAAGTCCAGCTCACCGGTAAAAAGTGGGATGACAAAAAATACTACCGCCACACCGGTTACATGGGCGGAATTAAAGAGACAACCGCAAAAGAGCTGCTCGAGAAACAGCCGACGGATCTTGTTTTTAAGGCGGTCAAGGGGATGCTTCCCAAAAACAAACTTGGCAGGGCGCAGCTGAAGAAGCTGAAAGTCTATACTGGCGCTGATCACCCACACAAAGCACAGCAACCGGCTGAGCTTGTAATTTAACTATCTCATGGAGAAATTGGCCATGGCCGATGAACGTTTTTACGCTACCGGAAAAAGAAAAAAAGCAGTTGCCCGTGTCTGGTTAATGCCCGGTACAGGGAAAGTAACGGTCAACAAAATGTCGGTAGATGACTATTTCGGCGGTACTTTTCAGTCTCACAAACTGGAGAAACCGTTCAAGGTAACTGAAACTGAGCAGCGCTTCGATATCCTTGCGACCCTCAAAGGCGGCGGTAAATCATCTCAAGTCGATGCACTGACCCACGGCATTTCGCGAGCCCTGCTTGAAACCGACGAAACACTCAGGCCGGCACTGAAAAAGTCAGGTCTGCTGACACGCGATCCGCGTAACAAAGAAAGAAAAAAATACGGACAGAAAGGCGCCCGCGCCAAATTCCAGTTCTCCAAGCGTTAATCATATCTTTCTTGCCGGCGACGACTCAGGTTTATCCTCGGACGCTGCCGGAACTGGTAGATCAAAGGGGGTAGCAGATATTCTGCTATTCCCTTTTTTTATAACTCCAGCATGCTGGTTGTCCGATAACAACGGGAGATGATCATGTTACGAGTCGCAATCGTCGGCAGTTCCGGATATACCGGTGTAGAGCTTGCCAGAATTTTGAGCCGCCACCCTTCTGTGGAAATTACTGCTGCAACCTCTCGCCAATATGACGGTATACAGCTCTCGGAGGTTTTCCCAAACCTCCGAGGATGCACGGATATCGTCTGCCGGAACCATACGGTGGAAGAAATCATTTCCTCTGCCGACCTGGTATTCTGTGCCGTTCCCCATAAGACAGCGATGGCCATTGTTCCACAATTTCTGGAGGCAGGAAAAAAAGTTGTCGATCTTTCTGCAGACTTCCGGCTGAAAAACGTATCTACCTATGAGCACTGGTACCAGGAACACAGTTCTCCCGGACTGATCCCTGAGGCGGTATATGGGCTGCCCGAGCTCTATCGCGACGCGGTTCGCCAGGCGCGGCTCGTCGCCAATCCCGGCTGCTACCCAACGTCTGTCATACTCGCTCTTGCTCCCGCACTGAAAGCAGGCATCGTCGATCCAGCATCAATTATTGCCGACGCTAAATCAGGAACGACCGGAGCCGGGCGCGCAGCCGCCGTGTCCACTCTTTATTGCGAAGTTACTGACGGTTTCCGCGCCTATAAAGTTGGCGGGACACACCGGCACACACCGGAGATCGAGCAGGAGTTGAGCATCCTTGCAGGCCAGACACTCATTATCTCTTTTACGCCTCATCTGCTTCCCGTATCGCGAGGGATTCTCAGCACGGTCTATGCCGGTCTGGCTGAGGGTTGCGAAGAAGAAGAGATCAGGGCTCTTTACCAGGAAATGTACAAGGACGACTATTTTGTCCGTCTGCTTGCACCGGGACTGCAGCCCGCCACGCAGTACGTCAGGGGATCAAATTTCTGCGATATCGGCCTGGCGGTCGACAAGCGGGCCAGGCGGCTCGTTGTTACCGCCGCCATTGACAATATCGTCAAGGGAGCCTCGGGGCAGGCGGTCCAGAACATGAACCTGATGTGTGGTTTTCCCGAAACCAGCGGCTTGGCTCAGGTACCGCTGTTCCCCTGAAAGCACTCTGCCAGGCTCGTCAATGCGAACCATCAAACTGCTCATAGCCTATGACGGAACAGGCTATTGCGGCTGGCAGCGGCAGCGCAGCGGACCGACAATCCAGGCAGACGTTGAGGGTTCACTTTCAATAATCTGCAACACTCCGACAGCGCTCCATGGCGCCGGCAGGACCGATGCCGGTGTCCACGCACTTGGCATGAGCGCTCACTTCTGCACCCCAAGTGTTATTTCCTGCGACAAGCTGGTAAAAGGGCTCAACGCTCTGCTCTCCCCGCAGATACGCATCCTTCAAGCAGATGAACAGGTGGAGGGCTTCCACGCCCGCTTTCAGGCAACCGGCAAAACCTACCGGTACAGTTTTTTCACCGGCAGCATACAGAGCCCCATGCAAAGACGCTTTGTATCCCATTACCCAGGTACTGTCTCTTCAATTGCGATCAAGACATGTCTCCAGATAATCACCGGGACTCATGATTTTTCAAGCTTTGAGACCTCCGGGACACGGGACAGGAGCATCACCTGCGGAAAAGGTGCCGTCAGAACAATTTTCAGCACTCGCCTGGCACATCCCGAGCCGGAACTGTATCACCTTTATATTGCCGGGGACGGCTTTCTCAGGCATATGGTCAGAAATCTGGCAGGAACAATAATTGAGGTCGGGCAGGCAAAACGCACACCGGAAGCTTTTGAGAAGATCCTTGCCGGCAGGAACCGGCAGCAGGCTGGACCAACAGCACCGGCGTGCGGCCTGACCCTTATCTCTGTTGATTATGGTAACAGCCGGGATAGAGCGGCAGAGAGAGGCTGCTGAAAAAACCTCGATTTTACCGGGAAGCTATCGTTTTTTGCCGCTTGAATGTCTGGCCAGAAGGGACTGCAGCTTCCAGGGTGACGAGAGGCAGACATTTTCTTCCTCGCAGGAACTCATCACATCACAAAATGTTATAAACTCGGCAAGCGCCTCGGTCATCTGCATATCCTTTCTGCTTATCACATAGAGCTGTCGTTTCATGTCGACATCTGAAATCCTGAGGCTTTTCAGCCAGCCGTTCTCGACCTCCCGGCAGATGGTCAGTGCAGACAGGCAGGCAATACCAACACCGGATTCAACAGCTCTCTTAACCGCTTCAGGATGGCCCATCTCCATGACGACATTTACATCGTCAAGATAGTCTTTCATCTTTTCACGAAAAATAGCCGCCGTCCCGGAGCCTTTTTCCCGCATGATCCATCTGCTGTTTTTCATGTCTTCGGCGACATCAAAAACATCCTTGTTGGCAAGCGGATCAGACGGTGCCGCCAGTACCACCAGTTCGTCCTTGAACCATGGCCTGGCCTGGATGGCCTCAGCAGTGATTCTCCCCTCCACAAAACCGAGATCAGAACTGCCTTCCAGCACCATGCTTTCTGCTATTTTGGTATTATAGACCAGCATATTAATCAGAACCTTCGGGTGTGCTTTTTTGAAGGCACCGATCAGATACGGGAGAATATAGTTTCCAAGCGCTGAGCTGGCCACAATGGTAATCCGCCCAACGAGGGTATCATTGCGCTCGGACATTATTGTCTCGATACTGCTGACCTGGGTCGTTATATCCTTGGCAAGCGGCAACAGGTATCGGCCTCTGGCATTGAGCAGCAGACTTCTGCCATGCCGGTCAAACAAAGATCCTCCGAGCTGGTTCTCCAGCTCGGCAAGAGCCATGCTCACAGCCGACTGGGTCACAAAAAGCTTCTTGCTCGCCTTTGTCACCTGAGCCGTCTCAGCAACAGCAATAAATATCTCAAGTTGTCTTAACGTAATAGACATACCGCATCCTGTATTCAATTTTTCTGATAGATTACATCTTTTTTATTTACATCGCACCTGGAAATCTTCATTCTCTCAAACAGATGCTCAGCAACAACGCCACAATGAAACATTTTTAATCATAAAAACCAACCTTTATCTAAACTGCACCGTAAAATCTAAACAGTAATAAAATTTACCGATAACAAAAACTATTTTACAAATCATGCCTGTTGCGGCATGTTAGATGTTCGTCTTGTTTTCCATTCATCGTCAAGGAAAAAACAGCATGGATTTTTCAGTATTTCTCTATCGTGATGATATTCTCTGGATCACCGCTTTCACACTGGGTGGTCTCGGTTTTGCCCTCGGACCGATTCTCGTCGTTTACCTGTTCATGCCTCTGAAAACACGCCAGGTCAGTGACAAAAGGGATCAGTTCATAGAATGCGGCATGGAACCGATTGGTGACAGCTGGATACGTTACGGCGTCGTCTTTTATCTCTACGCCCTTATCTTTCTCGCCTTTGATGTCGATGTTCTTTTCCTGTTCCCCGTGGCGCTTGCCTATAATGATCCGATGTTTGTCATTCGTGATTTTATTGAAATACTCATTTTTGTCGGAATTTTGTCGCTTGCCGTCGTTTATGCCTGGATTAAAGGAGTTTTCAAGTGGGAACGCAAAATATATCACCATCACTAGACACTATCCCCTCGTCGTTTGTTCAGTTTGCCGCTGCCGACGTACTGATTAACCTCTGCCGCGCCAACTCCCTGTGGCCGCTTACCTTCGGCATCGCCTGCTGCGCAATAGAGATGATGTCCACCGGTGCCGCACGATTCGATCTTTCGCGCTTTGGAGCTGAAGTTTTCAGGCCGTCTGCACGACAGAGCGATCTGATGATCGTTGCCGGTACGATCTCTCATAAGATGGCTCCGGGAATCAAAACCCTCTATGACCAGATGCCCGAACCAAAGTGGGTTATTGCCCTTGGGAATTGCGCAATTTCCGGCGGACCGTTTGTCTATGAAGGCCAGTATGGTATTGTCGAAGGCGCCGACAAGATCATCCCGGTTGACGTCTTTGTTCCCGGCTGCCCGCCCCGCCCGGAAGGCCTGATCGAAGGCATCATCGAGCTTGAGTATAAAATCACCGGCTGGCGCAGGTGGCCGAAAGTAAAACCCGAGTGGCAGGACCCTCCTCAACCACCAGTTTGACCATATTACAACGAGACACGGATGACTATTCAGGAAACAACAAAGCAGGCACTCTCGGAGCTTTTTGCAACCACAACTGGTGATAAACCCGAGACTGAATCTACCACCACCCCGGCAGCAGAAGGCGCTGAACAGGATAGCGCGATTCGTCTGCCCGGTATCATCGAACAGAGCTATGCCCAGAAGGGTTTTCATCTCGATGTGCTGATCACCGCCGACCAGCTGGTACGGACAGCCGAGATACTGTTCGCTCTCGGCTACTATTTAGAGTCTATCACCGGTGTTGACTGGATAAAAGATGATCAGCTTGAAGCCGTATACGATTTCAGCCGTTACGATTTCAATCTCTGCCGCGTCGTCATCAGGCTCTTCACTCCGCGCCGTGACCCTCATCTTCCGACCATCACCGGAATATACACCGGTGCCGGCTGGCACGAACGCGAAACCCATGATTTCTTCGGTATTGTCTTTGATGGTCATCCCCACCTGATTCCGCTGCTGCTTCCTGAGGATGCCGATTTTCACCCGCTCCTGAAGGATTTCAAAGTATGAACCAGCCAATCTATCTGCAGAAGGACGAGACGTTTGTACTCAATGTGGGACCGCAGCATCCGGCAACCCATGGAGTACTCAGGGTTAAGATGACCATGGACGGGGAATACATCTACAACTCCGAAACCGTACTGGGCTACATCCATCGCATGCACGAAAAAATGGCTGAAAACCGCACGTACCCGCAATATATGCCCAACATGGGACGGTTGGATTATCTCTCCGCCATGGCCTTCAACCACGGGTATGCACTGCTTATCGAACGAGCCGCAGCGATCGAAGTGCCTGAGCGTGCCGAGTACATCCGCGTCATCACCGTGGAGCTGAACCGGATTTCTTCGCACCTGGTCTGGCTCGGAGCATTTGTCCTTGATCTTGGCGGCTTTACCCCTTTGATGTATTGCTTTGACGACCGTGAACAGATCCTCGACCTTCTCGAGTCCGTTACCGGTTCCCGCCTCACCTACTGTTACTTCCGCTTCGGGGGCCTCTACAACGATATCGATGATGCATTCATCGCCGGCACGCAGTCGTTCATAACGCATATGCGCAAAGAACTGAAAATGTATGCAAAACTTGTCACCGGTAATATAATCCTGATGAAGCGGCTGAAAGGACATGGAGCGGTAGACCAAAACATGTGCCAGCGCTATGGCGCCACAGGCCCGGTGGCCCGTGGCTCCGGGATCAATTACGACGTGCGCAGAAACGAACCGTACTCGGTCTACCCGGAGCTGGATTTTGAGGTGCCGGTCTATCATGAGGGCGACTCATACGCCCGCTACCTGGTCCGCATGGACGAGATGGAACAGTCGCTTCGCATTATAGAACAGGCGCTGGAGAAATTGCCTGACGGACCGGTCAACCCCGAGAAAAAACCGAAGATTATCAAGCCGCCGCCGGGGGATTATTATGCGGCGGTTGAAACGGCCCGCGGCAACTTCGGTATCCGGCTGGTGAGCGACGGCACAAAAAACGCCTACCGGCTGAAACTGAGATCCCCAACCTACTCAAACATGCACCTTTTCGATGAAGCCTGCAGGGGGATGCTGCTCGCCGACGCGCTGGCCTTCATGGGCAGCCTTGATCTGGTGATTCCCGAGATGGATCGATAAGGACGGACATCATGAGCCTGACGCTTCTCAATGTACTCATCGCCGTTTTTGCTGCAATTTGCTTTGTCGGCCTCAACGCCGCCTATCTTGTCTGGTGTGAGCGTAAAGGAGCAGGTTTTTACCAGCGTCGCCCTGGCCCGATGGAAAATGGGCCATGGGGACTGCTGCAGCCTCCGATCGACGGTGTGAAACTGATGACCAAGCAGCTGCTGATTCCAGGCGGGGTCGACAAGGCGATTTTCATGGTAGCCCCGGTGCTCGCCATGTTCCCTGCCCTGGTGAGCTTTGTTACCATCCCTTTCAGCGAAACGATCATTGCTCACCCGATCAACGTCGGCGTACTGATGATTTTTGCTGCCGCCGCACTCGGCGGCATGTCTCTGCTCGTCGCCGGCTGGGGTTCTCGGAACAAATACTCAATGATATCCTCCGTCCGGGCAGTATCTCAGACCGTCGCCTATGAAATACCGCTGCTGATCACCACAATCACCGTTGTCATGATCTGCGGGTCGCTCAACCTCACGGATATTGTTCATCAGCAGCTCGGCGGTATCTGGAACTGGAATGTCTGGCCGTTTCAGAAATCAGTGGGCTACAATCCCCTGATGCCTGTTTCCTTCCTGATCATGTTCGTCTGTGCCGTAGCCGAAACCAACCGGGCACCGTTCGATCTTGGCGAAGCGGAAAGCGAGCTGGTCGCCGGTTTTCACACCGAATACTCGAGTATGGGATTCGGGCTGTTCTTCATGGGGGAATATGCAAATATCGTTATCGGCTCCTCTCTGATAACAATTCTCTTCCTCGGCGGCTGGTCCTGTCCGATTGGTGATATCGGCATTTTCCCCTTCACCGACAATGTTGGCTGGTTCCTTTTGAAAATATACCTGATCATCTTTGTATTCATCTGGATTCGCTGGACGTTCCCGAGAACCACCATTTACGGTCTTCTGAACCTGTCATGGAAGTATCTTATTCCAATTTCCCTGTTCAACCTGCTGCTGACTGCAGGGCTGCTGAAGGTATTTTAATCATGGGCGGCTATTTTACTGAACTGTTCACCGGTACCTGGAGCCTGCTGGAAGGTATGTGGGTAACCCTGAAAGAATTTCCCAAGAAGCCGGTCACGCTCAGCTATCCGCATAAATCGGTGAAAATGTATCAGCGCTTCCGGGGCCACATTGAGCTGATCGGGGATAGCGCGGGAATATCAAACTGCGTCGTCTGCGGAATGTGCCAGCGCGCCTGTCCCTCCAACTGCATCTCTCTGGAAGGCGAGAAACCGGAAGGAAGCAAGAAGAAGGTGATCACCAGCTACGTACTTGACTTTACCACCTGCTCGCTCTGTGGATCTTGTGTAGAGTCCTGTAATTTCAATGCCCTGCAGTTTTCAAACGAGTATAACCTTGCCAGTACCAGGAAGGAGGACTTTGTCATCGATCTAATAAAGCGACTTGAGGAGCAGCATCAATGAACGGATCAGACGCCCTTGCCCACTCTCCCGGTTTGCTCTCAGCAGACGGGCTGGTCGGCCTCGTTTTCCTGGTGATGATAGCAGTCTCACTGGCGGGAGCCTATATTGCCGCAACCTCGGAAAGGCTGGTGCGGGC
>CBDUGK010000045.1:0-30215 GCA_965366875.1 uncultured Desulfobulbaceae bacterium | reverse complement strand
TAACCCGGCGGCGGATAATACCATCCTGCAGGCTGAGAGTCTTAATAACCTCAGAAACACCCGGGCCTCTCACCTCGGGTGCAGCGTAAAAAATCAGCGGGCTGATTATTAAACCGGCGAGCATCGGTGCCGCCAGACGCCAGGCCCAATGGGCTTTCGTGTAACTTTCTACAAAATCGGCGCCATCCGGCCAAAGTAAATCGATCTCAAAACTGATAAGCATGCGGAAGAACACGGCACCCAAGCCTGCAAGAACACCAATAGCCACAGCGATCAGAAGGGGATAGAGTGTTTCTGCTACACCATGTTTTGAAGTCATCGATCCTCATGTTGTATAATGCAGGAAATTTCCTGCAGGAAACGTACATGATGTCTGGTCAATAAATCCTTCGACAGGTCAAATCAGCTTTTTATAAAGCTATGTATAAGGTATGTTAAGGTAAATATACAAGCTTCTTTTTAATTATGTTTCCTTCTATCAATCTCCAGGACGTTCCTGATGAACTGCCATCACAACGACGATGGCATCCAGGTAATAAGGTGGACTTTATACTTAATCGGTCTATTTCTTCGGCGCAAACAGCAGAATCTCGCTCGTGATTAACGCTTAAAGAAACTCGGCCTGATCGCGGCCAACGAGAAATTAGATATGGGCATACCACCCAACCGAGGCGCACGTGGTTGCTCGATAACCAGTCTTGTCATTTACTCCAGCGAAAGGTGCTCCCTGTCTTTGAGAACAGGTGTACATGAAAAAGGGATATTTTATAATTAAGCACATTACCTCTTGACCATAACCCCAACCCGAAAACCATTAACATTCTGAACCTTAAATCGAGATCTCGGGATCATTCTGGGATTCCAGTCGGATGTAATTGATATCTCTTGTCCCTTTTTAATTGAGCGCAAATCTTTACCCTTCAGTACTTCAAATCCAATTCCCCTGGAGGATATATCACGCATCATGACTGTTATTTCTTTTCCATCCCTCGTTTTGAGCATGAGCAATCCACTTTGATTTTCTCTTAACTCTGGCCTGCGGTTAAAAAGACATCTCGTTTTTTCGCCGCAGCCGTCACATCTTATATTCTTTCTTCTAACATTGAAGAGGGTGTAATTTCTTCTTTTTTCACAGTGAGGACATTTAAAAAGGAGGCGGTTGTCCTGTATTCTAAATTCTTTTGTCTTCATCCCCGGGTTCTCGCTCTCAAATAAATTTGCATACCATCAAACCGTACTGAACAGTTTACCTGAACCAGACAAATGAAATTGAGTCTTGTGTGATTGTAAGGGTATCTATAAAACTAACAATTCCTTCTAAATAATAAAGGCAACACGGTGATGAAGAGGTAAACAAGAAATTCCCAGAGTGCCAGGGATGTCCGTATATATTCGAGCTTCGGGCCTAGATCTGTCTGATCGAATTTGGATGTGTAGCGTTTTAAATGAATCGCTGCATCAGTCCATCGATGAGCTGATCCATGTTTTCACTTGTTGCCCCGAGTTCAGTACAGATCTGTTCTGCATATTCCCGTTTTCGGGGGTCGCGAAGATCACCGATCCTGCTCAGCCTGTGCGTACGCCGGCCGATGCAGAAAAGCACCTGCTCATCAGGGTCAAGTTCCAGAAATTCCCGGATCGGGCTCAGCATTTTTTCCTTGTCAGCGGGAAGTTTCCCGTCGACTTCTGAGAAAAGATTGAGGACATGATCACTTTTCACCCAACTGCTTATGCCATCGAGATTTTCAAGGAAACAGAGGAGCTCACGAGCACTGTCGACTTCCCCCATCTTGTCGAATCGGCCGTTTTCAAACTGTTCAGTCAGAGGCGCGGACCCCGGCAGGGCCAGGGTGCGCAACCGGATAAAATCAGGGTTGATCTGATTTAATGCATCTGCCGTCTCTTCTGCATTTTCCCGAGACAGTGTTCTGCCGCCTAGGCCAGGAATGTAGTACTCCGACAATTCCATACCAGCCGTTTTAATTTTTTTGCCCGCCTTGATCTGGGTCGCCTTGTCGACACCTTTCTTGACCATCGAAAGAACAGTGTCCGAGCCCGACTCCAGGCCGATGTGGATCCTGTTGAGGCCGGCAGCCGCCATGCGCTGCAGGTTTTCATCACTGATTCGGGCAACGGTATGAGAACGGGCATATGAAGTAATCCTGGTGACCATAGGGAATGACGCCTTGAGGTGGAGCAGGATTTTGATCAGGTTCTCCGGTTTGATAATCAGGCTGTTGCCATCCTGCAGAAATATTGAGTTCATGCCGCCCGCAACAAAACCATACGCCGCATGAAATGCTCTGCGGTCACCACCGCCCTGATCGACCAGAGACTGCACATCCCGGCGGGAAAGCGCTCCCGACGACCGTCTTGCCTGATCAATTTTCTCCACATAAAATCGTACGGAGTCAATGTCCCTGAGTACGTGATCGACCGGTCGGAGACTGAATGCATCAGACTTATAGACCGGGCAGAAGGTACACCTGTTCCATGGGCAATTACGGGTAATTCTGATCAGCAGGCTGTCGGCCTCGCTGGGTGGCCTGATCGGCCCCTGTTCAAATCCGCCATACGGTTCCACACGTTTCATCTTGAGACTCTTTTCTGCTGTTCTATCAGCACGTTTTGAGTATTATTAGCAGTGCACAATGTAAATATCTGGTATCGTGTCGCCTCACCAGAAGATTATAAGATCAATACCTTCAACAAACAACAGGAGGAACAGATGGTCACCTCGATTATCCTGATAAACACGGAGAGAACCAGGATCAATACCATTGCCGAACAACTGCAGGAAACCAAGGGCGTATCCGAGGTCTACTCGGTCAGCGGCAGCTACGACCTGATCGCGATCATACGGGTTGCAAACAATGATGATCTGGCGGAACTGGTTACCAAGAAAATGAACGTTATCGAGGGGATTCTGCACACAGAAACAATGCTTGCCTTCAAAGCCTATTCCAAACATGATCTGGAATCGATGTTCGCCCTTGGAATGTAGGGGGAGATAGGTTTTTTTCCACCGGATCGACACGGGAACAGGGGAGCGCCTTCAACCAAAAAAAGACTCGGAACGACATGATAATACAGGGTTCACGAAAACAGCTGGCCGAAAAGGCAGCGCTGCTTCTCCACGAAGCAGCGCGTCTGGCTCTGAAAAACCAGGCGCATGCGGTCATCGCCCTGCCGGGCGGAACAAGCGTGGTTGAAATCTACAAAAAACTCGGCAAGCAGTCACTGGACTGGGATCGAATCCATTTTTTTCTGCTCGATGAACGGCTGGTTCCCGTTGATCAGCCGGAAAGCAATTTCCGGCTTGTTCAAGAGTACCTGGGCCGCACGGCTCCCCACGCTGTGATTCACCGCTTTACCCACTATCCGGACAATCCGGACCAGGGTATCCTTGCCTACAACAGGGAGTTGAAAGCCTGCGGTTCGCGCTTTGACATCGTGCTTGCAAGCAGCGGTGAAGACGGTCATATCGGTTCACTTTTTCCCAATCACCCTCTGCTGGAAAAAGACGACGACGGCTTCCTGCTTATCTCCGACGCCCCAAAACCGCCACCCGGGCGCATGTCTGCCGGTCGTCAGCTGATCCGCAGAGCCGATACCGGTATCCTGCTCTTCTTCGGCAATGGCAAAGCTGCTGCACTTCGTGATTTTTTGGATGAACAACTGTCATACACTCAATGTCCGGCCAAACTCATTGCCGGGTTACCGAATTTCTATCTGTTGACCGACCAGGAGATTGAAACCCCATGAAACTTGAATCGCAGATGATCATCATTTTTGGTGCGACCGGTGATCTGAGTCGGAGAAAACTGATCCCGTCTCTTTACTATTTATTGAGTAAAAAGCTCTTGACCGAGTGTACCCCGGTTGTCTGTATCGGTCGAAAAGATCTTACCCGGCAGGAATTCATCACGCATCTGTCTGTCGAGCAATTCATTAAGAATCCGGACGCGGAGCTGATGAACGATCTAATCCGACGGATCACCTATCTGAGCTTTGATATGGAAAGCGACAACCGTGACGAATTCATAAACGGTATCAGCAACGTTCAGGAGCAGTATGGCTGCACCCATAATAAGCTCATCTATTTTGCCCTTCCCACCTCGGTTTTTGAACAGACCGTGCAGCTGATCAGTGCGCTGGACAGAGAAAAAGGATGGCGAAGGATCGTCTTTGAAAAACCATTCGGCGCCGACCTGTCGAGTGCCCGGCGTCTTGATGCCAACATCCGTACATTTCTTGAAGAGGATGAAATTTACCGTGTCGATCATTATCTCGGCAAGGAACTGGTTCAGAACATCCTCACCCTGCGCTTTGCCAACGAGATATTCTCAGGCGTCTGGGGAGCCCATGCCATTGATCACGTCCAGATCACCGTATCCGAAACCCTTGGAGTAGAAAAACGTGCGGGCTATTACGATAAAAACGGTGCTGTGCGAGATATGATCCAGAACCACCTGCTGCAGCTTTTGTCCTTTGTGGCCATGGAACCCCCAAAAGACGATGTTCCGGAAAGTCTCAGGGATGAGGCCGAGGCAGTCATCCGAGATCTGCAGCCGCTTGAGGAAACTGATATCGTTCTTGGCCAATACGACTCCGGCGTCATCGATTCTGAGTCGGTTGCTGCATACCGGTCTGAGCCGGGAGTGGCAGAAAACTCAAAAACCGAGACCTATGCCGCGATTCGAGCCCATATTAACAATGATCGCTGGCGCGGGGTTCCTTTCTACCTGCGAACGGGGAAACGTTTGCGTCAGCGTAGTGCAGACATAAAAATCGTCTTCAGGCAATGTTTCAGGGGCAGTGATGACAATGGCGGAAAACCCAACCTGATAATCATTCGAATCCAGCCCGATGAAGGGATCGCTCTTGCCGTTAACGTCCAGAAACCGGGAGATGAGGACAAGACGGTGTCGGTCCTGATGGATTTTTGCCATCACTGTTTCTTTGGTCCCAACACCCCCGAAGCATACGAATCCATCCTCCGTAATGTGATGGAAGGTGACCACAGCCTCTTTTCCCGGCAGGACTGGATCGAAGCCAGCTGGAAGTATGTAGACAGGCTTCGCGCGGTGGCGTCTGCACCGGCTGCATACAGTGCGGGTTTGACCGGTCCGGTAGAAGCTGACGCGCTCATTGAAGCTGACGGTAGAAAATGGCTCGACGAGGAAGCAGCAGCAGCGGTCATTTCTCTTCCATCTCTGCGCAAGGGGCCGTCGATTTAAAAAAAAGCGTGCGGAATCGAATTCGAAATGCCTGCTCGCCGGGATACCCGCAACACCAGGAGAACTTTGTCGAGGCTTCACCTCCCCCTCAACCGCAATAGCAATGACAGCGAAGAACAGCGGATAAAAACGATTCGTTTTCCTCTCTTGCCCAATACTCAGGCAGACACGGGCTATTCATGTCAGGGTGGATAACGGCTTTCACTATTTCCAACTGCGGACCACGGGACGCAGCAACAGCTAAGCAAAGGTAACCGGAGGACAAGATGAACAGCGAACCCAAAAACACAGCCTCTTCAGGAAGATACCACAGGGAAATTGTCTGGCTGGCCCTGTATTTCATCGTTCTGATCTGGTCAGCCATCAGACCTGCAGATTATTTCACCTGGTTTCTTGAGGTTCTGCCGGCAATCCTGGGTCTCGGGATAATTATCTTGACCTATAAAAAGTTCAGGCTTTCACATCTTGCCTATATCCTGATACTGGTTCACTGCATTGTGTTGATGATTGGCGGGCACTACACCTATGCCAAGGTTCCGGTATTCGACTGGATAAAAGATTTTTTCGACCTGGAACGAAACAACTACGACAAGGTTGGGCATTTTGCCCAGGGATTCATCCCGGCAATCATTGCCAGAGAAATTTTTATCCGGAAAAAGATCATTAACGGCAGAAAATGGACAGCTTTCATCGTAGTCTGCTTCTGTCTGGCATTGAGTGCATTCTATGAACTCATCGAATGGTGGGTCGCACTGTCAACCGGAGAGTCTGCCGAGGCATTTCTTGGAACTCAAGGGGATATCTGGGACACACAATCAGATATGGCTCTGGCACTATGCGGCGCTCTCTGCGCATTGATATTTCTCAGCAGGTGGCACGACAGGCAGCTGGGAAAGATATCTGACTGATCAATTCCACACATCCGTTTCCAGCCTGTCTCACTGTCGCTCCCGAAGTATTGAACAGTCAGTTAATAATGTCGCAGGCAGGATTTCGGCTATTCATTGATTTTGGAGCTGAAACGCTTTCGTTAATCATAATAAAAAACATTTTCAAAAGATAGAGCATCGCCTGAAAACTGTTAAATAGACGTTCAATAAACGAGAAATAATATTGACAGAAAGCAGACCATGAGGTAAACGAAAAACGTTACATATATGTCGCGTTACTCGGAGTCGACTTGTCGTTTTCGAACAATGTTGAAAAATGACCGATTCGCTCCGTAATCCCAATGGAACCATATGGCTCGTCGAAAAAACAAGAATGCCGACCTGAGAAAACCGGAGATTCTCGAGGGATATTACGCGGTAATGATCAAAGAGGGGCTGGAGGGGGCATCAATCAGTAAAATCGCCGGTCATCTTGGAATACACCCGAGCCTTATCATCCATTATTTCAAGACCAAGGAAAATCTCAGACTGGAACTGATTGAAATGATGGTGGCCAGGTTCAAATCAAGCCATCTCATTATCTTTGATCATATACCCGACGACCGCGCGCGCTTCAAAGCGCTTATGGACATGCTTTTCAGTTATGAATGGTCGCGGACGGTAGACCCCGGGGTTCATTACGGTTTTTACTACCAGAGCTTCAGGGATGAAAATATCAGGCGGATCTGCAGAGACATGTTTCTCTGGCTGCGCAACTATCTCTACAAGGAACTCATGTATTACAACAGAAAAAACATTATCGAGGTAGATGACGAGCAGAAAGCCGCAGATATCATCGTTACCCTGATGGAAGGGCTGGAGTTCCATGCACAATTTTTAAACGAAAAACAACCCTTTGACACGTTCGCCGAAACTGCCAAAAAGGCTGCACTGGCAGTTCTTCTCAATAATACTGTCTGAAAGGCACCGGCCTGAGCTCAAGAATAACAGCGGTATCGTAACAGGAACCAACAATATTAACCGAGAGAACAAGGAGTTTTTTCCATGGAATCCATTTCTGAAACAGATGAAACACCAGAGAGTAGTCCTGCCCGGCGGAGTATTGCCCGGGCACTCGAAGAATCAAAGAAAATGGTGCGTTTGATCAGAACACCGGAGGCAGAAGTAAGCGACAGCGAGCGAAAATGGGTGGCTGAAACCACCTACCAGAACTTTGCAGATCATATTAACAAAGGATTTCTCGAGTATCGCAAGTCTGTTACCGAAACCGATGATTTTGCCCTTACAGACTGGTATGGACAAGGTTCTATCCTGAAGGATGTCATGGGTCGCGAATATATCGATATGCTCGGAGGTTTCGGACTTTATTCACCCGGCATCCGGCATCCTGAAATTGTCGCGGCAGCAAAAGCCCAGCTCGACCGTTCCCCGCAGTACAGCCAGGAGATGCTCGATCCGCTTCGGGCACATCTTGCCAAAGTAATTGCCAAGCTTACCCCTGGAGATATCCAGTACGGCTTTTTTGCCAACAGCGGAACCGAAGCCGTTGACGGTGCGATGAAACTTGCCAAGCTCTATACCGGCAAAAGCGGGTTTATTTCGACCCTCAAGGGATTCCACGGCAAATCCCTTGGCGCTCTTTCCCTGCTCGGCAAAGCGGTGTATCGTGAACCGCTGCTGCCGCTGCTTGCCGGCGTCAGGCAGGTCCCTTTTGGGGATGCCGAGGCAATGGAACAGGTGCTGGTCAATGCCCAGGAGGTTGGTGACCCGATTGCAGGCGTTGTCGTAGAACCCATCCAGGGCGAGGCGGGTGCCATAGAGCCTCCGGATGACTACTGGCCGAGACTTCGCGACATCTGTGACAGGTACGAGGTATTGCTGATAGCTGATGAAGTGCAGACCGGGTTCGGCCGCACCGGTAAAATCTTTGGTGTCGATCACTGGAATGTGACACCTGATATCATGTGCTTTGGAAAAGCTCTGGGCGGCGGGGTTATCGCAATGTCAGGGTTCTTCTCAACTGCGAAAATCTGGGAGTGCATGGAACCGAACCCGTTCATGCACACGACCACCACCGGGGGAAATCCCGTTGCCTGTGCCGCAGCACTCGCCCACATCACGGTTATGCTTGAAGAGGACCTTCCTGGACAGGCGGCTGAAAAGGGCGAGTATATAAAGAAAAAAGTTTCCGCACTGCAGGGAAAATATCCCAATATCCTCAGCGGCATCAGGGGACGCGGCCTGCTTCTCGGCATGGAATTTCCAGACGACGAGATTGGCTTCAAAGTCGCCACAGGGTTGTTCAGCCGCGGTGTCCTGACCGCTGGAACGTTAACCAATGCCCAGACCATACGCATCGAGCCGGCCCTCAACATCCCGTATGAACTCATTGACGAAATGCTGCGACGCCTTGAAGAGACCCTTGAAACGCTCAGTTGAGCTCCTTCATCACCACCAGGAATCACGATAATCTTTTGTGCAGGAGGATGTATGAAATTCTTACGAGTAAACCTGACAGACCAGACTATTGAATGGGAAGAATGTTCCGAAACGTATGCAGATCTGGGGGGCAGGGCACTGACCTCGGTCATGATCAACCACGAGGTGGAGCCGACAACAGACCCACTCGGAGCTGACAATAAACTGATATTTGCTCCCGGATACTTTGCCGGGACGCCGCTGGTAAATACAAGCCGCCTCTCGATTGGGGCAAAAAGCCCGCTGACCGGCGGCATAAAAGAGAGCAACGTCGGAGGAGCGGTCGCCTTTTCCCTGGCGCGCCTCGGCATCACCGCGGTTATTATCGAAGGGCAGGCTGCCGAAGGTACCTGCTTTCTGCTCACCATTGAAGATACTGGCGCTGCTTCTCTTATTCCAGCCAATGAACTCAAAGGCCTGAGGACATACCAGCTGGTAAGACAGCTCCAGCAGCGATTCGGCACCGACACATCCATTACCTGTACCGG
Source organism: uncultured Desulfobulbaceae bacterium (assembly GCA_965366875.1). GTDB lineage: Bacteria > Desulfobacterota > Desulfobulbia > Desulfobulbales > Desulfocapsaceae > MADRE3. The sequence goes on along the minus strand of CBDUGK010000045.1, from coordinate 21,119 downwards.
TCCGGCAGGGGATGCTCTGCTTCTCTCCGCCTCAATTCAGTCAACCGATCTTGATGGGAGGCCCTGCCGCGCCGCTGGTCGTGGGGGACTTGGAGCGGTCATGGGTTCCAAGGGACTCAAGGCGCTCGTTGTCAACACCAAAGGTACGGTAACGGTGCCCATCACCCATCAGGAGCGTTTTAAGAAGGCGGCTAAAGCCTATGCCGGAGCAGTCCTGGCTGATGAGTTCAGCGGGGAAATACTGCCGAAACTGGGAACGGCTGCACTGGTTGAACCGATTAATGCAGCCGGAGCATTTCCCACGAACAACGCCCGGTTCGGCCAGTTTGAGGGCGTTGAGAAGATCAGCGGCGAGACCATGGCCAAAGTCATCACCGAACGCGGCGGCAAGACCACCCACAAGGGTTGCTCCCAGTGCATTATCAACTGCTCCAACGACTTTGTCACCCCGGAAGGCGATTATCTGACCTCTTCACTGGAATACGAGACAATCTGGGCCATGGGCGGGATGATCGGCAATGATGATCTCGATGCCATCGCCAGGCTTGATTTCCTCTGTGACGATATCGGCCTCGACACCATCAACACCGGCAATGCGCTGGCCGTAGCCTTTGATGCCGGATACGCAGAATTCGGAGACAGCAGGACGGCTATTCGGCTGGTGGAAGAGGTCGCAGAGGGCACCGAAATGGGTCGGCTGATCGGCAACGGTCCCGATGCCGTCGGCGCCCACTTCAATCATCCCCGTGTTCCCACCGTCAAGGGTCAGGGCATGTCTGCCTATGACCCGCGTGCCATCCAGGGCATGGCCGTGACCTATGCGACAACACCAATGGGAATGGACCACACGGCAGGCTGGGTTGTTGACCAGAACCTTGAAGCTTTCGGCGGCACGGTAGATGCCCATGGCGCTGAAGGCCAGGTGGAAATATCCAGGGCAACCCAGATCCACATGGCGGCAGTCGACGCTGCCGGCATCTGCGATTTTGCCCAATCCGGCCTGGCGAGCGATGAAGGGATCAAAAATGTCTATACGATGATGAGTGGTAGAACCGGCAAACCGTTCGGCAAGGATGACTGGGCGGCGCTTGGTGAGAGAGTGATCAGGGCGGAGCTTGAATTCAACAAGAAGGCCGGGTTCACCAACCAGGACGATCGGTTGCCGCCATTTTTCTACAACGAACCGCTGCCGCCATACAACGTTGTTGTAAAGGTCACTGACGAACAGATGGACTCAACCTTTGCATTTCTGAAACACTGAACGGTGAAAGTCCGGGTGAAACTCCAGGGAACCCTGCCCGATCATTACCAGGGTACTTATCCGGAAACCGGCCTGGAGATTGAATGTGGAACAACCATGAGCGTAGCAGATCTTGTCGCGCGCATCGGAATCGCCAAAAAGAAGGTAGCACTGGTTTCCATTAACGGTCGTCTGGCCAAACCGGATGACCTCGTTCCCGACGGAGCTGTGGTCAAATTCCTGCAGCAGCTGAGCGGAGGGTGACGGGTAGCCTCGGTCAAACAGATAAACATCACCGACTGCCGCTGATGCAGCGGTTCTTTAACAGGTTTGTGACATGGTGACAAGCGATACGAAAAAAGGACTTTCCCTGAAAAATATCAACAAAGCCTATGGGCATGTAGAAGCCGTAAAAGATATTTCCATCGATATCCATTCCGGCGAATTCTTTACGCTGCTCGGGCCTTCAGGCTGCGGAAAGACAACACTGCTCCGCATCATTGCAGGACTTGAGTTGACTGACAGCGGCAGCGCCGTTCTGGAAGGTGAGGACATAACCAGGCTTCCTGCCATCAAGAGGCATATAAACACCGTTTTTCAGAGTTATGCGCTTTTCCCCCACCTCAATGTCTCGGAAAATATAGCCTTCGGTCTGCGCTCCAGAAAGATCGCCGAAAATGAAATCAAAACCAGGGTCGGCAAAGCGCTTGACATGCTTGAACTTGGCCCGATGTCTGACCGGCTTCCAAGCCAGCTCTCCGGCGGCCAGAAACAAAGAGTTGCGCTGGCGCGCGCACTGGTGAACGAACCCAAGGTCCTTCTTCTCGACGAACCGATGTCGGCTCTTGACGCAAAACTCAGGGCCCAGGTCCAGATAGAACTGAGACGATTGCAGCAGAAACTTGGCCAGACCTTCATCCTCGTCACCCACGACCAGGACGAGGCGCTCGTTGTTTCTGACCGCCTGGCAGTGATGAGGGACGGTGAGATCGTTCAGTTCGGCACCCCTTCGGAGGTCTATGACTACCCAAAATCGAGATTCGTGGCGGAATTTCTCGGTGCGGCCAATGTCTTTTCAGGCACCTACCGTGACGGTCTGTTTCATTCTCAAATTGGACCGCTCGCTTTTGACAAGCCGCCTTCCTGGAGCTCAGGCGAGATGGCAATCCGGCCCGAGTGGATCAGGATATCCAGGACCAGACCCGAAATCAATGGTATCGAGGCAACGGTCAGGGAAATCATCTACCGGGGAATGAGCCTCGATATCTGGTTTGATCCCGGCCCTATCCGGGTGAGCAGTTCAGCCTACGAAAAGTTCTCCATCGGTGAAAAACTCTGGCTTCAGGTTGCTCCATCCGAGCTGGTGGTGTTTGATGAATAGACTGATAATCTGGTATGGTGAGCTCATCCAGCCGCGAACGCTGATCAAGCGCGGAGCACTCTTTTTAAGCCCCGGCATGCTCTGGCTGATGTTCTTTCTTGTCCTGCCCGGCCTGATCCTTGTTCTGGTCAGTTTTGCCGGCCGTGGTTCCTATGGCGAACTCGTGTGGGACTTCAGTTTTGACAACTATAAACGGCTGATGGGATTTGGCATATTCGGCTGGTCGGCAGATTATATCATTATCCTCGCACGTTCCCTGTGGGTTGCAATTGTTACCACCGGCCTGTCGATCATTCTCTCTTATCCGCTCTGTTTTTTTATCGCCAGGAAACCGCCCCGAACCCGCTACCTCTGGCTTACCATCGTCATTATCCCCTTCTGGACCAACATGGTCATCAGGACCTACTCATGGTTTCTGATCCTGGCACCGGAACTGCCGTTTGCCAGGCTGGCTTCCTATTTCGATATCATTTCTCCGGGAATGGCTCTTTATCCAAGCGCTTTTGCCGTTTATCTCGGCATGATTTCAATGTTTCTGCCATTCGTTGCCCTGCCGCTTTACTCCAGCGTGGAACGGCTGGACTGGACGCTGGTGGAGGCAGCCCAGGATCTTTATTCCTCTCATCCAAGAGTTTTCCTGCACGCCATTTTGCCCCAGACGCTTCCGGGCCTTTCGGTTGGAATCATCCTGACCTTCGTGCCTGCCATGGGCATGTTTGTCGTGCCTGACCTGCTGGGTGGTGCCAAATACATGCTCGTCGGCAACCTGATTCAGCAGCAGTTCGGGACGAGCCGCGACTGGGCGTTTGGTGCGGCGATCAGCATGGGGTTGATGGTGCTCACCCTGCTCAGTCTCTACGTGTATCGCCGAAAAAACAAGGACATCGAGGTGTTATGAGAAAGCTCAACCTGTTTCTCAGCTGCATATCCATCGCCACCATAGCCTTTTTATACCTGCCGTTGATAGCTGTTGCATTTTTCTCAGTGAACGACACAAAATACGGTCTTGCCTGGAAGGGCTTCACCCTGGACTGGTATATCAAACTCTTTCAGAATGAAGTCATCCTGCAGGCTGCCTGGAATACGCTTGTTTTAGCTGTCGTCTCCACAATTATTTCCACTGTCCTCGGAACGGCTCTGGCAATCGGCATGGACCGCTTTCCATGGCCCAGGAGAATGCATACATTTTTCGACCTTACCCTGCACCTGCCGGTCATCATTCCCGATATCATTCTGGCGGCGGCACTGGTTGTCGCTTTCGGGTTTTTACGTAAATTGTCGTCAATCTTCGAGCCGGGCCTGTTCAGCATGATTATCGGCCATATCACCTTTCAGGTGGCCTTCGTGGCGCTCGTTGTGCGCAGCCGTCTTGTCAGCATCGGCAAGGATGTCGAAGAAGCGGCCCGCGACCTCTACGCCGACACCTCCTATCTGCTTGTCAAGGTGACCCTGCCGCTGCTGATGCCCGGCATTGTCGCCGGTGCCATGCTCGCTTTCACCCTGTCGCTTGACGATTTCGTCATCAGTTTTTTTACTGCCGGACCCGACTCAGTCACCCTTCCGCTCTATATCTTCGCTGCAGTCAGAAGGGTCGTCACCCCCCAGATTCATGCGCTCTCGACGCTCGTTCTGATCGCCACCGTCATCCTGGTGGTGGTGATGGAACGTTTCAGCAGAAGAATAAAGACGTAAAGATGTTAAACAAAGAGCAGGTACATAAACCGAAAACAACAGGAGAAAAAAACATGAAAAAACTGATTCTGCTCATATTTGCTGCAGGACTCGTTCTGGCAGGCAGCTGCTGGGCTGCCGACAACGAACTGAGGATATTCAGCTGGTCTGAATACATGGATGAAGAGAATTTCCCTCAGGAATTTGAAAAAGCCACCGGCATCAAGGTAAAACTCGACCTCTATGAATCAAATGAGGAGATGCTTGCCAAACTGCAGGCCGGCGGGATCGGCCAGTACGATATCATCATCCCTTCGGACTATATCATGCCGATCCTCATTAATCTCAACCTGCTGACGCCGCTGGACCACTCAAAAATCCCCAACCTGAAGAATTTAAGCGAAAAGTTCATTAACCCGTCCTATGATCCCGGCAACAAATACTCCGCAGGCTGGCAATGGGGAACTGTCGGCCTCATGTACAACAGGCAGAACCTGAGCGGCGAGGACGTTCAGTCATGGTCGCTGATCTTCGACGAAAAAAAGAACCCCGGCACGTTCTACCTGATCGATTCCGTCAGGGAGATGCTTGGCATCGCCCTGGCCTACCTGGGGTATGATTTTAACTCAGCCGACCCGCAGGAGCTCAAGGCGGCTGCAGATCTTCTCGTTACAACCAAGAAGCGTGAAGCATGTCTTGGGTTTAAGGGCGGTGTCGGCGGGAAAAACGATGTGATCTCCGGAACGGCCAATGCCGCCATTGTTTACAACGGTGATGCCATCCAGACGGTCACCGAAGAACCGGACAAGTTCGGATTTGTCGTGCCAAAAGAGGGCAGCACGGTATGGATCGACTCCATGTGCATACCGGCAAAAGCGCCTAATGCTGAGGCCGCACACCAGTGGATCAACTGGGTTCTCGAACCCAAAAACGGCGCCGACCTGTCCAACTATAACCAGTATGCAACACCAAACGAAGCAGCAAAAGCATTCATTACAAAAGAAGACCTGGAGAACCCGGGTATCTACCCAACGGTTGAGATCATGAAAACACTCCATTTCATCAAGGATCACGGCAAGGACAACAACATCGTCGATCAAGCCTGGACGCGTGCTAAATCGCACTGACAGCATCACCTCAAACACTATCTTCCAGCCGGCAACAGGAGTTGCCGGCCGGTCTTTTTCGGCAAAGGAGCGTTTTTTCATGGATTCAGCGAAGCTGACGACACCGCGACTCGACGGTTTCAGGATGCCCGGCGAGTTTGAGCCGCATAAAGGATGCTGGATGCTGTGGCCCCGGCGGCCTGACACCTGGCGCCTCGATGCTGCTCCGGCACAACAAGCCTTTGCTGCTGTGGCGGCGGCAATAGCGCGCTTTGAACCGGTCACCGTCGGTGCTTCCAGAAAACAGTTAGATAACGCCAGATCCATGCTGCCGGAGGAGGTTCTGGTTGTTGAAATAGAAGCCGATGACGCCTGGATGAGGGACGTCGGCCCCACCTTTGTCGTAAACAGCAACGGTGAGGTTCGCGGTATTGACTGGATTTTCAATGCCTGGGGAGGCTTTGATGGCGGTCTGTACCAGCCGTGGGACAGAGACGAGCAGGTTGCCCGCACGGTGTTGCACCTGGCAGGAAAAAAGTGCTATCGGCCTGGAATCATCATGGAGGGCGGCGCATTCCATACCGATGGCGAAGGGACCCTGATCACCACCGAGGAGTGTCTTCTCAACAAGAATCGAAATTCCGGTTTGTCAAAAAATCAGATCGAACAGTACTTGAGAGACTACCTTGGCGTCGAAAAAATTATCTGGCTGCCGGAAGGCGTGTATCTGGATGAAACAGACGGCCATGTCGATAACCTCTGCTGTTTTATCAAGCCCGGCGAGGTGCTGCTGTCTTGGACCGATGACACATCTGACCCTCAGTATCGACGCTCTGTTGATGCGTATCAACTGCTCTCGTCCTCAACCGATACAAAGGGCCGGCCACTCGTGGTCCACAGGATTCACCAGCCCGGACCTCTGTACAGAACTGAAACCGAAATTCTTGGTGTCAAGACTGCTGCCGGCGAAGCAACACGGAATATCAGCAACCGTCTGGCCGGCTCGTATGTAAATTTTTATATTGCCAATGGCGGCGTTGTCATGCCATTATTTGATGATCCTCAGGATGAAAAGGCTTTCAAGACAGTTGAAAAACTCTTTCCTGAGCGGCAGGTGCTCGGGGTTCAATCCCGTGAAATACTTCTTGGTGGCGGCAATATCCACTGTATTACGCAACAGCAGCCGGCAGGCTTACACCCCGGAAGAAACGAGTAAGAAAGGATCACTGATTGAGAGGCCGAAGAGATGAAAGATATCACCGTTGCCGCTACCCAGATGGCCGTGAGCTGGGATTTACCCAACAATATGGAACGGGCTGAGACCCTTATCCGCCGCGCTGCAGACCAGGGGGCCCAGATCATTTTGATCCAGGAACTCTTTGAGACGCCCTACTTCTGCATCGAACAGAAAAACGAACATTTCCGCCTGGCAACCGCCATTGGTGAAAATAACAATCTTCGCCGCTTTCAGCAGCTGGCACGGGAGCTGGACGTTGTCCTGCCGTTCAGCTGGTTTGAGCGGGCCAACAGGGCCTTTTACAATTCCGTTGCACTGGTCGATACCGACGGGACGATTCTCGGAGTCTATCGAAAGACCCACATACCAAACGGCCCCGGCTACCAGGAAAAACAGTACTTTAACGCCGGAGACAGCGGCTTTAAGGTATGGAACAGCCGCTACGGCAAAATCGGCGTCGGCATCTGCTGGGACCAGTGGTTTCCGGAGAGCGCCAGGTGCATGGCCCTGATGGGAGCGGAACTGCTGTTCTACCCGACGGCCATCGGATCTGAGCCGCCGCCCGCCCCGCCGATAGACAGCCGGGATCACTGGCAGCGGGTGATGCAGGGACACGCGGCTGCCAACCTGATGCCGCTGATTGCCTCTAACCGTATTGGTACCGAGGTGGCTACAGGTGATGAAAACACTGAAATCACCTTTTACGGATCATCTTTTATTGCTGACCACACCGGCGCAAAAGTCAAAGAGGCCGGCAGAACAGAAGAAACCGTTCTGGTGCACAGCTTTGATCTTGAAGAAATCCGTGCCTACCGTGAAGGATGGGGGGTCTTTCGTGACCGGAGACCGGAACACTACAGCACGCTTCTGTCCCTTGACGGCGAGGATCATTTCAATCCAGGAAGAGTGGATGCTTCCATCATCAGCAACCTCGATCACCTGGTCATTACCGTCTCTGACATAAAGAGATCCTGTTCATTTTATGAAAAGGTGCTGGGGCTTGAAATACTCTCTTTTGAGAATGGCAGAAAAGCTATCGGGGTGGGCAATCAGAAAATTAATCTCCACCAGGCCGGAAAGGAAATATCTCCGAAAGCGAGACATCCGACACCGGGCTCTGCAGATCTCTGTTTTATTGCGCCTCAGCCAATATCCCACTATCTGAATCATTTAAAAAAATGCGGCATCGACATTGAACTGGGCCCGGTGAAACGGTATGGTGCGCGTGGAGAGATGGATTCCGTCTACTTTCGGGACCCGGACAAAAACCTGATAGAAGTAGCCCATTACAGCTGAGGGTTGGCTTCTCTGGCTAAAGCAAATCATAACATGGCGGATTGCATCGTCGAGATTTGCATACAATAACCTGTAGGGAACATGGTTGAGCAGATGAAATTTACCAGAACGGAACTGGCGGGATCTCTGGGAGACCTGGGCACGTTGCTGCCGCTGTCCACCGCTCTGATCGTGATCAACGGCATTAACCCGACCAGCATCTTCCTCTGTATCGGATTATTTTACATCCTGTCCGGGCTCTATTTTCAAGTAACCTGCCCGGTTGAACCGATGAAGGTAATCTCTGCCTATGCCATAGCAACCGGGATAACGGCAGTTCAGATCCAGGCCTCCTGTTTCTGGATCTTTGTCATACTCGGGCTTATCGGCATAACCGGCCTCATAGACGTCATCTCCCGGGCCATTCGCAAAGCGGTAATAAGAGGGGTGCAGCTCTCTACCGGCATTCTGCTCTTGACCCAGGGATGTAATCTCATCCTCGGCAAATCTCAAGTTCAAACGCTTCTGGGCGGGTCTGAGCCCTATCTCGCTGTTCTCGAGACGGACTTTCTCCCCATTGGAATTATCCTGGGAACCGTTGCTGCAATTCTGATGCTCTCACTGCTGGATAATAAAAAGGCCCCCGCCGCTCTGGTGACCCTGGCAGCCGGAACTGCTGTTGGAATTATTCTGGGAGATCACGGTGAATGGTCGCGGTTGACTCTCGGGATCAATCTGCCGGAACTGCTTCCATTCGGTTTTCCGTCCCTGGACGATCTCACCTTCGCCCTTCTTATACTGACTCTGCCTCAGATACCGATGACCATCGGCAATGCGGTTATGGCCAACACCGACCTCTCCAGGGAATATTTTGGGGAAAAAAGCCGACGCGTTACCAACAAAGCCTTGTGTCTGAGTATGGCTCTTGCCAGTCTCTGCAGTTTCGCCGTTGCCGGTATCCCGCTCTGCCATGGAGCCGGAGGGTTGGCTTCGCGGTACCGATTCGGTGCCAGGACTGCCGGCTCAAACATGATAATCGGAAGTGTATTTCTGCTCTCGGCGCTTTTTCTCGGTACCCAACTGCTGTTCTTTATCCATCTGATTCCCTTCTCTGTGCTCGGCGTGCTTCTGGTCTTCGCCGGCTTACAGTTGAGTTTGGCAATTCTCGATGTCAAAGTACGTAAAGATCTCTTTGTCGTCATCATGATCCTTGGAATTACCCTGACAGTCAACCTGGCTATTGGTTTTTTGATCGGTATCATCCTTGACCATCTCCTGAAGTGGGAGAAATTATCTGTATAAGGTTGGTATATCCGGATAACGCCTACCTGATACAGGAACGTGCATACTTGATGTCCCCCGTTTGCTGCCGCCGAGCAGCGGAGCTGGAGGCGGAATAAGGCGCCGGTAAGGACGTCTGCTGCTGAACAATCTGCAGTCGTGGCTACAATGTGGTCTTGATTTTGAAATAAATCTATGGATGATAGGAGAAACAGATCATCATTCAGCAGAGGAGCAGACATCATGGCACATTTTCTCTTCATTTTGAGTTCAGACGACAACGAGAAAGCAACCCGATGCTTTCAGTTTGCAAAAATTGCCCATTCCAAAGGCCACACGGTCAATATATTCCTGATTGACAGCGGGGTGGAATGGGCGGTGAAAGGAAAAGACGGTTCTCAGAAAACGGTTACCGGTGATTCTCCCTCCGACTATCTGCCCTATCTTATTGAAGCAGAAGTCGAAGTCGGCGTGTGCACTCCTTGTGCGAACAATCGGCGGCTCGATGAGGCTTCCTTTCATACCAATATGCAGCTGGACGGTGGGCCCCACCTGATCGACATGGCTGCTGAATCAAAGGTATTCAATTTCTAGAATCACCCCCGCTCCTGTAATCAGAAAACGGGCAGCTGATGGACAACTGGGTGATGATTGTCGCAAACAGGTACCTGTTTACCGCAAGAGCCTCTTTTCAACAAAGCTATGATTTCAATCGGTTACCCTCTATTTTAGTTGCACATTAAAATGGCCGGTTTATTGTTTGTGTCATTCACGTTACTATGTTCTCCTACAAACGGATACGGAGTATCGAATGAATCATACTGACAGGAACCAGCATGAGATGGAATATTAGCAAAATCGGCTTCCTTCACCAGCCCGAAGACTTTCTCGGCTCTTTTGACAACGATATCATGCAGCTCAGACACGAGCAGCAGGTACGGATGAAGCTTGAAAAAATAAGGAGCGCGCTTGATCAGGAAAAAAATGCGCTCAAGGCGATGCTGCTGCTCAACAGCCGTGACCATAGACAATTCCTGCAGAATAATATCGAAGTTTTTCTGGCTGATGGTGAATTAGAGTCGGCGGTGCTGAAACTCTACCGCAGAAAAAACGGTCCCTTTTCCACTCCCAGCGACATCGAGACCTGGTCACCATTTTTCAGGCGCTGTGATAAAAAGAGATTGTACGACAAGGGAGAACCGGTTTCTTTTACCCAGGCGACCGTCTATCGCGGAGCTACGATCGGCTCCGCCAGAAGCCTCAGCTGGTCTCCTGATCGAACCCGCGCCCTCTGGTATGCCGATCGCTGGAAAGACCCGGAACGTGGCGGCGGGAAACTGTTTGAGGTCGATATCACCGCCTCAGATTTGCTGGTGTACCTGACAGACAAACATGAAGAAGAAATTATACTCGCACCCGATTTTGTCGAAACTGCCGCAATAAGACCGTTTCTCAGTGATGCGTGATCCGGCGGCAAGACCGCAGCCCTTCTGCTGCCCGGGATGAGCGCTCTGCTGACGGCAAAAGAGCGCAGCTACGTTATCGCCTCGGCGCTCCTGGCCCTTTTTCTTGGCGCCCTTGACGCCCTGATCATGTCGGCCGCAATGCCGACTATTGTGGCCGAACTGGGAGGGCTCCACCTCTATGCCTGGGTCTACTCCGTTTATTTTCTTTCCCGGGCCGTTGCCCTGCCGATTTTCGGCAAGCTTGCAGATATTCATCCTTCAAAGAACCTCTTTCTCTTCTCGATTTCACTCTTTGTTATTTCATCGATTGCAGCCGGCCTGGCTCAATCAATGTCGTTTCTTATCTTCTGCAGAGTATTCCAGGGAATCGGCGCAGGCGGCAATTTTGCCCTTGTCTACATCGTACTCTCGGAGGTTGCACCATCGGGTCAGCGCGCCAAAACTCTGTCGTTTGCCAGTTCAATCTGGGGAATATCGAGTGTTGTCGGGCCAACGCTTGGCGGATTTATTGTCTCTTATTTTTCCTGGCGCTGGATTTTTTTTATCAATATTCCGATGGGACTGGCAAGCCTTGCCGGGATCGCTTTTTTTCTCAAGGAAACCCGAACAAAAAAGAGAGCTATATCGCTTGATATCAGGGGACTTGCGCTTTTTTCATCTTTTGTTCTGGGAATTTTGATTATATTTATTACCGGCGGCAGGGAGCTGCCCTGGAGATCAACCGGAATGGCTCTTTTTTCACTTGTGACCGTTCTGCTTGGTTTCTGGTTCTATCTCGAAGAAAAGCGTGCCATTGAACCGTTTATTGACATCAAATATTTCAGAAACAGCAGTTTCGCGCTCGGCAACGGCGCCACATTCTTCTCCAGCTTCACCATATTTGCCTTTTTTGCCTACGCTCCTGTCTATATTCAAGGCGGCCTCGGTTTGAATCCGATGCAGGTCGGCATGGCCATGGTGTCATTGAGCCTTGGCTGGTCTTTTGGCTCACTTTTTTTAGGAAGATTTACCCGCCGGGGCGGAGGAAAAAAGGGGGCGGTCATCGGGGGGCTGATTTTGCTGTCAGGTTCCCTGTTAACCCTGCGGTTCAGCACTGATACGACGATGACGGAGTGTTTCGTTGTTTTTCTGGTTATTGGGGTCGGCATGGGCTTCGTATCCCTGTCGACGCTGCTTATCGTCCAGAACAGTGTTGCAAAAGAGGATCTTGGCGTCGCAACATCTCTGCACCAGTTCGGTCGCTCGCTCGGCGGCGCTGTCGGCGTCGGTATCAGCGGCGGTCTGGTCACCAGCGGGCTGCTTGCAAACCTTGAAGAGGCAATTGATCTCTTTCCGCAGGAGCTGGTAAAACAGCTCGGCAAAAGCGTAGAAATACTCTTACAGCCCGAATTCAGCAGCCTCATTTCCGCTGAAGCGCTCGCTCCGCTGAGGCAGGCGGTCCTGGATGGAGTCTTTTCAATATTCTGGATTACCGTCCTGTCCTCATCACTTTGTCTCCTCTGCTGTCTGCTCCTTCCCTCAGAGATGCAGGGTATATGGGAGAAACCCCTGGAGAAGCGGCAGAATAATCTTAAAAAGAAACCTTATGAAAAGACCACACATCCTGATAACCAATGATGACGGTATTGAATCACCCGGGCTCAAAGCTGCAATCGAAGCGGCAATGGACATTGGTACGCTGACCGTTATTGCTCCCAGCTACCAGCAGACCGGTGCCGGACGCGGCCTGACCGGCGACAAGCAGGCCCATCTTAAAACCGCCGACTTAACGATCAAGGGAACGAAAATCCGTGCGTATCACGGCGACGGTTCTCCTGCACTTGTGGTCAGGCATTGCTTGAAAACAATCTTCCGGGAGGCAAAACCCGATCTGCTTATCTCGGGCATAAACTACGGCGAAAACCTCGGCTTCAACATCACCTGCTCGGGGACCGTCGGCGCCGCCCTTGAAGCCTCCAGCTTCGGAGTGCCGGCCATTGCCTTGTCCCGGCAGACCTGCGTTGATTATCATCATTCATATATCGAGCAGGACTGGTCGACGGCAGCTCATTTTTTGCAGAAATTTTCAACCCTGGTGCTGGAAAAAAGGCTGCCATCGGACGTTGACCTGCTGAAAATTGATATACCGGAGGACGCTCTGCCTTCTACCCCCTGGAGGACAACCAGGCTGGCCAGATCATTTTATTACTATAGAGACATACCAGAACCGGGGCCGATGAGTAATTTTGGCGATGGAAAAACCGTTGTTAAATCCGGCTTGGAAACCCTCGATCCCGATACCGACATCTATGCAATAGCTGTAGATAAAGTGATCTCCATAACCCCGTTGAGCCTTGATTTAACATCCCGGGTCAGCCTGTCCGAGCTGCAAGCCTACTATGAGACCCAGCAACGGATGAAAAAAGTCTAAAAGACCTGGAGGCTGGCAGCGATATATCGGTGACATGCACTGATAGTGCGATATCCTTTTCTGTCAGCCGGCGGCTGAGCTACAGGCCAAGATCCTCGTTGATCAGAACGACGGTAATCCTTCCTTTAGGAAAGGATTTCTCGGTTATGGCCCAGCTGTTGCAGATCCTTCCGGGACTGCTGCAGTCGGCACATTCCGAGGTCGTGACGCAGGGTGTTTTGCAGTCGAGCCGCATGGCGTTTGCGGGCGCGGCAAAATCTTTAATTCTCCACATCGCCGTTTCCAGGTCGGCAACTATTTTATTCCTGCCGACAAACACCACGACCTTTTTCGGGCCGAAGGTTATTGCCCCGACACGGTTGCCGATCATATCAAGATTGACCAGCACCCCATCCTCGGTCACCGCGTTTGTCCCCGTCAGGTAGAGATCGACAAGCAGCCCCTGCCGTCTCAGTTCAATTTTTTCTTCAAACGAAAGTCCCGGCGCGTTGGGCGAAACAATTTCGAGATCCTTATCTTCAGCAAGGCGCTCGAGCAGACCGGTTGCCCCGAGCGTCATGGAGCCGCCGGAAGATACCGAGCGGGGCTTCACCTGGGGCAGCACGGTCTCCATAAAATACTGGGCCGCCTCTTTTGGAGTCTGGACAACCACCGCTTCGAAATTGTTTTTTTCCAACCGCTCCTGTAGTGCGCTCAAGCGAAGCTTCCAGTAGTTTTCAACGAATTTTTCCATGCTGTCGTCCCTCTCTCATTGCATTTTATATTTTTACCGGGTCCACACCTCAGGGGTGTAAGAGCCGGGGGAGCAATACTCGATGCGATACGGCTCAACAACAATGAGCCGGTAATTCGGATCATCCGGACCCTCAAAGAGGGGTTCAAGCATATCATTCCAGAAAGCGTGGCGTTCTTCTTTATCATTGGTGATTCGCGCACGTCCCTGGATCTGCAGGTAGGGTTTCATCTCCTGCAGGCTGGTTACCCCGCAGATTAGATGCACATTCGGATCGTTTTCAATCTGCTTCACTTTTCGTGACTCGGCAAAGGTAGCACATCTCATTGAAAAATCACCGCCGCCGACGGTTACCACATACCGTACCCAGGGATTACCCTGCTCCGTTATCGTTGCCAGTGCGGCCAGTTGCGGTTTGTGAACAATATCCAGAATTCGTTGCTGTAAATCTGACATTTCCTAAATCTCCTTTGTAGTCTGACGGTTACCGCCTGCTTAATTGCCATAAAGCAGGATCCGTATACGAAAGCTACGGTAAGCATTCTTTTGTTTTTAAACAGAAAAAACAGAAAAAATCAGATTTTTTCAGTCATGTGCCGCTGTTTCTCAACCCGCACATGAATGCACTTGCGCTGTCCCTTCTCTTTTCATATAGTGGATCCCGTTGGTTAAATAACATTTCAACAACCATGTATATCACGTAAAGGAGCTCCGCCCATGAATCCGGCATCAATCGCTTATGTCGTTGGTGCGTTATTTCTGGTTACCGGCGGATCAATGATCCTGCCCGTCATCTGCTCCATCATTTATGGTGAAGATGACCTTTTTGCACTTTCGCTATCGGCTGTCGTCATATTCCTGCTCGGCCTGCCGCTGCGCTGGTTTTTCAGAAAAAATAACGAACTGTCCATCAAGGACGGAATCTTCATCGCTGTATTCAGCTGGGTGGTAATCTCCGCCCTGTCAACCCTGCCCTACCTGGTTCATGGATCGATACCGTCCTTTACCGACGCCTTTTTCGAGATGATGTCCGGCTATACGACCACCGGTGCAACAATCCTGGGCGACATTGAAGCCCTTCCCCACGGACTGCTCTTCTGGCGCAGCCAGACCCATCTGCTCGGAGGCATGGGCTTTCTGACCCTGACGATCATTTTTCTCCCGCACGGCATGGGAGGCGTAAGAATATTCAGGGCGGAATCGAGTCCCGGCCAGGTGATCACCAGGGATAAATTTGTGGCCAGGAACAAAGATGCGATGATCTGGCTCTGGTCGATCTACATGGGCTTGAACATTCTCCAGACACTGCTCCTCGTCTTCGGGGGCATGGAGCTTTTTGACGCACTCTGTACCGCCTTCGGTACGATCTCCACCTCCGGCTACTCGCCCAAGAATCTCAGTATCGGCCATTACAACAGCAGCTACATCGACTGGATCACGATCCTCTTCATGTTTCTGGGCGGAATGACCTTTGTCCTCTTTTACCGGATGCTGAAAGGTGATTTCAGGGAGCTGCTGGTTAACACGGAACTGCACTGGTATATCGCCTTCGTGCTGCTGTTCTGCGGGGCAACGACTGCCTCCCTGTGGCTGGGCGGCACCTATCCCGATTTCTGGAGTTCTCTGCGCTTCGGGACATTTCAGATTGTCTCCATACTCACCACGACAGGGTATACCACGGCAGATTACGAACTCTGGCCGCAGTCCGCGCAGATGTTTCTCTATGCGGTCTGTTTTATCGGGGCATGCGCCGGATCGACCACGAGCGGGATCAAGGTCGTCCACTATACGATTATCTGCAAATATATGTACGCGGCGATTAAAAAGATTTTTATCCAACCGATGGCTGTTGTTACTGTCCGGCTCAATGGAAAACCCGTTGACCGCTCGATTATTGACCTGGCGCTCTGCTATTTCACCGTCAACATTTTTCTCGTCCTGGTTGGAGGCTGTATCATGACGGTCTCAGACAATATGGACTACACAACTGCCATGAGCTCTGTCATCGCCACGCTGATGAATATCGGTCCGGGTTTTGGCGGTGTGGGACCCTCACACAATTATGCCTTTATCTCAGACTTCGGCAAGTGGTTCCTTGCCTGGAATATGCTGGTCGGCAGGCTCGAGATGTTTTCCGCACTGGTAATCTTCTTTCCCGCTTTCTGGAAAAAATAGTGCAGGCGGGCGCGCCTGGATCAGACAGAAAACAGCTTTCTGACGTCATTGAGCTGCAGGGAATGGCAGATGACAATTACCCGGTCGTTATCCTTGATGTGGGTATCTCCGATGGCGACCCGCCACCCGCCTTCACCCAGTACCGCGCCGATAAGAATCTTGCCGCGGTAGGCTGGGTCAAGCTTGGAAAGCGGTCTTTTGGTGATCGGAGAACCGGGTGCTGCTGCCAGCTCCACCACTTCGGCATCAAATCCGTGCATATGGGCAACGGAGATCAACTCGTTTCTCCGGATATATTTCAGGATCGCACTGGCCGCCATGATTTTGCGATTCAAGGCAATATCAAGCCCTATGGTTGCAGCCAGCACCAGGTAATCTTCCTTGTCGACCAGGGCAATGGTCTTCTCCGTACCGCCATTCTGGTTGCCACGTTTCTGCAGGATCATGTTCTTGGCCAGGAGTGAACTCATTATATTGGTCTCATTCTCCCCCGTTGCGGCGATAAAGGTGTCGACATCCTGGACCCCGGCCAGCGTCAGGATTTCAGATTGCGAACCGTCGCCATGAAGCACTTCCACATGAGGTAATAGATGAGACAGTTCTTCCGCGCGTTCCTGGTTCGTCTCGATCAGCTTCACCTCGACTGATCTCTGGAGCAGGTCGGCAATTCGCTGTCCAACCAGTCCGCCGCCAAGTATCATTACCCGCTGCCTGCGCCCCTCTGAAATACCGGCAATCTCCATGAGCGGATGAAGATTATCCTTGCCGACCATGACAAAAATCTGGTCATGAGGAAGAATTTCCATGTTCCCGCTTGGAATTATTGTCGATATCCCCCGGGCCACGGCCACAACCCGAAAGGTAAACTCTTTGAACTCATCGGAGATATCGCGAAGTGTTCTGTTTGCCAGTACAGAATCATCATTGATCCGGGCGGCGAACAATTGCACCTGCTTCTGGGCGATGTCAATAATTTCATTGGCATTCCGCAGCCGGATCAACCTGACGATTTCCTGGGCGACAAGCTCTTCCGGATGAATGAGCAGGTCGACTTTTAAATCCTCGGAGCTGAGGACGGAGTCCTTCATCCCGAACTGCAGTGAGCGGACACGGGCTATTTTATTGGGAATGCCGAATTTTTCAGCAATCTGTGCCGCCATCATATTGATGGCATCGTTATCGGTAACGGCAATCACGGACGACATTTTCTCCGCAGCCGCCTCCTTCCAGCACTCAATATCCATGGCGCCGCCTTTGATCACCCTGATATCAAGAGTCTCATCGGCATGGCGCACGCCGGCCGGCTCCGGTTCAATGGCCGTAACCACGTACTCTTCATGCTGCAGCCGTTTTGCCAGATAATAGCCGACCCCGCCAAGGCCGAGAATCAGTATCTGTTCCCTCTTGTTAT
Source organism: uncultured Desulfobulbaceae bacterium (assembly GCA_965366875.1). Taxonomy (GTDB): domain Bacteria; phylum Desulfobacterota; class Desulfobulbia; order Desulfobulbales; family Desulfocapsaceae; genus MADRE3. The sequence continues at coordinate 3,733 of CBDUGK010000045.1, read as the reverse complement.
TGCCGCCGAACATAGGCTTATCTCATCACCCCGCAGCTGCTGCAGGGTCTCATGGTAGAATTAATCGTCAGGAGTGAATTGGGGTTTCTTGCACATTGAACAGATCAGGTCCTGCTCTTCACGGTCAAATATATATTCCCACCCTTCTTTTTTTATCATCTCAGCTTCTTCCCGGGCGCAATACTCACAAACCCAGCGATCGCCGTCTTTTGTCTCATAGAGATGCATCAGCTCAACATCCTCCGTATTCCTTCAGCTTATTCCGGCATCAGGAAAGTGTACCTGTCTTCAGGAAATGGTCTGCAGTATGTTTTTGACCGTGTTGCCGTCCACACTGCTGCCAAAATGTGCCATTATCGGTTTCATGGCCTGCATCTTATTCTTAAACACTGAAAAATCAATATTTTCCTGAATCCATTTTCTTATTTCCTCTTCACTGGCCTGCTTGGGAAGATATCCCTCAAGCACCTCGATAAAATCCGAGGTACTCTGGCCGGAAACGGCCAGCAGTTCACGTTCTGATTTCAGCAGTTTTTTTATGATACCGATCACTTGTTCATCGCTTAACACTTTTTCAGGCTGGCGCTGGAACTCTCCTATGAGTATACGGACGGCGCCGGTTCGGACCCTGTCTCTGTTTTTAATAGATACCTGTAATTCTGCACTTATTGATTGCTGCAAACCCATGGTGGAACCCTCTTGTTGATAATGACACCTGCAAGCGTCTTCTGTAAAACCTGCGTTACCCTGCCGATTCTTCTATCTCTCAAAAGAATAGAGCAGATTCACACCGTTGGACTCAATGGAGTTCTTGCTTTCCACCGAAAATCCTTTGCCGAAATCATACCGTATTCTAAAAAACCCGGCATTCTTGTATAAATTGAAATCATAGCTGAGGTACAGATCATCCAGCAGTTTTTTCCCCACCACCAGGGAGGTATCGTCGGCGCCGCTGCCTTCGATTTTAAGATCATCAACGGCAAAGAGACCGCCGATATCGCCGAGTATTTTGTTGCCCTGTTTCATGGTAAGTGCGCTCAACGCAGCCCCGATTGCCCCGCTTTCACTGCTGCTTGCCGAAGACACCGAGGTGCCGACAACGATATAAGCGACAATGTCTGCCTCATCCATAGGGGGTATGGAGAACAGTTCCATCTCGTAATCATCGACGCTGCCAAGAATATTCACCCCGACAACAATATCCTCTTCCCCGAGTTCCGTAGCCTTGATCGTCCTGCTGGCGCTCACATCAAGCCCCGGGTTATCGACAGGGCCGCCGCCGAACAGGATTTTGCCCCGGGTAATCTCCAGCCTGCGTTCGTAGAAGGAGAACTCACCGCCATCAAGATAGAGCTCCCCATTTCCGGCCAGAGAACCACTTTTGCTGTCGGCCAGCTCAAGTGATCCCTTCAAATTGCCGGAAAGACCATAGCCATCGACCGTGACATTATCACCAAGGACAATTTTGATCGCCAGTTTAAAAGGCCAGGGGCTGGAATCTTTCTCCTGAACGATAATGACATCATCGGATTCCGATACTGAACCACTCATTTCTTCCGGCTGGATAAGCGCTTCCGGAACAACGAGTGTGCCGGATAGACGTCCTCCATCCGAACCAAGTTCCAGCAGCACGTCGGCATTGGCAATGATCTGCAGATCTTTCTGGTTCATCAGGGTCACCATGTTGCCGTTTACACCGAGGTTTCCACGCCAGCCGTCTCCGCCGAAGGTAAAGGTTCCGGCGGCTGTTGCCTTTCCTGCTCCGGACAACGCCTCCAGGGTAACGGCAACCGAGTCGTTACCTCCACTGAGCGATCCGCTGATCTGTTTCGGGGTAATATTTAACTGGGGTATATGGATCTCACCATCGGCAAGATCGATATCTCCGGAGAAGCGCGGTTCATCAATCGTCCCGGCAAGAACAAGATCAGCAGACAGTCGCCCGCTCGGCTGGAGATAATCATTGGTCAGAACACTCAAGGGGGTCAGGTCGTTGATGGTCGTTTGCAGGTTTCCATTAATCGGCAGATCAGCAAATGGACCGGTCAGGGCACCCACACCTCCGACACCCAGATTGCCTGTAAGAACGCTGCCGTCAACAAAGCGTGAGGAGAGTTTTGTCGTCAGCAGCCTGTCTACAAGACTGATGGAGACGAGCGTATCGAACCATTTCATTTCCTCGTAATAAGGATTCTCTCCAGTGTCGTAAACCAGCTCATCGGCGACAAGTTCGACCGTTAGGGAAGAGAGATATGATCCTTCTCCAGAGGCAGCCGCTGAACCACGTGCTTTACCACTGAGCGCCGCATCCATCAGCGATCGTTTTTTCAGCAGTGCGCCATCAATCTCCACGTCCCGAACCGCTACGGACCACGACGAAGGATCGCGCCACGCCCCTTCAACGCAAAAGCGGATATCTTCGGAGGCGAGGCAGAAGTCTCTGATATCTGCCGATTGTTTTGATAACTCGAGGCCAGCGACACCACGATTAAGCAGAACTCCAACTCGAGGATGCTCGACACGGAGCGCCGTGATTTGCCCTTTCCATGCGTTCTCGTCGTCCAGCCTACCGTCGGATGACAGTGACAGCGAACCGTGGTCAGAATCAATCGCCACCGCCAGCTGGTGATCTTCCCTGGAACCGTTGATCTCGACTCCTGCCTGCTCGATGAGTGTTCCTGCCAGTGAGACCTGCTCTGCCCTGACGGCGGCGTCAACGACGCCTTCCTGGGCAGTTGAAACCTTGATATCTGCAGCAATCGTTCCTGCTGAATAATCCCGATAAGAAAGGTTTTCAGCGTCGATAGCCATGACCACCTCAGGATTCGCCCTTGTTCCGGCGACGTTGCCATGGGCACTCACTGCTCCGCCAAGAGACGGGATCAGCCTGGTGAGCTCAGACCCTTCCAGTAAAAATGAGAGGTCCAGCATATCTGCTATCCTGCCGTTGATCTCAAGATGATTTTTGCCATTCTTGAACAGCAGGTTATTTATCCCGATATTGCCATCCTTGTAGTCAAGTGCTCCACCACCTGAAACCTCGTAGCCGGCCAGCAAACCCGAAACATTTTTTAATTCAACAGCCGCGCTGAGACGTTCTTCTGAAAAAACCCCGTTACTGCTGATCTCGGCATTTACCGATCCTTCAACTGATGTTTCAACGACAGAGGGAGAGAATGACTTCAACCGGGCCCGTGCATCCCAGCTCAGTGCATCCTGCCACTGGATCTTGCCGGTAATGTCAATATGGCCCTCCCCCAGGATAAAGTCTGAAGAGACAATGTTCAGCCCTGACTCGCTGCCGTCAAGAATCAGCCCTCCACGGACATCTTCGTTCAAGCGGGCAAATGTTCCGACGAGATGTGACAGTTCGACATGATAGCGAAGGCCATCGCTCGGGTTGCCATCAGCCCGCGCCTTCAGGTCCATCTCTCCCTGACTTCTGATCTCCGCGCTTACCGATCCTTCAAGTGCTGCGTCAACCACCGCCGGAGACAGTGATTGCAGCAGTGCCCGCGCCTCCCAGCTGAGGACTTCATGCCACTGGAGCTTGCCGGTGATATCGATATGCCCCTCCCCCAGGGAAAAATCCGAAGAGACAATGTTCAGCCCTGACTCGTTGCCGTCAAGAATCAGCCCTCCACGGACATTTTCGTTCAACCGGGCAAATGTTCCGATGAGATGTGACAGTTCGACATGATAGCGAAGGCCATCGCTCGGGTTGCCATCAGCC
>CBDUGK010000044.1:0-30316 GCA_965366875.1 uncultured Desulfobulbaceae bacterium | reverse complement strand
GATCTTGACGGTGTCTTTCTTTACGATATCGACGATCTGGGCCAGATGGTGGAAATGAACAGGGCTGAGCGGGACCGGGAAGCGCTGAAAGCCCAGCGGATTGTCGATGAGGAGACGCTGAAATTCAGCCGTTGGCAGGAAAGCATATTGGTGACGCCGACTATTACCGCAATGCGCCGTAAAGCCGATGATATCTGCAGACAGGAACTTGCTAAAACCTTGTCCAAGCTTGAACTTGATGAAGATGACCGTAAAAAGGTCGAGAAACTGGCACAGGCAATTTCTGCAAAATTATTGCACGACCCGCTCATTTATCTGAAAAGCAACTCCTGCCGCGGTGGCAACGATGCCAAAGTGGATACCATCAGAACCATTTTTGGTCTTGAAGATGAGCATCAGCAGCACTGAGTTTGAGACTGTTCTGGAAAATGAATGGTACGCCGTTCGCCACTCGGGTGAGATACCGGAAATTGCCCTCTGCTCGTCACTCTACTACCTTGTTGAGGATTGCAGTGGCCCCTGCAGGGAGCTCAGCGCTGCCCAGAATCTCAAGCTTGTTGAAGCGGCGGAGCTGCGTTACCGGGAAATCGTCCTTCGTGACCTGCAGCACGCAAATCGTCGGAAACGCACATATCGAGGGGTAAAACGCTCTATTGCCAACTGGTATCGTTACGAGACATTCTGCGGCCGGCAGAACGTCGATGCCACCTCGTTCAGACACGAGGTGGCCGCCGCCCTGCTGGTTTTTCTTAGCGAAGAAACGGTTGATGTTGAGCGGGGCAGGCACCTTTCATCGATCAACTGTTCATTCGACGAGTTACGCTCTTTTGCCGCACGCCTCGGCCTTGCCTGCTCGATGCTGCCCGAAGGAACAGCAGAGATCTGCCTGAGAATGGAGTGAACTCTCTTCAGCGGTGTTTCTCACGGGGGCTGGTAACTGGGTATCTGCGTTCATTTTCAGCGAGTTTATCGAGTGCTGCATCAATTGGATCTATATCAAATTTGGAGGCAAACATGCAGAGATAGATCATGATGTCGCCGATTTCTTCGCGAATATGCGCCATCGTCTGCGCGTCAGGGTGAAACGATTGATCAGCATCCAGCCATTGAAAAATTTCAAGCAGCTCAGAACACTCAACTGAAAGAGCCATTACCAGATTTTTGGGGGTATGAAATGGTTCCCAGTTCCGTTTCTCGGCAAATAGTGAAAGCGCCTGCTGTAATTTTTTTACCCTCTCTGTCTTTGTCATGGTATTTGTCCACCGCTTTTGGTATGACTTTTGTCTGAACACCGCTGTCGCGGCGTCGAAGGCTGGACTCAATTAATTTTTATCTATACAATTTCATGAAAAATATCAAATATCTTTGTGTTCTCATAGCTCTTCCACTGGCCCTGCTGCTGGCGTTTGAAAACGGTTATGCCGACAACGCTCAGGATATCGACCAGAAGCGTAACAAGCTGATCGGTTACATGCTCAGCAAGCAGCTGCCGTCACTTCATTTCAGCGACAAGCAGGTAAACGATGAGCTGGCACTGGCCGCTTTTGATCTCTACCTGAAGCAGCTCGATTTCCAGAAACGTTTCCTGCTCAGCTCAGATGTTGCTCAGCTGCAGTCGTTTGCAACGGTTATCGATGATAATCTCGCCCGCGGCACGATCCTGCTTCCTGCCACCGGCTATGACATCCTCAACGAACGCATCAGCCAGGTTGAGGCCATTGTATCTCAACTGCAGAAGGAAAAGATGGATCCGGACGAAGAAGAAACGATGGAGACCGATCCGGAAAAACTTGACTATGTTGCCGATCTCGAGGGGTTGAAGAAAAGATGGCGCCAGATTATCCGGGCGCAGATTATCAATCGTTATCTGGACCTTGAGGATGAGTACCTCAAAGACGACAAGAACATTGACCGGTCGCAACTCTGGGAAGAGGCAAGCAGCAGGGTGGCCAAACGGTTCAATGATTTTTTTATCAGGCTGAATCAGGAAACGCTCCAGGATCATTATGATCGTTTTTTCAATGCGGTTGCCCGGGCCTTTGACCCTCATACCAGCTATATGGCACCATCCCGGAAAGAAGATTTCGATATCCAGATGAGGGGCAGCCTTGAGGGTATTGGAGCCCTGCTCAGAGAGGAGGACGGCTATATAAAGGTCGTGCGGATTATTCCGGGGAGCGCTTCCGCCCGGCAGGGCCGGCTGGAGGCAGAAGACATTATTCTGGCGGTCGGAGAGAAGAATGAAGAGCCGGTTGAAGTTACCGATATGCGCCTTCGCGATGCGGTACGGCTGATCAGGGGGCCGAAGGGCACTGAGGTACAGATTACGGTAAGAAAATCAAATGGAACCAAGGATATTATCCCGATCATCAGGGATGTCGTCCAGATCGAGGAGGCATTTGTAAAGCAGACGATTCTTGAGGCCGACGGCAAAAAGTTTGGTTACATCCTTATTCCCAGTTTTTATCGCGATTTCGAGAAAAGCCGCACTGCAGCCGGCGGAAGAAACTCCACAGATGATACCAGGGCGGCGATAATTGCCCTCAAGGAGCAGGGCATTGAGGGAATTATTCTGGATTTGAGAAATAACGGCGGCGGTTCACTGGTTGATGCCGTTGATATTGCCGGACTGTTTATCGACAGTGGACCTGTGGTGCAGGTTAAAAACAGCTACGGGCTCAAGCGAATTCTCGACGATGACGATCCGGCGCTGGTGTATGGGGGGCCACTCGTTGTCCTGGTAAATCAATTTTCCGCTTCTGCCTCCGAAATTGTTGCCGCAGCATTGCAGGATTATCGGCGGGCCGTCATTGTCGGGGGGAAGCATACCCATGGCAAGGGGACCGTGCAGACGATTATCGATCTGAACGAAAATATCCCGCTGCTCCACCTGAAGCGCTATGATGATCTTGGAGCGCTCAAGGCGACCATCCAGAAATTTTATCGTATCAACGGCGGCTCAACCCAGTACAGAGGCGTCGTACCGGATATAGTGCTGCCGAGCCTTTTTTCCCACCTTGAATCCGGTGAGCAATATCTTGATTACTCGCTTCCCTGGGACCAGGATGATTCGGCAGAGTATCAGCCATATTCTGACAAGATTGCCGATCTTGAAACAATCATCGAGCGCAGCCGTAAGCGGGTTGCCCAGTCTGAAGGTCTCCGACTGATAAGTGATGAGGCTGCCCGATCTGCGGAGATGAGCAAGCAGACGTTGATCACCCTCAGCCTGGATTCCATGAGAGCAAAACGGATAGAGGAGCGGGCAGCTCGTGAAAAAGTGGGCGCCCAGTTCAATTCTCTCGAAACGGCTCAGGACAACGATGCTCAGGATATCGGCCAGGATCCGTTCAGCAATGAGGCCGCCGATCGTGGTGACTGGCTCGAAACACTGAAGAAGGATCCCTATGTCAGTGAATCGGAAATGATTATCAATGATCTTGCCACTGCCCTCAGACGCTAGTTCATCAAGACCATGACAACCCAAAGCGTATCGCGCGCATCATCTCAATAAATTAGTCTTGAAAAAGAGACGTAAAGATGCTAGTAATCTTTCTCTATGAATGGCCATTCATTCATTTTACGTGTTAATTTAAAAAAATCTTTTAATAACAAAAAGATATAGAGAAAGGTTGGATTCCATGGAGCTTGGTGAAGCGCTTCATAACAACAGGTATAAGATTGTAGATCGTTGGGTGGATTATACACTCTCGACCTACAAGTCATCGAGCTTTTTCAAGAAGGAAAAGGACGCCTTTGCCAACCCGATTGGCGGTATTATCCGTACCGTATTAAAACAACTTTTCTCCCTTCTCCAGCAGGGTGGAGATGCTGAAGTCTACAACGAGCCTCTTTCCAGGATGATGCATCTTCGTTCAGTTCAGGATTTCTCACCCTCGCAGGCGGTTGCGCCATTGAACGCCGTCAAGCACATCACCAGAGACATACTTGCTTCCGACAAGGATACCAAGCACCTCGTCAGTGAGTTGTATGATTTTGAATTTGCGGTCGATCTCGCCATGCTTGCCGCTTTTGATTTGTATATGGGATGCCGGGAGAAAATTTACAAAGTCCGCATCAATGAAATAAAATCCGGCACACATGTCCTGACGGACAGCACCTGTCCATCCAGGGCGCTGAGCAATAAAAAACCGGAATTAAAGATAGTAGAGTAATAATAACTGGTTGCCGTTCAGAGTAGATTCGGTTGTCTGCGCTGTGGCGGCAATCAAAATACTGTTCAATTCGAAGCGAGGTTAGAAATGAAGTACGCCTTTTCATTCCTGGCAGTCATTGCCCTGGTGCTGATTGCCTGGCTCGGATCCCAGATACCGGGTATGCAATACTTTTTCGGTGTTGCAGTCCCCTATCTGGCCCTCTTGGTCTTCCTGGGTGGCTTTGTCTACAGAGTCGTTCAATGGGCTAAATCACCGGTACCCTTCTCAATTCAGACCACATGCGGGCAGGGGAAATCTCTGGACTTTATCAAGCGCAACAAGCTTGAATGCCCGGAGACCACCTCTGAGGTCGTTGCCAGAATGGCTCTTGAAATTTTGACCTTCAGGTCACTGTTCAGGAACACCAAATCGGAGATTTACGATGGTCCGAAGATCACCTATGAATCTTCAAAATGGCTCTGGCTGTTTGCTCTGATCTTTCATTACTCCTTTCTGGTCATCGTAATCCGGCATATGCGTCTTTTTCTTAATCCGGTGCCGGAATTTATTGCCTGGCTTGACTGGGCAGACTCGATGTTTGAGATCGGCACGCCGGCAATGTATATGACCGATGCGGGCCTTCTGCTTGCCGTTATCTATCTGTTCAGCCGGCGTATTTCTAATCGCCACGTGCGCTATATTTCGCTGGTGAACGATTTTTTCCCGCTGGTGCTTATCTTCGCGATCGGTGTGACGGGTGTTTTGATGAGGCAATTTCTGAGAAGCGGTATTGATATTGCCGCCATCAAAGAGCTTGCCGTCGGGCTGGTCACCTTTCAGCCGGTAATCAGTGCTGATATCGGCTCAATTTTTTACATCCACCTGTTTTTGGTCTGTACGCTGCTGATCTATTTTCCGTTCAGTAAGCTGATGCACCTCGGCGGTGTCTTCATGAGCCCGACCAGGAATATGAAAAACAACACCCGTGCTGTTCGGCACATCAACCCGTGGAATCCGGATATCAAGGTCCATGCTTACGCGTCCTATGAAGACGATTTCCGTGAGTTCATGGTAGAAGCAGGTATCCCGGTAGAAAAAGAGTTGCCTCCGAAACAGGATGAGGAATAACTGTATTGACAAATTATAGCTTATAAGGATTAAAAACGATGGCAGTTGCAAAATTAGAAAAACTATCCAAAAGCGTCGTGCAGGGACCATCCTTGGCAACAGGAGCAGTGCCCACCAGGGACTGGATGGACCTCCCGGTTGTTTTCAAGCCGGGCAATTATGCCTTTCCTGCAAAAAAAGACAAAGTAGAATATCTCAACAGCCAGAAAGGACTGCACTTTCCCAACGCCCGTGACTGGTCGCCGGAAGATGACGACTGGAAACTACCCGAAAACTGGAAAGAGATCATCATTAACGGGCTTAAAGAGCGACTGGACAAGTTCCGTTCCCTGAAAATTTTCATGGACTGCTGCGTTCGCTGCGGCGCCTGTGCCGACAAGTGTCATTTCTTTCTCGGTACCGGTGATCCGAAGAATATGCCGGTACTCAGGGCGGAACTGCTGCGCTCCGTCTACCGCAATGATTTTACCCTGGCCGGCAAGATGCTCGGCAAGATGGCCGGAGCCCGCGAGGTAACAGTTGGTGTCCTGAAGGAATGGTTCATGTACTCATACCAGTGCACGGAATGCCGCCGCTGTTCCGTATTCTGCCCCTACGGCATCGATACGGCTGAAGTGACGATGATGATACGTGAGCTCCTGCACCTCGTCGGGGTCGGCATCAACTGGATACTCGAACCGGTTTCCAACTCGAATAAAACCGGTAACCACATGGGTCTGCAGCCCCACACCTTCAAGGACAATGTTGACTTTCTTGCCGATGACGTGGAAACCCTGACTGGTGTCAAGGTTAACCCGACCTTCAACCGCAAGGGAGCTGAAGTACTCTTTATCACCCCTTCAGCAGACGTCTTTGCAGAACCGGGGCTCTACACCGCAATGGGCTACCTGATCCTTTTTGAAGCCATTGGTCTGGACTACACCTGGTCGACCTATGCCTCCGAGGGCGGCAACTTTGGCCTCTTTACCAACAACGAAGCCATGAAGAAACTCAACGCCAAGATGTATGCCGAAGCCAGGCGCCTCGGCGTCAAGTATATCATCGGGGGCGAGTGTGGCCATATGTGGCGTGTGCTTCACCAGTATATGGATACCATGAATGGCCCGGCAGATTTTCTCGAAGTACCGGTTTCACCGATTACCGGTACCCGATTTGATAATACCGCCTCCACCAGGATGGTGCATATCAGTGAATTTACCGCTGACCTGATCAGGCACAATAAACTGAAATTCGACAAGAGCCGCAACAGTCATCTCAAGGCGACCTTTCATGATTCCTGCAATACCGCCCGGGCCATGGGGCTTATGGATGAGCCCCGCTATATTCTTGACCATGTTGTCGACTGGGTCGAGATGCCTGAGAATACCATTCGCGAGCAGACCTTCTGCTGCGGATCGGGAACCGGTCTCAACACCGATGAGATCATGGAACTGAGAATGCGGTCCGGACTGCCGAGGGCCAATGCGGTCAAGTATGTCGAGGAAAAACATGGAGTGAACATGCTTTCCACCGTGTGTGCAATTGATCGGGCCACGCTGACCTCGCTGATGAGCTATTGGAATCCCAATGTTGGTGTCTGCGGCGTAACCGAACTTGTCGCTAATGCGCTTGTTCTTGAAGGTGAGAACAGGGGAGAGCTTGATGAAGGCCTCCGCACCATGATTTGATAAATCCTGACCAGAAGAGAGGAGTAAACGAAAATGTATAACAAAGGAACCATAATTACGGGACTGGCTCTATTCGTCCTGTTTGTCACGTTTCCCATCTGGTTCAACGGTTTGGATGCCGGTCCTCTGCCAAAACCTGAACTGCCGCCCGGTGGAGAAAAACAATGCGTGGCCCCTGTAGCAGAGATGCGCGATAAGCATATGCAACTGCTGAACGAGTGGCGTGATGATGTGTTGAGGAATTCGGACAGGGTCAGTGTAACCGTTGATGGGAAAGAATACAGAAAAGGGTTGCAGATGGCCTGTATGCAGTGCCATTCAAATAAAGAGAAGTTCTGTGATTCCTGCCACGAGTATGCGGCGGTACAACCAACCTGCTGGGACTGCCACCTGACGCCGGTTGAGGCAGTAAAGAAGGAGACGCTATAATGGATAATAAAAGAAGAAAATTCCTGAAGATGGCCGGTGCCTCAGTGATTGCCGGTATCGGCGCCCCCGCAATCGTCAAGCTGAGCTCGACCGCAGCTGTTGCTTCCGGTGACAGCGGCCAGGCAGCCCCGGCCCCGGCCCATGGAGATACCAGTGGACATGGAACAGCGGATGCCTCCAGGGTCCGTCTCGGCATGGTTATCGACATGCGCAAGTTCTATGGAAACGAGGAAATGCTCGATGCGGCAATAGCCGCCTGCCATACGGTGCACAATGTTCCCCAGATCCCGGGCAGGAAAAGCGAGATCAAGTGGATATGGAAAACAGGATATGGAAATGCCTTTCCCGAGCACTCTCATGCGCATCGTTCCAAAACAATCGACGAAAGCAGTTTTCCGGTATTGTGCAACCACTGTGACAACCCGTCCTGCGTCAAGGTCTGTCCGACCAAGGCAACGTTCGTCAATCCAACCAACGGCATCGTGGCCATGGACTTTCACCGCTGCATCGGCTGCCGGTTCTGCATGGCAGCCTGTCCCTTTGGGGCCCGGAGCTTTAACTGGCAGGATCCCCGTCCATTTATAAAAACGTATAATGCGGATTTTCCGACCAGGATGCGCGGTGTTGTCGAAAAGTGCAATTTTTGCGGCGAGCGTCTGGCTCTCGGGCTGGAGCCTGCATGTGTTGAAGCCTGCAAAGGAACAGGGGCAATGGTCTTTGGTGATCTCAATGATCCAAGCTCAGAGATCAGCAAGGTGCTTGACAAGGAGCACACCATTCAGCGTAAACCATCTGCCGGCACGGTGCCGTCAGTCTTTTACATAGTGTGAGGACGCCATGATAGAAAAAACACTTAAAGGAAAACCAGCCTACTGGATCTGGCTTGCCGTACTCGGCTCCCTCATTGCGGTTGGATCTGCCTGTTATCTCAGGCAGTATATGTTCGGCCTGGGACTTACCGGCATGAGCCGGGATGTATCCTGGGGGCTTTATATCTCCCAGTTTACCTTTCTGGTTGGGGTTGCCGCCGGTGGGCTGATGCTCGTTCTGCCCTACTACATCCATAATTACAAGGTGTTCGGTCGAATTACCATCCTCGGCGAGTTCCTGGCGATATCGGCACTGGTCATGTGTCTGATGTTCATCATGGCAGACCTTGGTCAGCCGCTCCGTGGACTCAACGTTATCTTCTTTCCGACACCTCAGTCCATGCTTTTCTGGGATATGTGTGTGCTCTGGGGATATCTGCTTCTCAACCTTCTGTGCGGCTGGGTTATCCTCACAGCAGAGCGCAAGCAGGTTCCTCCGCCGAAGTGGATCTATTTTTTTGTCTATCTCTCGCTTCCGTTCGCGGTCTCTATTCATACCGTAACCGCTATGCTCTACTGCGGTCTGCCGGGACGGCATTTCTGGCTCTCTGCAATTATCGCCCCGCGTTTTCTGGCTTCAGCATTTGCCGCAGGGCCGTCCCTGATCCTGATCGCCTGCATTGTCATGAAAAAGTTTGCCAATTTTGATGCCGGTAAGGAAGCAGTGCAGAAACTGACCACGATCATTATGTATGCGGTCATCATCAATACCTTTTTCTTCCTGCTCGAGTTCTTTGTCGGTTACTACTCAGAGGTTCCGGGGCATATCCACAGCCTCGAATATCTGTTCTTCGGCCTTGAGCACGACGGCCATGTCTACAACAACCTGGTACCGTTCATGTGGACCTCGGTACTCTTCAACTTCACCGGCCTGGGAATTCTGGCCTACATGAAGATTGCCAAGGTTTTTGATTACCGGCTGGTCGGAACGGCATCGGTGCTGATTTTCCTGGCGCTCTGGGCAGATAAGGGGCTTGGTTTTGTCTTCGGCGGGTTTGTTCCCAACCCGCTTGAGGAAGTAACCGAATATATCCCGACAATGAATGAACTGGGGATTACCATCGGCATCTGGGCAACCGGATTCTTCCTGCTGACCCTGCTTTACAAGATAGCGCTGGGAGTCGAGCACGAGGTCGAACAGTAGACCGCGCTTCCCTGTTGTCTGGGTAGAATGAAAAGCCCCCGGCCTTCCTGAGGACCGGGGGCTTTTTACGTGCTGCTGGCCGTCTGTCTGAGGTGTTACCCAAAAACGGTAAGATACCACAGGAAGAACTGCTGAATGCGGTCATAAAAAAAGAGGTAAACAAGGCCGCTGATTGCCAGGAAGGGGCCGAACGGTATCCTCGTTGCCCCGCCTTTCTTCTGCGAACGCATGGCAATCAGTCCCCCGACCAATCCGGTCAGTGAACTTGCAAAAATGATGAAAAACAGTGACTGCCAGCCGAGAAAGGCGCCAAGCATGGCCAGCAGTTTGATATCGCCTCCTCCAAGTCCTTCCTGTTTGCGAATCAGGTAGTAGCTCATCGAGATGGCATAAAAAACACCGCCGCCGATAAGCAGCCCGATCAGCGAGTCCTGCCAGCTGACCAGAGGGGACAGGAAAGAAAAACAGAATCCTGCAATAATACCGGGCAGGCTGATGATATCAGGTATTATCTGGTGCTGTATATCAATCCATATTATAGTGATGAGCGCCGCCGAAAAGATAAAGTAGCCAAGGGCCGCGTAGGAGAAGCCGAATGCCGCGGTGCATGCTGCAGCCATGATACCGGTGAGAAATTCAACCGTCGGATACTGGAACGAGATAGACACCCTGCAGTGCCCGCACTTTCCCCGCAGTAGAAGATAGCTGAGCAGCGGAATGTTCTCATACCAGTGCAGGTCAGCTTTACAGACGGGACAATGGGATGCCGGAAAGACAATGGAGCTGTCCGGTCGGGGGAGTCGGAGAATAACAACATTGAGAAAACTGCCGATCAGGGTACCGAAAATAAATGTTGTAACGAGAATAAAAGGATCGTTTAGCATCGACACTCACCGTTTCTGAGGTGATTTTATCTGTATGAAAAAGGTTAATAAATTTAAACATATCAAATTATTATGTCTCAATACCAGGAAAAAGCAACAATTAGCAAATTTGAGCAGCTGTCCGCTGATAATATTCGCCTGACACTGCACGCTCCATTGATTGCTGAATCGGCAAAACCGGGACAGTTTGTGATGATTGCGACCGGTGTTGGAAAGGATCCGCTGCTGCGGCGGCCTTTTTCTCTGCACCAGACAAGCAGCAACGGCCAGATCCAGATCTACTTCAAGAATGTCGGCCGTGGTACCAGCATCCTCGCTCACAGCAGGATCGATGAAATACTTGATGTCTTCGGCCCGCTCGGACGGGGGTTCAACATCCACCATGATCAGCCGGCATGTCTGGTCGGCGGAGGACTGGGGATTGCGCCGCTGCTTTTTCTTGCCAAATGCCTCTACCGCAGCAGCAAGGACAACAGCCGGGACCTGATCATTCTCGGCGGCAGGACAAAAGCTGAGGTCGAACCGCTGGTTGGCGATTTTCAGCAATTCAGTATCCCGGTACACTGCACGACCGATGACGGCTCTTACGGGATGAAAGGCTTTGTCACTGACATGCTCAAATCCGAGAGCGTGGTCGCAAACAGCCAGGTGTATGCCTGTGGACCTGAACCGATGCTCGCCCGGACGCTGCAGATATGCAGGAAAAAAAACGCCGGCTGCCAGGTATCGGTAGAGACGGTCATGGCCTGCGGAATGGGCGCCTGTCTTGGCTGCACTGTCCCGGCTAAAAACGGGACCTATGCGCATGTCTGTATCGACGGCCCGGTTTTTAATGCGGAGGACCTTGTATGGAGTTTGTAAAAAATAAAGACCCGTACCCGGATCTACGCGTTAATATCGGCTCGCTTGAACTGCAGAATCCCGTGATGACGGCTTCGGGAACGTTCGGATACGCGCGGGAATTCGAGACGCTGGTCAACCTGCACCGGCTTGGAGGAGTGGTTGTTAAAGGCATCTCGCTTTCCCCGAGAGCCGGTAATCCCCCGCCCCGGATCGTCGAGACTCCATGCGGAATGTTGAATGCAATCGGTCTGCAGAATGTCGGCGTTGCGCGGTTCATTGAAGAAAAGATGACCTATCTTCGCGGTATTAATGTACCGGTGATTGTCAATATTCTCGGAGACACTATCGAAGAATATCGTGAAATTACCCGGAGGCTTGCCGATACCGAGGGCATTGCCGCTCTGGAAGTCAATATCTCCTGCCCCAATGTCAAAAAGGGAGGGGTTGCTTTCGGCAACGATCCCCGGATGGCGGCAGCCGTTACCAGCGCCGTAAAGGAAGTGTCCTCGGTTCCTGTCATGGTGAAATTATCACCGAATGTGTCCGATGTCACAGAAGTTGCCCGCGCCGTTGAAGACGGCGGCGCCGATTCAGTCTCACTGATAAATACCCTGATCGGTATGGCGATCAACCTGGAGACGAGAAAACCGGTTCTCGCCAACGTGATCGGCGGTCTTTCGGGCCCTGCAGTGAAACCGGTGGCCTTGAGGATGGTGTATCAGGTAGCACAGGTTGTTACCATTCCGGTGATTGGCATTGGCGGTATCGACTGCACTGAGGATGCGCTGGAATTCATGCTGGCAGGTGCTTCGGCAATCCAGGTGGGAACGGCCAATTTTGTCAATCCGCGGGTGAGTGAAGACATTGTCGAGGGGATCGGCACCTGGGTCAAGAAAAACAGGCTGAACTCCATCAGGGATCTGATCGGGGCACTGGAAACGTAATCTATTGGCTTTGCCGGCAGGAAAACGACTATGTGGTCATCATTGCTGAAAAACGGGAGGATGTATTTCAAGCTGTTCACCCACCGGGATACGCCCTGGCATGTCAGGGTGCTCCTGCTGCTGGCCCTGTTTTATCTGGTTCTGCCGACTGACCTGATACCTGACTGGCTGCTCGGGCTGGGCATCGTCGATGACCTGGCGGTTGTTTCTCTGCTTGTCGGAATTGCAGTGAAGCTCATCAATAAACACCTGAAAAAGATGGACTTAAATGATTGAAATTACACCGACAGGAAAACTGGACTGCACGCTCAGTGTGCCGGGTTCAAAAAGTCTGACCCAGCGTGCCCTGATCGCTGCATCACTTGCAGACGGTGAAAGCATACTGCGCGGACCGCTGGTAAGTGAGGATACCGACTATTCGTCCCGCGCCCTGGTACAGCTGGGTGCTGGTATAAAAAAAGAGCCGGACTCCTGGCAGGTCAGCGGAAACGGCGGCAAAATAACAACGCCTGATGAGGATATATTCCTGGGGAACAACGGTACGGCTACCCGCTTTCTCACCTCGGTGGCTGCCCTTGGAGAGGGCGAGTTCATCATCGATGGCGACCAGCGCATGCACCAGCGTCCCATCGGCCCGCTGATCAGGGCACTGGAGGGCTGGGGTGTTGATATTGTCTCGATTCACGAAACAGACTGTCCGCCGCTCAGCATCAGGGCAACCGGTCTTGCCGGTGGCCGCACCGTCCTGCCTGAAGGAAAATCCAGCCAGTACCTGTCATCCCTGCTGCTGGTCGCCCCGTTTGCCAGAGCTCCTGCCATTCTCGAGGTGTCCGGTGAAGTGCTCTCAAAGCCCTATGTCGCCATGACGCTTCAGGTCATGGCTGATTTTGGGATTGCTGTCGAAGCGGCCGGCGATTTTTCATCTTTTACAATTCCCAGGGGAATATACCGGCCCCTTGATTATCGGATTGAAGGCGATGCCTCGAATGCTTCCTATTTCTGGGCCGCTGCAGCTGTCGCCGGAGGGCAGGTTACGGTTGACAACGTTCCAGTCCCATCGCTTCAGGGAGATACGATGCTGGTCCCATTGCTTGCCAGGATGGGTTGTGACATCAGGCAGAGCGGAACCGGGATCACAGTCAGCTCAACCGGACGGCTGGAGGGAATTAGCGTCGATATGGGAAATATGCCCGATGTTGTTCCGACCCTTGCCGTGGTTGCCGCATTTGCCGAAGGAGTGACCGAGATCACCAATATCGGCCATCTCAGGATAAAGGAATGTGACCGATTACATGCGGTGGTCACGGAACTTGCCCGGATGGGCTGCAGCGTCGAGGAGTTTTCCGACCGGATGACTATCCATGGGGCTGGCGGACGGGACCTGCACGGAGCCGAGATAGAGACTTACAGCGACCACCGGATGGCGATGAGCATGGCTGTCGCCGGGCTGAGAGTCCCGGGTGTGAGGATTCGCGGAGAAGGATGCGTTGCCAAGTCTTTCCCTGATTTCTGGAAACGTTTTGCCGCGCTGCAGGTGGGATGATTATTGGGTATGAAAGTTCGTGGTGGGAACCATTCCATGTTCAACCATACCGATATTGAGGCAGTCGATATGGTGATGACCGCGAACAAAGACACGCTCGCCTTCCTCTATCTTCAGCATCCGGGCGGCGTTTCCATCCTTTATGCAGATTTCCAGTTCGTCGCTGCTGTTGATGACAGCTGCTGGTAAATGGCCGTCAAGGTCACTGTAGCTGCCCTCTGAAATCGTCAGTGCGTATGACTTTGTTATCAAAAAAGGCTGATCAACGAAACTCAGCTCATCCAGGTGCCTCCTGGTGATATTTGTCCTGATATTGCCGAAACTGTCAATGCTGAGCACCTCTCCGGCAATACCGTTGGACTGAAATACCGGTTCCTTGATGCCGATGGTCGCACAGGAATCCAGGGGTACACGCTCTCCCACCTGGGCAATGCAGAGCCCGGAGGCGAGCCATGCCGCCACCGGTGCCATGATATCCCGACCGTGAAAGGTTTTACTGATGGAGGCACGGAACAGCTTCCTGTTTTCCACCGAGTAGATGTCAAGCGATTCCCTGTTGACCAGCAATGGCGTGAAAATACCATTGTCCGGCCCGACAAAGATGTGTCCGTCCCCTTTTATGGCAAGGATACGGCGGTCGCTGCCGACACCCGGGTCGACAATTGCCAGGTGGACCGTACCGACGGGGAAATAACCGTGGTTATCGATAATGACTCTGGCTGCCTGCCCGATATCCTGGGGGGGGATATTATGGGTGAGGTCGACAATCGGGATCCTCTTGTTCAGGGAGAGTATCACACCCTTCATGACGCCGACGTACTCGTCCTGGTAGCCGAAATCGGTGGTCAGGGTGATGGGTGAGGCAATCTGTTTCATATGCAGCAACATATAAAAAAATCAACATGGGTAAGTACTTAAAGTAAGCTTATCTTATTTTAGCGGGCAGTTCAAAATTGTTTTTTGATTAAAAAGTAAAACTGTCCGTTTTCCTTCATGTGATTTGCTGCTGTTTCCGCATAGTGACCGGCGCCCCAGAAAAGATCGATCCTGCCGGCGCCTTTTATCGCAGAACCGCTGTCCTGGGGAAGAACAAAGCGTGAGAATTGCTGCCACTGATCGATCGAACCGTCAGGGTGCAGCAGCGGCCTGTGTGAAACAAGATAGCCGATAACACCAGCCGGGAATACCGAATGATCGATCGCAACCGATCTTCCCGGTGTCAGAATGGTTCCAAGAGACCCCCTGGGGCCCTCGTCACCGCCCCATTTGAAAAAGATATACCGCGGGTTGTTGTGGAGCATCCGTTCCATCTGCTCAGGATGTTCGATAAAGTGGTTCCTGATGCTGGGAATTGAAACATCACTCACCGGCATGATGTTTTCTTTGACAAACAGTCTGCCGAGGCTGGAATAGGTGAGCCCGTTTGAGCCGGCAAAGTGGACGGCACGAGATGTCCCGTCGGTGAGCCGAATGCGGCCCGAGCCCTGAACATGAAGCAGGTAGGCGTCGAATGGATCACGCAGGTAGACAAGCTCGTTACCGCTGATTCGATTGTTCAGTTCTATTTCCTTGCGTGACCAGAAGGGCAGAAATGAGCCGTCCGGGGTGATCATGCCGAGCTTGTCTGTTCCTGTTTCTACGTTTTTACGGATTACAAGGCTTTCAGGAACCCGGTAAAGCGGATGAACAAACGGTCCCTGTTTTATAAGGCTGCCGTCAAAGAGGGGCTCGTAATATCCGGTCAGGAGAATTGATTTTTTCTTGCCGTCTCTTCTTCCTTCCGCCTGGTAGACATTGAATTTTTTCTTGATTATTTCATCAAGGTCAAATGGTGACGGATTTTCGCCGGCGATATCACGGAAAGTTTCCATCGATGTTACGAGTTCGGCGTAGGAGAAACTCTTTTCGCCAACTGAAATTGTCTTGTCGGCCGGGAAGTTCTTGAGATACTCGAGCTGACGATTGATCGCCGTCATCAGGGAGGTTTTGTCATCATCATCGATAAACAGCGGATAATAGTTCTCGGGAAGTTCTACATAGTTCCGCGGCGGGGCGCAGCTGCCGAGGCAAAAGAAAACGACAGTGAAAAGAAAAACGACGGAAAACAACGGTGTCTTTGAGCTAAACGGAGCCTTCACCTGTGAGTCCGTTTATATCACTTGATTGCTTCCGCCAGTTCCGTCACCGCCATGGCGTATCTGTTGGAATGATTCCACTCGGTGATTGCCTGGAAATTGGGGTACCCAGCAATATAACGGTAACCGCCGCCCTCGGAAGGGGCCCGCTCAAGGCCAACGATTGTCAGCTTGCGGTTATCCGGAGGAACCGGCAGTTCTATCCCCTGGGCGTTGCCGACGACCTGATACTCGACTTTTCCCTTTCGCCCCTTCAGGTTGGCGCTGATCAGCTCCTGCCCTTTCAATTCTGAACCGAGATCCACGTAGATGGTACCATTAAGCGTCCAGTGAAACCTGCGAAGATAGTTGGCAATTGATGCCAGGATGTCTTCGGTGGAATTGAAAACATCCCTGAGCTGATCGTCGTCAAAACTGACGGCATATTCCCTGAAACTAGATGGGATGAACTGGGGTTGGCCGAAAGCGCCGGCATACGAACCCTTTACCTCCAGCGGCTCGATTTTGTTCTCCCGGCAGAGCAGCAGAAAATGTACGAGCTGTTTTCTGAAAAACGCCGATCGCCTCGGGTAGGCATCGAACAGGGTGTTCAGGGTTTCAAAAACGGGAAAACTGCCGCTGTGGGTTCCGAAACGGGATTCGATTCCCCAGATCGCGATGACGACTTCCCGGTCGACCCCGAACCTGGCTTCGATTCTTGAGAGAAGCGCTTCATGTTCTTGCAGTTTCTTTTTGCCTTTGGCAATGGTGGTAGAGGTGATGAATAGGGGCCTGTATTTGTAATAGGGTTTTGCCTCCCATTGACGATCCATCAGTTCAAGCACACGTTTATTGATCGACACCTCGTTAAACAGGGTGGCGAGCTCATCCTGACTGAACTGGTGCTCTTCCTGCAGCTCCTTGAAAAGGGCATGATAACGTTCACTCGAGAGATCAATTGCCTGGCCGTCCTCAACCAGGTCTGCAGCGAGCGGTTTTGCCGCAGAACCCTGGCCTGGCATTAGTGCAAAAAGCATTAAAAGTGCCAGCGTTATCGCGAGCGCTCCCGCAGATCTAAAAGGAGCTCCGCCGACGGGCGGAAAAAAAGAGAGGAAAAAGAAGCGATGGCGGTTCAATGAGGGGGTGTCAGGGTTCATAGTCAGGAGTAGGTCTGGTCAAACTTTGTCAGAAAATCTTCGAGAAGAGCAGGCGGCAGTGCGTTGATTCCTGCTGCTGAAGCCCGTCCTCCTCCGCTTGGAAAGGATCGACAGAGAACATCCGCGCCGTGTTTATCCGACAATGGTGCCCGGACGCTGATACGCAGGGTTTCGTCACTGTTCTCGGTAATCAAAGCATGTGCTCCGTTGGGGTTTTCGCGTGCCTTGAGGTTTGCAAATACACCGGATACCCTTCTCGCCCAGGGGTTGTCGGGAAAACGATAAATGCGGTTTCTGCCGATTTTTTTGTACTCCGGTTGAGAAAGGGCCAGGTTCATGTCACTTTCAAATCCGACTTTCAGGGTCTTCAGTGTTTTCGATCTTTCGTAGAAATCAAAGGGGCTCCGGTATTCACGAATTGCCCGGTAGAGATCTTCTGGTGGAAAAAAAAGATCCTTCACCTGGGCACCATAGCTGTTATAGTTAAGCAGCTCACCGGTTTCCCGCAGGCAATCGAGTTCTGTGCTGCTGAGTCCCATTCCGGTACCCATGGAGTTGGCGATTTTGTCCAGGTTGTCGCCGAAGGCTCCGCAAAGCGCCCAGAGACGGTATTTTCCATCAAGCAGCGCATCCACAATCAGCGCCGAGCAGACATCCGGGTCCGGGTTGATGTGGTGTCGAAGACTGTTTGTCTCAGGAATCTCTGCTGCAAAATGATGATCGATGTAGAGAACCTCATTTCCCCTCGAAAGCAACCGTACAAGGCTGCTCATGTTGGAGTGCATCGAGATATCGAAGACGGCAATTGTACTGCCTGTTACCTCTTCTATGCGGCTGAGCAGGTTAATGTCGCGCTTGACTCCGGTGATTAATTCAGCTTCGGGAGCGGGGTTGGCCAGGCGAAGCTGGTGCAGTGCACAAATACCGTCGGCATCTCCGTTAAAAACATCGTACTGCTTATGAGCTCCCTGTTTTCTTGACAGAACCATAAGGGGTGTGAATGTCTCGTCTCTAAATCAGCAGTGCAGCGCGGGGCGCCAGCACTTAGAAGCCAAGCCCAAGCGGACTGCCGATATTGGCAAGATTAAAAATAACCAGAAAACTGGTGTCAGAAGGCGTGTATTCCGTCGCAAATTCAACCGACCAGCAGGGCGCCTGGTACGTCAGCGACAGGTCCATCAGATTGGTTTCATCCTCTGAGATCGAGTGCTCGATTCTGAAGTCTGCGCGCCAGCTTGCCAGCAGCGAAGCGTTTACAAACGCGTTGATCTGTTCCGTGTTGTCGGTATCATCGACCACATACTCAACACCGAATCTGTCCCCCCGACCGCTGAAATAGGTTGCTTCGAGATTGTGCCTGATAAAACCGTCGTTATAGACATCAATGTCGGTTTTGTACGTAATGTTTGTCGATGGCAGTGGATACCAGCCAAGTTTTATGTTGACTGCAGAAAACGGCTCGTCGGAATCTTCGTCCAGGAAGCTGTAACTCTGGCTGATTTTGAAATAACCGTATTCCCTGTCCAGGTTGCTGTCTTTCTGCAGGTCAAAGAAATTGTCGATCCCGTAGGTAATCGCGTTTTGCTGCTCTACGCGATCAGTGCTGTTGAAATAGGGGAGATCACTCTGGTCTTCATCGGGCAGGAAATCGTATTCAACATAGGGTCGTACCTGGTGATAAAAAGTGTCGGCGCCGCCTCCGGAAAGCGGGTAACCGCGTACCAGGGTCGTGCCGACCTCTCCATGAATATCGTAGAGGAATCTGTTCTGGCTCGAATCCTGGTCCCACTCGGTGTCCCCAAAGGTCTGAACCGAGTAATACGTGTCCCGCAACCCGACTTCAGCCCGTGACTCCAGGTATTGTCCGAGCGGTATCGGGGCGCTGAAGCGGGGATAGAGGTCAAGGCGATGGCCGCCGGTGCCTTCTTCCCGCCAGAAGTATACATAGGTCGCATCCCAGTCCATTGTCACGTTGCCGAAGCCTCCAAAAGGAATGGCACCGTTGAAATCGACGGCAGGCAGGTTCCAGAGCGGTGAAACTCCTGTATCATCGGCACGGACATCGTTTATAGCCAGCAGTTCTGCATTCAGTGACATCGGGCCCCATGACTTCAGAACCGCCAGGGTGTTCGAACGCTGGTCATCTGTCTTGTTTTCAAGGCTTCGGCCGAAAGAATCAAGGAAGCGTTCATTACTGTTGGTGAAACCGGTCTTGCCGGTGTTGAATTCGGTCAGGTAGTCCCGGTCGGAAACGATGTCCAGGTCCAGTCGAGTGGTCCAGCCGCCAAAGTCCTGGTCGGCTTTTGCCCTGATCCAGTAGCGGTCCTTGTTGGTGTGAGTGAAACCGGTATCTGCGTAATAGTCGGTTTCCGAGGGATCGGTCAGATCGTCACTCAAGTAATTTGCTATCGCCAGCCCTTTGTCTTCGGCGGATTTGACATAACGAAATTCAAGGCCGGGCATATAACCTCTGTTCAGCATATATTCGGTGTAGATCGTCATGTCGGTCGAGTTGGAAATATTCCAGAAAAACGGGAGATTAAAGGAAAATCCGCTGTTCTGGCTTGAACCGATTTCCGGAAAGATAAAGCCGGTCTGCCTCTTGTTCTTGACCGGCAGCATCAGCCATGGTGAATAGAAAATGGGCGTATTTTTAACTTTAAATTTTGCATTTCTAAGCGTTGCATAACCGTCCTGCTCTATCACCGCATCGCTTGCCGCAAAACTCCAGGGCGGCGTCTCTCCGTCTTTGACTTTACAGGTAATGACCCAGCCGTTTTCTATGTGGTAGGTTTTGTATCCGGTTTTTTCAATAACCTCTCCTTCGAGGTGCAGATCATAATCGTCCCGGATTATGGTTGCGTTCCTGAACGTACCAGTTTCCTGCTCGAGGTTAACGACCGCCTGTTCGGCCAGCAGCTGTTCGTCATCAGTCGTTACCGATACATTTCCCCGGGCTTTGATGGTGTTCAGAGCGATATCGTATGTCACCCAGTCAGCCTTGATGGTAACCACTGTCTCGTAGACGTCTTCAACTGCTTCAGGAACATCCTCCGGGGTGACTTCAGCTGCTTCCGTAGGCTCGCCAAGAAGATCCGACCAGCTGGAAACCGTTTCTTCAACGGCGGCAGGTTTGGGAGGCAGTTTGCGACGCTTGATCAAAACAATACTGCCTTCTGCAACAATGCTCATGGGTTTATCATAGCGGATTATCTTATCGGCAGTGATATCCCACTCCTCGGTCGATACAGACTCTTGGGCAACGGCCGTTCCGGAAGCGAGAACGAAGAGAAAAACAAGAGCGGGCAGCAGGAAAGAGCGAAGAACAGAAATGTGTGGCAAAAGCTTTGTCACCTGACACTCCTTTAAGTGAAAAACATGAGTAAAACTCCAGTTGAATGCAGAACACACACTAATTTCCCGGGAACTGCCAACTGATGGTAAAAGCATCTTATAGATGCCGAAATGTACGTGTCGCCACGTCTGGTGTCAAGCCTAAAGTAACAGTTTGACCTTGCTAATAAAGGGTATTTGTTTTATTTTCCGAGCAGTTTACTCTGTATATCCGGTTATGGCAGCTTTTTAGCGATATAATCTGTAAAAATATAGGGTGAACCATTTGATACACTGCTGCCGGTATGTTTTTTATTGGATATGCAATGAAACGATATTCAAGGACAGAAACAGATGACGGCGCAAAAAGGTATCCACACACTGCTGATGGAAAAGATCGATTTTTTTTTCGTGCAGCGTGTGCAAACGAGACAGAAGTTTGCTTTCCCCGTTGAAAACACAGGATATGACAGGCACCTCAAAGAGCAGGAGGGTTGATCCTTCCTGGTAACAGGAGCGGGTGCAGTACGGGTGAAGCAGGCTGACTAACAGAGCGGTGCCGTGTAGCGGCAACCGTTGTAAAATTTCTGATGCAAAGAGTGTGAGTGCATATCTGCAGCACTTTCTGTATCAGTGCAGTATCGGATGATGAGCATGAATTGCTGTCATCTGAAGAAAAGGAACCTTATGTCAGATTCAGAGAAGGACCCGAAGAAATCGACTGAAACCCAATCCAGGAAAAAGATTAAAGCCTCGACGGGTGCCTGGTGGAAAAGTACGGTCGTAACCGTTGAAGAAAAAGCAGTCGAAGCAAAAGAGAAAAGCACCGCCCAGGCACCTGTTGACAGGAAGCCTGCAGCCCCCCGAAAAAAGAAACGCTCGCCCACACCCCGAAAAGCAACTGCTGGCGAGACAGCAGAGAAGAAAACGGAGCCCCCCAAAGAACCGGCAAATGATCAGCCTGCAGCCCAGCAGGAAAAGGCGGACAAGGATCAGCAAAAAGGTGCAGCCGGTGATCAGGCAGCTGAAGAGAAGCCAAGGCGGTCCCGGCAGCCGCGCGGGCGGCGGGGCGGGAGAAGAAAAACAGCGGCGCAGAAAAAGACAGAAACGACGGCTGAACAGCCGTCACCCGATCAGCAGGGCAGTAAAGATGCTGCAGCGAAGCCGCAGGGCCCAGAGAAGCAGCCTGCTCAACAGGGCAGGGCCGCCCGAGCCCAAAAAAGCAACGATACAAGAGCTGTCGACAATGGCGCTCAGCCGGTTGTCAAGCTGCTGATCAATGCTGAAGAACCCGAAGAGTGCCGTCTGGCCCTTCTGGAAGATGGCCGTCTTGAATCAATTCACGTAACCACCGTTGGACGTATTCAGACCAAAAACAATATCTATAAAGCCCGGGTTGTTGCCATCGAGGCAAATCTGCAGGCAGCATTCATCGATTACGGTACAGATAAAAATGGTTTCCTGCCGTTTAGTGAGATTCATCCCGAATATTACAGGCAGAATTTAAAACCGGAAGTAAAAAAACTGGTTGATGCCCAGCAGTGGAAAAAGCTGAGTATCGCGGATGTGATGGAGCGAGGCCAGGAACTTCTGGTCCAGGTTGTCAAGGAAGAGATCGGCACAAAAGGGGCGAACATGACAACCTATCTCTCTCTTCCCGGCCGTTGCGTCGTCCTGATGCCCGGCTCCGATTCAGAAGGCATCTCGCGCAGGATTTCAGGTGAGGAGCGCCGAGGTCAGCTCCGCGATGTCATGAAGTCACTGAGCATTCCCGAGGGGATCGGCTGGATTGTCAGGACTGCAAGTGTTGACATCACCAAGACTGCGCTATCAAAAGACGTCCGGTTTCTGCTTAAACTCTGGCGGGAGATCAAGGAAAAGGGCCAGCACCTGAGCGGTGTTGGGATGCTTTACCAGGATTACAACTGCGTGATGCGTTTTCTCAGAGAGTTTTTTGACCCCTGTATCCAGGAAATTCTTGTGGATGATGAAGATGCCCTGGAAAAAGTACGGGATTTTGTTGAAATGCTGCCGGCCAAGCAGCGAATGGTGAGGGTTAAGCTGCATCGGGGTGCACGGCCGATTTTCAACCAGTACAGTGTAGAGGACCAGATCGAGTCTATCTATCAGCCGCGGGTCAGCCTGCCCTCGGGAGGCTCCATCGTCATTGATCCGACCGAGGCGCTGGTGGCAATTGATGTCAATTCCGGTTCAACCTCAAAAGGTAAAAATTTTGAAGAATCAATTTTCCAGGCCAACATGGAAGCAGCAACAGAGCTTGCGAGGCAGCTCAGGCTCCGCGACCTTGGCGGCCTGATCGTTGTCGATTTTATTGACATGCGCAACAACAAAAATGTCCGTGAAGTTGAAAAGCAGGTTAAGGCGGCCATGAAGCGCGATAAGGCAAAAGTCGATATCAGCCGTATTTCCCGCTTTGGCCTCATGCAGATTTCCAGGCAGAAGATGGGTTCACCCATTGAATCCGGAAACTACAAAATCTGTGAGCACTGCCGGGGAAAAGGGACCGTCAGATCAGTGGAAACCCAGGCACTCTTCTATTTCAGAAGAATCCATACCGGCGCAAGCCGCAGGCAGGTCACCCAGATCACCTGTCGTTTTCCAATTGATGTGGCCGAATACCTGCTGAATAACAAACGTCACGAGATTATCGAACTGGAAGAGAAATACCAGACAAGAGTCATCGTAAGTGCCGACCCACGGCTCAAACCGGCAGAACACGAGATAACGTTTCACAAGGCTGAGAAAGAGGAAAACCAGAAAAAACAGGCTTGAGTTAATCCAGAAACTGGAGTATAAAGACCCCTCCATGCACCAGTAGCTCAGCTGGATAGAGCAACGGACTACGAATCCGTAGGTCGGGAGTTCGAATCTCTCCTGGTGTACCAGACATATCGACGGGTTAGGTCATTTTGACTTAACCCGTTTTTCGTTGATCAGTAGTATATCAGTAATTTCGTTCCATGCCAAAAACTGGCTTTTCCTTTTTTTCCCCACATTTTTTTAGCTAAACACTAAGGTTCGTTTTCAGTCTCTTTTGGGCATATTTTGTCTACCTTCACTTAGTCTTCTCAACAAAGCGATCTATTCATTTTTGTCACTGGTGGAGCGTCGATAGTAACTAACATCATCACGAACTGAATTGTTCTGACACTGAAAATCACTAAATGGGAAGGGGGGCTTGAACCCTTTGCTGTAATGATGGGGCTATTGTGAACGAACTTTTGATGAAGGTAACGTAGTATTCTATTTCAATGCAGATAGTGTCTATCGTAAACCTTATCTAAATTTTCCTGAGTTTATTAATCAGTATTGTTAAATCACCGTCGTTGCTGACGTACTGACAGTGATTACGTCGCTATGTCAGTACTGTCGGTAAATTTGATTACTTACAATCTGATATGTTAATATCAATAACCTGAATCAATTAATTCTTGTCTTAATGATTCAGTTTCATTGAATTTTTTTTCTCTCCAATTTCCCATATCACCTTTCTGGCCTGCCTCTGATTGGGCAAGATTTTGCTCTGAGTCAGCCTCTCTGGATACTTTTGAAATATCACTAGAGCCGATTGTCGAAAAGTCAAAGCCACCAATGGTTTCCCCTACATTTTCCTGCCAATCAGATAGCTGAAGATATCCTATTTTAAGAGAGTTCAACATCTCTTGATTTTCGGTACGCTTTAAAGCTATTTGGATTGCTGCTTTGATTGTTTCTTTCGGGTATGGCAGTATCGAAACATCAGCCACCCCAGTAGATGGCGGGGCGTTGTTTACCATCGAATCCCCATAAGCTTTGATTATTTCAACTACTTCATCAAATGATAGGTTTACGCCTGATTCGACATCTTGCTTGTTATTTGTAGGAACTATTTTACTAATTTTAATCTTTCCTGTTGGTTTCTTGTTAACCGTCCAGCCACAATTATCACAGCTATATTCATCAAAGTAGGTATCGTGTTGAAAACTCAACTCGCCACATTTGGTGCACCCATCTGAGTAATTGTTCTCGACACTAATATTGTTGTCTACACTATTTGTGTTTGAAGTATTTGAGATAATTTTTTTTAAAAAATTCATGGTGCACCTTTGTAGATTAATAATTGGTATGGGCAGCTAAAATCTTAGTCTGCTTCATTGCTTTTACTGACGGTAGTAATGTCACGACGTCGCCACCGTCGGTAAAAACAAAAACAATTTACTTGTTCTGATAGGCCAGTTTATTTCCAAATAAGCACACTTCTGTTTGCATCTATCCTGAACGGATGATCTTTAAAGAAGTTCATACCAAGCAACCCTGAGTATGATGAATTATTACCCGACACTCGGTGAGTGTTAATCTCAAAATTGGTTTCTTTTATTGGCCCTACTTTCATGTAACTCACTTTAGCACTTTTACCATTCACTATTCTACCATCGGCGACTCGCATTCTGACATCATTCAGTATCCTGGGACTTACCCTAGCTAGTTTATCGTAATGTATCAAAGTCGTATCACATCCTGTATCAACGACTAGATTCACATGAATTTCCTTGCCCCGATTGCCAATAATTGCAGGAATCAGAAACGTGTTCCCCTGTTTTATCAATTTGGTTTCTTTGCTGTGCCAACGGCGGTCATTGAGGTTTTTGCTGAGAAGATTACCTTGAGGTGTGGACCCACTATAAACTCGTTTACCCTGAGATTGTTTTGAGTTTATTTTCTCCGTTGTTACGACTGTTCGAAAGACGCCATCTTCATCCTTATATGTGTAAACATTCTTTTTGACAGATGATTTCTTCTTATAAGGCTTTCGTGGGAAAAATGTATCGAAGGCTCGGGTTTGTTTTTGTTGAGTGATCTGAGGTCGAAGTGTTGACGTCTGAGATCTTTGCTGAGTGACCTGCGTTGGAAATACTGAGAAATTTGGGATCCGAGAAATTTCGGTTTGTAAGGTGATTGGGGAAACCAGAACGATGATCATGGCTATCAATACAGGACTCCGGGTCATATTTTTTTATCCTTTTTATGATCAATCGCTGTTAGTTACACCACTGGCGTTCACAAGGAACACCATCACCGTCACCATCCATCTTTGTACCAGGGCAGTTGCGGATATAAAATGTCGCTTCCTTGCAGGAAGTCATCTCTGAACAATGTATCCTGCCATCGCAGGTATATCGAGAAGAACTAGCGGTATTAGAATACTGTGTGCCTGCTGATACCTGTTGAATATTACCCGATCTAAAATAATTGAATACAGTACCACCAGCACCTATCAATAAAGCGATGCAAAGAACAACAATTCCCAAGCTGTTTCTTGGACTGCGTTCTTTAAATCGTTTTTTTGTTCTGGGGGTATATGCTTTTCTGCTAATAGGAGAGACACCTTCAATACTGGCATCAACAGCTTTGGTTTTTCCTTTATTGTCAATTCTGACCTGGTAAAAAATGGTATCTCCTACCTTCGGTCTCCTGGGAGTGCCTCTATCAAAAGCAGAGATGTGGATAAAAATACTCCTAGAGCCCTTTTCTGGTGTGATGAACCCGAAACCCTTGTCATCAAGCCACTTGTTAATTGTTCCTTTTGATCGAATTGAGGCCAAGCTTTTCGTCCTTTAATAGTTTGAAAAGAAACCACGAATTTGGCGTCACTGCTGACTTAGCGACGGTGATTACGTCAGTACGTCGTTACCGTCGGTAAATATTTCAAGCTTTACGCAAATCAACAGTTATTGGGATACTTCCCTAGTATATCCCAGAAAAAAGAGATATTCTAGTTAAGTGACTTATAACATTCTGAAACTAATAGGTAATTGACACATTGTGGTAGCTCGATGAAACCAAAAACAAAATCACCAATAAAAGATAAGCCTCTACGCTATGTGGCTCAGTCAGCGGACGAAGCACTTGACAACTTGTTGCTCGATAAGATTCTTCTATATTTCATGGCAGGAATTATATTCCTAATGTCAATATTATGGGATTGGATACGATATTTCCAACCTAGAGAGAATCCACCGATATTTATTTCAATTTTTTTTGGCATCTGCGCTGCGTTCTGTGGCTTCAAAGTTTATCGACACTTCAAAAAAGTAAAAAATATGAAGTTGGGCAGAAGCGGTGAGCGGGCTGTTGGCCAATACCTCGAAATCTTAAGAGAGTCGGGTTGCCATGTATTCCATGACATCCTTGGTAAGGGTTTCAATGTTGATCATGTGGTAATTTCTCCTAAGGGCATATATGTCATTGAAACCAAGACCTACAGTAAACCTGCAAAAGGAAAAGCAGTAATCAGCTATGACGGTAAACGAATTTTGATCAACGGTAAGGAATCGCTCACTGATATAATTACTCAAGCGAAAGCTGCTTCAACATACGTTAAGAGGATAATCAGAGATTCTACAGGGAAGAACTTTGAAACCTTTCCAGTAGTTCTATTTCCTGGGTGGTTTGTTGATGGTGTCGGCAATAAGAAGGGTGAGATGTGGGTGCTTGAACCAAGAGTATTTAAAAGTTTTTTAAGTAACGAGAAAGTGAAGTTGTCACCAGAAGACGTTTCTTTGGCATCGTATCACCTATCGAGATATATAAGGACTTCCTGAAAACAAGGAAATGATCGTGTGGGCCGATTTGGAGTCAAATGTTAGGGGAAATATGTTGACTTTGGAATCACCAAAAATCTAACAAAGGAGAATGACAATGGGCATTCTATCTTGGATCATAATGGGGCTAATCGTAGGTGTGCTCGCAAAATTTATCATGCCGGGCAAAGACCCTGGAGGAATTATTGTTACCATCTTGATAGGAATAGCGGGTGCTTTTGTGGGTGGGTATATTGGGTCCTTTATAGGACTAGGGGCATTTACAGGATTTAATCTTGGGAGTCTCTTGATAGCTGTCGGTGGTGCTATCATCCTTTTGATTCTATATCGTGTGGTAAAAAGATAGCCTCCTTTATTACTCAGCGAACACAATACCACAATACCGAATATCAGCAAGAAAATGCACTGGGTACATAATCTAGTGATTTTTTACTGTTCTTTGGGTCCATATTGTTCCTATCAATAGTAATTTAATTCAAAGGCAATCGAAAAGAAAACCTTACTGAAATTTACCTTCATTGCCGACGTAGCGACGGTGAATATGTCAGCACGTCAGTGCCGTCAGCAAAATTACAAAACTAATTTTCACTGCAAAGTTATGCCGCTTCAGCCAACCGTGAAGATTTGAAACAGATGTGTCGTACCGCTTGGCAATGAACGTTTTGGTAGATCCATTTTTCAATAAAGCATCAATCTCAACACGATGCTTATCGAGCTTACTCTTACCTGGCCCTTTCGGCCGTCCCAGTTTTACACCTGCTGCTTTCTTAACCCGCAACCCTTCTTTTGTGCGCTGAGAAATTAGATCCCGTTTGCAAAGGCCCGAGCTGATGTGCAAATTAACTACAACAGCCAGGTTCATTTAAAATTACAAATCGATGCCAAACACTATTATCCAAAGACAGTTCAGTGAGATTATTAATGAATAGATTAATAAATATTGCAAAATATTTCGATATTGATTAATTTATTGGTGTGTAAAATTAATCAATAGGTTAATAATGAGAGCAGAACATAAAAGATTAATCCAAGAGCAGCTCGAAACAACACTGAGTCGTATCTCTGATATAAGGGGTGTGCAGCGACCGGCGAAAGGTTGGTTGCGTGCGATTCGTGAAGCTTTGGGAATGTCAGGAAAACAGTTCGCCAGACGTTTGGGAGTTGCGCCTCCCAGGATTACTGCCCTTGAAAAAAATGAAATGTCTGGATCTGTAACTATCAAAACCATGCAAAAAGCGGCTGATGCGCTTGAGTGTGATTTTGTCTATGCAATCATTCCGCGTAAAAATTTAACTGATATTGTACGAAAGCGTGCTTTGAGTCTGGCCACAAAGAGGTTGGGAAGGGTTTCACACTCGATGCTTCTTGAGGCGCAGCAGCTGCCAGATGTTGAACAAAAGAAAGTGTTTGATTATGAAGTGGAAGAATTAATCAGGAACATGCCAAAAGAATTGTGGGATGATCATAATGAGCTTTGATTACCCGCCAGGGGCAACACCCATCGATCCGGATGAGGCTGAAGGGCTGCTTCTATCTCATATTACCAACCGAACCGAACTTGACCGCTGGGAACAGGACAATATTAAAGAGGCGGAAGAATGGGCCTTTCGTCGTAAACCGCGAGACCTCATCACTGTTGATTTTGTCTGTCGTCTTCACAAGCGAATGTTTGGAACAGTTTGGAAATGGGCAGGGGAATTTCGCACGAGTGGCAAGAATATTGGGGTGGAGGCCTGGGAGATCCGGTCTTCACTGCAGGATCTCTTGGAAGATGTGAAGGTATGGATTGAGCAGAAAGTTTATGTTCCTGATGAAATTGCAGCCCGGTTTCATCATTGTCTTGTTGCAATACATCTCTATGCAAATGGTAATGGTCGACACGCTCGTCTTATGGCAGATTTACTGCTTGTGCATATTCTGGAACGTCCTCGTTTTACATGGGGTCGTAAAAGTCTTGCCCAGGCCGGTGAGTGCCGGGCGAACTATATCAGCGCACTTCGGGCTGCAGATAGACACGACTATGGCCCGTTACTGGATTTTGTGAGATCGTAATCCCTATAAGGCCTCTCCTGTCGTTTCCCTGATTTCTGACTCATTACCTTCGGAGATAACGACAGTGATCTTCTTTGCCGCACCCACTTCAATTACAGGAGTTGCCTGCTTGGCAAGACTCAGGTAGAAATCGTGCAGACTTGCCGCCCCGTCTGATAAACCACCACCAATCGAGTATGAAGTGGTAGGATTTTCATGGGCACTTTTTTAAGAGTGAATTATTCACCACTCAGAAGGTGTTCAATGACCAAGCAAAAAAGGCGCAGTCACAGCAGGCCGGTTCGCCATCATTTGCCGGAAGAGTTTTCATGGGATCAGGGACAGGCGGGATATAGGATTCTCCATGGGCTGGTTTTACACCTAAGAAAATCACTACCGTTAGTAGAGTTGCAGTTATTATTATAATTGACCCGGTATATATTCTCATCTCTCCCTCCTCTTAGCAGTGGTGCCAGAAAATCACCGGTTTAAATGTGTGAAGCGGTATTAAACAAAGATGTTATCAGGAGAAATTAGTTACTTCCCTGTCAGGTGAATGGAACATTGTGGCGGTGGAATATGTTACGTATAGACAGGAAACACCTTAAACTGACTGACCTTGCTGTCATTTACTATTGGCAGTGCGAATCTCAAATTCGACATTGAGCGATAGTCAGTTACTATCAACCACGATGCCTGACGATCATCCCGAAGTGACCTGCAAAGAGATGCTGGAAAATCTTCTCTTACATCTTGCACAAATATGCGTGCCACGCTGCTCCATTGACTTTCCTTTCAGTATTATCATATAATCTAGACATACAATTCAATTAGTCTGATACGAGATAAAGCCAAACCTGCCGCAAGACAGGGACGGAAAGTTACGGGTCTGATAGATAGCCGAACTGCCTTGAATGAGGTTGTTCGGTTTTTCATGAAATCAGTTACATGACTAGGATTAGAGGTCTCTCCGTTTAACTTAAAACAACCAAGTGGTGGTCTGAAAAGCAAGACCACTTCTGTGTTGTACATAAGCAAGAGGAGGTGGGATATGAAGACATGTGGAAGTTGTTTTGGTGCAGGAAAGGTCACATGTTCTGCTTGTGGAGGGAGAGGACATGTTTCGCGATTTGGCGCAGGCGGAGTGGAGACTACTTCATGCGCTGTTTGCTATGGAAGAGGGCGCATGCGGTGCGACTTCTGTGGTGGCCGGGGACAAATTGATTCTGGTGTTGAACCAGTTTTTGTGCAGACACCAGAAGAAATGTATCACAGGGGAATCGCTCTTTGGAGTGGTAATGGATATACAGACCCAAATTTGGCTGTCGAATATTTCACACAGGCTATTCATCTAGACCCGAATAACGCTAACACGTATCACGCATGTGGGTTGGCTCACCACCAACTTGGCAGTTATACCGAAGCCGTTGCAGACTTTAGTGCTGCCATAAACTTGTATCCTGATGACTCT
>CBDUGK010000043.1:0-30324 GCA_965366875.1 uncultured Desulfobulbaceae bacterium | reverse complement strand
CATGCAGTTTGTAAATGCCCAATTGTCAAGCCTGACCCTCCACACATAGCAGAAAGACTGCTTATGGTAAAATGTATGGAAATAAAACATCCTGCTATTTCATAAACAGATACTAATTCATTTCTGCACCTTTGACTATCATGTCTCACCTGGTCAAACTTTTTCTCTTCAGCATTCTGATTACGGCACTTGCCGGGTGTTCGCCGCTTGCCCTGGTAAATGGTATTGCGCCTGAGCATGGATATGAGGTCGAGCAAGGAATCCATTACGGGCAGCAAAAACGTCAAAAGCTTGATATATATCATCCTGAGGTCAGCCGGCGCAATGCACCCGTAATCGTCTTTTTTTATGGAGGCAGCTGGAGGCGCGGGGATAAAGAGCGCTATCGTTTTGTCGGCCAAGCTTTCAGCTCGCAGGGATACTTCACCGTTATTCCCGATTATCGGCTTTACCCTGAGGTACAGTTTCCTGTATTTGTTGAGGATGGAGCAGCCTCTGTAGCCTGGATAAAGCAAAACCTACCTCAGTCAGAAAACGGTATCATTCTGATCGGCCACTCTGCAGGCGCACATCTGGCGGCCCTGTTGGCACTCGATGGTCGTTATCTGCGTGACAAAGGTGTCAGGCAGAACAGCATCGTCGGAATGATAGGCCTGGCTGGGCCATACGCCTTTGAGCCAGAACAATATCGTCGATTCAGACCCATCTTCGCAACCGCCGAGCCTGCTGAACTATCCCGGCCGTTAAGCCATGCCCGTGGTGACGCACCGCCCCTTCTGCTGCTGCATGGAACCAATGATCGTGTTGTTCTTCCCCTTCATTCGCAGTTGCTGCAAGAACGAATGAATTCAAAAGATGGCCGCACCAAGAGATTTGAACTGGAGGGTGTTGATCACATCGGAATAGTACTGGCTCTTTCTGAACCATTCGCCCATCTCGCACCGAACCTTCTGCCAAACATCGAAAACTTCATTCAAGAACAGAAACGGTAGTTTAATGGCAGACTGTCAGGGTGATTGAACACCTGTGGTCGCAACATAAACCGAATAGACAGATTTGGTTGCCGTAATAAAGAGACGGTTCTTCCGGGTTCCTCCAAACGTCAGGTTGGACACCATCTGCGGAATTTTGATCTTTCCCAAACCATTTCCATTTTTATCATAACACAATACCCCGTCCTGACAGCTGGTCCACACGTTACCGTATATGTCAACCCGGAAACCATCAGGAACCCCTGGATCAACCTCGCAGAAGACTCTGGAATGGGATGGTTTATTCTTATCGGAAATATTCAGTGCACGAATATGGTGAGGCCCGTCAGGATCGTGGCTGCGGCCGCTGTCGGCTATATAGAGGATTTTTTCATCTTCAGAGAATGCCAAACCATTGGGTTTGATAAAATCATCGGCAATGATCTGTACGGTCCCGTTATCCGGGTTAACCATAAACACATAACAACCATCCTGCTCCATTTCGGCCTTGTAGCCTTCGTAATCGGACATGATTCCGTAATTGGGATCGGTAAACCAGATTGAGCCGTCAGACTTCACGACCACATCATTAGGAGAATTCAATTTCCTGCCATCATATCTGTCAGCGATAACGGATATTATCCCGTCAGGCTCAGTGCGCACAATCCGGCGGCCACCGTGTTCGCAGCTCACGAGACGCCCCTGGCGGTCCCGGGTATTGCCGTTTGTAAAATTGGTGTCTGATCGGAAGACTGATACACCATGTCCTTCGATCCAGCGCAGCAGACGACAATTAGGGATATCGCTCCAAACGAGCGTAGAATGCTCATTAAACCATACCGGGCCTTCTGACCATCGGCAGCCATCATATAATTCCTCAACCTCAGCAATAGGTACCGTGAGATCATAAAAGCGCCGATCATAATATTCATATGAATCACCGACCAAAGCCATACTCACCTCCTCTAACTTGCAACTAGTGTTGCGGCTTATCTCCGCCTGCAATTGTAATAACTCCAATAATGATCAGTCCGGTCATAATCAGACGTATACCTGCACTTGCTCCCAGGGTGTTTAACATGGTTACGAGCAGAAACATGAACAAAGCGGCACCCCAGATGCCAGGCACATTAGACTTGCCACCGGCAACCGATGTCCCTCCAATGACGACAACAGCAATTGAACCCAACAGATATTCCTCACCCATATTCAAGGATGCACCTCCTGAAAAGCCGGCAAGCAGTAATCCGCATAAGCTTGCCAGCAAGGCACTCAACACATATGTAGCAAAACGAATTCGTTGAACCCTGATACCGGCAAGCCAGGCAGCACGCATATTCTGACCAATAGCAAGAACTGATCGGCCATAAAACGTCCGGTTCAGGATTAATGAAAAAACAACAGACAGAGCAATCACGACGAGTGCTAAGACAGGTAACCCAAATATCTGCATAGTCGAGAAATCGGCAAGGAGCTGCGGAGGCTTTATCTTTAAACCGCGACCGTATGCAATAGCAGTGGATAAAATTAGAAAGCTTGAAGACAAGGTTGCAATAATTGGTGGTATCCTGAGGAGGCGTATCAACGAGTAATTAAATATCCCGACAGCTAAACCACACCCTATCGCAACAAGACATCCTACCAGCAGCATTTCATTAGACCCGTCCATGATTTTCATCGTCACAGCGCCAGATAACGCGATATTGGCAGGGATTGACAAATCTATATTTCCGGGGCCGGTGGTGATAACAAACATCTGACCGATTCCAACAACCACGGTGAATGTGGCGAAAGACAAAGCAGCGGTGATAATGTCGCCGGCACCCTGCCCTTTCGTAAAAGAAACCGTTATCAGCCACACCATCAGCGTACCGAGATATGCCCAGATCCATGGCTTTTTCAAAATCCTTTCTGATATCAATATCTTCTCGGTCATTTTCAGGCCCCTTTACGGTTAATCAGCGCTCTCAAGGCCAGCACGATGATAAGGATGCCCCCTTGGGCACCGATTTGCCAGTCAGGCGAAATTTTCATGAAAATCAGAAAAGATCCGGTCAATGTTAAAGTCAAAGCACCCAGAACAGCACCGACAGGGGAAACTCTGCCTCCCACAAATTCCCCACCACCTAAAATAACTCCGGCAATAGAATAGAGTGTATAACGATCAGCGATATGGGCGTCCGCCGCCGAAGTCAAACCGATTAGGGACAAACCTGCCAGGACACCAAAAAACCCTGCGGTGGCAAACATCAACATTTTCGATTTCAGCAAGGACCATCCGGCGCGCCCGACTGCCTTCGGATTTCCGCCGGTGCCGCGCAGCACTGCTCCATAGCTGCTGTGCATCAAGCCTCTATGTACGACAAGGGCGATGGTAGCTGCTGCAATAATTGGTAACGGTATAAAAGGGAAGTTGAACCCCATTATGGCCTTTATCCATGCCGGTGCGGTTCCCCCTGGAGTTGGCAGGATAAGTACCGCAATACCCAGCCACACAAAAGACATTCCCAGGGTCACGACAATAGAAGGTAAATTACGCCAGTAGATCAGCGCACCCAACCCTGCATATGCGGCAACGCACGCAGCCAGGGCCACAACCCCGAGCAAAGGGGTGCTGTTCAATAGTGTTGCGCCGATACACGCCGTTAAACCGACGAAAGGACCCACGGACAAATCCAGGTCGTTGACCATGATAATATGCATCTGTGCTATCGTAGCCAAGGCGATAGGAACCGCATACTGCAGCATGAGGTTGAGTCCAAAATAACTCATGGTTCGGGGCTGAATATAAAAAATTGCAGCCAATAGAATAACCAGAGAGGCCGCAGGCAGCGCGCTTCGCAGAAATCTAGGAGAACTCAGATAATTCCACATACTCAGTCATCTTTTTCAAATGAAGAACGCAGCACCTTTTCTTCGGTTAATTCGTTTCGAGGTATTTCAGCGACAATTTTACCATCTCGGAAAATATAGATGTAATCGCAGTTTCTCAATTCCTCTATTTCTGTTGTGTACCACAAGAAGGTCCGTCCGTTTCTGGCCTCCTCGCTAATTAAATCGTAAACCTCCAGTTTGGTACCGATGTCAACCCCACGCATGGGGTCATCCATCAGCACTATCTCGGCATCGGATCCCAGGGCACGGGCAAATAACGTTTTTTGCTGATTGCCACCGGATAGCGAGAGGATATTTTCATTCATGTCTGGTGTCTTAATTTTAATCTTGTCTCTCCATTCTTCAGCCATTGCAGTTTCTTTTTCAGGATCTATCATCAACCCCCTGATCATACGCTTAAGAGATCTGACACAGATATTCTGGCCGATAGACCATAAATGAAAGATACCATCGGTTTGCCGATCACCCGCAACAATCGCCACAGGACCCGCGACAGAAGCTTCATCAGTGCGTTTGTTATTAATTGCAGCAGTGTAGATCTGCAGTAACATGCGCGCCTGGCCGTGGCTGGCCAAACCAGCCAGGCCAACTATTTCGCCTTTATAGGCAAGGAGTTCTACTCCCTGTTCCTGATACCTATCTTGAGCGCGAACCATAAGAGACGTTTCACCACGTATTTTCGGCGGTTGATTAATTTCCTCGATTCGTTCCTCCTCTATGACGGTACCCATCGCTGCAACAAGGTCATCACGATTAAATGCTGAAGCAGGTCTTTGAACGACCACTTCACCATCTTTCATAACCAGAATGCGATCAGAATAATCAAGGACTTCTCCGAGCAGATGAGAAATAAGAATACAGCTTTGCTTCTCACTGACAACTTTACGCACATGATCCAGCAACTGCTTGGCGGTAACGCCATCAAGCGATGATGTCGGTTCGTCTAAAATCACCAGATTGAGAGGTTCATCTGTCACCGTGAAGGCACGCGCAATTTCCACCATCTGTCTTCTGCCAATGGATAAATCACCAACGACATCATCTGTGGAAATACCATGATCAGGAAAAATTTCATCGAGTTTATCCTTGATGATTTTTCTTGCCCGCTTTTTCCACCCGAATCCTTTAAGGGATTTATGAATAACCCGTGCATTCTCTGCAACGGTCAGATTGGGGCAAAGCGACAGCTCTTGGAACACACACCGTATGCCGTTGCTGTGAGCCTGCCTGACATTGTAATTTGCGGCCAGGTCCCGGCCATGAATAGTGATCTCTCCGTGATCTGAAGACAACGTGCCGGCAAGTACATTCATCAATGTAGACTTGCCGGCACCGTTATGTCCAACCAACCCCAGACATTCGCCCTCATCGACATTCAAGTCAACGTTTACCAAAGCACGTACGGCACCAAAATTTTTCGCAACATGCTTAAAGTCTACAATCCGGGCCCGTGAGGTTGGCATAACTTGTCTCATACGGGTCGTTGCGTTATTTTCCAGCCACGACCTTTTTTGAATCTTCCAGCGTGTACTCTACGTTAGCAACACCACCCTTTTCCGTACTGGCGAGATTTGATTCCAGATTGTCCTGATCAATCTGCAAAAATGGCACGGTCAAATCATGCGGTACCGTCTGACCATCCAGGATCATCTGAGCAACCCAAAACGCCAATGTGGAAACACCAGGTGCAATTGATACGGACATTGTTTCATATCCGTTGGCATCTTTTTGTTCCTTCCACCAGGTGAGCTCATCAAAACGGTTACCCATGATGATAAGTGGGGTCGGACGACCAGCCGCTTTAAACGCTTGAGCCGCACCGTAACCATCCCCTCCCTGGGTAACCACGCCTTTGACCTCGGCAAGAGACGGCAGAAGACCAGCAACTGCTTTCTGCGTTACGTCCTGCGCCCAGTTTCCATGGACTGAACCGATAATTTTGAATTGAGGATGATTCTCAACCCCCCGGTGAATACCGGCACTAATTTCATCATCGACAAAAACCCCGGCCAGACCCCGTATTTCTAGTAAATTCCCTCCACCCTCAATTCGTTTTGAGAGGTAATCAACCTGTATCTCGCCCATTTTTTGAAAGTCAACAGCAATGCGATACGCACATGGCTCAGTCACGACGCCATCGAAAGAAACAACCGTAATGCCTGCATCACAAGCCTGTTTCACAACACCATTGAGCGCATTGGGGGAAGCAGCATTGAGGACGATAGCATCATAGCCCTGTAAGATGAGATTCTGGATCTGTGATGCCTGCTCAGTAACCTGATTCTCTGCTGTTGTGAATGAAGGTGCCTCGGCGACTATGCCATCCTTTACCGCCTGGCTGGTAACTTTTTCCCAACTCTTCAACATAGCCTGACGCCAGGAATTACCAGCGTAATTATTCGACAAGGCAATCTTTTTTCCTGAAGTGTCAGCACTGGCAATACCAGCAGCAAGCGTGATACCTGCTACAACCGAAATAAACACATTCTTCTTTAGCATGTCGAGCCTCCTTGTTATTGAATTACTCCGTTAGGTAGTGCGTTAGGGACAGCATAAATATCAAGCCATCGAAGTTTTTCCACAAAAATTACACACCCAGGCCATGAAAAATCAATTACGAAAATTGCGCTTTCCCCCCCAATTAGCTGAATTATGGTTACATATTGCATAGTGGAAATACAAGTATTCCCGCTTCTTATTAGAACGTGTTGGTCAGAATAAAACAACCACAATTTCTATCAAAAATTACGTATATTGGATGTATAGTACATATTTTTTTTGCCTGTCAATCCGTTTCCACCGGAGCAGCGCATTGTTTTTGCGCCAGACATCTGTAATTTCACAAGCCATTGGTATTTTTTTACATTTTTAACCATACCAAGATCATGCAAACGAGGAAAGCGGACCATTATTACATCGTAGGGGTAACGGATCAGTGCACAACTCTTTACTCAAAACGTACAAAACGTAAAATAATACAATTCTAAGCGTTGCACTTGAGCAACAACCCAAGTAATCTTATATGCTGATTCAAGGAAACTATGTCTGGCCATTGGCTGCAAAGCAACAGCAAAACCACTGCTGGAAAAGAAAGAACCAATACCAAGATAATGAGAAGTTGAATATCCCTGATAGTACAAAGTCAAAGAAAAACAACCTTTTTGGAATGGACCCCTTGTACCGAAAGGTTTGTGATCATATTCGCAAATGCATTTTGCAGGGTGTGCTCAGAAAGCGGGTGATTATCACAGAATCCGCAATCAGTAGAATATTCGATATCAGCCGCACCCCTGCCCGCCAGGCCCTTTTGCAACTTCAGGAAGAAAGGTTAATTCAGCGCAGACCGTCAAGAGGTTATGTGGTTGGCACCCACACAGATGGACCATTGCATAAACTCACACCAGATATGCTCCATTTTCCTCTCGGAGATGATTTTACTCACCCGGCAAAGGAGTGGAATAACATCTATGACGCAATAGAGAGCGAGGTGATCAGACAGTCGATTCTCTCAGCGTGCCGCATTAATGCCCGCCTGCTGTCAAAATACTACAGCTGCAGCAGAAGTGCGATCAAAGAGATACTCTACAAACTCGAAGTCAGCGGTCTCGTGCAGCGAAAGCACCAGTCTCGGTGGAATATTGTTCATCTGGATGAAAGACGACTTGATGCGATCTTCGAGGTGCGAAGCTGGCTTGAACCTAATCTATTGGCTCAAGCGATACCCAGAATCCCTGAAGACATACTGCAGAAAGTGATTGACCGCCACAACCATGTACTTTCGAGATTTCCTGAAACCACGGGCGCTGAACTCAATGAACTTGAAATTGATATGCACGATGGACTTTTGCAATATGCGGACAACAAAGTAGGAATAGTCGCTCTGCAATCGGCGAAAGCAGGACTGATATCGAGCAAACATATTGTTGCCTCAAAGGAGGTTCCACTGGAAAATGATGAACCATTTCTTGAGGAGCACCTTGATATCCTCGAGGCAATTTATCGCCGGAACCCGAATGAAAGCAGCCTGAGGCTGCAAGCTCATTTACTGAAATCACGCAATAAAGTCAGAGACCGGTTAAGAAAATTTCGTTCAGTCGTTCAAGCAAACCCCAAGCAGTTCATAAAACCATGGGCGCTTTAGGGGCTGAGCCTGCCCGGCAGTTTAGAGTCGCTGAAAAAATTGTGCTCAGGATTTCAGGAATCAACCCTTGATGCAGAGAAACAGTTAGTGAAGATCCACTGCCTGTCTAGACATCGACAACCGAATTATCTTCCCCGTATTCATTGGGTAAATAGCTGTGTGCGTCTTCATCATTGACCCAGGAGTTACCGTTCAAAACATAACGAAATCGGTAAGAATTTCCTGCCGGCAGGGAAAGTATGGCAGAAAAACTACCGTTTTTCAGTTTTTTCATGGGACTTTCTTTCAGGGACCAGTCATTAAACTCTCCGGCAATTACCGCAGTCGCTGCATTTTCCGGATTACTGTATTTAAACGTGACCCGGCATATCTTGCCGGTTTTTGAGTAACTTTTCTTTAACATGATATTTCCTTTATGAACCTATTTAAAACCGAGTTCCGCGTATATCTATCCGAGTCGGAAATAGCTCGAACGACACATTTCAACTCACGACCTGTCTAGGTCGAGTGGGACAATAAATCAGGACCTCTCCAAGGTCAACAAAAGATATCTGATTAATTACAATTTAACAAAAGAGAAGGGTCCACGAAAAGGATACCCAAAATTCTGAAGAGTCCCGGCGTCTCGCCTGAAGTCGATCCTTTTCAGTGGCGTTCTCGAACGTGCCCGGAATAAACCAAAGATTGTTGCAACGCTCTTTTATGCTGAGCAGTAGAGGTCTTATTCTATTTCCTGACGTGCTTCTGGCCAATGAGGAAGCTGGGTTACACCTCTGTTATCCAGAAATTGAAAGAGTGCTTCCATGATGTAGTCTGAACTGAAAGCGTAGCTTAGCCCTGTCTCCAAAGATCCTCCAGATAGTATTCCT
The DNA here is from genome assembly GCA_965366875.1 of uncultured Desulfobulbaceae bacterium. Lineage (GTDB taxonomy): Bacteria > Desulfobacterota > Desulfobulbia > Desulfobulbales > Desulfocapsaceae > MADRE3. The sequence continues at coordinate 21,448 of CBDUGK010000043.1, read as the reverse complement.
AAAACCATATTGTCATTAGCTTCTGCCTGGTTTTGGAACATTTTGGTGTCAGGGGCAATTCTGGTTGCAGCCATAGAAGGCAGGATCACAGGCCCACCGCTATTTCCCGGCACTGTTATACCGTCTATAATAAATAATTTTTCACCTGTATTAAAAACCCCAGTGTTCTCATTTTTTCTATCTTCACGAGCAAAGTCAATGGTGACAGAGCCCCCGGGAACCGGTGATAAAAAACCAAAGGTTGCCGCAGGGTGGTTTCTGGTGGTTGCTGGAGTCCCTTGCGGAAAACCCAGCGCACACACTCGGCTTCCCATAGTAATGTCAGAGTCGATGACGGAATCAAATGGCATTAAATCACTGCTGTCAAACGAGTCAAGAGCAATACCATCCGAACTGTAGAGATCCTCGTGCAGATAGATCACTGCTATGTCAGCGGAGGCGTCAGCATGCACATGAACAATATCATCTCTGAAATTACCATCAGCATCAAAAAGAGGTATTCTTTTTGGAATAGCAAGGACCGTAGAATCAACACCGTAGAAATACACATCCAGGTATTTGTTATATTTGTTTAATTTAAAATCGGGTGGGAGCCAGTCACTCACCATCCCTTTATTGGTTATTAAGAAAAAAACTCTGATCAGCGGACTTACCAGCTTCTGGCTAACGACGAATCCGGACCCGCTGACTTTTTTCTGAGATGTTTCTGAAAAAGCTTCAATTTTTACAACCCTCGTCAAGATCTCTGGATCGATACATATTTCTCCTGTGTCTGCAGCCGCAGTGGTTGCAGCTCCAAGCAATATAAAACTGATAACGAGTGCTTTCATGATGTCCCGATCTGTTTGTGTTATAGATTATCAGCTTCTATTGTTACCACGCCTGTTTTTGTCAGGCAACGGGGCAGTGCAGGCCTCCCCTTAATCACGCTCGCGTCCGCCCTTTCTGATCTCTATACGCTCATGATGCTCATAAACTGCTACTTAACATCCGGGCAGCATGCCTTATTGTTTGTTCGTGACCCCATATAAAAATGGGACATTTATGCAGAAAGGTGAACCGTCGACCGAATAGTGATCCAACCTCCATGCACCATGAAAAGATTTTTGTTGTGAGGGGACAAAATGACAAAGCATTTTTATTCCAGATTCCAGATTATATTTGTGATAAGCATCCTTGTCCTGTCTTGGGGTGCCGCCACAATGTATGCCGCAACGCCTCAAGAGCAGGTACACCAGATGGCACACAGCGTGATGCCATTTGATATTTCAAAAACTGTTCACATTTTCAAAATGACTGAGTTTGGCGGTATACAGCAGGTTATTGTCAAAGATCCAGGTTCTCTGGATCAGGTGGCAATCATTCAGCAGCATCTCAATCATGAGGCTGAGAGGTTCCAGCTTGGCGATTATTCAGATCCGGCAAAGCTGCATGGCACTCAAATGCCTGGCCTCAAGGAATTACAAGCAGGAGCCTCTGATCTCAAAGTATCGTACACCACCCTTCCTAACGGTGCGGAAATCACGTTTGAAACAACCGATCTTCACCTTTTAACGGCAATCCATCGATGGTTTGGTGCACAGTTGTCCGAGCATGGGGCAGATGCCAGAGCTGAATAAGCAGCCAGGTATTGGGCAATCGAGGAGATAGCCCGGCTGGTCTCTCTGCCATTCCGTCCTGAGGGCTCGGTTACACGTTTTGACGGTCCTTTTTCCCAACAACTAAAAAATGTTTTGTCAAATCATCATAAATAGACACATTACTGAATCCGGATTTGACAAGTTCATCCTTCACATGTTCAGGTAGATACCTGATTTTTTCAGGCGGCCCCTCAGGCATAGCTTTCTTTTTCCAATCAACAATAAAAATTTCTCCGCCAGGCTTCAATATCCTGTATGACTCTTGCAGGGTCGATGATGCATTGTCTAATTCATGATGCAGGTTTATCATAAAGACCAATTCTGCCATCTTATCCTCAAGTGGCACGACATGTTCTTCACTTTTTACCGGAATTATAACGGGATACGTTGGAGTTACATTGTTTTTAATCCAGTTGATCATTACCTCAGACAAGTCACACGCATAGATTGCCGAGGGTTTCAAATACGTAAGAAAGGCAATACTGAAAAATGCGGTTCCGGCACCAATTTCAACCAACACATCTGGTTTTTGAATATCCAGTTTGTCACAGATATATTCCGGGGGAATATCCACGAGCCGCTGCGGGTTGTTCAACTTCTGTAATTTCCTGTGGTCAAACTTTTTCCCGTCTATCATATCAAGCCTTAAATGGTCTCTGGTTAAATTATCTAACAAACACTGAGCACCATAATCACAATAGACGAAAAATCTTCCTGCTCCCGTCCACAGTCGCACGTGTTTTTCCTGTCTGGCTTCAGATAGAATTGCCTAGTTCTCTAGGCCTCGTGCGACAATTGCTATCAACAACGAGCAGCACTCTGTATTCCGCGGCGCATCCACCGTCTCTTTCTTTTGAGGATAACAGATGTTTTTTCCTGGCTCATGGTGGATATGTGTAAATCATGATATTGTGGCCACAAAATCTGTAACGAACACGAGGATAAGAACATGTTTATGACCGCCAACAGAATCAAGCTTGAAGGCAAGCCTTTGTTAAAGCTCAACATCCATGAATATAATGAAGAGGACATTCCGTTTTTAGACAGCCTTGGAATTGACCAACGTGAGGGCGACTCACCAAATTGCAGATATATCCACATCTACAGCCAGGAAGATTTTCTCCGCACCCGTGCTGCAATCCTTCAGAGATACAAGGTGCTCGAAGAAAAAGGACCAAAGGTTTTCCTGGAAGCGAAATAGACAGCAGAGATCACCAGACTCAGGACACATATCGACCAGTCCTCTGCCTGCATGGGCTCTAGGATCTCATGATTGCAGTTCTGAGTTCTCGATGATAGACCTGGCCTCCCCAAAACTTACAAGAAGTCCACTCCGCTCATCCCAAAGACCCAGACAGATATTTCGCAGGCCGCTCAGGTAGGGGACAGGATCAATTTCCCGCACCGCAGAGACCTCATCAAAACATTCCTTTAGTCTGTAGTTGGGAATACGGGGAGCGAGGTGATGGATGTGATGGTAGCCAATATTTCCGCTGATCCAGCGTAAAAAAGACGGCATCGTATAGAATGAAGATCCCTCCATTGCTGCCCTGAAACGATCCCATTCACTGTTATGAGACCAGTAGACGTGGCGGAACTGATGCTGAACATAAAAAAGCCAGACGCCTATGATGCTGGCTCCAAGCATCATAGGCAGAAAGATAAGAATCAATGCTTTCCACCCGATTGTAACTGCGATGCCGGTTATTATCAATGCGAGCATACAATCAGTAAAGAGGACACTCTTCATCTCCTGGGCACGAAATCCCTTCGAGGGAAATCTGTTATAGATGAGAAAAAGAAACGGTGCTGAGACAAAGAATATTACCAACGGATTCCTGTACAGCCGGTAGCGAAATCTGGTCCACGTACCCGCCTGGCGGTATTCATCCACCGTCATAAGCCATATATCGCCGACACCTCTCTTCTCCAGGTTTGCCATAGCGCGGTGATGGATTGTATGTGTCCGCTGCCAGTCAAAGTAAGCGGTAAAGGTCAAAATGCCGAGAAAGTGCCCAAGCCAGGAGCAGGCCCTGCGTGATTTAAAGTAGGATGTGTGACAGCAGTCGTGGAAAATAATGAAGAGCTGAACGACAATTGGAGATGTGCACAGGGACAAGGCCAGGATGATCCAGAGAGGAAGCCGGTAGTGCAGAAAAATAAACAACAGTGTTACGGAAGCCAGATAAATGGTTAAGGCGATTGAGGTCTGGGCTATCGATCTTTTTGTACTGGGCAGTGTATAGCGACGCAGCACTTTATGCAGTTCACCTTCTTCCATCGAAAGACTCCGGAATAGCTAGAGGCACAAGAAAATTGTATCAAGAACTATTATCTCACTATAACAATTCTGACGCAAAATTGTAGAGGGGCACTTCTGTGTGTCGATTCTTTGAAAGTAATGGAAACAAAAGAGAACACCTATTGCCCATCTTGAACCGAGCGGGATTGAATCTGTCAACATTTTGAAAAAACTCAGAAAACAGCCTTAATGATTTTCAGGTTTCCTGAATTCACTCAGCTTATTCTTGTAGCCTTCAGCATCTCCATATTCGAGGAAAGAGGGGTATCTCGAGTGAGGATCCCTTGGTTTTTTCGCATGCTTGATCGGACACCAGTATTCCTCAGTTTTTGATCCAATTTCCAGGGCATAGGAAAGAAGCCCGTTAGCGTATCCGCAGTACATGCAGTTCACTTTTTCAACAAGATTGAGATATGCAAGCTGCTGCCTGTCGATTGTGACATAATCCTTTCTGTCAACTTTCTTTATTTGATAAACGGGAAAACAGAGCGCCTGATAGAGGGTCAGGAACAGGTCCAGCAATACAAGCGGAAAAAAAAGAGAGTAGATGACTGGGCTGGTAAGCACAAACATCACATTTGATTCACGAAGATAACGGTACAGGTTCTTTTTAAAGGTTCTCTGGGCTGCCAGAGCGCCCTCATGAAAGCGAACCTTACCCCGCTCTATCGTGTATCGGAAGCGTTCCTGAATTTCACGCAGCTCACTATCCAGCAGGGGTGATAATTCATTTTCCAGCTCTTTTATTCGCAATATAAGATCATCTATACTTTTGTTCATAATTCCTCGATCAACAGTTAAAAAATATTTTGAAATCTCAGTGAAACTTCCAATCCAGAGCATATCCGGAAAAGCATTTTCAAGCTAGAGTATCTGCAACCTCACGGAATAACCACCGCATGCCTGTGGTTATCCGGGGCATGGCTGCAAGAGCAGCACAGCCGGCAAATGCCAGCGAGGTGCTGCTGCTAATTCACTGCTGGAGCCCCGCCAGGCAGGATTTTGATTTTCCCTCTGCATAACAAGAACTCTCTGGCCGATTTAATGCTTATCTTTAAACAAGAAGCGGAATTCAAGGTGTAATCCGTTTTGCGCAGGAAAGGGCATGGCCCTCGACAAATTCAAACATGGGATCTCGATAATGATGAAGTCATGCATGATATACGCAACCATAGGTGCTGTCGTGGCAACAATCGGAACGCTGGTTCTACCCGTTACCGTTTACACCGGATTGTTACTGATCATTGTAGGGACATATCTTTTTTTGGTGGGCGGGCCGATATGCTACTTTAAGGGATAGCATTGTATCTGGATGGTCTGTTTTGTTTGTTTGTACTGAGATGTGCTCGCAAACCTCCAGAGTCTCAATGCATGCTATTTGAATTCCATTTTTAGCAGCATAGAAGATTTTCGTATTGTTTCCCTGTCATCGAACCTCCCGGTTCGGTACAGCTGATTAATCAGCTGTGCACCTTCACCGCTTCTGCCAATCGACCCTCGTCTATCCGGGAGAATACAAAACACTATACCGCAAAGTGATTGTTCATCATTCAGCGCACACGAAACGTTCTGCCGACAATTTTAAGACAAAACGGCACGATCAGAAAGAGCAACAGAAGTCGAAACAGGTGGTGCGTTGCCACATAGGCCGGGTCATATCCCAGGGCCAGAGCCATTGCTGCCATCGCCTCGATCCCTCCCGGTGCAAAGGCGACGAACACCTGACCAAACGGAATATCCAACAGGACGGCAACGGGATAGGCAAACCCCATCGCCAGCAGACCGGCGAGCAGCGCGCAACTCAGCGAGGCAGCCAGTAACCGCCTCATATCCCTCAACGGTATCGATGAAAAACGCGAGCCAACCATGGAACCGGTGATGGTAAATCCAAAGAAAATCAGTTGATACGGCGGTCGACCGCTGACCAGACCGAGGTAGTGGCCGATACCGCTTACCAGCACCCCGGCAAGAAGAAAGGATGCAGGGATCCGCCACCGTTCAACGCTAAGAGCTATGCCAAAGGCAATGAAAATCATCAGAAGGCTGCCGACAAGGCTGCCGCTTGCCTGAGGGAGAGAGTGACCGGGTGCAAATCCCAGATGTACGAGAATAAAAGGCAGCAGTGTGGCAACAAGCACCAGCCGAACGTTCTGGAGCACGATGATAGTGCGGACATCACCGACTCCTTCAGCCGCAATTGCCAGAGTATAGGAAATTGCCCCGGGGGCTGTGGACAGAACCGCAGTCTCCGGGGTAATGGAATAAAAACGCGAGAGTATCCAGCTGCCGGCGATTATGATAGCAGTTATTGAAACACTAAGGGCCAGCAGACTGACAGGCCAGTCTACAGCCTGCAGCAGTGCCTCTTTGGTGATACCGCTGCCGAGTGAACAGCCGATAATCGCAAAGGCAAAATTTCTCAACAGATCGGGGATACCGACCCTCAACCTGAACAGGGCTGCAACAGATACCGAGAGACTGGCTCCAACCAGGGGTGCCGCAGGTACTCCCGCCAGGGTCGCTGCTGTTGCACCTGAAAAGCCAAAGGCCAGGGTAAGCAGCAGCGATCTGAACGAAATTGGGAGCATAGCAATTAAAGGTAATGATTCCTGATTCTCAGCCGACTCGTAAGCGGCAGCGAGATTGCCAGGATTGACAGTGGAAGAGGCTCGCTGGGTTCATGTATGTTGCTTCAATCGTGAGCCTTTTCCTTGTATATACGGGGCGGCGTTCTGGACAACACTCACAACCGTGACCTTTTTTTCTTTACACTATGGGGGTAGAGAGGTCAATTACTCAAACAGAAAGTGTCCTTCCTGTTCCGCCAGGCCTGTAAAAAATGGAGTAAACCGGCACGAGGGAAACAAACAGGTGCACAACGTGGCAGTGGTCGCAAATAAACGAACGAAAAGCCCGTGACAGGGTGAGGTGCATCAACATGAACCAGAGTAAAATAGCGCGGGGAACATGAATATCATAACTGATCCACAATTTTATCTGATCGCTGTGCCTGTGGTTCTCATATTTGGCATGGGAAAGGGAGGGATTGGCCCCGGCCTTGGTACCATTGCGGTTCCTGCTCTTTCATTTATTGTATCTCCCCTGCAGGCAGCCGGGATTTTGCTGCCTATTCTCTGTGCCATGGACATTCTGGCAGTATGGAGATTTCGAAAAAATTTCAGTTCGCCCCATCTGAAATTAATGCTCCCTTCCGGCATTGTCGGCATCATACTCGCGTCATTGCTGATGGGGACCTTACCGCCTGACAACCTGCGACTGCTCATCGGCTTTATTGTCATATGGTTTTGTCTAGATTACTGGTTCAGGGGCGACACCGGCAAAGAATGGCTGGGCTCAAAATTCAGCGGTTATCTCTGGGGGACGATAGCCGGGTTTACCAGTACCCAGATACATGCAGGGGGGGCTCCCGCGTCTATCTATCTTCTGCCGCAAAAACTGGATAAGATAGTATTGATGGGGACCATGGCCATTTTTTTTGCCGTAATGAACTACATCAAGCTTGTGCCGTATGCATTCATGGGGGTACTCAATCTGGAAAATCTCACGACTTCACTGGCGCTTATGCCGCTCGCTCCGATTGGAGTAAAACTTGGGCAGCTGGTCCTCTACAAAGTCGATCAGCGGCTCGTGTACCGTTTTCTCTATATGGCTCTTTTTTGCTCCGGTATAAAATTGCTGTATGATGGCATCTTCCAGTAACTGACTCTTAGCGCAATTCAAGGGTATTCTTCCGGACGCTTCTGCCTCCACAGGAAGAGAGCAACACAACTACCGGGCAGGTTGCGGTTCAACATGTTCGCGGGCGACGAGGATACCTGCGGCAACGATAAATAATGTGCCTATCAGCATCCAGTGGTCAGGAGTCTCATTCCAGAAGAGAAGACCGATCAAGCCGGCGAATACCAGGCCGAAATAGCCGAGCGGAGAGACCTGGGAAGCCGGCGCCAGGGTATAGGCACGGGTCATGCTGAGCTGACCGAGATTGCCGAAAAAACCGACACCGATCAGGGCCGTCCAGCCCCAGGCGTCCGGCATGATAAACTCAGAAAGCATGGGTATCAGGGTGAAAGCACTGCCGAATAATGCAAACATGGTAACAATGAGCAGACCCGGCTCGGTTGCGGAGAGTTTCCTGATTGAGACCTGTGCCAGGCCTGCCGAAACGCCGGATAAAAGCCCCAGCAAACCAGCAAAAGAGGCGATTGCCGAACTTGGATGAAACAGGAAACAAACCCCGAAAAAACCAAGCATAATAGAGAACTTACGGTTTCTGTTGAGTTGTTCTCCAAGCAGTATGAAAGCAAAAAAAGAGATGAACAGAGGGGATGTGTAGTTGAGTAAAACTGCGTCAGCCAAAGGCAGATGGGCGATCGCATAAAAATACATATACATGGCGGCAACCCCGAAAACCGCCCTGAATAGATGCAGGCCAAACTTCTTTGTCCGCAGCGAAAGTCGCCGTCTGGTCGCAAAGGGAAGAAGGATAATCAAACTGATGAAGTTACGAAAAAAGACGATCTCGCTGCGCGGAAGTTCAGCGCTGGCTGCCCGGACAAAGGTAGCCATCAAGGCAATGCTTGCCGCCGAGAGAAGGGCATAGGCAACCCAGCTGTAATTATTTCTTCTTGAACTCGTCTGCTCCATGTGTATCCGGGATTCCGACTAGTTGCCAGTAAGTTAGGTTGCTTGCCATCCTTGTCAGGTAATCATGCGAATAAAAAAAACGCTGACCCGGATTTCCGGTTATCATCGACTGTTTTCTGAAGAAGTCACTGTACACTATCGGTACGAATGTTCATCTATGAAAAACAGTTTTGTCATTTCCAGCGAAGAATGGAAGCCAGTTATTGCACGTCGGCTCACTTATTATTTTTGCCCTTTTCCATTATCCGGTTGAAATAGAGATATTTCGACAATATTTGTATCAAGAGACGCTATAGTGTATATGAACTGACTACATGGCATGTGAAACAGGATATGAAAGACAAAGAGCTGACACCAACTGAAAGCAAGCAGGGAACGATCCAAGAGAGATCGTCTTCCAAAGAGATACTCTCTTTTATCAAGGCTGCCGGAGAAGCAGGGTCGTCCCGGACCGGAAGACTTATTTTTTCGCTGGATGCAACCATGAGCAGGCAGCCGACCTGGAACAGGGCTATGACTATCCAGTCCTCAATGTTTGATGCAGTGGGCAAGGCTGGCGGTTTGTCGGTTCAGCTGGTATATTTTCGAGGCCTTAACGAATGCCGTGCCTCAAAATGGGTCATCAACGCCGCCGCCCTGCGTGACCTGATGCTCGGTATCGAGTGCCGGGGCGGCTATACACAGATAGCTAAGGTTCTCAAGCACGCTGCCCGTGAAACAGCGGAATCCAGCGTCTCGGCAATGGTTTACATCGGTGATGCGATTGAGGAGAATATTGATCTTCTCTGTCAGAGGGCTGGTGAACTCGGCTTGAAGGGGATGCGCTGCTTTTTTTTTCAGGAAGGCCATGATGTTGCGGCTGAAAACGGCTTCCGGGAAATGGCCCGACTCACAGGTGGGGCCTATTTTCGGCTTGGGCCTGATTCTGCAAGGGAACTCTCCGAGCTCCTTGGTGCGGTTGCCGTTTACGCCAGAGGGGGATTGAAGGCTCTCTCAAACAGCGGCAGTACCAAGGCGCGTTTGCTCCTGGAGCAAATGGGAAAATGATTATTCGTTCTTTTTTTGATTGGAATGCTGGATGACATTTTACCTGATCATTCTGTTTTTAACGCTGTTCATCGTATTCTGGCTGATTCTCGTTAATCCGGCCCAGAAGAGTGCCGCGATTCTGATGCGTTCGGGGCCGATTTTTCTAATCACGGTGGGAGGTCTGCTGACCATTTTCAGGCGGAGTGCTATTGGAGTGCCCATGATCATTGTCGGACTGTCCTGGTGGCGTCGCAGCCGCTCAACGCGATCGGCGTCAGCCGCCTCTGGCGGACGAAAATCCACCGTCCGCTCCGTGCACCTTGAAATGGAACTTGATCATGATACTGGAGAGATGGACGGCAAGGTGCTGACAGGACGCCTGGAGGGGGTCCGCCTATCTTCCCTCGACGAGAAGGAGCTGGTGCTGCTCTATCGGGAAATATCTTCCGATCAAGACAGTGGTGCCCTGCTGGCATCGTACCTTGATCGCTACCACCCGGACTGGCGGGAACGTGCTGATGATGATTCTTCCAGCAAGCAATGGGCTGGGTCAGGTTTTGAAGAAATGACCAAAGAGCAGGCGTACCAGATACTTGGCCTTTCTCCTGGTGCGTCAAAGCAGGAGATCCATCAGGCCTGGCGGCGGCTTATCAAAGGAGTGCACCCCGACGGGGGAGGCTCTGCTTTCCTGACTGCCAAGATCAATGCGGCTCGGGATGTTCTGATGGGCTGATATACTTTGCGACACCCTGCTTACTGCTGTTTTTTTATCTCCTTCAGCGCAGATGCCAGATCCCTGCCGGCTTCAAAAGCCTCTTTGAGATAATCCTCTCTCTTTTCGATTTCACCCTTGCGATCAACTCCCCGGCAGAGAACAGTTTTCCAGAGCTCGGCATCCAGCACATCAAAGAAATATTTAACGGTGAGTATTGCTCCATCAAATAGTTTTTTTCCTTCTGTAGCGCCAACCGAAATAAAGAGCCCCTTGCGGGTTGGCGGCGACTTCCCAAAAACCTGCTTTTCAATCCAGTATTTCCGAACCCAAAGAGATTGACACCTGTCCATAAAAATTTTGGTATGCGCACTCACCGTGTAGAAAAATATCGGTGATGCGAGCATAATACCTGAACTGGCTTCGAGTTTAGCCAGAATTGCAGGAAAGTCATCGCGGATGGCGCATTCACCTGTTTTAATACAGTTATAAATTTCCAGACACGGTGATATTTTAAAGTCCCGAAGAAACACTTCTTCTACATGGACCCCCTGCTGCCGAGCCCCGGCAACAGCCTGCTCCAGCAGTGCAGCGCTATTTCCATTGCGTCGGGGACTGCCGTAAATTGCGATAATTTGATCCATGCAATCTCCTCCTGTAATTAATATCAATGTTTTCCTGACTGCATACCGATTTGTCATGCCAGTAAGCATTATGGCGTTTTTCATTCAGCTGTCAAGAGCCCAGTGAGCAGGAGTAAAATACTATGCCTCTGGGGTTTCCGCCCAAAACCTGTCATCCCCCAAGCAAAAGGAAAACAAAAGTTGCATAATGCGAACATATGCTCATAATATAAGGTGGACGAGGTGATGCCATTTATGGCATTCAACGTATAAGCAGTATAAAGATTTTTTTGTGCGAGGTGCGAATATGCAGCAAGGCGACGATAAAAACTCTGAACTTGCCGGAGACGAACGACTCCCTCAAGACAAAGAGAGGAACACCCCGGAAAATAGAGAAAAAGGTAACAGCGGCAGAGGACTTGGCCGGGGCGGCGGAAAAGGTCGTAGAGACGGCACCGGCGGCGGTAAAGGCAGAGGCGGCGGTGGAAAAGGCGGCCGGTGTCAGAAAACCGGCTGAACAGCAGGTGATGTGGAAATCACCAATGTAAAAAACACCAGACATGTTCCCAAAGCGTTGTGCCTCAAGCCCGACAACCGGCTGCTGCAAGACAGCGGTTGTCGGGTGTTATAGGAGCGTGGCCGGTTATTAGTGCAGTTTCCATTGAGGATTTCTTTTTCCCAGGAAAGCGCTGACCCCTTCTTTTGCATCATCGGTAGTGCACAGCCTGGCAAACGCTTCGTTCATGTATTGGAACTGCTTATGATAATCCATGTCCTCTGACTGATAAAAAGCGCTCTTGGCATTCTGAACGGCAAGCGGACTTCTCTGCGCCAGGTCCTCTGCCCAATCAAGAGCAGTCTGGTCTAGATCTTCATGGGCGACAACCCTGTTGAGCAGACCGAGATCGAGTGCTTCTTCTGCTTTGAGCAGATCTCCATAGAGAAGTAATTCCAGCGCTTTTTTGCGCCCGACACACCGGGCAACCGGCAGTACCGGACCCACACAGTTAAGGCCGACATTGATTGCGGTAAGGCCCATTTTTACCCGTTCCGAGGCGATAACCAGATCAGCCGCCACCGCAAGCCCCATACCGTTGGCGGTGGCAACGCCCTGCACCTGGGCGATAACTGGTTTTTTCATAGCGGATATGGTCACCAGTGGATTTTCCATCCACTCTATCCACTCCCGGTATTGTGTTGCGGATTTTCCGGCAAGCTCGTTGACATCAATTCCGGCACAGAATGCGCGCCCGGTACTTCTCAGAAGGATTACCCGAACAGTGCTGTCTGCCTCCATGCCAAGGAGCGCAGCCTGAAGCTCCCCCGCCATCTGACTGGTGAAAGTATTTAACTGCTCAGGTCGATTGAGCGTAACAATCCCGACATGTTTTTCTGTAACTTCAACAAGAACCGTTTCAAATGTCATAACTTGTCTCCTTGTGGTTATCTGGGTATTGCTTTCCAGCCAGTACTTTTTGCCAAGGTGGCTGTTTGAATATCTTCACTAACGGCTTAACATATATTACCAAAATACATGATTATGCTATAAAATAGCAGTCGGCAAGAAACTTTAAAACCCTTTTTCCCGGCCGAAACGAGGAGCGAGCCATGAGTCAGTTCAAACCGTACCGTCATTTTTTAAAAGACAGCATCCGCAAGACAATCAACTTTCGGACAAGTGATCAGCACCGGGGGCGGGCTGCCCCGCCATTACAGGAGTCGGTTGATGAGTCTTTGCCCCGTATCCCCCTGCCCGAAAAGAAAACCTGGGCTGCTTTCATACCGCAAACAGATGTGAAAGATGCTATTGGCAATCGACGAAGCAGGCGGCAATACGCTGCTGATCATCTCACGATAGAAGAGCTGGCATTTCTTCTCTGGGCAACCCAGGGACAGAGAAGTCCGGGAGCGCTGGCGCCCCATTTTCGCACGGTGCCCTCAGCCGGAGCCCGGCACAGTTTTGAGACTTACCTGTTTATTGACAGGGTGGAGCAGGTTCCCCCGGGGCTCTACCGCTACCTTCCCCTCTCCCACGAACTGGTTCTCCTCTCTTCTGCGGATCAGCAGACCAGAACAAAGCTCTCCAGGGCGGCACTGGGCCAGCAGTTTGTCTCTAAAGCCGCGGTGGTGTTTGTCTGGACAACCGTACCGTATCGTATGGAGTGGCGCTACCTCCAGGCAGCACATCGGGTGATCCTGCTCGACGCAGGCCACGTCTGCCAGAATCTCTACCTGGCCTGTGAAGCAATTCAGGCTGGAACCTGTGCCATTGCAGCCTATGACCAGGAAGCCATGGACGAGTTGATCGGAGTCGATGGAGAAGAGCAGTTCACCATTTATCTGGCTCCGGTAGGAAAGTACGAGCAGTGAACGTCCGCCCGCACCTTGACAGGGGTAATTTTCATCGTTACAACAGTATGCAGCTGTGTCTGCTTGTCAGAACACACCGTACAATTCTTTTATCTTCAGTTCATTCTTTTTAAAACATGGCCACAATAAGGAGCACACCATGCCTAACTTTACTGACATACTTGGATCCCTTATGCAGGCGGGAATGTCCCAGACAGGACAGAAACGACTCGGCAACGCCCTTGGCGGGCAGAGCAGTTCAGGGTCATTGGATGATATACTGGGCAACCTGAGCCAGATGATGGGTGGCTCCAAAGGAGCTCAAGCGGGGTCAGGAAATGGGCTTGGAGATATGCTTGGTTCAGTCATGGGTTCACTCACCAGCAACAAAGCGGCACTCGGCGGGCTCGGCGCTCTCGCCGGTTCTCTGCTCGGGGGAGGAAAAAGCTCCGCAAAGGGTGCCATTGGCGGCGGCTCTCTGGCAATGCTTGGAGCTCTTGCTTTTTCTGCACTGAAAAAGGCCGGACAGAAACCACAGACCCCGCAGGCACTCATTGAAGTTGAAACACCCCAGCAGAAACAGGAGCTTGAAAATGATGCTGCGGTGATTGTCAGGGCAATGATCAATGCGGCAAAAGCGGATGGTCGGATTGACAAGGAAGAGGTTCAGAAAATCCTGGGGAAACTCGATGATGACGGGCTCAGCCAGGAAGAAAAAGATTTTTTCACGGCAGAAGCGCAACGCCCGTTTGATCTGCAGGGTGTGATAAACTCTGCCGCCGGTAAAGCTGAACTTTCAGCAGAGATATACGCTGCCTCTCTGCTGGCGATTGAGGTCGACACAGAGGCAGAAAGACAGTACATGCGACAACTTGCCGACGGGCTCAAACTGCCGGCGCAATCTGTTGATTTCATCGAAATGACCATGGGAATGGCTAAATAGTGTCGTTGTTCCTGGCTGCTCCAGGCGCAGATTGAGCGCCTGGCAACGGTTATAGAAACAGAATCGCTCGATCAGTTCATCGGCTCTTGCGACTCTTTTCAAGCCGTTGCGCCAGCTTGTCGTACCAGGAGTTCTGCTGATCCTGATCGAAAAACATTGAGGTGTCTTCATCGAATTCCGTATGGATTTCAAGATCCGACTCCAAAAGCTGATGAACAGAATCAAGCAGTACCCGGTTTAACTCCTCGGCAACCTCGGAATGGGTTCCTCCCACTGCCGTATATTCTTTCATCTTCATTCCCAGCTCCCCCGTCGCCCTGCGTGCACTTAACTCAGCAAGTGCAAAGTGTATCTGTTCATGTTGAAGAACATAGTCAATCTTCTTTTCGGAAATGTTTTTATTCCACCAGGAACATGACGGAATAAAGAGCGCCTCAAAGGAGATGTGCTTGAATTGACCGATCCAAAGCGGGTTGCCATAATAAGAAACCTCACCGATTTGAGCGCTTGTGGTGCTTGATGGACGGATGGTGAGACAGGAACGGGCGTTGATTGACTCATGGTATTGCTGAACATCCGCTGGAAGCATTTTTGCTTTAAAATCATCAATGGACAGGACCCGGTATCTGAAACCGGAATTATCAGTGTCTGTCACTCTGTCTGCATGGCTGTAAAATTGAGGTCGTGCATATTCCGGCAGCGGCGCACACGAAGCAGCCATCACGCAACAGATGAAAACCACGGAAAAGAAACGCGCGTATCCTCGCAGCGTTCGACCATACAGGTTCACGAGCAGTCCCGACCCTCTGTTGAACCACAATATCAAAACACTCCCTTTGTTCATGTACTCCGGCATACACGCCCTAAAAGAAAATGGTCGGCAGCGCTCCTGGCGATAGCGAACATAACCAGGTTGGCAGCCATTTTTTCTGTGAGTTCCCCATTGACAAGATAAGCATCTCTGCAGAAAAAGACCTGCGGGTAACAGCTGTCGTTAGAGATGCCCTATCGGGGATACGACGCGCGGCCTGTCCATGAGCGGCAGAGATACATATACTGTCCCCGGAACTTGTCCCCGGAACTTCGTCCCCAGAACATCAGAACTTGGAAGACGATACGGTACTCTTTTTATCAGCGCAGTACTTCGTCCAGCATGCTGCCGTTCGGGGCGAGCAGCTGCACGTGCAGTGGTGTGCGGCCGAGCGCATGGGTAGCGCAGCTCAGGCAGGGGTCAAAAGCCCGGATGACGGCTTCGACCCGGTTCAGCATCCCCTCTTCAATTTTTGACCTGCGAACAAACTGCTGTGCGACCTGCAGGATGCCTCTGTTCATTGCCAAATTATTATGGCCGGTGGCGATGACCAGGTTTACCCAGCGAATAAGGCCATCCTCATCAATTTTGTAGTGATGGATCAAGGTGCCCCGCGGCGCCTCTGAAACACCAACCCCCTCCAACCTGTTCGGAGCGGCATGAGCACGGACCTGTTTACTGAGGATATCGGGCTTTTGCAAAATCTGCTCGACACGCTCGATGCAATAGAGGATTTCAATCAGCCTGGCATAATGATAGTGATACGAACTGAGTACGGCGCCGCGACCCAGGGCACGGAATTCCGCCCACTCCTGGTCCGCTGCCGGTGTGCCGCAATGAGAAATGATATTCATGCGCGCCAGCGGTCCCACCCGATACACACCGTCAGGATATCCCAGTGCCCGATAATAGGGTGATTTCAGGTATGAGTCCGGTTCAACGGCCTCGGCAATATGCTCACCATATTTTTGAGGGTCCACCTGGTCCAGAACAATAGCGCCGGTGGCATCGACAATGCGCAATGTACCGTCATACAGGGACAGTTTTCCCTGGTCATCAACCAGCCCCATAAAGAGGCTGGGAAAATTGGCAAAACTTCGTATTTCGGTATCAAACGATTCAAAGATGCTCTTGTACCACTCCAGTGTCCGCAGGATACGCTCCCGCATCGGACCGACCTCCATCATAATGGCGGCATGATGCGCTTCCGTCAGAGGCGAGCTGACGCCGCCGGGGACCGCCCAGGCTGGATGAATGCGCTTCCCGCCCAACAGTTCGATAATCGATTGGCCGGACTTTCTGAGAGCAATGCCATCTTTTGCCAGTTCGGGAAATTTATCTATTACCCCGAAGATATTGCGCCGAGAGGGATCAGCATCAAAACCCATGACAAAATCCGGGGAAGAAAGATAGAAAAAGCTGAGCGCATGCGATTGGATAATCTGCGCCAGGTTCATGATCCGTCTCAGGTCGGCTGCTGTTTCAGGAATCTGCACCGCCAGCAGGGCGTCCCCTGCTTTTGCCGAAGCCATCATGTGGGAAACCGGGCAGATACCGCAGATTCTGGCCGTCAGGGCGGGCATCTCGTAAAACGGCCGTCCTTCAGTAATCTTTTCAAACCCCCTGAACTGGGTTACATGAAAGCGGGCGTCGGCAACATGTTCGTTGTCATCGAGCTGAATCGTAATTTTTGCATGTCCCTCGATTCTGGTTACAGGGTCAATAATGATTGTTTCCGGCATCATGGCTCCCTTTATGCACCAAATCGAGTCATTCCGGAGAGATCCGGCATCCGATCATGCAAGAGTTCCATTATCACATGAAAAATCGTTTCGGCCGATGGCGGACAGCCGGGGACATAAACATCGACTTCCACCACCTGATGCACGGGAACCACCTGCCGGCGCTGCTTCGGCAGCATCTTCTCCGGGATGTGCGGGTAAAGATCAACATTCTCCAGATAGGACCGCTCGTACACGGCCTGCAGCGCGAAAGGGTTGCGCATGCCGGGAACATTTGCTGTTACCGCGCAGTCACCCAGCGACACCAGTGTTTCGGTATGCATCCTCACCTGCCTGATTTTCTCGTAATCTTCCTCGCTGCCCACCGCGCCTTCGACAAGCGCCAGATCTACCGCCTCGGGAAACAGCTTCGTATCAACCAGCGGGCTGTAAACAAGAGCAGCCAGCCCGGCAAGATCGGATATACGATCATCAATATCCAGAAAGGACATGTGACAGCCGAAACAGCCATCAAGCAATACTGTCGCCATCCTCTTCACGCTTTTCATGGCGTATTCCCGCCCTCATCTTCACTGCGTCCGCTGCGCATCAATCGCAGGTACGGCAGAAATTCCGTATTTTTCCGCATCTCAGCAACCGACTTCCCTTTCTCAAACAGTGCGCCTGTCGGACAGACCTGCACACATTTCCCACAACTGGTGCAACTGACGGCCTCACCCCAGGGCTGGTTCAAGTCGGCAACAAGACGTGCCATAATGCCGCGGCCCATGATATCCCAGGTGTGTGCACCCTCGATCTCATCACACACACGTATACAGCGCGTACAGAGTATGCAGCGATTATGATCCAGACAAAAGAGTTTATGGCTGGCATCAACCGGGAGCCTGGGATTGAGATAGGGATTTTCCACATGAGTCATGCCGAGTCGTGCGGCCAGATCCTGAAGCTCACACCCTCCGTTGGACACGCACACCGAACAGATGTGATTTCTCTCGGAAAACATAAAATCCAGCACCTGCAGGCGATGCATTTTTAACCGTTCAGAATTTGTCACAATTTCCATACCTTCAACAGGATAGGTCGTGCATGCAGGAAAAAGTTTCGGGGAACCTTTAATCTCCACCATGCATAAGCGGCAGCCGCCCCAACCACTTACTCCGTCAAGATGGCAGAGCGAAGGAATGTCAATGCTGTTTTCTCGTGCCAGCTGCAGGAGCGTCTCATCACAGCGGGCACTGATATCGTGATCATCGATTCTGATCGTCAGAATTCGTGAGTGCCTCATGGTGCCGGCTCCGCTTTGTCTGCACGCTCCTGTCGTTCATCCTGGCGTAAGAGCTCCTGGTATTCGTGCCGATAGTAGCGCAGGGTGCTCAGCACCGGATTCGGCGAGGCCTGGCCCAGACCGCATAAACTCGTTTCATGCACGAACCTGCACAAATTTTCCAGTGCGCGCAAATCCCTGGCGCTTCCCCGGCCGTGGTAAATCTTTTCCAGCAGATTGCTCATGTGGACGGTACCGACACGGCACGGTACGCATTTTCCGCACGATTCCGTCATACAGAAGTCCATGAAATAACGGGCCACATCAACCATATTGGTCGTCTCGTCCATTACAATCATGCCGCCGGAGCCCATGATGGAGCCGAGTGCCGTCAACGACTCATAGTCTACTGGTGTTGCAAAATGCGCAGCAGGAATGCACCCGCCTGAGGGTCCTCCAGTCTGTACCGCCTTGGCCTGACGATCATTGGAAATACCGCCGCCGATTTCATAGAGTATTTCCTGAAATGAAATGCCCATTGGCACTTCTATCAGACCGCTATTGTTGATCGAACCGGCCAGGGCAAACACCTTGGTACCCTTGCTTTTTTCCGTACCGATGGCTGCATACCAGCTGCTGCCATTTCGGATAATGGGCGCTATGTTGGCAAATGTTTCAACATTATTAATCAATGTCGGTTCATTCCAGAGGCCGCACTCGGCAGGATAGGGTGGCCGGGGGCGGGGTGTGCCGCGGCGGCCTTCAATTGAGGCAATCAGGGCAGTTTCCTCACCGCAGACAAAGGCACCTGCACCAATCCGTATATCGATGTTAAATCCGAAGGTGGTAGCGCAGACCTTGTCGCCCAGAACCCCCAGTCGTCGTGCCTGGTGAATGGCTTTATGCAATCGATCGATGGCCAGAGGGTATTCACCCCGAACATATATATACCCTTCACGGGCCCCGACAGCATACCCCGCAATGACCATCCCCTCGATAACCCGATGCGGATCACTCTCCATAACACTGCGGTCCATGAAGGCCCCGGGATCACCTTCATCGCCGTTGCAGATGACATATTTGATTTTATGGGCGTCAGCCTTGGCGACCGCCCTCCATTTCAGGCCGGTGGGATATCCGCCGCCGCCGCGGCCGCGAAGGCCGCTGCGCACCACTTCATCAATAACACCGTCCGGAGCCATTTCAGTCAGGACGTCAAGCAGCGTCTGATAACCGCCTGCTGCGATATACTCTTCAACGCGCTCAGGGTTTATGTAACCGCAGTTTTCCAGCACGATTTTTTTCTGTCGCCGGAAGAACGGCACATCGGTACGGCAGACCAGATCCGCTACCACGTCCTGCTCACAGGCAGCTTTTACCAGGGCCGGCGCATGTTCCGGGGCAACCTTTTTATACACGACCGTGCTTTGGGATGCATCCTTGTGAGAAACAGACACCAGCGGGCCTCCTGAGCACAGCCCCAGGCAGCCGACGCTCTTGACCCGGCAGCAATGACCGGCCTGCTGGCTGTCAATCTGCTGCTCAAGGGCAACAAGCACCTTGTCACTTCGCAGGGACAGACAGCTCGCGGCTGCACAGACATGAATCGTATGATCAAATTTCTCATCTTCAGCCTGTTCTGCCAAGGAAATTTTTTTTAGCTGATCATACATCGCTGTCCACCACCCTCCCGAGCATCTCGACTGTCTTTTGAGGATCCAGATGGCCGGACACCTCGCTGTCAACAACTGCAAGAGGAGCCAGGCTGCACGTCCCAAGACAGCGTGCAGTCAGCAGTGACAAAGTGCCATCCGGCGTCGTTTCTCCCGGCACAATTCCATAGACATCCTCGATGCTCTGCAAAATCTCCTGACTGCCTTTTATATAGCACGCGGTTCCATGGCAGACCACACAGCTGTGCCGGCCCTCCGGCTTCAGCCTGAACAGGTGGTAAAAGGTCGAGACGCCATACGTTCTGCTCAAAGGTACCCCAAGCGCCAGCGACACATACCTCAGACCATCCATGTCGAGGTAGCCAAAAGCCTGCTGAACGGTGTGCAGCACTTCAATCAGACCACTGCGGCGGTAACCGTTTCGGCGCATGGTTGCCTGCACCAGCTTCCATCTCTTATCGCTTGTCGGAGGATCCGGCTGTCTGGAATTCAGCCTCATATTCTCTCTCCACCAAAAGCGATTCTCCGGCATAAATGCACCACAGCTCCACCTTGTTTCAGTTCACCTGGTCTTATCAGCCCGGGGGCCGAATCCTGAAAATTGACCGGGCAATTTCAATCTACAGTATGAGAGGAAATATCGGCAAAGACAATAGAATACTTGTGTATACGAAATTAGTTCGGGGATAGTTCGGGGGACAGTATACCTAATTGCCAACCAGATACCTGAAATTGGCTTATTCCTGTCTCGCTCTACTCATCAGATGTTGTGAAAAGGATTAATATGGCCTGTTGTTGAAAGATATGGTTCCTGAAACGTGACGGCAGTAATACCATCCACCCCCATAACAAGCCCTTCTATTCTTTCCTTCTGGTCTTCCCTGATATGCCTGATAATTGCTCTGCTGTCATCGAGTGTCACGGATACATTTTCGCAATACCCTACCAGCAAGGAATGAATATGGGAGATTTTCAAGGCAATATCCAGCGTTTTCTGGGATTGCTCCGTTGCTTGAAATTGCGGTTTTTGAGCGCTTTCGTAAAGTATCTCTACGGCATCATCGATTGTAAGGCTGTTGATGTGCAGAACCATATCATAAAGCCTGCTGTCCCAGGTGTCTGTTCCATAGACCTGAAGCCCCCATTTACGACGCTCTTCATCATCTTTCTTCAAAATAAAACGGGCTTCTTTTTCAGAAATATCTGTTCGTTTCATCTCCTCCTGAATCCGATGATTCATGTCCGAAATAATCCTGACTTTCAGCACATGACTGATATCACGAAGAAGATAGTGTCCGGCCAAACCGTGATAGACAACATTGTCTTTCTGAACATGTTTTAGCAATGCATAACGGAAATAGCTTAAATACCTGTCTTTTCCGTGCTGGAAACGCTCGAGAACAGTTGGAGCGTCATGCAGTGCCCGGATCAGCTTTATCTCCGGAATATTAAATTCAGCGCAGGCCTCCAGAATAATTTCCCGGGAAATACATTCATAGTTGAGTTTCTGGGCCAGCTTTTCAGCAACTTCTTTTCCCCGGCTATAGGAGCCTCTGGAAATTGTAATAATTGGCATGAATCATTCTCCTTGCAAAACAGATGGTTATTTTGACATGTATAGAGATGTTTTTTTTGCGCCAGAGTGAAACGCTGAAAACAATAAAACCTTTAAATTCAATGTATTCATCTACTGCA
>CBDUGK010000042.1:0-30593 GCA_965366875.1 uncultured Desulfobulbaceae bacterium | reverse complement strand
AACAACCGTTACCAGTGTCTGCTCCAGCTCGACAGAAGCCAGGACCAGCGCAGCATCGTCGGGATCCACATTGGCGATAAACTTCACCTCCCTGCCGGGCAGACAAAAGGATTTGAGCGCTTCATATACCGAACGCGGGCCTAAATCTGAACCGCCGATGCCGATGTTGACCAGCGTCGTGAAGGGCTTACCGCTGCTGCCGGTTAAAATTCCCTGTTCTATCTGGGTAAGAAAGACTTCGAGTTTTTCCATCTCTGTCCGGGCCTGCCCTGCAGAAACAGGCTCCACTGGCTGCCCAGAAAACAAATCCCGGCTCGAGGTGTGCAAAACCTGCCTGTTTTCACTCTCCCAGCCGGCAATGCGGTTTATCACCGCACCTTTTTTCATTCCAGAAAACCTCTGCACCAGCCGATGCTCATCGGCAAAATCCTGGAAAGCATCAACGACCGTTTCGGTAACCCGCTGTGTGGCATACAGCAGTTTCAAACCTGATGCCCGACAGATCATCGATTCGATTCTGCCGTTATCCTGCAGGGCATCCTTGGCCTTCAAATCATAAGGAGTTTGCGCCAAATCCTCGAGCTTCCGCCAGGAAGCGCTGGTGCTGACATGCGTGCTCATATCATCCTCTCGTCTATACGTTGTAGTTAACCCTATCAGGAGCCTTTACCCTTTTTCGCCTCCTGCCGCAGCAGATCGATAACCGGCGCATATTCATCGCAGCCGTAAATAGCTGAACCGGCGACGAAAATATTGGCCCCAGCCCGTGATATTTCCCCGATTGTGTCTGGACTGACACCGCCATCCACTTCGATCCCGACTCCGGGATTGCGTTCCTCGATCATCACGCTCAACCTCCTGAGCTTCTCAAGGGTCGCCGGAATAAATGTCTGTCCGCCAAATCCCGGATTAACACCCATGATCATAACCAGGTCAACATCTTCCAGGATATAATCAAGCGATGCCAGCGATGTGGCAGGGTTCAGGACAACACCCGCCTTTAATCCCAGCTCACGAATCCGGGAAACGGTTCTCTGCAGGTGCGTGCAAGCCTCCACATGAACCGTCAGCCAGTCTGCCCCGGCAGCGGCAAATTTTTCTATGTAGTCGTCAGCGTTACTGATCATAAGATGCACATCGAGCACCTTGTCGGTAATCCTGCGGGCAGCCTCGACCACAAGCGGGCCGATGGTGATATTCGGCACAAAATGTCCATCCATCACATCGATGTGAATCAGGTCAGCACCACCGTCAACAACCGCCCTGATCTCATGGCCAAGCTGTGAAAAATCAGCAGATAGAATCGACGGTGCAATCATTATCTCGTTCATTTTTCTGGTCCTTGTTTCTTTGATATTCCGCTGCAGGTTATTGACGCACGCTGCGAACCTGGTCACCCGGAAGAATCTCAATCAGCCCTTCCAGCTCAAGCAGCAGGAGATGTTGGCTAATCTTCGCAGCAGACATGCCGGAGCGCTCGATCAGGTCGTTTCTCTGTATCGGATAATGATCGATCAGCCCCAAAAGCGCGGCGGTCTCGGCCTCAAGCTCTACCCCGGCAGCCGGCCCGTCAGAGACAACCTCCGGTTCATTGCTGCCAAAGCCCAGGCTTTCAATGATATTGTCCGCTGAGACAGCCAGAGAGGCCCCCTGCTGGAGCAGCCAGTGGGTGCCGTTGCTTTTTACTGAATCAATTTGGCCCGGTACCGCAAAAACCTCTCTGCCCTCGTCAAGTGCATGCTGCACGGTAATAAGAGAGCCTGATTTCCTCGCCGCTTCGACCACCACAACTCCATGGCACAAGCCGGCAATAATCCGGTTCCGTGCCGGAAACCTGAACCCTTCAGGTCTGGTCCCCAGAGAATATTCGGTTACCAGCGCACCCTGGGCTGCAACCCGGCTGTAGAGGTTTTTATTTGATCTGGGGTAGACGACGTCGAGCCCGCAGCCCAGAACAGCAATAGTCTTCCCCTGTCCATCCAGGCAACCGCAGTGCGCCTCTGTGTCAATTCCGGTTGCCAGACCGGAGACCACCGTTATGCGATTTTTCGCCAGATCCCTGCCGAGATTAAAAGCGGTTCTGCGTCCATATCGTGTAGCCGCCCGTGAGCCGACGATGGCAACCGCATGACTGTTCAGAGACGCTTTATTTCCCCTTACATAGAGGACCGGAGGAGGGTTGACACATTTTCTGAGCAAATCAGGGTAGCCAGGATCGTCAAAGATGACCGGCAGGCCATGCATGCTGGAGAGCTTTTCAAGTTCCAGATCGGCAGCTTCTCTGAGCCTGCAGCTCTTTCTCAATCCTTCGAGCTGCCCTTTTCGAAGACCAGAGGTCCGGCAGAGCTCATCATAACCCATATCGAGGACAGCGCCCACTGAACCGACGGATTCAACAAGCCGCCAGAACCCGGAAGGGCCGAGTCCCTGGGCCATGCTGAGGCTTATCCAGTCTCGTGCGGTGTTATCTGTCATACGCTCGCCTGGAGGGGCTCATTTACACATAAAAAATGCTGCCCTCAAGCGAACGGGCAGCATCTGATTCATGAGTGACAGGCTGGAGGATAAACGCTGCTTGTCAATCAGTCATGAAGACCCGCAATTCGTCAATTCGTGAAGGATGCTTCAGCTTCTGGATAGCCTGGGCTTCAATCTGCCGAATTCTTTCGCGGGTTACCGCAAAACATTTGCCGACCTCTTCAAGGGTATGATCACAGTCGACATCTATGCCGTATCTCATCCTGAGAACTTTGGCCTCGCGGGGCGTCAATGACGACATGACCAGGTTCAGACACTCCCGCAGGCTTGCGGTCATGGAAATATCATCCGGCCCGGGCTTGCCGGTGTCCTCGATGAAGTCGCCAAGCTGTGTCTCGCCGTCATCCCCGACGGGAGTATCAAGAGAAATGGCGTCTTTGGCAATTTTAAGGGCCGACTTCACCTTGCCCACTTCTGTCCCCAGCTGCTCCGCCATCTCTTCTGGAGTGGGTTCACGATGTTCTTCCAGCAGGAAGTCCTTGGAGACCCTGAGCAGGCGATTAATAGTTTCGATCATATGAACCGGCAGACGGATTGTTCTCCCCTGATCGGCAATCCCCCTGGTGATCGCCTGTCTGATCCACCAGGTAGCATAGGTGCTGAACTTGTATCCACGGTGATAGTCAAATTTCTCAACGGCTTTCATTAAACCGATATTACCTTCCTGGATCAGATCGGAAAACTGGAGTCCGCGATTGACAAATTTCTTGGAGACCGAAATAACCAGCCTCAGGTTAGCCCGTACCAGCGACTCCTTCCCATGTTTGGTGATATCACGCCCTGATTCGATTTCAGCCTGCAGCCGTTTCAAGGACTCTGAGTCAAGACCCGATTCCCCCATGAACTGCCAGTTCACCTGATTCTCAACGGCATTGAGGACTGCGGTATCCGCAGCCAGGTCAGAAGCCGTCAGCGTCTGATCCTTGACCATTTCAACAAGAACCTGGCGAAACCGTTTGGAGAGGTCGTCCAGGCCGGTGGAAATCGAGTTCACGCACTCCTGGCAGATCTGCTTTTCGTTAAAAAGTTTTGATATTTCCTGGCCTTTTGCAAAAACAAGTTCTCGTAACTCGCCGTAGCGCGGACTATTAAAATCTGTACGGCGGAGCTCCTCAAGCAATGCTTCCCGCTGCACGTCAAGCTCTGTTGCCTTTGCTGAAAGCGCATAGAAAGATTTGAGCTCGCGTTTGGTAATCGCCGGTTCATTATCCGGCACACCGTGAATTGTCTGAAATATTTTCCGGCTCCCGCTCTTGAGTTCAGAGACGATTTCCTGCAGGACAGGTTGTGCCAGAGGGGTCGAGAGAACAGCATTCTGAACCCGGAACTTCCCTTCCTCTATCAGTTGGGCAAGCTTCAGCTCCTCTTTATGGCTGAGCAGGGTAAGACTCCCCATCTCCCGCAGATAAATATTCATCGGATCGGCAGAGTGCTTACCACCTTTTGATGCTGAGCGGGATAGACGTCTCCTGTCTCCCTGGCGACGATCACTGAAAGGACCGCTGCGCCGGTCTCCACCGCGCCCCCCCCGCCTGTCTTCGGAAACACCATCGGGGAGCACGAGCGGCGCCGGATCACCATCCGCACTGAATACGCCGGTCAAATCCCAGTCAGACGAATCATCATCAGTGTCTTCTTCACTGTCAATACTATCGTAGTCTTCCCCGCTATCGGCATCAAATTCGTCGGCTATCATCACACCCCCTTGACATTCAGATCAGTTCTCCTTTCCGATGCGGATCAGGAAGGAATCGCACCTCACACCGTACGGTATACCCACTTTTAGATTAAAAGTACGTTAAAATCAATAACGAGTATGATTATTGTCGCTTTTTGGTCACACGTTAGCAGAAATTAAAGATGGAACCGGCCCGGTTCAGGTCCGTTTTTTTAACTCACCGTCGACTCTCATCTTTTCCTGCATCAACTCAGCTATCAGACTAAAATCATTGTTTTTCTGAGCATTGTTAATCTCAGCAATCAATTGGTCGGAGCTTCTTTTCAAAGCGGACAATTTCAACCATTCCCGAATTTCTTCAAGCTCTTCCCTGTCATGTTCATCCATCTGCCCGGATTGTTCATATTCCGTTGCCCGAAGAAGCAGGGATGCTACCAGTGATCGCTCCTCCCCTTCTGGCAGTGCGGTGAGCAAATCCTCAGGATGCAGCTCATTTTGCTGGTGCTTGCGTAAAACTCTGATCTGCAGCAGGATAACCTCACCGATCGTACCGGACAGCATCTCTTCCAACCCACTTTCTTCGAGCAAGGGCAGATGTTCAGGGTGCAACACCATAAAGGTTACAATTGCTTTCAGCGGGCCGCTCACCGGCTTTAACGATGATTGTTGTGAAGCAGCGGCAGGCGGATTTTCAACCGGTTCCGGCCCCATCGCATATCCGGCTGACTGCTCAAGTATCGCTTCCGGTTCGACTCCGAGTATCTTGGCGAAGTGAGAGGCCCACACTGATCGCTGAAGAACCGATGTTGCAGCGGCAAGCAGCGGCTTTAAATCTTCGATAATCTTCCCCTTGCCATCCAGTGTCAGGCCGTGCCTGGCGACCAGGCTGTCAAGTACAAATTCCGGCAACGTTTCAGCCTTGTCAATAAGCGTATTCAAGGCTTCAAGCCCATATTCCCTGACAAACGTATCGGGATCATGCTCCGACGGCAACACCACCACCCTGCCGCTGACCTGCTCGGCCAGGAATAAACCAACAGAGCGCTCGACAGCCTTCACCCCGGCCTCGTCACCGTCAAAGAGCAGAACAACCTCATCAACCAGAGGTTTTAACGCCCTGACCTGCTCCCGCGTCAAGGCGGTGCCGAGCGGAGCGACGACCGGATCAAGCCCGTGAGAGAGCAGCGACAGGAGGTCAAAATTGCCCTCTACCAGCAGAGCTCTTCGCTGCCTCCGTATCGCATCCCGCTGGTGGAACAAACCAAAAAGCAATCTGCTCTTGCTGTAAATGACTGATTCCGGTGAATTGAGATATTTCGGATTGCCGTTGCCAAGGATACGCCCCCCAAAACCGGCAATGCGGCCCCGGGAATCAAATATTGGGAAGATGATCCGGTCCCTGAAACGATCATAGGTTCCCCCCTGCTGTTTTTCAGCAAGCAGCCCCACCTCCTTGGCAAGAGCACATTCCTGAGCGTCAAACTGTGAACCGAGAAAGTTCCAGCCCACAGCTTCCGGTGATGGTGCGTAACCAAGCTGATAGCGCTCCTGAAGCGCTTTTCCGATACCACGACGCTCAAGATAGCGGCGCGCTTGCACACCGGACTCCGAGTCAACGAGGCAGCGCCGGAAGCAGCCGGCTGCCTTTTTGTTCAGAGCAAACAGCAGGTCCCGGTGTTGTTCCATCTCCTGTTGTTTTCTGCTCTTTGTTCTTTCCGGAAGTTCGATCTGGTATCGCTGGGCCAGCGCCTTCAGAGCTGCTGGAAAATCAAGATTATGATATTTCATCATGAATGAAAAGACATCGCCGGATTCCTTGCAGCCAAAACAGTGATAAAACTGCTGCCCTGAATGAACAGAAAAGGAAGGAGTCTTCTCGTGATGGAACGGACAGATCCCAAGATACCTGACGCCGCTGCGTTTCAGATTAACATGTTCACCTATAATCTGAACGATATCAGCACGATCTTTGATCTCTGCTACGATATCTTCTCGTGATTCCGTATATAATGCCATAGCAATTATGCACCGCTGGAGGAACGCTGTTTCGGCCTATTGTAATCGGGCTCTGATCAGACTGCCACATACTCTTTTACAGAGTGCATAAAAACTTCCGGACAATCACCTGAAGACTCTAATAAAACTAAAGATATTGAATGCTTGATTGCAAAACAGGGATCACCAGCATAACCTACATTTTCTTTTTCCTCCCCACCTCCGGGCAGCAACGTTTCATATTGTCTTCAATACATAGTATCAGCCGCTTTTTCACCTGAAAATTTGTAATTATTTTCCTAAGCTTATATACTTTTTGTGTACCTGAAATGATTTCAAACTGAGCTAATCTTTTTACACTGTTCTATCGCTATCTGTAATGGAAAAAGAACTGTCAATTCTCATCATCGCGTCAGGCTGCGAACTCCCTGATCTCCGCCATACGAGCCTTGCCGGCAGGAGGCTCGAACTGGTAACCGCCTCCCTTGCTGCGGATATACTGTCCCTGTGCCGGAGCCATGGGGTTGAGCTGATCATTGCCGGTCTGTCTGAAAATAAAGGTTTTGAATTCCTCCATCGAGACGACCTGCCTCTGGATATCCCCATACTCTGCCTTGGAATCAGCAATGCTGCCGCCCACGATTTTCCGGGTATCGTCAGCTGCTTTCAGGAGTCCCTGAGCACCAACAATTTCCATTCTCACCTGGAATTTTTATTAAAGATCAAAGATATTCATGATAACGTCCGGCATAAAGACGTCGAAATAAAAGCGCTTGCAGACAAGCTGGAACAGCAGCAGCAGTCAATTGAACTGCATAGCGAATTCCTCGATATCGTTGCCCTTCGGGATGGATTAACTGGTCTTTACAACCGCAGGCACCTCAATGCTCTGTTACCGAAAAAGTTTGAAAAATGCAGGGTAAACGATTCCGAGCTGTCAATGCTCATCCTGAACATTGACTACTTTTATGAACTCAACAAATCTGCCGGCACGTCATTTTGCGACTTTGTTCTCAACGATTTTGCTGCCCGCCTCACGGCAGCAAACCAGGCCGACGACACCTGCTTTCGCTTCAGTGGCGAGACGTTTATTGTGCTTCTTGGAGACACCGGTCTCGCCGAGGCGATATCACGTGCAGAATTTTTCCAGGAGAATCTGCGCCACCACCCGTTCAGACGTAGCAATGAGCAGAGAACCATAACGGTTTCTATCGGCATTGTGTCACTGACCGATCACCAACCGGAGAGCCCGGAAGCCTTTGTTTCAATGGCGGAACGAGCTCTTTTCAGCGCCAAGGCGGGCGGAAGAGACCGTATCGCTGTCTTCAGCGGAAAGGACGTGGGCGGTAAAGAAACCACGCGAAACAACCTTACGTTCCTGAAAGAGACACTCTCGCGCATTCTGGCGAGAACCAGGACTTCATCTCTTGACTCCCTCCAGCTTCTCGCCATGGATATAGGCGGCAATAACAATCGCGGCCATATCGAAAATGTTCGGAGATATGTTGAACTGCTCGGACAGCATATGAACCTGCCTGAGTCAACTATTGAGACATTCAGGAATGCTGTTGCACTTCATACGTCCATACGATTTCTGCTGCATAACGAAATGATCAGCAAGCAGGAGCTTTTTACACAGGATGACAGAGAAATAATGTCCGACTTTCCCTTCAAGCTCGCAGAGATCACAGAGATGTTTGACTATTTTTCAAACGAACGCGCCATCCTGCTCTACCATGGCGAGCGCTTCGACGGAAGCGGTCACCCCGATGGGCTGAGAGGCGAGGAAATCCCGCTTGGCGCCCGCATTTTTGCCCTCGTCGATGCCCTGGCGGCAATGAATGAAGACAGGCCGCACCGAAGCAGACTGGCGCCTGATCAGGTCATAACCGAATTAGTTGATGGAGCCGGCCGACAGTTTGACCCGGCTCTGGTTATCCAGATGCTCGAGCTGATAAAAATCAATCACCTGATGGATCTGTCAGACGAAGGTATCGAGCGTTCCATCAGTGCAATTACCGAATCAATTGAAAACCAGACGCCATGACACGCAAGCTGAGCAGTAAGATCCTTCGGGGGGTCGATGGTTTTCCTGCCCTTCCGGCCACGGTATCAAGTATCATCACGATTACCGGAAATCCTGAAAGCTCTGCGCAGGATCTGATGAACGCGGTGCTTCCTGATCAGGCCATGTGTTTGACGATTCTGAAAATTGCAAATTCCGCCTTTTTCGGGCTGCCCCGAGAAATAGACACGGTAGACAAGGCAGTCATGGTGCTGGGGTTCAATGAAATCAGAAATATTGTGCTTGGAAAAGCCGTTTTCAACTCCTTTCGAAGCGTCTATCGAAATAACCGTGAGCGTATCAACCAGTTCTGGGAACATTCATTCTTAACCGGCCTCGCCGCAAAAATCATAGGCGAAGACATCAACATCTCCCCGAGCGAATTATTTATTGCCGGTTTGATCCATGACATTGGTAAACTGGCGATGCTGATCAGTCTCAACAGCGATTACGCGAAGATTCTTGAATCCTCGTCAGCCCACCTCCGAACAGAGAGCGAGGAGCAGGAGCTGTTTTCGATCACTCACAGTGAGGTCGGCTACCGTCTTCTGAATCGCTGGCTTTTTCCTAAATCACTGTTGAATACAACACGATATCATCACACCCCGCTCGATTCCCCCAGTGAGCCCCTGCTTCCTGCCGTCATTGGGCTTGCAGATCTGTTTTCTCACCTGCACCGCAGCTCCGGCGACGTTGACACCTCCGGGCTTGAAATCATTTTCAATACAGTTATTCCCGATGTCAAAACTGTATGGTATGATAACGGCCTTGAGTGGAGCAATTCCCTCTTTACACGATGGCAGCAGAAACTGCTTGTAAGCAGTGACCGCGACCGGGCGATATTAACAATCATCGCGACATAATCTCACCTCGTTTCCGATTATGAAAATTTCTTCAATAAAAAGAACTTTTCAGAACACCAAACGGCTGGCGGAAATACTCAAAGTCCTCTCCGCCTTTGGCTTTCGGGAGGTGATCACTGACACCGGGCTTTATCGATTTCTTGGTAAAACCCGGGAAGATATTGAATCTGACCAGGAGCCGCAATACCAGGACCTTACCAGACCGGTGAGGGCGCGCATGGTCCTTGAAACGCTTGGCCCGACGTTCATCAAAATAGGCCAGATACTCTCAACCCGACCCGACCTCATACCACCCGAATGGGCGGATGAGTTCGCCAATCTTCAGGGTAATGTGTCTCCTGTGGACTACCAGGAAATTCATCGACTCCTGGAGGCAGAATTTCCCGGACGTCTCGAAAGTTTATTCGATTACATCGAGGAGGAACCGCTCGCTGCCGCATCGATGGCTCAGGTTCACCGGGCACAGTTAAGTTCCGGAGAGGAGGTCGTCCTCAAGGTGCTTCGCCCGGGGAACAGGCAGCGGGTTGAAGAGGATGTATCCCTTCTGGAGGGTATTGCCCAGATTGTCGAACAATATTTCTCAGACCTCGGCTACAGCCCCATCGAGGTGGCAAATGAATTTTCCAGGGAGCTGTTGCGGGAGGTAAATCTGATCCAGGAGGGTCAGGCAACCGACCGGCTCAAGCGCTATTTCGAAGATGACCAGGAGGTTTTCTTCCCGAAGGTCTACTGGCAGTCAACCACGAGAAATGTTCTGACACTCGAGGAAATCAAGGGTACGCCGCTTTCCCGTATCGACCCCAATGACCTGAGCTTTGAAATACGCCGAAAAATCGTCGCAAACGCTACAAAGGCGGTTTTTAAACAGTGCCTTACCTTTGGTTTTTTTCACGCGGATCCCCACCCAGGCAACATTTTCCTGCTCGAAAATGGCCGCCTCTGCTTCATCGATTGCGGAATGACCGGCCATCTTGACAAAAAAACGGCAGAACAGCTTGTCGACCTGATCGCCGGAGTGATAAAAGGCGACGTGCAGCGCCTCTGCCGGGTAGTCATCGAGCTGACCGATGTTGATCCATCCATTACCGACAGAAGGGATTTTCGGCTTGAACTCCAGAACATGATCGACCAGGTCCAGGCAACACCGCTTGAGCATATAGATATAACCCTGCTTTTATCCGACTTTTTCAAGACGCTGCAGCACTACAAGATCCGCTGCCCCGGGGATCTGATGCTGCTGGTGAAGGCGATGACCACAATCGAAGCCGTGGCCGCCGAGATGGACCCCTCCTTTGATGTTCTCGCCCACGTGGAGCCGGAAATTGAGCAGGTGGTGACGAATCGATATGGCATCGGTGCCATTAAAAAGCGAATGCAGAAAACAATCGCGAACTACCTGCTCCTCCTTGAAGACATCCCTGCTGATATTCAACGCTTCCTTGATCACGCCCGGCATAACCGTTTCACTCTCAATCTCGAGCTGATGCGTATTGAACACCTTGCTGAAAAAGTCGACCTTTCCAGCAGAATGATGGGTATGGCAATGGTCATCTCGGCATTGATTGTCGCCTCTTCGATCCTGATTCTTGCCGACAGCCTGTCAAAAGAGCAGGGAATCATAGGAATGCTGGGCATTATCGGCCTTATCCTCTCCGGCATCTACTCGGCAGGACTTGTTGCCTCTTTCCTGCTCCCCAAAAAGAAGAAGAAATAAGCTCCATCTGATCGACGACGGAGTGATGATCAGCAAACAACCACTCGTTTACCGGAAGAGCCAGGACTCAGAGCAGCCGGTCAGCCAATGCTCCCGATTCAGGCGCCGGATATCGCCTGATGTATATCGTTGAAAGCCTGCGGATCGAGGCTTGCTGAACCGACGAACAGGCCTGCTATTCCGCTGATATCGTTATACTGGGCCGCATTTTTAGAATTGATTGAGCCACCATAGACAACCGGCTGATTCGGGCAGATCGTGGTGATAAAGCTGACAGCTTCAGCCACGATTTCCACCGGTTCAGGCGCTCTGTAACTCATGGCGTCAACGGGACTGTAGGCAATAATCAGGCGCTCAGTGTCAATGTCAAGCAGCGAGGTCAGCTGAGACATTGCATATGATTTGTCAACGCAGATGATCGGCGTGATGCGGGAATCGGCCGCCTCACTTACCTTATTGGTCA
Source organism: uncultured Desulfobulbaceae bacterium (assembly GCA_965366875.1). Classification (GTDB taxonomy): domain Bacteria; phylum Desulfobacterota; class Desulfobulbia; order Desulfobulbales; family Desulfocapsaceae; genus MADRE3. Next base: position 19,277 of record CBDUGK010000042.1, on the reverse strand, counting down.
CATCCTGGGAGGTTTCATGAAAATAACGACGCCGTTCCGAGTGCCCGACAATGGCAAAATCGGCAAGGCCTTTCAGCATGTCTGCCGCCACCGCACCGGTATAGCTGCCGGCAGGAAAGGGCGATATATCCTGGGCGGCAAGGGCAATACCCGGAACCTCCAGCGCTCCTAATCGATCGGCAAGCTGAGCGAGGACGACAAGTGGAGGCGCAATGATCACCTGCACCCCTTCTGCCGGCCGGTAGATACGTATAAAATCATCAAACCAGCTGGAGGCCTGAGACAGGTTCTTATTGCATTTCCAGTTAGCGATCAGATAGCGCGGGAACGGGGTCGGTTCTTTGCTCATCGATTCATCCTCCACAGCGGTGCCAGCGAGCAGTGCTACAGTGCCCCCAGATATGGGGCCACTTGTTCCCGGAGCTCCTGTGCGCCCAGGCTTGCAAACTCGAGTGTTTTGAAACGGGACTGTTCACCCGACAACAGCCTCACATCGTTCTTCCGAACGGAGAAGCGTTGAGAAAAAAACAGGATGACAGCCTTGTTGGCCTGGCCGTCAACCGGAGGTGCCGTTAGTGCAACCTTCAGCGCATCGCCATGTATTCCGCAGATTTCATTTCGTGAAGCGCGCGGCTGCACATAGACGCGGAGCAGGCCAAGTCCCTGCCGGGTCTGCCCGACAACCTCGTCAAGAGCGCTCACAAATCATCGCTGAGGTAGGCGATACCTCCTTCTTCCAGCTTTTTCCTCAGATCCTCTTTGGGCTCATTGTCCTGATCTTCCTCTTCGTCGTCGGAAGACAGATCCAGTTCCAGCTTCTCCTCTTCATCCGCTGCCTCGTCCGCAGATTCCTCGGCAGAAGGCTCTGTCTCCGGATGGTCTGAAGAATCAACGGTAAGCTCAATTTTCTGGAACAGTTCGTCAAAATCGTATTCCTTCACGGTTTCATCGACCTCCGAGAACGATTCAATTTTCTCCAGATAGCTGCTGAGCGTCTCCCTGAGATCCTGCCGGACCTGTTTCTTCTGCTGATTGAGCAAGGCAATTTCCTCTGGCAGTCTCGACAATTCGGCAAAGGCATCCTGGCGCAGGCGCTCGATCTCATCGCGTGCAGCCTGCAGTGCCGCAGAAGCTTTTCCCTCGCTGCTCTGGATGAGCTCTGCAGCGTCTTCTTCCGCCCTGGCCTTCAGCTCATCGACGAATCGCTGAGCGGCACCGATTGTTCTTTTGAAATCGAACTCTTCCCCCCTGAATTCCTTGATCTGCTCTTCAAGCAGTTCTATTTTCTTCTGCAGGTTGTCATTTCTGGACTCGCTCTTTTTCAGCTTTTCCTCAAATTCTGCGACCCTCCCCTCAGAAGCGATGACCTCTTCTTCCCACTCTTTCTGTTCTTCTTCAAGGTCAGCGCGGGCAGTCTGGAGTTCCTCTATCTCCTTTTCAAGTTCAGCACGGGTATCGTCCTTTGCAAGAGACTCCTTTCGCACATCTTCCGTGGTCTGCAGAGCCGTCTCGATATCGGCTTCAAGTTTTACATTCATCTCCTCCAGCAGCCCTTTTTCCTGGGACAGCGCTTCAATTTCCTCATCCTGCTGGCGAACTTTCTCCAGGAGTTCGAAAAACTCTTCTGCGACAAGTTCCAGATAACCTTTTACTTCAATGGGGTCATATCCCCTGAATTTCGACTGGAATTCCTGATCCTTGATTGCCTGTGGAATAATTGCCATAATAAAAGCCCCTCTGGTTCAATGAACGAAAATAAAACGGGATTCTTTACCCAAGACTTTGCGCCAAGTGTTTCAGTGTCGGCACGAGAAAACTCTGTAAAAACATAACGGCGAGTATCAGGATGACCGGAGAGAAGTCAAGGCCGCCTGTACTAAACGGCATAGCTCGTCTGATCCGCCCCAGCAATGGCTCCGTCACTTCATACAGAAATCGGACAATGGGGTTATAGGGGTCTGCATTTACCCAGGACACCACCGCCCTGCCGATAATAACCCAGGTATAAACCGTGAGCAGAAAATCAATGATCCCGGCGACCGCCATCATAAAATTATTCAAAACAAACATGGTCTTTATCCCTTCAGGCAACACTGCTTCCCGGCGCGACATCACTGTCTACCGTGAGCAGAACAAGGTTTCTTTCCCCTTCACTATTTTCCCACTGAGCCGTCAGCACCATTCCCTGCGATTCAATGCCCATAAGCTTTGCCGGTTTCATGTTGGCGACAATAATAACATTTTTATTTTCCAGCTCCGAGGGCTCATAAAATTCGGCAATGCCGGCAACAATGGTCCGCTCGTCAGGAGCCTTGACATGGAGTTTCAGCAGCCGCTCTGACTTTGGTATCCGTTCTGCAGCAATTACTCGCGCAACCACAAGGTGAGTATTTCGGAACTGCTCGAAGGTAATAACACCCTCCACCACCTCGGGCCGGTCATGTTTCTTTGCAGGATGTTCAGGAGGCTGTTTCTTCGGCTTGTCGATGGCAGCGGTGTTTTTCTTTTTCACTTCGATTCGAGGAAACAGGTTTTCAATCGGATTCAGTTTCGTACCGCCATTCATCCCCCCCCAGACACCTCCGCTTTTCAATGTTTCCATGTCATGGCAGTCCGGGGCAAGGCCAAGTCCATGCTGCATCCTGGCCGCCGTCTCAGGTATCACCGGCTTCAAAACCAGGCAGACAAGGCGCAGACATTCAGCAATATTATAGAGGACGGTGTGCAGGCGCGGATGTAAAAGCGGATCCTTCACCAACGCCCACGGCTCGTTATGGACGATATAGCGGTTTGCCAGCGAAATCAGCTCCCAGACGGTTTTGAGACCGCGATGGAATTGAAAATCACCCATCATTTCCTGGTAATTAACGAGCATGAGCGCCGCTGCATCCTTGAGGTCATAGTCAGCCTCGGACTCCTCGCGGGCTTCCGGGACGACTCCGTCGCAGTATTTTTCGATCATCGAAACCGAGCGGCTGAACAGATTGCCGAGATCGTTGGCAAGATCAGCATTTTTCCTGGCCACAATCGCCTCGGTGCTGAAGGAGGCGTCCAGTCCGAAGGACATCTCACGAAGAAGAAAATAGCGCAGTGTATCGATACCGTATTCCTGGACAAGCTCTGCCGGTCTGATCACATTGCCGATGCTTTTTGACATTTTGGTTTCTTCAACGTTCCAGTAGCCATGGACATGCAGTTTCCGATACAGCGGTACACCGGCGGCCATCAGCATTGTCGGCCAGTAAATCGCATGCGGTTTAAGGATGTCCTTGGCTATCAGATGTTCGGCTCCCGACCAGAGCCGGTCAAAGTCAGCGCCATCGGGATAACCGATACCGGTCAGATAGTTGATCAGGGCATCGAACCAGACATAGGTAACAAAATCTTGATCAAACGGGAGGGGAATGCCCCAGTTAAGACGGCTGGCCGGGCGTGATATACAGAGATCCTCAAGCGGTTCGTTCAAAAAGGAGAGAACCTCATTTCTGTAGCGTTCCGGCGTGATGAATTCTGGATGTTCGGTAATGTGGTCTATCAGCTGCTGCTGGTATTTCGACATCCTGAAGAAATAGTTCTGCTCGGTTATCTCCTTGGGCGTAACCTGATGGTCCGGACATTTCCCGTCGACCAGCTCACGCTCGATAAGAAACCGTTCGCAGCCGGTGCAATAGAGACCGGAATACTCATCAAAATAGATATCGCCACCGTCATGGACTCTCTGCAATATGGATTGAACGACAGCAATATGATCAGGGTCGGTCGTCCTGATAAAGCGATCATACTCGATATGGAGCAGCGGCCAGGTCTGTCTGAACATCTCCGAGACCCTGTCCACATACTGCCGCGGTTCAACCTTTTCTTTTGCCGCCGCCTCAACGATTTTATCGCCATGCTCATCGGTTCCGGTCTGGAAGCGGACCTCGTCGCCGCGCAAAGCGCAGAAACGATTATACACATCGGCAACGATCGTCGTGTAGGCATGGCCAAGGTGAGGTTGGGCATTCACATAGTATATCGGGGTGGTAATATAGGTAATCATAAACTCTTTAACGCTAACACTTATTTTTCCTCATTCGACGGATGCCCGGCAGCGGAGTCGTCTGTCTTTGTTTTCTCTTTTTTCGGAACTTTATCACCCTTGACCAGCTCTGCAGCAGACCACTGATCCCTGCTGAGTAGCCGTTCCTCGCCATCACTTTTGGTAACCAGCACTGTCTGCTGCAGCGGATTCTGTCTTTTTACCCGAAACATTTCGTTGTCCAGCATCAGTTTGCGTCCAATTTTCGGTAATCCTTTACGCTGCTTGCGATAGGTGTCAAACTCGTAGGTCAGGCAGCAGAGCAGACGGTTGCAAACTCCGGAGATCTTCGTCGGATTGAGAGGAAGATCCTGTTCTTTTGCCATCTTGATTGAAACAGAATCAAACTTTTTCAGGAAAGACGAGCAGCAAAGTTCCCTTCCACAGGTACCGAGTCCCCCCAGCATTTTCGTTTCATGGCGGACGCCGACCTGGCGCATTTCCACCCGGGTGCGAAATTCCTGGACCAGGTCCTTCACCAAAGCCCGAAAATCTACCCTGCTGTCGGCGGTAAAATAAAAAATCATCTTACTGCCGTTAAAGAATTTTTCAACACGCACCAGCCTCATAACCAGGCCATGTTTTTCAATCAGATCGGCACAGATATCAAAGGCAATCTTTTCCTGGTCGGCACTATTTTGATAACGACTTTCCTCTTCCGCCGTCGGCCGGTGGGAAATCTCGTAGCTCCCTTTTCTCTCAAATTTCTCGTCAAGACAGGCAGGGGCAGAACCATAGACCATGGCAGGTTCCAGCCCATGATCGGTTTTCACCATAACAATGTCGCCCTTTTTCAATTTTACAAGCTTTGAGGCAGCGGTAAATTCCTGGGCATCATCGCGAAACCTGATGCGGTAAAAATTTTTTCCGGCAGCGGCCGTTTTGTCGTTGTTTTCTGGGGCTGATTCTTGCTGACTCATCTGTTTGCCACGTGCTTATTCTGAATGAATTTTACCAAAGCGGAATCTAAAAAGATACTCCAGCAGCGGGTGATTGTAAATTAAAAAGGAGCACTTCACAAACCAGTGCCCGATTGCAATTGCGCGCCAGCTGACGTTCCGCCATGTCCAGTGCCGCCAGCCGTGCCTCATGGAACCGCATTCTGCCGGTCGAACGCTCAGGATCATCCACCATCTGGTCCCTTACCCAGAGTCGCAACAGTCCGATTAATGGCACCAGGTTCTCCTTGAGTGATGCAAGTGTCTGAGCCAGAAGCAACAGGGGAGAAACAACATCAGCGCTGGCTGCCGCCTCCTGCTGAACCGTTTTCACAACATTTTGCAAGACGTCGACAAGCCCGGCCCGGGCAAATTCAAGTGCCTGCCCGGGACTCCCTTCAGCCAGCCTGCTCAGCAGGGCCGCAGCGGATGGCTCCAGGCCGGGCCGTAGTCTGCAGACAATCTCCTGCGCCTGGGCAGTTGACAATCCATAAAACGGTACTGTCTGACACCTGGAGACGATCGTCGCCAAAAGGTCTCTGCCGGCTGCCGCTGTCAATATCAGCAGGTTGTTTTCAGGCGGTTCCTCAAGCGTCTTCAGCAGACTGTTTCCCGCCTCCGACCGCATGGTATGAACATCTTCGATAATGATAACTCTTGTCGCTGACTCATATGGCGGATAGGAAAGGGAGCGGCACAATTCCCTGACCCGATCGATCTTGATTGTGCCGCCATCCGGGCTGATGACGGTAATGTCGGGGTGGCTTGCCGACAGGTATTTCCGGCAGGATGGACACCTGCCACAGGCAGCCTGCGCCTGGCTTTCCCGGGTGCAGTTGATACGGGCTGCGACGATACCGGCACAGAGCTGTTTTCCGACCCCGTCCGGTCCACGGAAAAGATACGCGTGAGCAAGCCTCCCGGATGCCAGCGACCGCTCAAGAATTTTTTTGGCTTTTTCCTGTCCGAGAACAGCTGAAAAGGACAACGGCAATGGTTGTTCCAGCATGAGCACGTACCGATTAGAAAAGACTGCGCTGTTTTCCCGGCGGAGGCTCCTGGGCCGCAGTCGGCTTCGTTTTCTGCTGCTCTGCCAGGGGCTTAAGGAACAGATATCGCTCGAGACTGCGCTGATAGTCACTCCACTGCATACCTCCGGTTTTCACCTTTCTGCGTAACTGTTCCAGCAGATTCATTTTGGCATCCATATCATCTATAAAGCTTAACAATATTGCTTCTGCGGTCATCGGCACAACCGGCGAGCCGAACTCCTGCCGCCCATGGTGGCTCAGGACAAGATGCTGAAGCTGGGTAAGCAGGTCTTCGGGAAAATCTCTGATCTGAGCAGCTTCTCTGCCGATCATCTCGCAGCCGATCACCAGATGTCCCTTTAATCTTCCCATATCCGTGTAGTCTATCACCCCGGTTGCATGATGCAATTCCACTGTTTTACCGATGTCATGCAGCAGGGCGCCGGCAACCAGCAGATCACCGTCGATTCCCTCATAATGGCCGGCCAGCATCAAACAGACATGAGCCATTGACAATGAGTGCTCCAGCAGCCCACCCATATAGGCATGATGAATCCCCTTTGCAGCCGGAGACTGATGATAGATTCTGCCGGTGCTGCTGTGAAAGAAGATTCGCTCCAGAAGCTGGGATAAATGACGGTTGCGTATGGTATTGATCAGCCCTTTGAGCTCATCCCGCATGGCCTCCGGCCCCCGCGGCGAAGAAGCAACAAAGGATTCCCTGTCGTAACCATGCTCGCCGGCGGCCGATACCGTATCAATTCTCAACTGGAGCCTGTCATTATAGGTCTGCACCAGTCCCTTAACATTGACAACTGCCCCGGGGACACAGATACCCTGATAGGTTTCGACGTCTTCCCAGATCGGCCCGCTGATTTCACCGCTTTTATCGCCAAACGTTACAACCAGATACGGCTTTCCGGCCCTGGTTTCTCCGAGTCGGGCGCTTTTGACCATCAACAGATCGTCAAATGACTCGCCTTCTCCAAGGTCTTCGATAAATCTGTTCTTGAGCATAACCCTCTTTCCCTGCTGCAGTTTTTTCATTGGCTGGAAGAGGTGCCTATGCACCGCCGGTTTCCAGCCGGCACACGACATCAAGCGCTTCCAGGCCGGCCAGGATCGACCGGCAGCCGACGGGACAACCTGAGCGAAAACCGCCTCCGCAACACTTCCTGAGCTTTCCACTTTCTATTTGAATTCATTCAGCATATAGTTACCCGTCAGAGTCAGATTATAATGCAATAATCTCTAATAGCTCATATTAACCGGCGGTTGAGGAAAACGTCCAGCCTTTTTAATGTCGCGCCTATCATGTCGAAAGAACTCGTTATTATTAATTGTACACTTTTGACCGAGCCCAATTCAGAGCTGCTGCCCGAACACTATGTCTCAATCAGAAACGGTTCTATCCATGAAGTCGGCACGATGAAACCGGACCATGACCATTCACAGCATGAACTGATAGACGCCAGAGGAAATCTGGTAATGCCCGGATTAATCAATGGCCACAACCACTGCGGTATGACGCTCTTTCGCGGCATGGCCGATGACCTTCATCTCGACTCATGGCTCTATCAGCATATCTTTCCGGCAGAAGCCGCACATGTCGATCCTGAGATGGTCTACTGGTGCACAAAACTTGCCGCAGCCGAGATGATTTTATCCGGGACGACCACTGTGGCTGACTGTTATCTTTTTTCGGAGCAGGCGGCATCTGCTCTGAGAGATTCAGGAATGCGCGGCGTCGCTGCCCACGGAGTCATTGATCTGCCGACGCCAAGTGTACCCGATCCCGATAAAAACATTGATTCAGCAGCCTTTTTCCTGGATAGCTGGCTCGACCGCTCAGCGCGAATAACCCCTGCGATCTTTGCCCATGCCCCCTATACCTGCTCTCCCCAGACACTCCGGAAGGCAAAAAGTCAGGCTGAGCAGCGCAACCTGCGTTTTTTCATCCACCTTGCCGAAAGCAGTTCAGAACATGAAAAAATAATTGATCCACAGGGCAAAACGCCGGTGCAGCATCTTTTCAACCTGGGTCTCCTCGACCCCGCCACAACAATAGTCCACGCTGTCTGGATTGACGATGACGACCTCGCTATCCTTAGCGAAAGCGGGACAAAAGTGGTCACCTGCCCGCAGAGCAATCTCAAGCTTGCCTCGGGAATAGCACCGGTGCAGCGCATGCTCGATCACAACATCTGTGTGGGCATCGGCACTGACGGCTGTGCTTCGAATAACAGTCTCGACCTGTTCCGGGAAATGGATATGCTGGCAAAAATCCAGAAAACCGTCAATGGTTCTCCAACCGCGATGGCAGCCAGAGACGTACTCGCCTGTGCCACCGTCTCCGGAGCCGCTGCTGCAGGCGTCGCTAACACTGGCACCATTACCTCGGGAGCATGCGCCGATCTGCTCATCATTAATACCCGATCTGCCCACCTGTCCCCGTTATACAACCAGGACCTTCTGGTATATGCAGCATCCGGCAGCGATGTTGACACCGTCATTATCGATGGGAAGATCGTGATGCAGGACAGGCAGCTACGCTCCTTTGACCTTGAAGAAGTTTACCGCGAGGTTTCGAAAAGAAAACTATCATTGTAATATTGGTGTTACAATGGTAACAGCCTGTCCTCATCATCACGGCAGGATGGAAAATCAGCAGGACATTGGCCGCAGGAACCCATCACGCCCCGGTTTAAAGCGCGTGAGTTCCTGACGATAACAGGGTATATGCAGATTTCTTCAGAGTAAACACCTGGATTTATTCGAGAGGGTGCCAGCCCGCGGAGCATCGTATGGAAAAACAGATCATTATTTCAGTCATGTCCCTGGACCGCCCGGGAATAATAGCCGACATCACCGGCGTCATCTACCGGCTGAACGGGGATCTGGCAGACCTCAACCAGTCAATTCTGTTCGGTTACCTGACGATGATCTTCATAGCGACCTTCGAGGAGCACATTACTCCTGAGACGATCATCGCTGAAATAGCCGGCATACAGAGTTCGACAAAGCTTGATGTCATTGTCAGGTCAATGGACAAGCCGCTGGACATGAAACTGTCGGAATTTCCGAAAAAGACCTACGTGGTGACGGCCCAGGGGGAAAACAAGAGCGGCCTGGTGTATGGAATCAGCTCTTTTTGCTACCGGCACAATATCAACATACTCGATTTGGCCACCACCAGAACCGGCAACCGCTACACCATGATCCTCCAGCTTGACCTCAGCCGGGTCGACTCGATTAATACGGTCCGTAAAAAACTGCAGGAATATGGGGAAGAAAGCGGCCTGCACGTGGTCATGCAGCATCACCAGCTATTCAAGGTTACCAATGAGATCAACTTCTAACCGCCGGAAGCGCTCGAACAGCAGAATGAAAAACAAGAGGCGTATATAATGTTACGTTCCGACCAGATCCTTGCAACCGTTGAGATGATCCAGAAAGAGAATCTTGATGTTCGTACCGTTACCATGGGCATCAACCTTCTTGATTGCCGCGAAAAATCTGTCGCTGCCACCTGCCGGCACGTAGAAGACCGCATTTCCGAAAAGGCGGGTAATTTTGTTGAAACCTGTGATTTTGTCTCCCGCAAACTCGGCATCCCGGTGGTAAACAAAAGAATTGCCATTACACCGATTGCCTTTGTCGGAGCCGGTTTCGACCAGGATGGTTTCGTCGATCTGGCCTGCAGCCTTGATCGGGTGGCATCGATTGTTGGAGTTGATATTCTTGGCGGTTTTTCTGCCCAGGTTGAAAAGGGCATGACGGAAACGGACCGGCACTACATCACCTCCCTGCCGACAGCACTCTCGGTCACCGATAAGGTTTGTGCATCCATCAATGTCGGTTCATCGCAGAAAGGCATAAACATGGATGCGGTAACCATGCTTGGCCAGTCCATAAAAGATATCGCCGAGGCAACCCGCAGCCAGAATGGATTCGGGGCTGCAAAGTTTGTCGTTTTCTGCAACCAGCCAGGAGACAATCCCTTCATGGCCGGAGCAATTCATGGGCTTGAGGAAGCTGATACGGTGCTCAATATCGGCGTATCAGGCCCCGGCGTCATTGCCCGGGCCCTGGAGCGGTTGATATCCTCGCGCAGTAACAAACTGAAACTCGACGAATTGGCCGAAGAAATCAAGCAGACGACCTTCCGGGTCACCCGCTGCGGTGAGCTGGTCGGCCGACAGGTATCTGAGATACTCGGTATTGATTTCGGTGTTGTCGACCTGTCTCTGGCTCCAACCCCGACAATAGGAGACAGTGTCGGCGAAATCCTCCATATCCTCGGTGTTGATGCAATCGGTGCTCCCGGTTCAACGGCAATTCTTGCCGTTCTCAACGACGCGGTCAAAAAAGGCGGCATATTCGCCTCTAAAACGGTTGGAGGGTTGAGTGGTGCATTCATCCCGGTCATGGAGGATGCACTCCTTGCAGAAGCAGTCGGCTCCGGCAGCCTCTGCCTGGAAAAACTCGAAGCGATGACCTGCGTCTGCTCGGTCGGCCTGGACATGGTCCCGATCCCGGGGTCCGTTGACGCCGGGACCATTTCAGCGATTATCGCTGACGAAATGGCACTCGGCATGATAAACAACAAGACGACCGCGGTACGGATTATACCGGTACCCGGCAAAGAAGCCGGTGAGGTGGTAAGCTTTGGCGGGTTATTCGGGGCAAGCCCGATAATGGAGGTCAGAAATATTGGAAAATCCGGGAGATTTATCGGCTGGGGTGGAAGGATTCCAGCTCCCGTTCACAGTTTTAAGAATTAGCCTGCAGTATCCATCTGCAGCCTGACTTTTTCAGGTAACAGGCAACCAGGGAACACCACGGTTCCCCAGGCAATAACGCTACAGAAACGCCATGTCAAAAAGTTTTGAACTCATCGCCACGCTCATCCTGCTGACCGTCATGTCTCTGCTGCTCTTCTATGGCCTGGGGAGCACCATCATAGCAGACCCTGAAGAAGCCGTTTATGCCGAGGTTTCCCGTGAGATGTACCTCGCCTCCGAGGCTGTTGTTCCAACCTTCGACGGTGCTGAGTTTTTTGAGATTCCGCCGTTGCAATACTGGACCCAGATGCTCGGCTACAGGCTTTTCGGCATCAACTCTCTGGGAGCAAGAGCAATAAACGCTCTGTGCGGACTGACCACGATAATGATACTTTTTTTCAGTGCCAGGATTCCTCTTGGCGGCCGAACCGCATTCAACAGCGCCCTTATTCTCGGCAGTTCGGTTCTCGTGGTTTACCTCTCCCGGGTGGCAATGCCCGACATGCTGCTCACCATGTTCCTGGTCATCTCTGTTGCCAGTTTCTGGCATGGTGTTGAGCGAACCATAACGGACCAGGACGGCAGTTTTCTCTTCTGGACCAGCTGTCTTGCCGGCGGCTTCACAATGCTCAGCAATGGTCCCTTCGGCGTACTGGTTTTAATGGTTACCGTTGTCATCTACCTGCTCCTTGTCAGACGAATCGGTCTGCTGTTCAGAAAAAACCTGTTATTTCCCGGCGCCCTCATCATCGCCATCGTGGGATGTTCCTGGTACGTGGTGCTTGGCTTTATTCATCCGGACGGATTCGAACTGGCAAAAGAACTATTCATAAAACATCTTTCCGACAGGTTTTCAGATGCGATGGCGGTAAACTCGACGCCGTTCTATTATTACCTCATCGCTCTGCTGCTTGGCTTTTTCCCCTGGTTCAGTTATCTGCCGCTGGCGGCAGTCAACACTGCCGTCCTCTTCGGTCGCGATCCCGCCTCACGATTTGTCCGACTATTTGTTATTTTTTCAATCGTTACCCTTTTTTTTCTGCCGTTCACCGCATTCAGCCTTCCCCTTGATCTTTTACCTCTTTTCCCCGGGCTTGCACTACTCAGCGCCACCCTGTTCAGCAGGGATAAAATGAGGTTTCCGACAATCTGGCTGAGTGCAGGCTGGCTTTCTGCAGTCCTCATTCTTGTGCTCGCTATCGCACTCGCCGCCAGTCCACTGATCATACCCTACCTGCCCGAACTGCTTGGTGAGAGCAGTCGAAACGTACCGATACTGGCAGAACCTGTCCAGCTCGGCGCCGGCGTGTGGATTGCGGCACTACTTTTTATCTCCAGCGCTGTCATAATCATCCGCTCAACCCGCAGCAGAGATGTCCACCAGGTTTTTCAGGGGCTGCTTCTCTCTTCTTTTATTGTCAGCGCCACCATTTTTTTTACCATCATGCCGCTCTATGACCGACTGATAAGCCAGCCTCTTGCTGAACTGGCCACCACTGCTGCCGAGCATACCCCGACCGGCGGCCGTATTGTCCTCTACAACATCAGCGATCGCCCGAGTGTGATGTTTGTCTCCGGCCGCCGCACCATTTATCACAGCGACGCGCTGCTCCAGCAGTTACCGGAGCTTTTCAACCAGGAGGATATCTCGGTCGGCATCACCACAAACTACAGCTATGCCCGACTGCTGAATCATTCGATAGCGGTAGATGAAATAGCGAGGCAGGGAGGTTTTGTCCTGTTCAGCATGTCTGAAAACAGCAGTGCCGAGACTACTTCACCGTTATTTTCAGCACCACAGCTTCCCTGATGGTGTTGGCAACGATACATCCCCGTTCGGCGATAATAACGAGTTTTTCCAGCTCGCCCTTGTCCTGATATACTCCGCTGACCTCCATTTTGATCTCGGTAAACCGGGGTGGCGTGCCGTCGAGCTTCGCCCTGAGCGTAACTTCCGCCCCGGTTATGTCAGCCTTGCGTGACGCTATTGCCGCCAGCAGGTTGCTCATGAAACAACCGCCCAACCCCATAAGGAAGAGTTCTCCTCCCATCGGACCGCCATTGCTTCCTCCTTTTGCTTCAGGACGGTCGCACTTCACACGGTGATCTCGAATGCTTGCTTCAGACATTGATTCCGACACCTGCTTCACCAGCGCAGTTATTTCTGTTGACATATCAGTCACCTCGTTTTTTGTTTATTTGAAAAAAACCGACGAGCCATTTGAGGGGTAACAGCATCGGCACCCTCTGCTGATACGTTCGATAAGAATCCCCAAACTGTTTCACCAGTTTCCGTTCCTCAAGGATGGTGCCGATGACAAAATATCCTGAGATCATGACCGCCGCTATCACCGTTGACGGGTAAAAAACCTTCGCTGCCGACCAGACAAAAAGAATACCTCCAAGGTACCACGGATGCCTGATGATAGCTGAAACCCCTGATGCAGTAAAAACATTTTTATCTCCAGGGAGATGGCTCTGCTGTCTGCTCCGCACCTGTGAAATACCCAGGAACGATTTTATATCATAGTGTTTTGCCGCCGATATAAACAGAATCAGTGCGGATCCGAGCAGAAAAAATCGAACGCTTCCCGCCACCCCGCCAGACCAGATGAAAACTGGTGTCTCAGACTCCTGTAAAGAGAGGCCGACAGACACTGGAACGACAAGGGTTACTGATGAAATCAGGTTATATGCCAGCCGGTAGAAGCGAAAACGTTCTCCAAGCAGTTTCTCACAATAATTCGTAACCGGCACAGAGATCAGATAGCTGTGCAGTCCGCACCAGGATAACCAGGCTGCGATGAGGAGCAGATAGGTTTGAGTAATGTCCATTACCCCTGCCAACGTCTCGTGAATCCCATCTTTAATCTACGTCGCTAAAATTTTTCTTCGGCCGACCAGTCACAGGGTAATGATTTAAAGAGATCAATGCTGAGTACCTGGGAGAATTTCAGGTGAACACTGTAATCGCTATGCAGATGATAAGACAGTTTGACGATCGTGCCACTGAGCTCGACGGTTTTATCGTCCTGGTCATTAAAAACAAGGGCGATATCGGTATCTCTGGAGAGGAGTTCCCGGGCTGTCTGCTGCCGCGAACAGTGGATGGAGAAACAGATGCCGGAGCGGGAGATATCGGACAATCCTCCTTTGAAATAGGTTGTCGTCCTTTGGCGCTGCTGATCAAGAGGATAGGCGGTGACACTGCCCTTCAGCGGATATCGCCGGTGATCACGGCGGCCACTGCTTTTCTGCTCCGCAGTCTTATCGCCGACACCATGCTTTTCGCAAAAATCGGAAATTTTTTCGTAAAGGCCTGCCTGGTTTTCACGCCAGTCATCACCGATGCTGCGTTTCAGGTAGCAGACCTTCACATCAGATTGTGTGGCAGCGGAAAACGGACAGAGAGAGATGCCGAAAAATGAATCTTCGCCTAAAATATCACCTCCGGCGAGTTTAATAACTGGATAATTTTTCTGGCCTTTCCGATAAAAGAGCGTCACCTGGCCGCTTTCCAGGAAGAAGAGCCGGTTGTTCGCCTGACCCTGGGCAAACAGCAGTTTTCCGGCAGCAACCTTCGTCCGCTTTAGGCTGTAAAACAGGCAGTTGGTCTCCTCACTGCTCAACTCCTGATAAAGATCACTCCAGGCGCTGAGGTGATCCGGGTCCAAGCGCTTGGTTTTCTCGGCCTCAATGACCGCTGCAGAAGAAACGATGCTGTCGATTGCCATCGGGTTGGAATTCAGCAGCTGCTCTCGCAGCAGCTCAGCCTCACGAAAAGACCCGTTGCGGGCCAGATCCTTGATCTGCTCCGTCAGCACGTTAATATCAGGGCCATGGAGATGAACCGCTTTTGAATCGTCACTTTTTTGTCCAAAAACCATTTCCCTTCCCCCGACAAAATACGGTTAACAATAGTAGTATTGAAATGGGTTGTTTAACCGTTATTATCTCACAGAATCATTTAAATATCAAAAAGGTTCGTACGGTAAAAAAGTGACGCACAGAATTAAACATTGTATACTTTCCTGTTTTAGGGAATACCTGTCATCTTTCTGACAGTGTGCATCTTTTCCGTTAACCGCAGAAGAGCGTTGTCATGATCGTCATCGTATCACCATCGAAAACCCAGCGGGTCAGCCTCGTTTCCGGCAGCGAAAATACTCAACCCTCCCTTCTGGAAAAGACGACCATCCTTATCGAACGGCTGAAACAATTTGACCGTGATGAGCTGACAAAATTGATGCACATCAGTGAAAAGCTGGCAGATCTGACCCACAGACGAATTCATGCGTTTTCCATACCTCACGATACCAGGACTGCCGGAACCACGATCGCCACGTTCCAGGGAGATGCGTTTTCATCGTTGACCCTTGATTCCTACAGCCAGGGAGATTTCCGTTTTGCCGATGCTCACCTGCGTATCCTCTCGGGCCTCTACGGGATCCTTCGCCCTCTTGACCTGATGCAGCCCTATCGCCTTGAAATGGCAACCGGACTGTCCACCGACCTGGGTAAAAATCTTTATGATTTCTGGGGAACCGACATAACCGAAACGCTCAATGATGATCTGGGAAGAATGCAGGTACCACTCATCGTTAATTGTGCCTCAAAAGAATACTCCCGGGTAATAAAGCAGAAACAGCTCAGCGGCCCGATGGTAACCATAACGTTCAGGCAGATGAAAAACAATGTGTCGAAGAGTATTGCGATTTATACAAAGCGTGCACGAGGGATGTTCGTCGACTATCTGATAAAAAACCGGATCAATAAAATTGAGCAGCTCTCAGCCTTTGCTGCCGGCGGCTACAGCTTTGCTCCGGAACTCTCCGGCAGAACAGAGCTGGTCTTTGTCACCAGGCTTGACTGATCCGCCAGCCGGCCGCCGCCGTTGAACCTTTTCCCGCATTTCTTCAAGAGGAGCAGCATGTGATCAACATAGAAAATCACCAGCAGTTGAAAACATACCTTATCGCCCGTAAACTGACAGACAATGGCGAGCGTCTGGAGTGTTGCGACCTGCATGGCGGCGTTTCAAACCGAACCGTTTTGGTCCGCTTCTCCGACAGTCACCAGTGGGTTATCAAACAGGCCCTTGAAAAACTCAGGGTAAAGGAGGACTGGTTCTCGGACCCGCAACGCATTCATCACGAGGCAGAAGGTCTCAGAGCGCTGCAGAAGCTGACCCGGCCAGGAGCGGTGCCACAATTTATTTTCGAGGATCATGAGCAGCATATCCTCATCATGGAGGCAGTACCGGAACCTCACGAGAATTATAAGTCACTGCTGCTTTCAGCAGAGCCCAGAAAGAATCATGTCATCGAGTTTGCAACGCTGCTCTCCCATATCCACACAAACGCTGCAAAAACCAACCAGCTCAGCGATCTTTTTGACAACAGCTGTTATTTTGAGAACCTGCGGCTTGATCCCTATTATGCCTTCTCGGCCGGGCAGCTGCCTGAGGCCGCACCCTTTTTGAATAAACTGATCAAGCAGACAAAAGACAGGAAGCTGACCCTTGTTCATGGCGATTACAGCCCTAAAAATATTCTCATATACCGGGAGCGCCTGGTTCTGCTTGATCATGAAGTGATCCATAGGGGTGATCCCGCCTTTGATGTTGGCTTTGCCATGGCCCATTTTCTCAGCAAAGCCAATTACCGCAAACAGTATCGACAGGAGTTCGGGGATGCGGCCCGCCTTTTCTGGAACACCTACTTTGAAAACGTTCAGACTGCTCCATGGTCGAGCCGCCTTGAATATCACTGCATTGCAAATTCGCTGGGATGCCTGCTGGCTCGGGTCATCGGCAAATCACCGCTCGAGTATTTAGGCGAGCAGCAGCGCACTCTCCAACAGAAAATCATCATGGACCTGATCAGCGATACCCCGTCATCCATGATCTCACTAATCCACCAATTTACGGAGTCATTAGATCAAAATGAGTAAAATTACCGATCTTCAGGCAATTGAAATTCTTGACAGCCGTGGTCAGCCGACCATCAAGACAACATGTACCCTGGAACAGGGTGTCGGCGCCTCAGCCTCAATCCCCTCGGGCAGATCGACGGGTGCGGCAGAAGCGCTGGAATTACGCGACAACGATGCTTCACGCTACCAGGGGAAAGGATGCCGGAAGGCGGTTGACAATGTCAACAAGGAGATCCTCAGCTCTCTGAAAGATCGCGATTTTTCAAGCCAGCAGGAACTTGATGAAACATTGATTGCTCTTGACGGCACTGACAACAAGCGCCGCCTGGGAGCAAATGCGATCCTCTCCGTTTCAATATCTTTTGCACGGGCTGCCGCGAAAACGCAGAAGCAACCGCTCTATCTCGCCTTCTCCCGTCTCATCAACCGGGAAGTGGAGCGTTTCCCGCGGCTCACGATCAATCTTTTCAGCGGCGGACGACATGCCGGCAAGCAGATTCCGATCCAGGATGTTCTGATTGTCCCCGCCTCTGCTGAGACCATCGATCAATCTCTGGTGATGATGAACAACATATACCAGGCGGCGGCAGAAATCGGCCTGCAACGCTATGGCATGAGACTGCTGACAGCCGATGAAGGCGGACTTGCACCACCCTTCCCCGATGCCGAATCGATGCTTGAAGCAGCGGTTACTGCCATTGACAATGCCGGCTATCAGCCGGGTAAAGATGCCCATCTCGCACTCGATGTGGCCTCCTCTCATTTCTACCGTGACGGCTCATACTATCTCGATGAAACACCCCTCAGCAGCAGCATGATGATTGAGCGGCTTCAGGACTGGTGCAACAGCTACCCCATCGTCAGCATCGAGGATGGCCTCTCTGAGGATGACTGGAATTACTGGCCACACCTGCAGGAATCACTTGGCAAGCAGATTCTGATTCTGGGCGACGATCTTTTGTGCACCAACCCGGAAAGGATCCAAAAAGCCATCGACACCGGGGCGTGTAATGCCCTGTTGCTCAAAGTAAACCAGATCGGGACCCTAACCGAAGCGGCCCGAGCCTACAGGATGGCCAGAGATGCAGGCTGGATGGTGACTATCAGTGTCAGAAGCGGGGAAACCGAAGATGACTGGGCAGCCGATCTTGCCGTTGGCTGGTCGGGCGACCAGTTTAAAAACGGCTCTATCACGCAGTCTGAACGGCTGGCAAAATACAACCGCCTCCTGGAGATTGAAAATCAGACCCCGATGAAGATCGTCACCTGGCCAAACTGAGAAGCTGCAGGCGCTGCGATTGGTTCAGCGCCTGCAGCGGTTTTGTGGTCATCCCCCGATTTTATGTTCAGCGAGCTTCTCCAGAGCCAGAACCATGGCTGAATGGTCCAGCTCGCTCTCACCTTTTCCGGGTCAGGTGTTAATAACCTTTCATCCAGCCGAGGCCGGCTTCTGTGTCTGCTGCCGGAATATATTCGCAGCCAATCCATCCCTGGTAACCGATTGCATCAATCGCCTTGAAAAGATTTGCAAAATTAATCTCGCCGGTTCCCGGCTCATGCCTGCCCGGATTATCTGCAAGCTGCATGTGGCCAATCTTGTCAAGCAGTTTGGTGATGGTGTTGATCAGGTCACCTTCCATACGCTGCATGTGATAAATGTCATATTGCAGAAGGATGTTGTCGTGACCGATCTCCTCGAGCAGGGCCATGGTCTGGCGTGAATTAACCAGGTGAAAACCGGGCATGTCGAGGAAGTTGATCGGTTCCACCAGCAGCGTTATATTTTCCCTGGCCAGCGCATCTGCGGCGAAACGGAGGTTATTTACCAGTGTCTCCTTGATTGTTTCGGCGGCTGCTCCGGCAGGCGTCAGGCCGGCAAGACAATTTAGCCTCGGGCACTTCAGCACCCGTGCATACTCGATGGCCAGCCCGACCCCGTCCTGGAATTCTCCTTCCCGACCCGGCAAACAGGCAATGCCCCGCTCGCCCGCTGCCCAGTCCCCGCCCGGAAGGTTATGCAGGACCTGCGAAAGCTTGTTCTCCTGCAGTTTTTCAAGAAGCTCAGCCGCCGGCCACTCATACGGAAAGAGAAACTCGACTGCAGTAAACCCTGCCCTGGCAGCACGCTCAAAACGGTCATAAAAATCAACTTCGGTAAACATCATCGTCAGGTTGGCATTAAATTTCGGCATGGCGTTTCCTTCATGGTAATTGCAATCCCCGAGCAAATTGAATTGCATGATGAATCTTATTGTTTGACATTCAGAAAACCATCAGATAAGCATAACATCAGATGTTATCGTTTTTACTATTGTTTTTTTCAGTTCGTGTCAATAAAAAACTCGCCGGCGGGCAGGAGGAACATATCATGAATCATCAGCTGCTCTATGGAAAAGGTGAACTCACCATAACGCTTCCCGACTCTATCACGGCAACACCGATTACCAAGCACCCGATGCCCGTTATCCCCGACAGCCCGGAATCCATTGCCGAAGCATTGCTCAATCCGGTC
>CBDUGK010000041.1:0-30861 GCA_965366875.1 uncultured Desulfobulbaceae bacterium | reverse complement strand
GGCATGTGTGCCATCGTCTGTCCGCACCGCATCTTCGAGCTGCAGAATAAAAAAGCCAGGATTATCGATTACAACGCTTGCATGGAATGTGGCGCCTGCGCCACCAACTGCCCGGTCGATGCTATTTTCGTCAACCCTGACAACGGTTGCGGCTGCGCCGCATATATTATCAACACCTGGATTTCCAAAATCAGAGGCAAGTCTGTCACTATCTGCAGCTGCTAAGCCGGTATCTCCGAATCACCCCTCAAAAATGTAAATGCGCCCCATCTGGTGCTGCTGCAATATCAGCCAGGAGGACGAGACTACCCTGAATCTTTGGCGAGTAGATACGGCCTGCTAGCCAGCCAGACTTGGGGAAGACGATACAGCAGGCCGTATCTACTCGCCTGCTTCAGCCATGTTCTCGAGCTCTTTGACAGCCGTCTCAACTTTTACCCGCGCTTTTACCGCTTTTCTATAGCCATCTTCATACGTTTTGATGGCTTTATCACTTTCGGCAATCAGTCTTGTCCTGTTTTCGTCATCGGGCTCCAGTTTACTCAACTTCAGGGTAAAACCGTCAGCCTCTGCCTTCAAGCGCTGGGCTTGCTTATACGCTGTCCGATAGGTTTTTTTCGCATGCTCCAGAGCATCCGATGCAGCAGCAAGGTCTCCGAGATAACCGTCATCGGGCTCCGCCTCCAGGTCAATATCCTGTGCCGCCCTCATCAGCACTGTCAGCGGCAGCTGGGGAAGCAACCTGAACAGGGAACCTCCGGCTGCATCAAAAAAATGATGATCTTTCAGGCCAAAAGGCATAAACACCATTGAAGATTGAGATGAGATTTCAACGATTGTTTCGTGGTGAAAATTTTGAACAATTATCGGTTCTGCGTCGATGCGAATGTCTTCCATCTGTTTTTTCAACTGTTCGTCAAGCCTGGTGACCTCTTTGCTCCCGCTCCGGGCAATCAGGCGAATCAATGATTTTTCAAAAAACGTGTTACGGCTGATAAGATAGGCAATGAGAAGCATGAAATTGCCCGTTGAGTTATCATCCCACCAGACGTCGATGACATGATCGTGCTTGTTGTCGCGCTTTGCTAAAAGCCGGTCCCATTTGTGCAAGTCGGTATCAAGTATCATCACATTCAGCCCCTGCTGGAAGGCTGCCTTGAGATTCCTGGCATACTCCAGAGCGCCCAGCCCTGACAACCCCTTCCCCAGGTCATCTATCCAGTTTACCAGCAGCGTATTTGCCTTGATAGGGCCAAGGCCATACGACTGTATGAGCGTCGGCAGCACATCAGAAATATCCGCTCCAGTCAAAACAAGCGGGAATGCTGCTGATTTTATCTCCAGCAGCTCAGCGGTGAGTTTTTTGGCCGCCTCTTTTCTCTCAACAACTGTTTTTATCCCCTGCCCCTGCCCCTGAATAATTCGAACTGCCGAAGTACAGCCCGACTTTCCTTCCACCCAGGCAGCAAACCCCATGATCTGGTGAAGCCGCTCCGAATCTCTGGTCATGGCCAGGATGACCGGGCGCCAGTCCCGATCATGATCCTTTTCAATCCCTGCAGCACGGATATTTTCGCGGGCTTTCTGGAGAAAGTAGGAACGCCTGCTGTCGGCCCACCGCGGAGGTCCTGAATAATGCTTTAAATATTGATAAATAGCTAAGATAATCAAAAAAGCAATAATGGTTGTTGAAATGTTTATGGCGAGCATCGCCACAGCACAGGCCAGAAAGCCGACGAAACTCATCCATGGTCTGAAATACTTGAAGCGGGGTCTGAAAAAGGGACTGTTCGTTCTGGACTCATAAAATGTGGCGTAATTGAGAAGGCCGTAAGAGATAAGAAAGAACATTGAGACGATACCGGCAACCAGGTTCAGGTGTCCAAATGATAGAATTATCACAGCAATAGCCCCAGACAGCAATACCCCGCGCCGCGGATTATTCGTGTCATCGTGAACCACTGAAAATGGTTTTAAAAAGCTGAATATCCTGTCCGCGGCAAGAGACTGGAGAATACGCGGTGCTCCCAGAAATGAGGCCATGGCCGATGACAGGGTTGCAGCGAGGACACCAACGGTTACAAGCCCCGGAACGTAGGATATCCGTTTCATCGCATCATAGTCGGCTGTCATTTCCGCGTTAGT
The DNA here is from genome assembly GCA_965366875.1 of uncultured Desulfobulbaceae bacterium. Lineage (GTDB taxonomy): Bacteria > Desulfobacterota > Desulfobulbia > Desulfobulbales > Desulfocapsaceae > MADRE3. Next base: position 28,716 of record CBDUGK010000041.1, on the reverse strand, counting down.
CATGGATCCAGCAAACATCAGTGCCGCGGCAAAATAGATCAGAGCCGAAAGCCCTACCGCCCAGAAGGTCCCCTGGGGAATACTTTTCCCCGGGTCCTTCAAATCCCCAGACATGTTGACGCCCTGTGTAAACCCGGTTACCGCCGGGAAAAACAGCGCAAACAGGACCCAGAAAGGGAGCCCCCCCTCACGAGGAGCCCAGTTCTGCACGAGCAACCGGGGCTCAAAGCTCAACACTGCTCCGACAAAAAATGAAATCAGGGCGACGACCAGAAGTCCCATCACGACATACTGAAACTTTGTCGCCCAGTCAGCCCCAAGCCATGCCATCATAAAGAGAAACAGGACCGCCAGGATAGAGACAGATTTTATTGAAACCAATGGATGCGTCGGCAGAACGGTGAGAAGAGCCTCGGCGAATCCGATACAATAAAAAGCGATCGACACAGACTGAGCCAGAAACAAGACAATGCCGATGGAACCGCCAAAGCGTACACCGAGGGCCCGGGAGATCAGGTAATACGCGCCGCCCCCCTTGACCTGTATATTTGTTGCCGCAGCAGACATGGAAACACTGGTCAGGATCGAAACGATATTCGCGATGGAGACAATCAGCAACGCCTTGTACAAGCCGCCGCTTCCGACCATGAAGCCCATTCGCAGAAACAGGATGATGCCGAGGATCGTCAGGATGCTGGGTGTAAACACACCGCCAAAGGTTCCCAGTGTACCCAGTGGCTCAGATTTGTTGTTGTTTTGCGAACGGTTCATGAGGGAGTGCCCAATGAGCTCGGTTTATTCAAAGCGGAAAAAGAAGCTGCGAAAACCTTTGCCGCAGCATGTATCGAAAAAACCTATCTTATCGGGCCATCGAAATCAATCCTAATATATTCCCGTCTCCGGTCATGGAGATCACTCGGCAAAGATCAGCGGGCATTTGTCATCCCTCGCCTCTCGTCCTGGCCAGGATTATACAAAAGGTTCCATTTTCCCGGAAAGACACCGTTGCAATTGAGCTCAGCCGGTTTTGGGCTGAAATTGGCTGCGCGGCCACACTTTATTCTTTGATTTAAGTGATAAATGGGGTCTTATCCCTCTTATACTTCAATCCACTGTTGGCCTGAAAGAAAAGGACACGCAGACATATGAAACCTGAAATCGTTATCAGAGCTGAAACCAATTCGGACGTTGGCGCAATAACCGAGGTAACAATTGCTGCCTTCGAGGCTTTAGAAATCAGCAACCACACGGAACAGTTCATCATCGAAGCGCTGCGCGCCGAGAAGGCTCTTGCTGTATCGCTCGTCGCAGAGGTGGAGGGCCGTGTTGTGGGGCATATTGCTTTTTCCCCCCTGACCGTTTCAGACGGCACCACAAACTGGTATGGACTTGGCCCGGTTTCCGTAGTGCCGGAATACCAGCGCAGGGGTATTGGCAAAGCCCTGATAGAGCAGGGGCTGTCACGATTGAAAAACCGCAACGCCAAAGGTTGCTGTCTTGTCGGGCATCCGCAATACTACCGGAAATTTGGCTTTAAAAATAATGCCGACCTTGGCCTCGAGGGCGTTCCACACGAGGTATTTTTCGCTCTTTCATTTGACGGCCGTTTCCCACAAGGCGTTGTCATGTTCCATGAGGGATTCAGGGCGAATGGCCGGCAAGCCACTGCGAATTCTGGCGACGCTCAGATCAAGTCGTGACTATTACAATTATATCAGAGAATGGGGTATCCTGCTTTCTGCCATCCACCAGGTCCGTCTTTTAGGGCATGTGTATTGGAAAACCCTTCATTTTTATACCTGTCCGCAAGACCTGCGGCACTGCCTTCAGCAGGTCAGGCACAATAAAAGACAATCTGCATGTCCTTTTGGTATTCAGCTTCTTTTGCCTTGAAGTCTGACAGTGGTATTGCCCCTTCAAGTTTGAACTTTTCAAATTTAACATCGTCATCGTATGCGCAAACCAACAGGGTCGTCCCTGCAACAACTCCCTTCCTGACCTGCTCGGCCGATAGCCTGCTGACCTCACCCATGGTCCACCTCCTGAGTAAAAAATTTAACAATGCAGACACGTAAAACTCCTATGGATAATGAAATCCCAGATTCATGGACTGAAACGGTTAAATAGTTAATCCTTACAGCTTAATACTACAATATGGCATGTCAATGAGCACACCTTTGGTGAGGCCGATTTAAATTCACCTTGCTTTAACGCCGAACCACACAGCTGGTATGAAGACGAGAGATACGCGGGAACACCTACCGAATCGAAACGAATCAGGAATTTCGCTACTCCGAAAACAAGCCGGTCCTGCCACGTATGCTGCCATAGCGAATGTGATTGCACGATTGCCGGTCGATCTGAGCTCTCGGAAGGTGCAGACCACAGCCCTGGAATCAAGTCACCTCAACCTTTACGCCGCCGGTAATCTGCCTGAGGTAATCAGGACTCAAGGGAACACCGGTGGCATCGGTGCCAGCCGCCGGGTAGACAATGTCATACTCATCAAGCGATACGTCCAGCAGGATTTTGACAGGAGCATCCTCCAAGCCGAATGGGCATACCCCTCCTGGAAGAAAGCCTGTCGCCACTTCAGTCTCCTGCGCACTGGCCATCCGGTGCTTGGCACCGGTTGTACGCTTGAGCGCGCCGCTGTTAATTTTCCTGTCGCCGGCAGCCACCACCAGTCGGAAGGTACCATCCTTTCCTTTGAAAAGGATGGATTTTGCTATCTGGCCGACAGGTACTCCTATCCGTTGGGCTGCTGCTTCTGCAGTAGGCGTTGATCCGGGCTCAAACTCAAGGGCGCAAAGACCATGAATTTCCAGGAATGTTTGTACTTTTGAAGGAATTTTGGTCATGTTCAAGACGGGGTCACAAAACTATAAGGTATGGATTCCAACCTGGCACTTCAGAATTACCAGAGTTGGAAAAGCAAAGCAATAACAGGGAAGAGCTTGTAGAAAAACATTTTGCACCGCAGGCGACAGCTGCCGGCAGAGTCAATAGGCCGAAGCCATGCCGCAGCGACTCTTGCTTGAGAAGTTGAGAAGACCAGGCATCTCTTTTCAGGGGCTGTGGAGAGAACAGAAAGGCAGGATGTTATTATAACCTCACGATCACCATACAAAAAATCGTCAAAGCACAGAGGAGATCAAACCATGGACAAACCAAAAGTCGCTGTCGTAACAGGCGGGGCAAGGGGCATTGGAAAGGCAATCTGTGACGCCTTTGTCGCGCAAGGGGTTTCTGTCTGCACCATTGACCTGCTGGCAAACGACTACTTTATCGGTGACATCTCCGAGGAACAGGTTCTCCGCTCTTTTGCATCCAAGGTCATCAGCGAACACGGCGAAATTAACTTTCTGATCAATAACGCCTGCCTTTCCCGGGGAGGTCTTGACACCTGCTCTTATGAAGATTTCAATTACGTGTTGCGCGTAGGGGTCACGGCTCCGTTTATGCTGACCCGGCTGTTCAGGGATCACTTCAGCACACCGGCAAGCGTCGTGAATATTTCCTCCACCCGCCATCTGATGAGTCAAGCCAATACCGAAAGCTATACCGCGGCAAAAGGAGGCCTCTCTGCCCTCACCCATGCCATGGCCATCACTCTCGCCGGAAAAGCACGTGTTAATTCCATTTCCCCAGGATGGATCGACACCATCGGCGCACAATTCGAAAAGTCGGATACAACTCAGCATCCGGCAGGCAGGGTTGGCAAACCCTCGGATATTGTCCATACCGTTATGTTCCTGTGCGATCAGAGGAGTAGTTTTATCACGGGGCAGAACATCACCGTGGATGGCGGCATGACAAAACTGATGATTTATAACAACGACCGCGGATGGACGTACAAGCCGTAAAGAATTAAATGCCCAACCGATATATTCTGAGCAGGAGGAAGGTCGTATTGCCAAATACTGGGAAAAAGAAACCCAGGCGAAGAAAACCTTTACTGCAGAGCCATTTCTTACTCCTCAAGGCTCTCCATGTCTGATGTACTCAAAAGATTGCCTGGCGGAGATTTGCGCTCGACTGGACAGGCGAATGAAGTTGCACACGTGAAGCAGGGGAGAATCCAGCTTAAACCCATCTTGGTCAATAGCATCTGGTTAATCTGGAATTGTATAAGAGAACGGCTCTGAATGGGTGCTTTCCGAGCCGTCGTCGTAGTAAACTGTCAACGTAAACAAAAATGAACCACCAGGGCTTGCAATAGTACAATCTATACTCTTGCTGCTGGGATCGTTTGTTTCGCAGATACGTTTGCCTTCCCGGTAGAGGCGAAAGCCAGATACCCGACTGCCTTGCCCTTTTCCAGTGTCGAAATTAAAGCTGACATGGATGTCATGCTGCTTGTCTTTTTGACTTGGTATTGCGACTGGCTGGAGATTCTTTTCATTCAGGCCACAGCTTGCGGCAGCGGTTATACATACAAAGGCACAGAGAATTTTGAAAACGTATGACATAGTTGACCTCGCAATCAGTGATCTTTTATCTTGCATCGAAAATGGTGCTCACACCCATATCATGGATGATAATCATCTATCCGGGGGTTCGCAGGCTGGGCCTATTGAAAGCTAGGAAACGTATCAGTCAGGTCCCGCTTCACCATGATTAATTGCCAGTACCAGCGCAAACCTTGCTGGATTCAAAAGAACAAAGAGGGTTAATAATCTCCTAGCGGCACTTGAGTTTGAAGTTAGCCGCCGAACTGATCTCTATATAGGTGGCTCCTTGCCGGGAACCGAAGCTGCCGGCGAGGATGACGATCAGATCGTCGTCGTGAAAACGGTTCTCAGCTATCAGGCGGCAGATCGACTGCCTGAGAGGGGCACCGTCTCCCAGGTCCATGGCGATATAATCAGCATAGACGCCGTAGGAGAGCGATAGCAGGCGCATGATCCGGCGGTCGTAAACCTGGGCATAAATGACGTTTGCACCGCGATAGGCGGAAAGAGCCCGAATGGAAGTGCCTCTGAGGGAATCTGCAACGATTGCCTTGGTGTTCAAGCGAAGAGCCGCCTTGACCGCGGACTTGGCCAGGTAGGCAGCGACCTTGCTCTCCTGGGTGTAGCCGACATCCAGATAGCCCTGTCTCTTACTTTCCACCTCCACAGCGATTTTGGCCATGGTCCGAACCGCCAACTCAGGATACTTGCCGCTGGCCGTCTCGCCCGAGAGCATCAGGGCGTCCGTGTTATCCAGGCAGGCGTTGGCCACATCCGAGACCTCCGCTCTGGTTGGGCGGGGCGAATCGATCATCGAGTGTAACATCTGGGTGGCGACAATAACGGGTCTGCGGCGTTCGATGCAGTCCCGGATGATGGTTTTTTGAATCAGCGGAATCTGCTCAGTGGGGATTTCCACAGCCAGGTCACCGCGGGCTATCATCACCCCATAGGCGTGATCGAGGATCTCGCCGAGATTGTTGACCCCTTCGGCGTTTTCGATCTTGGCGATGATCTTGATCGGGGAGTTGCTCTCGTCCAGGATCTCCTGAACCGCCAGGACGTCCTCCCTGTTGCGGACAAAGGAGTGGGCGATAAAGTCCACCAGGTCGTTTTCAGCGGCAAATCTGATGAAGGCCTTGTCCTTCACGCTGAGAGCCGGCAGCGTTACATGCACTGCCGGGATATTGATGCTCTTACGCTCATGAATTACGCCGTCATTTTCCACCGAACAGTAGAGGTACTGATCATCCTTTTCGTGGACCGCGAGGGCGACATGGCCGTCATCGATGAGAATGGAGCTGCCCACCGGGACATCCCTGACAAAATTATCGTAGGACACACAGATGATGTCGCCCGAGGAGGTTTTCTCCGGTTCACCAGCAATGCGAACCTCATCACCGTACTTGACCGCCAGCGGTTCATCGGCGCGGCAGGTTCTGATTTCCGGCCCCTTGGTGTCAAGCAGTATCCCTATTTTGTCGGAAACAGCCCGGGTGTTGTCGATGATCTCTTTGGCGGCTTCGTGACTCAAGTGAGCGGTGTTGAGACGTACGACATTAATGCCGGCCTCGTAAAGGCCTTCGATAAAAGCGACCGAACAGTTGAGCGAAGAGATGGTGGCGACGATCTTGGTGAGTCTGGGCATGGGTATCTCGCTGGTTTTGGTTATGAGAAGGCGCACCGATGGTCTGCATACACGACTGTTGGAAAACGGTGGTTAAGGATATCTTTGCTTGGACCAAGGTTCAAGGAAAAGATCTTCAAGATGTAAAAAAGGCTCCTCCGGTAAACGAGTATTTCTTTGCTGTAATCATCCCTCAGTTGTCCATCAGATGGACTTTGCTCTCCAGTGACGGGTTGGCATAATTACACTACCAATATGATCGGCAGTAGTTATCTTGTCAGGAAGATCTGTCTTGAATTCAAAAAGAACGTTCCAACAAGGCAGTTGCCATATACCACACGTCAACTGGTACCATAATCCAGGAGGAGCATGAGCAGATGAAATATCCAATCGAAGGTTCCTGTCAATGCGGGCAGGTCACGTATACATTGCATGAAGCGCCTAAAATGGTTTTTGCCTGCCATTGTACAGAGTGCCAGAAACTATCAACGGGTCCGTATAGTGTCACTGCGGTAGTAGCTTCCAGCGCAATTGAGTTTAAGGGCGAACTCAACGAGTGGAGCAGGATGGCTGACAGTGGAAACAAGAATAACGCCACGTTCTGTCCGACCTGCGGCAACAGGGTTTACCACTATAATCCTGACGATTTAGCGACGGTTAAATTGAAGTTGAAGCCGGTTAATATGCCCGACGACAGGATATTTGAGCCTACTGCGCACCTCTGGGTAAGTGAAAAGCAAAGCTGGTATCAAATTCCACAAGGTGTAAAGGTTTTTGACAAGCAGCCATAGCGCCTGAGCTGGTACTCCGTCTAATTGAGTAAAAGCCATAGACATGTTTAGCCTGGCAGGCTTCTCTGTTTATGGTTGCCATTCCACCTCTCACGGGATAGGCTGGATAGGCTTAAAACCATGTAAAAATTTGCTGCCATTACCCGCTCTAAGGATCGAATACCTCGAGCTTCAGCAGAGGTAGAACTGATCGTGCTAAGCGTATCCCAATAAAACATCCTGTTTTTACAGGAACCATCGGGGACCAGAATGATACAATTATACACCTGGGGAACACCAAACGGTCGTAAAGTTTCGATAATGCTTGAAGAAGTTTCCTTGCCATATCAAGTGACGGCAATTGATATCAGCAAAGGCGAGCAATTTGAACCAGGATTTTTAGCGATCAGTCCCAACAATAAAATCCCGGCAATTGTTGATGACGATAACGGGCAAGCACTCTTTGAATCAGGTGCTATTCTGCTTTATCTCGCTGAAAAATCAGGGCGGTTACTACCTGACAATAGCAGCGACAAATGGCAGGTCATGCAGTGGTTAATGTGGCAAGTGTCAGGTCAAGGTCCAATGCTTGGACAGGCTCACCATTTCCTTCATTTCAATCCAGGGAAATCTCACTATGCTGAGGACCGCTGCCGTCTTGAAGCCAAACGACTCTATCGTGTCCTGGATAAGCAGCTGGAAGGTAAACGATTTACCGCAATCGACGAGTTGACCATTGCTGATCTGGCTATCTGGCCCTGGGTAAGCCGCTACCAATTCCAAAAAATTGATCTGCATGATTTTCCGAACGTTCTTGAATGGTATTTAATGCTTGCAAAACGGCCAGCTTTTCAAGCAGGTTACAAGGTTCCGGATGCAAAGCAGGAGATTCCTGTTCCCTGATTGTGATCAACGTCATTCGGAGTTTCTGAAACAGCTTTTTCCCGCACACCTCCATTAATTGACCGGAAGTGATGATAAATGAAGCAATATCGCTTGACACGGCAGCCTCACAGAAATAAGGTCAAGCGCTGCAGTCATTCCATGTTTCCGGCATGCCAGCTTCAATACGCCTTGCTGGCGGCATTTGGATATTTTGGAGGCAGAAACACGCGCTATCCGGGTGCGAAGATTTTATCCAGTTGCAAAATATGGCAGCCTTGAGCGTTTGTGCTCTGAATTGAGCACGCTATCCGCCTGAAGGTAGAGCGTTCCTTTTAAGCCACCTGTTTTTATCAATTATTCTCGGACACCTGAATGTAAATGCCTTCGATATTCGTTTCATTCGTCGCCCTTTACCTGGCAGTCTTCCTGCTCATGGCGGGAATTGGTCTGCTCGGGACATATCTGCCGCTCCGACTCGCGGTTGATGGCGTATCAACTCAGCTTGTCGGTTTTATAACGTCTGCCTATTTTCTGGGTATGTGTGTCGGGGCTTTATATTGCTGCCGGCTGATAAGAGTTGTCGGGCATATTCGATCCTTTGCGGCCTTTGCGGCCATAACCGCGTCAGTCGTCTTGCTGCACGGTCTGTTCATGTCTCCGCTCCTTTGGGGACTGTTGAGGTTTTTTGCGGGTTTGTCAACAATCGGGCTTTATACGGTCATAGAGAGTTGGTTAAACGAGTGTACAGTCCCTGCATCCCGGGGCAAGGTCATGTCTGTCTACATGGTGGTGAGCTATCTTGGCATGGGAGGTGGTCAGGCTCTTTTGAACATTGGCTCTATCCAGGAACCAAGAATGTTTTTCATCATCAGTTTACTATTGATGCTCTGCATCGTGCCGGTCGTCGTAACACGTTCGATCCACCCCGAATTGCCCGATTTCGGCCGGTTCAATATCATGAAACTGATTCGCAAGGCACCCGTTGGGATGCTTGGCTGTTTCCTTGCCGGTCTTCTGGTCGGGGCATTCTATTCAATCGTACCAGTTTTTTGCCATACCATCGGTCTTCCAGTAACAAGCGTGTCGACCGTGATGATCGTGAGTATTTTAGGAGGCTTGGTTCTGCAATGGCCGGTGGGGGCAATGTCTGATCGTTTTGATCGAACCTATATGCTGTCGGCCATAAGCCTGGCAGTCTCGCTGGCCAGCCTGTTGATTGTTTTTACCTCTGATGCCTCTTTCATCCTGTTTCTGATTTTGATGGGCCTGTTTGGCGGGCTGATTTTTACCATATATCCAGTATCTGTTGCCAGAGCTCACGATCTTTTCGATCGCGCTGATATTGTTCCAGCCAGTTCCGTTCTTCTCCTCTGTTATTGTATTGGGGCAACCGCAGGGCCAATAATCGCTTCTTTTACGATGATAACAACGAAAACTGCATATGGCTTATTTGCCTATTGCTCTGTTGTTTCCTCTATCTCGGCTATCATTATCTTTTACCTGCGCAAAAGAGAATTTATCACCATTGTCCCAGCAGAGGATAACAGTACTTTCGTTCCTATGAAAAGTACATCTCGTGCGGCAGTTTTGATTGATCCACGTATTGAAATAAACAGCGATCCTGACTCTGGCAACTGAAAGAAGCACCCGCTACTTTGTTGTTCTATACCTGAGCAAACGCTCTGATAGCCCAATGATCAGTAGCAAGGACTGAAAATGCACCCTTCCCCGGCAAACCGTCTGATTCAATAAGACAACTTCACGCAACAGCATATCGTCTGGCTGTTTCGCTGAGAAGAAACGAACCTCTTTCTTCTCAGCCAGACCTGTCTTTTTTTAGAAAAAATGGTATGCTTGTCAGCCATGTGAAGGACCTCATTTCCAGATTGTAAAAAATGGTTTTACCTTTCAGCAGCTTTTAGCCGGAGATAATCATAGATGCCGCATCCTCTGTACAGCATCGTCTGGATGGTTCTCTTTTTTGCCATACCGGCAGCCCCGCTGCCGGGGAGTGCCGCTCAAACAACAGAACCCATAATTCTCGGCCAGTCCTGCGCCCTGTCCGGACCGGCAAAGGATCTGGGTATCGAAATGCGCTCGGGGCTGCTGGCCGCTTTCGGCCTGATAAATGACAGAGGCGGCGTGAAGGAGAGACAAATTCAGTTGATAAGCCTTGATGACGGCTATGAACCGGATCAGGCGGTGAGAAATACGCTACGGCTGATCAGGGAAGACGATGTATTTTTACTGATTGGTGAAATCGGCACCCCTACCTCAAAAGCGGTCGTTCCGATCATTGAAGAACACAAAATTCCCTTCTTCGCTCCCTTCAGCGGCGCGGAACTGCTGCGAAACCCTTTTAGAAAATATGTAATTAACGTCCGGGCCAGCTACTACCAGGAAATGGAAACGCTCGTTGACTACCTGATCAATCATCGTCACTTCAGCAAAATCGCCTGTTTCTACCAGAATGACAGTTATGGCAGCGCCGGCTTGCAGGGAATCGAACGCGCCCTGGAAAAACGAGGGATGCAGCTGGTTTCAAAGGGGACATACGAGCGCAACACCCTGGCGGTGATGGGCGGCATGAAAGATATTTACCGGGCCGACCCTGAAGCGGTCGTTCTTGTCGGAGCGTATCCAGCCTGCGCTGAATTTATCAAACTCAGCAAAACAAAGATCAAGGAGGAGTTGACCTTTTGCAATATCTCCTTTGTCGGTTCAGAAAGCCTCAAAGATGCGCTGGGCGCCTATGGTGAGGATGTCGTTATCTCCCAGGTAGTTCCAGACCCCACTGACCCCTCGATACCTCTTATCAGGGAATACATGCAGTCGATGAAACGGTATCAGCACGGCGAAGCTCTCGGCTTTACCAGCCTGGAAGGATATATTGCCGGCAAACTGTTTGCAGAAATTGCTGCCTCAGTCACCGGGGAGCTGACCCGTGAGTCTTTTATTTCGACAATGCAAACGGTAGGTGCCTTTAATCTTGGCGGCCTCATGTTAACCTTCGGCCCGCAGGATCATCAGGGGCTCGACACTATCTACCTGACGACCATTTTTCCGACCATTATGAAACTTGATCGAGATGCTGGCAGGCAAATTCCGTGATAACGGGCATAACGGTTTGAAAACCATCCTGTTCCTTCCGCCAAACTGATGTTTAATTCGCAAAAAATATCTTTATCCGCAGCTCCGTTCTATGCCTCCCTTCTGGTCATTCTGGCACTGGCGCTTTTCTTCGGGATTTTCTGGGCCATTAACGAATACCAGGCGCACCAGGAAAGAATTGAAAATATTCGCAAGAACTACGAAGACCAATACAAGGTCCGGGTGCGGGAGGAATTAGAGTATGTCGTCGATTTCATTAATTTTACCCGGAACCAGACAGCGATCAGCACCGATGAGGAACTCCGCAACCGGGTTCAGTCCGCCTATACCATCGCCTCTCATCTCTACAGCATGCACCAGGTTGAAATGGGGGTTGACGAACTGCGTTCCATGATTGCTGAAGTGCTCCGGCCAATGCGCTGGTATGATGGGCGCGGTTATTACTTTGCCGGGCAGACCCAGACCGGCACCATTGATCTTTTTGCCGACGAGCCGTTTTTCGAGGGGCAGAATCATCTGCAAACCACGCATCCTTCCGGTGATGTCATCAATGATATTATTGATATCGTCCATGAAAAAGGTGCCGGTATGTATCGTTACAACCTGATAAAACCGGCTTTTGCAAACAGGGTATACTCCAAGACTTCTTTTGTTAAGTACTTTCAACCTCTTGATTGGTTTATCGGGGCAGGAATCTACAATGACGGTATGGAACGTCTGGACAAGGCCACGAGCCTGGCCAGGATAAGCCAGATAAAATTTGCTCAGGGTGGTGAAATTTTTGTCTTTCGCTCTGACGGTACGATCATTTCACATAAAAACGAGCAGCTGATCGGTCGTTCAATCCGCAGCCTCAACGGCGATTTTGATGTATACGGTGAAGAAATCTGGCTCGCAGCCCAAGGCCCTGATGGAGAAGGCTATGTTAATTATCCCGAAAAAAAACAGGCTCCGCAGAACAAACTCTGTTTCGTTAAATCATACGACGACTGGGGCTGGTATATTGCCGCTTCCATCCAGATGAACGAAATGGAGAAGCTGATTGGTGATGCAACACACACCTATCAGAGAATCGCCTTCAAGAATGTATCCACCTTTATTTTCCTGTTCATTATCGCGGTCTTCCTGTTGCTGCTGGCCGCCTACTATTACACCATTAAGATAAAGCAGGGATTCAGTCTTTTTACCGATTTCTTCAGGCGTGCCGCCGACGCAAAGATCAAGATCCAGAAAGAGTCCCTTGCCTTTCGCGAGTTTGAGCACCTTGCTCATCTTGCCAACCACATGGTCGACGACCGAATCCAGAAAGAACAGCTGATACATCGTGACGAGCTGCGGCTCGACACGCTGCTTCGACTTGGAATGATGGAGGATTTTTCTCTCAAGGACAAATACAATTTTACCCTGCAGCGAATCGTCCAGATCACCCGCTCGGAAGAGGGATACCTGGCGCTGGTCAATAAGAAACAGCAGCACATGACGATCATTTCCCACTGCCATGCAGATGGAACCAGGGTCCCTTATCCGGACAAGCGACATCTCTCCAGTACTGTCAGCAGCGGTGGGCTGGCTGGAGAAACGGTGCTGCGCAGGAATGCAGTAATCTGTAATCATTGCACAAAAAAGTCAAATCAGGCGATTTACCCCTACAAAAAAGAGCTTACCAGGCATCTTGATGTGCCTATTTTCAATGGCGGTTTTATCGTTCTTGTAGCAGGTGTCTGCAACAATCCATCTCGTTATGACAAGGCTGACATCCGCCAGATGACGATGGTACTGGAGGGGATGTGGCTGCACATACTCAGAACCAGAGCGGAGAAAAAAATGGTCCGGCTGGAAAGACAGATTATCGCCGCCAGGGAAGCAGAGCGCAGCAGCATCGGAAGAATTCTTCACGATGACCTGGGCTCGCACCTCAGCGGCGTTGAGCTGTTGAGCAAGGCCTTGAAAATGAATCTGGAAAAAGAACTTCCCCAACGAGCGGAACAACTCGAATCAATCAGGGGGCTGATCGTTGACGCCACTGAAAAAACACGGCGCCTTGCCCGTGGGCTGTACCCTGTTCATATAATCGAACACGGCCTTGAGGCTGCAATAGAAGAGCTGATGGTTGAAGTTGAGAAGCTCTTTGATATCGACTGTGAGCTTTCATTTGAGGGACAGGTTGATTATATAGATAACAGCGTTGCCACACATATTTTCTATATTGTCAGGGAGGCCGTATTTAATGCGGCACGGCATGGTACTCCTGACAAGGTGAGCATTACTGTGCGTACCAGAACACATCAGGTTTTTGCGCAGATCATTGATGACGGCACAGGATTTGATCCGTTGTCCGCGCCCAGGGGGATGGGACTGCATACCATGAAGTACCGTGCAAAAGCGATCGGCGCAACATTTTCACTGGAGTCTGACTGGCAGCGGGGTACCGTTATAACAGTTAGCGGAGACATCGAGAAGCAATGACGAACATTCTAATCGTTGATGACCACCCAATCTTTCGCATGGGAATGAGAGAATTGCTCAACCAGGAAGAAGACTTTTCGGTTTGTGCGGTGGCAGAAAATATTGGCGGAGCGCGGAAGGCACTCAAAGAGCACCAGGTCGACCTGGCAATAATTGATATTTCATTATCCAAGGAAAATGGCCTGGACCTGGTCAAGGAAATCGCTGCCGGACCCTGCCGTCTGCCGGTGCTCGTTCTTTCACTGCATGACGAATCGGTCTGGGCAGAACGTGCGATCAGGGCCGGTGCCCGAGGATACGTGATGAAGAAGGAAGCATCCGAGTCGGTCATTTCCGCGATCAGAAGTATCCTCAAGGGGAGCATACATGTCAGTTCCGACATGATGGCTCACCTGCTTGACAAGTTCCAGGTCAATCCCGGAGTCAGTGGTGCCCCAACGGTTGATATCTTAACGGATCGTGAACTTGAGGTTTTCAGGCTTATCGGCTCCGGGCTCGCCACCAGGGAGATCGCCTCGCGCCTGAATCTGGGCATCAAGACAATCGGCACCTATCGGGATCGCATTAAACAGAAACTCTGCATCAAAAATGCTGCGGAACTGACGCGAAGGGCGGTGCTCTGGATCGAAAAAGAACATTTCGGCAATAGTGACCGATAATATCTCCCTGGCCTCCCCAAGCACCCTGTAGGCAATTTCCTTACAGGGCTTTATGCTAAAGCCCGACAGAGGTGATGTCAGCTTTCCTACAGGACAAAAGGTCTTCGGCCGATTTTCTTGTTGCCTGCCATCAACTATTCTACAAGATACCAGAATTCACAGGAGTGCTTGCAGGGCGCTCCACGACTATGTCGCATAACCCCGCTGTTGTGGTTATGCAATCCAAGAAAACAGCTACATTCAGGAGGGTTGTCCATGCAGAACGAAAAGAAGGAAAGACGTTCGTTTCTGAAGCACATCCTTGCCGGATCGGCAGTATTGGCTGGAACAGCCGCTGCCACAAAACCGGCGAGAGCAGGCACTCGTAAGCCATCCGTTGAAACAGATGAGATTCTGTATCACGAAAGCGAGGCGTTCAAGAAATACTACGATTCTCTTCGCTAATCACATTTTCACATTAGCTTCAGTAAAGGAGGCATAGTACATGGCCATAAGCAAAATCAGAAAGCCCTCGTCGGGTGGTTCTGTCTCCGGCGGCCGAAGGGTTACCCTTAACCCTAAAGTTGCCAGGCGATCGTTCCTGAAACTGTCTGCTGCCACGGCTGCTCTGACCGGAGCGGCAATGACGACAAAATTAACCAGTAAAGCTGTAGCGGCCGAGAGCAAAGAGGCCTTCACCGGTTCGGAAACAGTCCGCACAATCTGCACCTATTGCGCCGTTGGCTGCGGTATTGAAGCCGAGGTGCAAAATGGTGTCTGGGTTCGCCAGGAAGTGGCCCAGGATCACCCGGTTTCCCGCGGCGCGCACTGCTGTAAAGGAGCCGGCGCAATCGATATGGTTATCAGCGAAAAACGGCTGAAAAACCCGATGAAGCGGGTCAACGGAAAATGGACCAACATCTCCTGGGATCAGGCAATGGACGAGATCAGCAGCAAGCTGACCGAGCTCAGGGAAAATGACGGTCCGGATGCCCTGCATTTCAACGGCAGTGCAAAAGTCTCTACCGAGATGGCCTACCTGCAGCGGAAGTTTGCCGCGTTCTGGGGGTCGAACAACATTGATCACCAGGCCCGTATCTGACACTCCACAACGGTGGCAGGTGTCGCCAATACATGGGGTTACGGAGCAATGACAAACAGCCTGAACGACATCAGGCATGCAAAAAGCATGATTTTCATCGGATCAAATGCAACGGAGGCCCATCCGGTTTCCATGCAGCACATCCTGCATGCGAAAGAGGTCAATAACGCACCGATTATCGTTGTCGACCCGCGTTTTACAAAGCTTGCGGCAAAAGCAACTGAATATGTACGAATTCGCCCGGGCGCAGATGCAGCATTCATCATGGGCCTGATCAATGAGATTATCGCCAACGGCTGGGAAGATAAAGAATTTATCAGAACCCGTGTGGCAGGCTATGAAGAGATGGTAGAAGTTGCCAAGCACTATACCCCGGAGGTCGTCGAGGATATTACCGGTATCCCCGTCGAACAGACCAAACGGGTGGCCTCCATCCTTGCCCAGAACAGACCTACCAGCCTTACCTGGTGCATGGGTGGTACGCAGCACCATATCGGCTCATCAATCACCCGTACGTTCTGCATCCTTCAGCTTGTTCTCGGCAATATGGGCGTATCAGGCGGCGGAACCAATATCTTCCGCGGCCACGACAACGTCCAGGGAGCAACCGACATGTGTGTCCTGGCCGACAACCTGCCTGGATATTACGGGCTTTCTGATGGCGCCTGGCAGCATTGGTGCCGAGTCTGGGATGTCGACTACGACTCGATGGTCAGCCGCTTCCCGTCAAAAGAATGGATGGGCAAGAAAGGCTTCAGCCTCGCCCGCTGGTATGAGGGTGTTTTAAACGAGGAGGAAATCGACAGCCCGACGCCGATAAAAGCCATGATTCAATGGGGCTGCGGCTCAAACTCCAACTCGCAGTATAACCGGGTCGTCAAGGCGTTGAACAAGCTGGAACTGCTCGTTATTGTCGACCCATTCCCGACCATCGCCGCAGCCGTTACCAAGACTGACAATGTCTACCTGCTGCCCGGTGCAAGCCAGTACGAAACCTCAGGTTCTGTGACCTCCACCTCCCGCCAGATCCAATGGCGCTACAAGGTTGTCGATCCGGTCTACGATTCCAAGGATGACTACCAGATCATGGAACTGCTGGTAAACAAGCTCGGCTTTGCCGATGAGTATTACAAGAACATCAAGGAAATACCGGAAGACATCACCCGCGAGATCAACAAGGGGATGCTGACCATCGGTTACAACGGACAGACGCCCGAGCGGATCAAGAAGCACATGGAGAACTGGCACACCTTTAATATTGACGACCTGCAGGCAAAGGGCGGTCCCTGTGACGGTGATTACTACGGGATGCCGTGGCCATGCTGGACGGAGGAACATCCCGGCACCCCGATCCTCTATGATATCTCGAAACCGGTTGCAGAAGGCGGGTTACCGTTCAGAAATCGTTTTGGTAACGAAACAACCTACGATGCAAGCGGTCGAACTGAGAATCAGCTCGCCGCAGCGGGCGTTTTCAACCCGGGAAGTGAAGTCAAAGGCGGGTATCCTGAATTTACAGACGTGGTTCCGGGTACAAACTGGAAAACAGATCTCACCCAGGAAACGCTGAAAACTGCGATAAAGCGGGGTATGGCCCCATTCGGAAATGCCAGGGCACGCTGTGTCGTCTGGAATTTCCCGGACCAGGTCCCCATTCACCGTGAACCGCTGCATTCTCCGCGACCGGATCTTGTGGCCAAATATCCGACCTATGAGGATAAGCCGAATCATTTCAGGGTACACACCCGGTACAAGAGCGAACAGAACACCGATCTTGTCAAAGAGTATCCCTACGTGATTACAACCGGCCGTATGGTTGAGCACATGGGCGGCGGTTCGGAGACCAGAAGCAGCAAGTACCTGTCCGAACTGCAGCCGGAGATGTACGCCGAGATCAATCCGCGGCTGGCCAACAATCTGGGCATCCGTAAAGGTGATATGGTGATTATTGAGTCGCCGGAAGGATCAAAGATCAAGGTGAAGGCGTTTATCACCCCCCGCGTTGATGAGAAGACAATCTTCCTGCCATACCACTTCGCCGGCACCCTGATGGGTGAATCCTACCTGCAGGATTATCCGGAAGGACATGCCCCTTATGTTGTTGGTGATCCAGGCAATGTTGTCACCAACTATGGCTATGACATCATCACCCAGATCCAGGCTACCAAAGATGGATTGTGCAAAGTCACCCGCGCTTAAGCTCGGCTGAGGAGGAATACAAAATGGGAAGAATGCGATTTTTATGTGACACTGAACGCTGCATCGACTGCAGTGGCTGTGTCGTCGCCTGTAAAGAAGGCCATCATATTCCGGTCGGCGTCAACCGCCGCCGGGTAATAACGCTCAAACAGGGTGAGCCGGGCGAGAAATCGATCTCGGTTGCCTGTATGCATTGTTCAGACGCTCCCTGTATCGCCGTCTGTCCGGTCGATGCAATCTACCAGCGCGAAGATGGTGTTGTGCTGGTCAGCAAGAAGACCTGTATTGGCTGCGGCTACTGCTTTATGGCCTGTCCGTTCGGGGCGCCGCAGTTTCCGAAAGGCAATGTTTTTGGTGCTCGTGGAGCGATGGACAAGTGTACTTTCTGTGCCGGCGGCCCTGAAGAGAACTTCAGCAAGGAGGAAAAACAGCTCTATGGGCAAAACCGGATTGCCGAGGGCAAGCCGCCGCTCTGTTCGTCGATGTGCGCCACAAAAGCACTGCTTGCCGGTGATGCGGACGTGGTTGCCGATGTTTTCAGAGAGCGGGTATTCAATCGAGGCTCAGGTGTCAATGCCTGGGGCTGGAACCGGGCATATAAAAAAGAATAACTGCCGTAACAACCGGGCGGGAGTGAATCGATCTCCCGTTACTACTCCCGCCCATTTTTAGGAGACACCTATGCAAAGGCTCATTGCGTTCGGGGTTCTGGTTATGGTTGTTTATGCCGTCACCCTGGTTGTGGGGACGGCAATTGCAGCACCAAACGCTTTCACCGGTATGGCCCAATACTTTTCACCTCAGTTCTACAGTGAACTGTATGGCGGCATTACCGGAAACTGGCAGGACCTGGGCCAGCTCTTTACCCACTTGCAGTCAACACTTTTCTGGAAGGTATTTCTTGGAATAATCACCATTATTCCAACAGTTTTTTTCCTGCACTTTGTCATTATCGGAGCAAAAAAATTCAGCCATGATGGTCCGGAAATCCTGTTTTTCAACCTCTTCGCCAGGATA
The DNA here is from genome assembly GCA_965366875.1 of uncultured Desulfobulbaceae bacterium. Taxonomy (GTDB): domain Bacteria; phylum Desulfobacterota; class Desulfobulbia; order Desulfobulbales; family Desulfocapsaceae; genus MADRE3. The sequence goes on along the minus strand of CBDUGK010000041.1, from coordinate 10,447 downwards.
GTTCACTGGATAGGGGCGATTTCGTTTGTCCTGCTCGTAACAACAGGACTGCTGATTATCTTCGGATCGTTTTTTGGCGGAGGGGCACCGATACGACTGGCACGAAATATTCATATTGTAGCCGCCATCGTTTTTGCTGCCGATGCCGTTTTTATGTTTCTTGTCTGGGTCAAAGATATGTTTCCGGCCCCCCATGATATTCTCTGGATATTGATGCTGGGCGGTTACCTGAGCAAGAAGAAAAAGCCCATTCCTGCAGGCAAGTACAATGCCGGCCAGAAAGCGTGGTTCTGGCTCGCTACGGTTGGCGGCGGCGTCATGGCCTATACAGGATATGTGATTTGGGGAATGGGGGCCGATCTGGATACGGTTCGGCTTTATGTAATCATTCATAACTTCCTCGGAATGATGCTCGTCGCCTTTACCTTAACCCACATCTACATGTCTCTTTTTGCCATAAAAGGATCTTTGAACAGTATGATTACCGGCTACAAGCCCAAGGAAGAAGTAGATATTCTGCACAGCAGATATAAGTATGAGTAACCGTTCAGAGCAAGACAGACCCCTGTCCTGAGCGAGATCTCCTGCAGATCTCGCTTTTTTTTTCTCTCCATTCATTATTTTTATCGAGGATCTGAAAAAAAAGTAACTGATAAAAAAAAATGATGCTTAATATCATTTTTTATTTTAATGTTCACCGTGATCTATCCACTGGCTACATAATTTTTTTTACGGATGCCCGGTGGCGGTGCGGTTTGCCGCTCTAAAACCAATAAAAGCGACGACCTGGTCAGTCGTTGCTTGAGCACAGCAGGCAACCTCGACGGTTGCCTAACTGTAAAGGAGGGATAATCAAGGCTGTACTATCTTGACATTACGCCTGTATGGCACGCGGGGAGGTCTTCTGAAAGAGGCTATTCCGAACCCGCTGCTCGATATACATGGTCATTTTGTCAGAGAGAAATCACTGTTTTTCGGAGTCTTCTGTAAGGATTGGCGGATAACAGAACACAGTCATTAAAAAGGAGGAGAAAAATGGACGAAAGTAAGAGTTATAACGTTAACTTTTTCAAGCCATCAACACCATTCTTGAGGGAGAACATCCGGGTAATTATAATCGGATTGGTCATCTGGGGGGTTATGACCTACGGATCTCAGATTCTTCTCAAAATCATGGAAACCCCAACTCCCGAAGCCACCTATGTGGCTTTCCAGCAAATTGCCCCTAAACTCTCCGACGGCAGTGCATCTCCTGAAGAAAAAGTAACCGCTGCCAATTTTTATCTCTCTTTTCTCGGTAAAAGCGCCGCTCTGTTGGCCAATGAACCCCTTAAAGTTGCATTCACTTCAACAGTCTACGACCTTCTTTCTGACGCAGAAAAAGTGACTCTGATGACCGTTGTAGAAACTGCAGCGACAGATAAAAAGGTCAACGTAGACTTCATCAACACCGCTCTCGGTATTACCGACAGCAAGGCCATGATGGCCGTTGTCCCTTACGGTCTGACCGCTGTCGCCGCTGACAAAATGGCGATGACCGATGATTCGCTCAAACCGATTATGGATAAATTTTTTATTCATAATCAATCAGTTCTCACCGATACTATCGTTTTTGGTTTTCCGTTTCATTATCTCTACACAGCACTCATTCTCCTGGCAGCCTTCGTGCTGATCTGCCTGATTTACTGTCAGGTCATTGACAGGCTGATGAAAAAATATGATATGGAATCTTCATACGAATAGGAGGAGTGAGACATGAACAGAATTACATACAAAACGCTATCGTTACTCGTATTACTCTCGGCGACCCTGCTCGTTGCCGTTCCAGCCTTTGCAGCAGACGGAACAACGCTCGAAGGCAGTTTCAAGACGATGCCTGCAATCATTCTCATCGCCTGCATCCTGCTTTTTCTGGTTGTCGGTTTTATGAACAAGGCTGAAGGAACTGCTGATTTCTATGCAGCAGGGCGCTCCATCTCCAGGGTTGGTTCCGGTATGGCCATTGCCTCTAACTGGATGTCAGCTGCTTCTTTCCTTGGTATGGCTGCAATCATGTACGGAAGCGGCTATCACGGCCTTTCCTACGTGGTCGGCTGGACGGGTGGCTACTGCCTGCTCCTGCTGCTGATGGCATCACAGATCAGGAGATTTGGGAAGTATACCGCTACTGACTTTATCGGTGATCGATACTATTCCGGCGGCATGCGTCTGTTCACCGCAATCATTGCAATCTTTATTTCATTTTGTTACATGGTTGGCCAGTTCGGCGGTATCGGTCTGATGTTCAAATGGATTTTTGGAATGAATTACACCTACTCAGTTATCGTTGGTGGGGGCGTTTGCCTTGCCTATACGCTTATTTCAGGTATGCTCGGTGTTACCAAAAACCAGATCGTCCAGTACATCATCCTGATTACGGCATTCCTGATTCCGGCCTTTGTCCTGACCTTCAAATTTGACTATTTCTGGCTCATTCCGGAACTCGGCTACGGTCGGGTCGTTTCTGACATCGTTGCGGGCAATGCTACGCCATTCATCAATTCGCTTGGTCACGCCATGCAGACGGTTCCACAACCGGAATTCGCCATGCCTTGGGATACGGCCACCGGCAAGGATTTCTTCCAGTGGATGGCTACCTGCTTCGCGCTGATGATCGGAACCGCGGGGCTCCCGCATGTTATCCAGAAATTCTATGTTGTCCCGAAGCCCAGTGATGCACGCTGGTCGGTAACCTGGGGGCTGTTCTTCATCTGTCTGCTCTACTGGACTGCTCCGGTGTACTCCGCATTCGGTAGAATCCTGTCCTCAAACCCAGAAGTTGGGCAACTCGCAGCAGATGCGATCGTTGTCTATACCGCCCAACTCGGTTCAGTCAACCCGCTGATCGTCGGGTTCCTCGCAGCAGGTGCCGTTTCCGCGGCCTTCTCGACCGTCTCCGGTCTTCTGGTAGCGGGCTCATCAGCATTTTCCAATGATATTTACTTTAAGCTCATTAACCCTGAAGCATCCGGTGACCAGCAGATAAGAATGGCTCGTATCGCAACGATCGTCATCGGGCTCGGTGTAATGCTTGTCGCCCTATTAAAGCTGGCACTCGTGGCCCAGCTCGTAGCCCTGGCCTTCTCCATTGCCGGCTGTACGATCTTCCCACTGTTCCTTCTCGGAATCTGGTGGAGTCGCTCCAACCGTTCCGGCGGTATTGCCAGCCTGAGTGTTGGTGCCGGATTTACCGCGATTGCTATTTTTTACTTTATTTGCGGTAAATTCAGCGTTGCTCTTCCCGGTGCCGATTTCGTCGGCTACTGGTTAAATCCCTGGTACTTTGCCTGGATCGCCGCTCCGCTCGCCATCCTGGCCAATATTTTTGTCTCATTGAGTACAGAAGATACCCCTGAGGAAATCAGGAAGCACTTGGCATCTGAGGTGCATGGTGTAAATTAAGTCCTGAACCGTTCCGGTCTTCTGCCTGCGCGTTGTACGCAGAAGACCGGAACACCCCTGTTGTTCTTCATTCCATGAGGCAAACCTCTCTCAATGCAATCAGGCACTAAAAAAGTACTTTCACTCGTCGCCACCATCACTGCAACAATCTTCATCGGCTCTTATTTCTATTATGATTCAGTCAATAAATATGAAGACCCCCGTATCCTTCCAGCCAAAGAGCTGTTTCTTACCTATGACAAAGAACTGGAAAGTGACGAATACGTTCAGGCCCTGAGCCTGCTTGACCAGATGCTGGCTATTTACCGCTCAACTCCGGGTTATGAAAATTCCTACGAAATCGGAGTACTGCTGAATAACAAAGCCACCGTATATCTCGTTGAGCTGGAGACAGTGATTCTCACCACAGAGGGCGTTGATAAAAAAGCACTGGAAACGCCTCTGGCCATTGCCGCCGATTATACCAACCAGGCAATTTCAATCTATGAGAACTGGATGAATGATATGGGGTCCCTGTCCGAAGAACAGATAGAAGAACGAATTTCACCGTATTTCAGAACAAATGATCCGGCCTTTGGCGATATGAGCGTCGATAAGCTTTTGAATAAAAGGATAAACCTGATTATTGATGCTCAACTCGAAACACCCCGGCGCTTATCTGTATCCCTGACCAATCTTGGTATGATCAACAGGTATCTCGGCAACCTGGAAGAGGCCAGGGCAAATTATGAAACAGCAATTGAGTTGTGGGACAGGAACTACACTGCTCAGGATAACCTTGCCATTCTTCTCAATCAGCCAGTTCAAAAACGATCTATGTTTTCCAAACTCTTTCCCCCGGAAAAGTGTGAAGAGAAAAAGGATACGCCTTATTAATCCACCTGGTTTTTTACTTCAAAATCGGTTCCTGATCAGACTGTTAAGGGATTCAAGGACTCCAAACATTTTTTTCCCTTTTTAACGATCCTCTGGTCCTCCTGAAAAATCGACTCGAGTGAAAGGATAGGTTACCGGGGAACAGCAGACTATTCGGAGTGTGAATAGTGTGACAGCATGGTCTTCAGGAGGGCTGTTGTTTCAGGTTGATTGTCAACAAATTCTATGCCTGCACCATGATTGTCATTCCTGACAACCTGACCGGACAGTGAAATGGAGGCAACTTCCAAGCCTTCCCCAAAAACAATGTCTATCTGGCATTTTTCTCCCAGCGGTAATTCCTGATCAACGGGAAAGTAGCAGCCGCCCTCGCTGAGATTTTCAATGATACCGGAATGGTACGAGTCAATCCTGACAAGCATCAACGACGTTGACAGCTTGATTTCAACACGTGTTGATGACCTTCTTTCTTTATCGGATCGGGGGGAGCGAATCATAACATTGCTCTATCATTACGGCTTTGAGAGCGCATCCTTGACAGCACGGCCAATTTGCGGCAATGTCACCGGTTTTTCCAGGAACTGGGAAACGCCGAGTTTCTTTATCTTTTCAGCTTCGTCGTTCCTGGAATAACCGCTGATTACAATGGCTTTTTGATCTGGATAGCGCTTCAGGATTCTCTCGTAGGTTTCCCTGCCATTAAGTCCGTCTCCCATGATCATATCGAGGACAACCAGGTCGACTTTCCGGGATTGCAGAAAAACCAGCCCGGCTTCTCCACTGACAACCGAGAAGACCTTATAACCAAGATTTGTCAGCATTTTGGTCATCATGTCATTCTGTTCCTGCTCATCATCTATGAGTAAAATTGATTCGCCGCCGCCCTGGAGAGAACGCGTGGTTGCAATATCAGGCTGACTGTAAACGTTATCTCTTGTTCCGGGAAGATATATTTCAAACCTGACACCCGGATTATTATCCTGCATTTCAACCCAGCCGTTATGCTCCTGAACCGTATTCCAGACAATAGATAAGCCAAGACCGGTCCCGCTTTTCCCCATTTTTTTTGTGGTATAAAAAGGATCGAAGATATGGTCTTTATCTTTTTCATTAACGCCGGGACCGTTATCCGCGACTGTCAGTCTGATATATTCACCAGCCGCCAGTACCGTCTCACGGTCAGCGGCAACCGGTTTGGATAGCAGACAGTTTTTCGTGGATATCTTTATCACTCCGTTATCCTTTAGAGCATCAAGTGCATTGCCGATCAGGTTCAATAAAATCTTATGAATATGCTGAGGAGAACAATAGCTGTTAAACAGATCTTTTTGTAGCTGTGTCTGGATAACCACACCTGGATATTGGGCCTGCCGCTCGGAGTGCTCCAGCGAACTGAGGTGACTGAGAATAATATCGTTTATGTTCTCCACCGAGGTTTTCGGCAGGCGTCCCCGGGCGATTGAAACCAGGTCGGAAACAACGGCTGAAGCCCTCTGCCCGGCTTCCTGAATTTTCTTGATTGACGGGTAGTATCTGTCAGCCTCATCCATCTGTGACAGAAGCAGGTCGGGATAACTGACAACACCGGTGAGAATATTGTTGAGATCATGGGCAACAGATCCAGCCATCAGCCCGAGAGCCCTCAGTTTCTGGGCTTTTGCCAGTTTTAACTGTAATACCAGCTTCTCTTCCTCGGCCTTGACCCGTTCTGAAATATCCCGCATCGCACAGACGCGTACCTGACGATCGAGATATTGAATAAATTGTGATTTTACCTCTACCGGTATTTTCGCTCCGTCTTTCTTCTGACCGAGCATTTCAAAACTGCCGATCTTCCCCTGTTTAATTCGCCTCAGGACTTCGGGCATTGATTCCGGGGCAACGACCCTGTCATAAAAAAAACCGTTGGAGAGTTCTTTTGCAGAATAACCGAAAAGCTTTAAAAACTGCCTGTTGGCCTCAATAAAACGGCCTTTGTCATGAATAATTATTCCCTCCCAGGATGCTTCTGCAAGCACCTGAAAGCGGTTGTGGCTGATCTCGAGTTTTCTGGTAAGCTGGTTGTGTTCAAGCGCCTTATCTATTGTTTTGATCAGCAGTTCATGGTTGATCGGCTTGCTGAGAAAATCGTAGGCACCGTTCTGCATGGCCTTGACGGCGGTCTCCACCGTACCTAAACCGGTGAGCATGACCGCTGTGGTGTTCTTCACTGATTTCTGGATATACTCAGCTATCTCACAGCCGGAAATGTCGGGAAGTGAAACATCAAGCAGCGCCAGGTCAAAATCATGTTTCTTTAACAGCGTTAGAGCGTCGCCACCGGTGAGAGCCTTGGTGCATACATAGTTATAATGTTTGAGAATGGAATCCAGGCTGTTAATGAACCGTTCTTCGTCATCAACCAGCAAGATATTTGGTACGCTTTTCATCTCTGCGCGCTTCGGTTCAGTGTTCACTGAGGTGATTCGGGAAAGTAAATAGTAAACCGTGTACCCTCTTCCAGCTTGCTTTCACAGGATATCGATCCACCGAGCTCCTGTACCGTTTTATGAACAATCGACAATCCAAGCCCTGAATGACCACTATTTTTCGTGGTCACAAACGGTTTAAATAAGTTCTGTTTTATCACATCCGGCAATCCCGGACCCGTATCTTCAAAGATAATTTCAATTCCATCAGCAGGCGGCAAACCGCCTTTATACTGGTTTTTCGCAACACGTGCCGTTGTAACGGTAACATTTCCACCGTCAGTCATCGCCTCGGCACCATTTTTAAGAAGATTGATTATTATCTGTTTGAGAGCGTCTCGGGAAGCCATGATCCTGGGAAGATTATTATCAGGGTGGAACGTCAGGGTAAGGCCGGCCGGCTTGAACAGGGATGGTCTGATCAGCTGAATCAGATCCCCCAAAACGGTGTTGACATCCGTTTTCTCCAGTCGGGTAAATGCCGACTGCGAAAACATGTCCATCTGGTTCACCATTGAAGATATACGGCTTATCTCTTCGCCGATAATTCCGAGTTCCCCCTGGATTTCGTCATCCTTGGAAAATTTCAGGCTCATCGTTGTAAGATAGTTGGTGATGATTCCCAGCGGGTTATTAATCTCATGTGCAACCTTGCGGGCAGCCAGTGATACCGCAGCCATCCTTTCCACTTCGATCTCCTCAGCCTTCCTGGCCTTCATCCTTTCCAGAAAAAGGCTGAGGGCAACCTGCTGAGATACGACGTTCATCAGTTTTAAATCGCTCCTTGACAACACCTGCATTGATTCAGGCAGACCCATCAGCGCAACCCCGACAGTCTGCTGATCAGCCACCAGCGGCATAAGCATCAGCGTGCTGCAGGCAAATGCCTTCAGGACCTGGGCATCAGCCATATTCTGGGGAGGGGCTGCAGTCGAGAGGTAAACGATTGCGGAATCATTGAATGACTGGACTATTGAGCTGGTACTTTTCTGCACAGAAAGCGTCAACCCCTGACTCAGATGCAGTAAACTGCTGTACGGCGATGTCTGCCCCTGCAGGAAGCCTTCGCTGCTGTCAGGTAAAAAAAGCACTATTTTTTCAATATCAAAGAGAATATTTGTGGCATGCTCAAAGGCGGTAATCACTTCTTCGGCATCTCCTGCCTGCACCAGTCCTTCCAGGAAGCCGGACAGCAGCGAAATGCTTTTTATTCGGCTGGCAAGAGCCGATTGACTCTGGTCAAGATCATCCGTTTCTTCACTCTCGACGTCCTCTGAGCTTTCAAACGCATCACTCCCCGGTATGACGATCTTTATTTCCAGGTCATCGGCAACCTGCAGCACTTCTTCAGTTGCACCTTCAACAATCGTGCTGATATCCCTGCGACTCAGGCCGAACAGCTGTTCAGCCGTGTCAACCGCCTCCCCGGTTCCATCGCGATCTTCACTGAGCAGGCTGGCAAGATGTATTATCTTGACCAGAGGGAAGGCTTCGATAATCTGTTCAAGAGGTTCGTGATGATATCTGATTGCATCAGACATCAGTGAATCAAGATGCCAGTTATCGACCAGCCATGCCCCCACCTCACAATGTGTTACCCCAATCAGCTGCTTTTCCGCCCAGAGCACATTCTGTACATCTTCTGTTTTAAGCAGGATTGACTCGTGTTCGGTCGGATAGGTGGAGATGAGAAGCAATCTTCCGACATCATGCAGCAGGCCGGAAAGATAGGCTTCATCACGGCTCTCATACCCTGTTTTCTGGGCGATTCGCTGAGCAAGCGTAGCCGTTAACAGTGAATGATACCAGAACGTACTGATATTGAATCGTTTAACACCCTTGAATTTTTTCCGATCAAATACCTGGTGAATTGACGTCGTGATGGCAATATTTTTAATACTGTTGGCCCCAAGATAAACGACCGCCTGAGCTACTCCCTTAAATTTCTTCTGTAAGCCGTAATAAGCGGAATTGACCAGCTGCAGGACCCGCAGGCTGAGAACCGGATCCTTGCTGATAATCGAGGCGATTTCTGATATCGGGGTATCCTCGTCATCGCATGCCTCAAGCAGCTTGAGAAGAATACCCGGCAGTGTCGGCAGATTGCCTGATTTTCGGATTTGGGAATATACTTTATCCTTGCTGATCATCGATCTGGTTCACGTAGGGTTTTAATGGAGTAAACGGTTGCGCAGGCGCAAATCAGCCGCCAATGGTCTATCTGTAAGGGTATCACAGTCTGGTTACCATTATTGATGTTTTTTACAAGCAATATCTTTTTTCTGCTCAGGACGAGACACTGCTCCGCACCGACATATATGATATTTTATTAACTCCCCCGAATTATTTAAAGATATACTATCAGCGATAAAATCACAACGAAGAGACTATCCCGTCATCTCATGTCAGGCAATATAAATTGAATCACTGCAGAAAATCCATGAAAAAACAGCCCCCTGGAAACAGGTGCCCGTGATACCTGGTCTGAAGAAAATCATTCCTCTTTCGCTCAGGGATCTCTTCGCATCTGCTTACTTTTGAGCTGAAGCTGCATGGCTGGCAATTGCTTTTTTCACATACGGCAGAAGATTTGCAGCGATAACTCCATATCCGTCAGCGGTCGGATGGATACCGTCTGGTTGATTCAGTTCAGGTACGGCGGCAACATCTTTCAAGAAAAACGGCATGAAGGTAACCGGATAGTCAAGAGCCAGCCGAGGATAGATCTGGTTAAATGCACTCAGATACTCCGGCCCGAGATTTGTCACCATCTGCATGCCGGCAAGCACAACCTCGACATCATGCTCAAGCAGCGTTTCAATAATTGAGCCGATATTGTCTTCCACAAGCTTCGGGTCAATTCCGCGCAGTCCGTCGTTGGCGCCCGTTTCCAGGATGACAATATCAGGCTGCAGCTTCAATACCCAGTCAACACGTGCTTTTGCGCCGCTGCTCGTCTCGCCGCTGACGCCGCTGTTAAAAACCTCAAAATTCAGCCCTGAGTCGGCCAGCAGCTCTTTAAGCTGCTCCGGGTAGCTCTTGTCGGCACTGACACCCAATCCGGCGGTCAGGCTGTCTCCCATTGCCACGATGATCCCCTGATACTTTTCAGGTTCCCGGGAGGTCGGCTCCTGCTCAGGCTGCCTGCAGCCGGCTAACAGAGAAAAGATCGCCACGGCTGCCAGGCAGTATAGGTGTGTAAGTGAAGGTCTGAACATCAGGCGCCGTTATCCTGTCTTAAATAAAAAACCGGTTTCTGTCTGATTATTTTCAGTGAGCTCAACAGAGCGATGCCAACGATTGTCACAACGGTCGAAAGCATGGCGAGCACGGTCAGATTAAAATGGGGTTGATAAGGAATTTCAAAAACGTATTTACACAAGAGCCAGCAGCTGATCTGCGCCAGCACCAGCGCCATCAATGAGCTGATTGCTGCCAGAATCATATTTTCAAAGGAAACAAGAAGAATGACAAAAGACGATCTGGCGCCAAGAACCTTGTAGAACACAACCTCCTGCATACGTTCCATATGGGTTGCCAAAATGGCACTGACCAGAATAAGACAGCCGGCGGCAATTGAAAATGATGCAAAGAACGTTATGACCGCAGATAAGCGGCTGAGCAGCGCACCGAACTGCAACGCAACTTCTGAAACATTTATG
>CBDUGK010000040.1:0-30867 GCA_965366875.1 uncultured Desulfobulbaceae bacterium | reverse complement strand
CCGGGCATACGCTGAAACTGATCAATAATTTCTTTGCGATGACGACCGCCTGTGCAATGTCCGAGGCCTTTGCCATGGCCGATCTGGCCGGGCTGAAGCGTGAAACGTTGTACGGTGTGATGTCCGCGGGACCGCTCAAGTCAGGCATGATGGATTTTATCAAGGCAGGGGCAGTCGATAACGATCCCAGTCAGCTGGCATTCTCCCTGGCAAACGGTTTGAAAGATGTGGGGTATTACTCAAGCATGGCTGATGATTTGAAGGTTCCCAGTTTTATTTCACCGGCGGTGAAAAGTGCGCTGGGCATTGCCAATGTTTCCGGTTGGGGAGAAAAATATGTACCTGAAATGGTCGATTTCATAGCAGACCTCTATTCAGGTAAATAGAAAAGAGCACGGTGCCGCAATCAATTGTCGCAATCAATTGCTGATCACGTCCGCCTGGAGCGCCGAACATCGTTGCACCTGGAGAACGCTCTTTGTTGAACAACAGGGTGTTCATGATTCATAGACAAAAGGAGCACACTTATGGGAACAGTTAAGGAACGCGAGGCCGGCAAGGTAGAAATTGGCGACAACAGAAGTCGGTATCTCGCTCATTCAGATAACCTGATGATGGTGGTGATCGACTTTAATGACGGGCCAACAAGTGAACCTGACCCGCCGCATGATCACCCCCACGAGCAGATCAGCTATGTGGTGGCCGGAGAAATTATTGTTGTCCTGGGCGAGGAGCAGATCAGGCTCGGTGCGGGAGACATGTTTGTTGTTCCCCCAGGTGTTCCCCACTCCGTGCAGCTTTTGACAAGCCACGTAAGGCTGGTTGACACCTTTACTCCGCTCCGCGAGGATTTTCTCCCAGCCTGAGCTGGATCCCGCTGGAATTGCAGATTGTTGGAAACAATTTCAATAATGGAAAACAAGACGCTGAACAGAAGAACATTTCTCCGGCAGGTAAGCCTGTTTTCTCTCGGGATGACGCTTGCCGTGCCCCGCTTTTCTCTTTCCACGGCTTTTGCTTCATCGCCGCCTTCTCTGCCGCTTGCGCTTGTCAAAGGCGGTAATTATGAGCAGATTACCAGGCAGGCCGTGGAACTGCTCGGCGGCATGAACACCTTTGTCCAGCCCGGGAACAGTGTCGTTATCAAGCCCAATATCGGCTGGGACCGCTCCGTTGAGCAGGGTGCCAACACCCATCCGCTGGTGGTAAAGGCCCTGGCTGAGATGGCGCTTGAGGCCGGTGCCTCCCGGGTGCTGGTGTTTGATCATACCTGCAATGAAAGAAGGAGGTGTTATCGGAACAGCGGCATGGAGGAAACCCTCGGGAAAATGGGGCGCAATGTCAGGCTCGAGCATATGGATGAGCGCAAGTTCGTTCCGGTCGATATCGAAAAGGGGATCTCCCTGACCCGCTGGGATATTTACAAAGAGGCACTGCTTGCCGATTGCTATATTAATGTGCCGGTGGCAAAGCATCATGGCTTGAGCAGGCTGAGCCTGGGGTTGAAGAACAGCATGGGGGCGATCGGCGGAAACAGGGGGCGGCTGCACCATGACATCGGCCAGAAACTTGCCGATCTGGCAACGGTTCTCAGGCCTCAACTGACGGTTGTCGATGCAACACGAATGCTGATGAAAAACGGCCCCCAAGGGGGACGTCTCGAAGATGTCCGGATAGCGGATACCATTATTGCCTCGGCCGACCCGGTTGCGGCAGACGCATATGCAACCACCCTGTTCGGCCTGCATCCCGAAGACATATCCTCAACCGTTGCCGCCCATAAAATTGGGCTTGGTGAAATGAATCTGGAGAAAATTCCTGTTACGGAACGTATTCTTTGATGGCTGCGCCCCGCAACGTATCAATAAAAAGATATTCCGCTTTGAGGATTGCCAGGAGATGCAGCCAGCTCTTCTTTCTGGGATTATTCTTCTTCCTGCTGATAAAAACAGATTATACCGGGTCTGACACTATTGAATATGCGGTCAATATTCTCTTCCGCATCGACCCGCTTCTGGCGCTTTGTACCCTGCTTGCCGGGAAGGTGCTCATCGCCCTGATGGCCCCGGCGCTGCTGATCCTGCTGCTGTCTCTGCTCTTCGGCAGGGGGTTCTGCGGCTGGTTCTGCCCCGTCGGCACGATGCTTGACGGTGCTCAACGCTTGACGGGGGGAGGGAGGAAAGCAGACAGGCCGACACTTTTTCCCCGGCTTGCCATCGTCGTTCTGCTCTTTATCATTGTCTCTTCTGCACTCAATTTTCCGCTTGCCGGGTATCTTGATCCCTTTTCAATTCTTGTCCGGGCTTTCACGCAAGCCATCTATCCGGCATTTAACCACCTGGCCGCAGCCTTTTTTTCGTTCACCTATGATTCAGCGCCGGCGGCAGTGAACCTGGTAACGGAACCGCTCTATTCGTTTCTGAAAGGGACAGTTCTGCCGTTTGAACAGAAATATTATGACCTGGCAGTGCTGAGCTTCATGATGTTTGCCGCACTTTTTATAGCGGATTTCGCGCAGCGCAGGTTTTTCTGCCGAAATATCTGCCCCCTGGGCGCACTCATTGGCCTCTTTTCCCGCAGGAGTCTTCTGGAGATAAGCGGTGGGGACACTGGCTGCGGGAAGTGTCGTCATTGCCGTCGGATTTGTCGCATGGGAGCCATTGATGAGGATCGAAACATTCGGATGGGCAGCTGTATTTTGTGCATGGATTGTCTGGTAGAGTGCCCGCGTCAGGTTATTGCTTTTACTGCCGGCGCTGTCAGCGGCGGGAAAAATGAAGTCTCCCTGTCGCGCAGACAGTTTATTACCACCCTTGCTGCAGGAGCAATGGTGCCGCCGATTCTTACCATACGAAATATCGATCACCTGGAGCGTTCACAACTGATCAGGCCTCCCGGAGCGCGGGAGGAAGGTGAGTTTTTAAGCCGCTGCGTCCGCTGCGCGGAATGCATCCAGGTCTGCATCGGAAATGCGCTGCAGCCGAGTTTTCTGCAGTCGGGGATAGAAGGGATTTTTACCCCCCGCCTCGTGGCGCGCAGCGGGTATTGCGAGTTCAACTGCACGCTCTGCGGCCAGGTATGCCCAACCGGTGCGATCAGAGTGCTTACCCTGGAAGAAAAGCACAGGACTAAAATAGGCCATGCCTGGTTCGACAGATCGATCTGTCTGCCTTACGCCAAGGGCATTCCCTGCATTGTCTGCGAGGAACACTGCCCGACTCCCGATAAAGCAATAAAGTTTGTGACGGCCGAGGTGTCTGATGACCGGGGGCAAAACGTACGGGTGAAACAGCCGTATGTCGTGGATAGCCTTTGCATCGGCTGTGGAATATGCGAGACCAAGTGCCCGGTTCCTGGACGTGCGGCCGTTTATGTTACCAGTGCTGGAGAGGATCGGGACGAAGACAATATCCTGCCAATCAGCGGCAGCGCCTCGTATTAATTGAAGAGAGCTCGGTAGAACTCGGTCAGCTTTTTCCGGTAGGCGGCCAGGAAATATTTCTCGGTAATGGCTTATATGATCTTCTGATCCGCCGAAGTGATTCCAGAGCATCCAGCAATGGCAGCGAACCCAGAGCTGTCTGCAGGGTCATGGGGCGGAAGCCCGGGACTGTATTCTCGAGCCCGTTCATTACCCCGTGGCCCGCTGAACCCCCTTAATGAGCCAGTGGTTCAGGCCTGGTCTGCTTAATTGCCGAATAATCCTTTCAGCAGGGATTTCGCTTTTTCCACCTCCTCGCTCAACTGTTCTTTTCGTTCCGGGGTGATCTTGCCGGTTTTCAGAATTTCTTGTATCTCTTCCTTATCGATACCCTGCTCCTGGACGAGTGCTTTGAGATCCGGTGCAAATGTCGGTTTCTTGAAGGTGCCGCCGACAATGATCGGAATGGCGATACCGGAGCGGGTTTCCCCATCCCCCTGACCCTTAATGGTGCCCACCAGTTTGGGGTTTAGCCTGAAATCGATCGCTTCGCTTACCAGGTCAGCTGTCCCCTGACCGCTCACCCTGATGAAGGGTGATTGCAGCGTGGTATTTTTTGTCTCGACCAGTCCATTATTGATGGTGAAAGGGGCGCTGAGCTCGGCAAAATCAGTTTTCGGACGCTCCCCCTGCTGTTCAAGCGTGAAACCTGATTGGATCTTTCTGGCGAGTTGGGCAAGGTCAATACCGATGAGTGCTCCATCCTGAAACAGGAGGTTGCCCGTGCCATGAAGCGATGCCTTCAGTTGATCCCCCGTCATGCCTGAGCCGCCGACATCGATGTTCGCATTCAAGGTCCCCTCAATCATCTCCTTGTCGGCAAAATCCTTTAAAAGCGGACCGGCCTGAACCCCTTCTATGTTCAGATTAATGGAGCTGGTTGGCATTGCTTTGCGAAAATCGGCAAGCCCGGTTGAGCTGAGGGTGCCCTGATAGAGATTGCTTTTAAGCGAGGTAAGGTTAAATAACCCGTCATTGCCGTCAACTGAAACCGTGAGGTTGCTGATACTGCCGCCGTGAACCTTCAGCGTCTTGATGCTGATATCTCCTTTCAGACCGAGTTTTCTCAATGGCCCAAAGTCGGGTTCCTCCAAGGGATTTGCTGCTCCAGAAGCATTGCCGGCATCGCTCTTCCTGCTTGTGGATGCGACATCAGTGCTGGGAGCCTCGCCTGCTTTCCCCGCATTGCTTTCCGGCAACGTTTGTGAGGTTGCATCCGGGCTTGATGCGGAATCTTTATCCTGATCAGCAGGAAGATAGCGATCGATATCGATGGAATCCATTTCAAGATGAAATTCAAGCGCTGGTCTTGAGAACTCTTTTGCGCTCAGTTCGGCAAGAAGCGTTGACTCATCAAAGGTGATTTTTCCCTGTGACAGGGAGATACTGGTACTGGTACCGGAAAGGTTCCCCTGCGCCGCCATTGACTCAAATGGCTGGGGGCCGGTTCCCCCCGCTGTTACGGGGAAGTTTAAATCGAGCTCTGAGAATAATGTTCTGGGACTGAACGGGGAAATGTCGAAGGCAAGCTGATAAGACGGTGCTGAAGCGATGTCTTCAACATGCCCTGAACCGTTGAAAACGAGTGAATTAAAAAGTTCGGCATCGATATTGAGGTCTATTTTACTGGTTAATGGACTATCGCTTATCGGGCCGACACGGCCCTTCACATCAACAGGTTTGCCGTCAAGGCTTGCCAGCAGGGTAATGATAATCGGTTTATCCAGGGAGACATCCTGAAGGGTCAGGTTGATATCCGACAGTTTTCGGGTCGTTTTAGTGAGCAGATCGTTGACGGTGACGCTTCCATTGGATAAAGCACATTCTCCAACCAGCAGAGACTCGATCCCCAACTGTTTTGAGCTCGTCTCTGATGGAGCCGTTTCTGCAGTGCTCTGCGGCTCTGGTTTGACATCATTGGCTGTTGCCGCTTCTTTTGGCTCATTGCTCTGCCAGTTCCAGACACCGCTGCTGTTTCTGGTAAGAAGAATTTCAGGTTGATCAATAATGAACCGACGTATTTCCACTTTTTTGCTCAGCAGCGGCAGAACCTTTATGCGGGCCTGAAAGTTTTTGATGGTGAGAAACGTTTTTTCCTGAAAGCCCTCCGGATTGTCAAGCTTCAGGTCTGTGAGGCTGAAGCCGACCCAGGGAAAGACAGAAATGTCGATATCTCCTTGTATTGTCAGCGGATAACCGCTTTTTTCGGAAACCAGCTGTTCGATCTTGGGTTTGAACTGCTCAATGTTGATGAAATACGGGACAATGAAAATTGCAGCAGCTGACAGGAGGATAATTCCCCCGAATGTGATGAAAACATATTTGACGGCTTTTCCCATCATAGCCTCCTCTTGTGGGTGATGAAATTTTACAAAGATGCAATATAGCTGAATTCTGGCGAGAACATATTCTGTAGTGCTCCCAAGATAATAAGACACCTCTTCCGCATGGCAATGGCTGAAGTGCTGGTAACAGAAGAGGTACGCACCGCATGGGCTGGAGACTGCACCATATAGTAATAATGATACTTGTTATTGACTCGCTATCGGCGGTTCGTTATAGTCCTCGACTCTTTGTCAAAAAAGGTTGGGACTCCGGTTGAAAAATACTTGGCAAAAGAGTTTAATGCTGGTGATTTCGCATGGCTATTCGTATGACGTCAAGCAGAAAAAAGGGTGGGGAAGAGCGTGACATGAAATGGTATCCAGGCAGGATCTTCAGGTTCTATCGTGATGGTTTTCGCTCCATGACGCTTGGTAAGTCGTTGTGGAGGATAATTCTGCTTAAACTTTTTATTATGTTTGCCGTTCTGAAAGTATTCTTTTTTCCTGATTTTCTCGGTACTCAATTCAATACAGATCAACAACGGGCCGACTATGTGATGGAGCAGATTACGCTGCCGGCTCAAAAACAGAATTAAGGGAGGAGTAGAGCATGGGTGAAATAGATCTGGGCCTGGTGAACTGGTCCCGGGCACAATTTGCTCTGACCGCCATGTATCACTGGATTTTTGTGCCATTGACGCTCGGGCTGTCATTGTTGTGTGCCTTTTTCGAATCCATTTATGTGAAGACCGGCAAACAGGAGTGGAGGGACCTGACGCGCTTCTGGATGACGCTTTTTGGTATCAACTTTGCGATTGGCGTGGCAACCGGTATCATTCTTGAGTTTGAGTTTGGCACGAACTGGTCAAACTATTCATGGATGGTTGGTGATATCTTCGGTGCACCGCTGGCAGTTGAAGGCATTGTTGCGTTCTTTCTCGAGGCGACCTTTTTTGCCGTGATGTTTTTTGGCTGGGACAGGGTTTCACAGGGGTTTCACCTGTTCTCGACCTGGATGGTGGCGATCGGCTCCAACCTTTCTGCCCTGTGGATTCTCGTTGCCAACGGTTGGATGCAGTATCCGACCGGTATGGCTTTTAACCCGGAGAGTGTGCGCTTTGAGATGCAGAATTTCTGGGAGATTCTCTTTTCACCGGTCGCTATTGCTAAATTTACTCATACCACCAGCTCAAGCTTTCTGGTTGGAGCAATGTTCGTCATTGCAATTTCTTCCTACTACCTGATCAAGCGGCGCCATGTGGAGATGGCAAAAAAATCCATTCTTGTTGCCGCTGTGTTCGGGCTGTTCTCTTTCGCCTATGTCGCCCTGACCGGTGATGAGTCTGCATACAGCAATGCCTCTACCCAGCCGATGAAGCTGGCGGCCTACGAAGGGTTGTATGACGGGGAGCGCAAAGCGGACATTGTTGCCTTCGGAATCCTGAACCCGGAGAAGCAGCCAGGTGATGACCAGCAACCCTTTCTCTATGAGTTCAAGATTCCCTACATGCTTTCCTTTCTCGCCAATCGCTCCATAGATTCTTTTGTTCCTGGAATCAACGATATTGTCTATGGAAACGAAGAGGAAGGAATTGTCGGCATGGGCGAGAAGATGGCGCTTGGCAAGAAGGCCCTTGCCGATCTTACCGCCTACAAGGATGCAAAAAAAAGCGGTGATGGTGTTGGCGCTGAGACCGCTTTGATCAATTTTAGAGAAAATCAGGGCTATCTCGGCTACGGATACCTGGACAAGCCCGAGGATGCGGTTCCATCGGTCCAGACCACTTTCTACGCATTTCACATCATGGTTTTTCTGGCGGTTTTCTTTGGCTTTATCTGTATTGCCTACCTTTACTACGGTGTAAAAGACACCATTGAACAGAAACGCTGGCTGCTGCCGCTGGGGATTCTCTCTTTCTTCCTGGCGATGATTGCCAGCCAGGCCGGCTGGGTTGTCGCCGAGGTCGGTCGCCAGCCATGGGCGATACAGGATATGCTTCCTGTCAGTGTGGCGACAAGCAATATCGGGAAAGGCAACGTGATGGCGACATTCTGGATGTTTGCCGGTCTCTTCACCGTGTTGCTGCTGGCAGAAATAAAAATCATGCTGGGACAGATAAAAAAAGGACCGGAGGGCGAATAGATGATAGGAAATCTCGATATAGCAATGTTACAGCAGCTCTGGTGGATCATTGTTGCAATTGTCGGCTCCCTGTTTCTTTTTCTCTCCTTTGTCCAGGGAGGGCAGACACTGCTCTGGCAGGTGGCGAAGACCGGGGTCGAAAAATCTCTGATTATCAACTCGCTGGGGCGAAAATGGGAGCTGACCTTTACCACGCTGGTGCTTTTTGGCGGAGCCCTTTTTGCTGCCTTTCCGAAGTTTTATGCCACCAGCTTTGGCGGGGCCTACTGGGTGTGGATTCTGATCCTGTTCACCTTCATTATCCAGGCGGTAAGTTATGAGTTCCGGAAAAAACCGGGCAACCTCCTCGGAGAAAAGATCTATGAATTGTTTCTTTTTGTTAACGGCTCGATCGGTATCCTGCTGATCGGTACGGCTGTTGGAACATTCTTTACCGGTTCAAATTTTACCTTGAACCAGTTTAACCAGGTGAGCTGGACTCATCCGCTGATGGGGCTTGAAGCGGCTTTTTCGTTGTTCAATCTCTGTCTGGGACTTTTCCTGGTCTTTAATGCCCGGGTTATCGGTTCGATGTACCTGTTGAACAGCATAGATTTTTCAACTCAGCCGGACCTTGAAGAGCGGCTGAGAAAGGCGTGTCTGACCAATCTCGTCTGCGCCCTGCCGTTCTTGCTCTATGTCCTGGGCGGCCTGCTGCTGATGAAAGGGTTCAGTTTCGATGAGAGCGGCGTTGTCACCATTGTTTCCGGAAAATACCTTCAGAACCTGCTCGCCATGCCGGTCGTCCTGGGCCTGCTGCTCGGTGGCCTCGTGCTGGTAGTCTGGGGAGTGATCAGCACAAGCTTTCTCGGCGGCTTCAGGGCAATCTGGTTTGGAGGATTGGGAACGGTGCTGGTCGGCCTTGCCGTGTTCTTTACCGCCGGGTTCAACAACACGCCTTTTTATCCGTCAAAGGCAGACCTGCAGTCAAGCCTGACCATTTATAATGCCTCTTCGAGCCACTATACACTGACTGCCATGAGCTATGTGGCCCTTGTCATACCATTTGTTCTGGCCTACATCATGTATGTCTGGAAACTCATGGATGCAAAGAAAATAGGACATGAAGACATTAACGATTCAAAGGCCTATTAAAACAACGGTAAAGGAGAATAACAGCGATGGTTCCATTTTTAATTATATCCTGGATAGGGCTGATTTACCTGTCATACAAGGTATCCTGCAGGGTCCTTGAAAAGGCCGGCAAACTCTAGACAAGAGCTGCTTTTCAGCGGTGGCTCTTTAAAAATGCGGGAAGATCTGGTAAGGTCTTCCCGTTTTCCATTCGGTGCTTAGTGTTTTGACTGGAGCTGAATCCGTATAAAACCGTCTTTTGATGGTACAAAAGCAACTCAAGGAGAGTGATATGGGGAAGAATTTGTTCAATAAAGTATGGGATCTGCACAAGGTCACGGCTCTCTCTGAAACCAGGGACCAGCTGTTCATCGGCTTACACCTGGTGCATGAAGTGACTTCTCCACAGGCGTTCCAGGCTCTTCGAGAGCGTAATCTGCCGGTCAAGTATCCGGACCGGACGCTGGCAACGGTTGACCATATTGTACCGACGGAAAACCAGCTATTTCGTCCCTACAGAGACGAATTGGCGGAAGAGATGATGACCGCCATTGAAAAAAACACCAGGGACTTCAACATTCAGTTTTTTGGACTGGACTCAGACTCCCAGGGGATCGTCCATATTATCGGTCCTCAGACAGGAGCAACCCAACCGGGAATGACAATTGCCTGCGGTGACTCACACACCTCTACACATGGCGCTTTTGGGGCACTTGCGTTTGGCATTGGCACGTCTCAGGTTCGCGATGTGCTTGCCACGCAGACACTGGCATTTGAACGTTTGAAAGTAAGAAAAATCCATGTGACCGGGGAGCGGGGAAAGAGAGTGGCTGCCAAGGATATCATCCTCCGCATCATCTCTGAGCTTGGTGTCATGGGCGGCATTGGCTATGCATATGAATTTGCCGGGCCGGTTATCGAGTCACTTTCGATGGAAGAGCGAATGACCATCTGTAACATGAGCATTGAAGGAGGAGCCCGTGCCGGATATGTCAATCCTGACCAGACCACTTTTGATTATCTAAAAGGAAAACCGTTTGTTCCAGAAGGAAAGAGTTTTGAAACGGCAGTAGCTTACTGGCGTTCTATCGCCTCTGATCCTGATGCCGCATTTGACGATATCTATGAACTGGATATCACCGGTATGGGCCCGATGGTAACCTGGGGAATCACACCCGGCCAGTCGGTAGAGATTGGGCAGAAATTGCCACGTATCGAAGATCTTGATGAAAATAATCGGGAGATTACCAGAAAAGCGTATGAGCATATGGGCTTTAAAGAAGGCCAGCCGATCGAAGGAGAGAAAATAGATGTTGCTTTTATCGGTTCCTGTACCAATGGACGGATTTCCGATTTCAGGGCGGCTGCAGAAGTCGTCAAAGGCAAGAAGGTCGCGTCGCATGTGAAGGCTCTTGCTGTTCCTGGATCGAGAGAAGTAAAGGTGCAGGCTGAGTCGGAGGGGCTTGATGCAATTTTTAAAGAAGCAGGTTTTGAGTGGCGCGAAGCCGGCTGCTCGATGTGCCTGGCCATGAATCCGGATAAGTTGACCGGGCGGCAGTTGTCTGCGAGTTCTTCAAACCGAAACTTCATTGGTCGTCAGGGGTCTGCTCACGGGAGAACGCTGCTGATGAGTCCTGCCATGGTCGCAGCTGCTGCAGTAAAAGGTGCGGTAACAGATGTTAGAAATATTTAAGGGGAAAAGCCATGACTGATAATCCTGCAGTAATTCGAATGGTTGAGGGACGTGGTGTTCCCGTCAGAGGAAATGATATCGATACGGACCGCATCATACCTGCCCGGTATCTTCGCAGTGTGACGTTTGAGGGCCTTGGAACGGAAGTTTTTAAAGATGAACGGTACCATGATGATGGTTCCCAGAAACAACACCCATTTAACGATCAAAAATATGGTGGTGCATCAATTTTGATCGTCAATCGCAATTTCGGCTGCGGCTCCAGCCGGGAGCATGCTCCGCAGGCTTTGATGCGATTTGGTATTGACGCTGTCATTGGTGAATCATTTGGGGAAATTTTTGCCGGAAACTGCACCAGTCTTGGGATTCCTGTTTTCACCGCAGATGAATCGGTGATTGGTGCTGTTCAGGAGATGGTCGAAGCGCAGCCTGATAGTGAACTGATGCTTGACATTGAGAAGGAGACGCTGTCCACCCCGGACAGACAGTTTCAGCTCAGTATAAAATCCTCTGCAAAAACGGCACTGCTGAAGGGGACCTGGAACACCCTTGACGAGCTGTTGCTGAACAATGACCAGATTGAACAGGTATACGGCCGGCTCGCCTATGTTTCCAGGTTCTCTTGATGCGGCAGTGTGCCTGGCCAGTGACACCTCGTTTTTGAGATCTATCCGATAAACAGAGATTCCAGGGATGAACGGGAAAACAGCACTTATCACCGGGGCTTCACGAGGTATCGGACGGGCAGTTGCCATTGAGCTTGGCCGTCGCGGTGCAGCTGTTGCCCTAAATTATCTTTCAAGCGAGCACGAGGTCCCCGGGGTACTTGACATCATCCGAAAGGCCGGCGGAACAGCCCAACCCTTTAAGGCTGATATACGCCTCGTTGGTGAAGTCGAAAACCTGTTCGATGGGGTAATCGACCACTTTGGCGGCCTTGATATCCTTGTTAATAATGCGGGGATTATGATCAATACCCCAATAGAACAGGTCAGCGAAGAGGAATTTGACCGGGTTTTTGATATCAATGTAAAAGGACTGTTTTTCTGCTGTCAGCAGGCCGCCCGGAGAATGAAACGGGGTGGCAGAATAGTAAATATTGGTACCTCCGTTACCCGTGTCATGCTGCCCCGTTATGGCACGTACGCCGCGAGCAAGGGAGCAGTTGAGCAGCTCACCAGAGTTCTGGCAAAGGAGTTGGGGCCCAGGGATATTACCGTAAATACCGTTTCACCGGGACCGACGGATACCGAGCTTTTCAGGAAGGGAAAAAACGAGGCCCAGGTGGCTGAACTCGCCTCAATGTCAGCCTTCAATCGCATTGCAGACCCTGGTGATATCGCCCGTACGGTTGCAATGATCTGCAGTGATGATGGTTCATGGGTGAGCGGTCAAACCATATTTGCCAACGGTGCTTTTGTCGGGTAGCACCATGATCACTCTGGACTGCTAGAGAAGTCTTGCGAAAATCAGCCAGAGAACCTGCAGGCAGACCAGGGCGTAGATGCCCGCCATGACATCGTCCATCATGATGCCGATACCGCCATGAAGGTGACTGTCAAGCCAGTTAACCGGAAACGGCTTGACGATGTCAAAAAACCTGAAGAGTACAAAACCTGTTATCCAGGCAAGTGGATGATTTGGGGCCATGGTCAGGGTGATGAACATGCCGAGCATTTCATCGATAACGATGCAGCCCGGATCAGGCTGATCGAGTATTTTTTCGGCAGACCCCGCAGAAAAAAATCCGACAACCAGCAGGGCAAGCAGCAGAATCAGGTAACTGGGCAGGCTCAGATTACGGCAGAAATACCAGGGCAGCAGCGCCAGGAACGACCCCCATGTTCCCGGGGCCCGGGGAAGAAAGCCACTGTACATGCCGGTGGCAACAGCAACGATCAGCCGCTCCATCACGAGTCGGGTCGGGTCAGGCTCAGCACTTCCCGGTAAACCGTGTCGAGCGGCAGGGAGTGGTGCTCGGCTACGAGCCGACATGATTCGTACTCGGGGTAAATCTTTGAGCCGGTAACCGTTTCAACCTTTTTTGCACCGACCCGACCCCAGCGTGTGTTTACTTCAATCAACTCCCTTGGCAGCGTTATCCTCTGTTCAGTTCTGTATCGCAGTCCAATCGCGGATGTTTCCGTCAGAATAATTTCCTTGAGCCTGGCGCTGTGGAGAGGGCGTGAGATTACCCTCAGGCAGAACCCGGGCCTGCCTTTTTTCATGTGCATCGGTGTCAGGCTGACATCGAGTGCCTGGGCCGCAAAGAGCCGATCACACAGAAACGGAAAGCCTTCAGGATTCCAGTCATCAAGGTGGGTTTCAATGATCTCAACCTGCTGTGCCTCATCCACGGCCTGGCGCTTTCCAATGATGAGACGCAACAGGTTCGGTCTGTCGTCGGTGCCCGGCCAGTCTCCGGCACCATAGCCGGTTGCAGCAGGAGTCATCGAAGGAATTTCACCAAAGTGATCAACCAGGGAGGCGACCAGAGCTGCACCCGTTGGAGTGACAAGCTCCCGGTCGGCATCGATGCCGTAGACAGGAATATTTTTCAACAGGTTACAGACTGCGGGAGCCGGCAGAGGAAGGTTTCCGTGGGCGCACTTGACAAAGCCCCGGCCAAGGGGCAGCGGTGAGCAGCAGATCCTGCTGATCCCCAGCAGATGAAGCCCTGCTATCGTTCCCACCACATCGACGATGGTGTCAAGGGCACCGACTTCATGGAAATGAATTTCATCAACCGGTTTTCCATGGACCCTGGCCTCGGCCTCGGCCAGGCACTGAAACACCAGGAGTGATTTGCTGACAACAGACCTGTCAAGAGTGCTCTTCTCAACGATTTCGCTGATGTCGGCGAGATTTCTGAAACGCTGTCTGGATTTTGATTCTATGCTAACCGAGGTAGCCGCGATTGACTGGACCTTTTTATCCACGATCTTGAAATCAAACGGCTCTAGATTGAGCCGTGCCAGTTCATTTTCCAGGAGCTGGTGGGAGAGTCCTGCGTTTAAGAGTGCCCCCAGCAGCATGTCACCGCTGATTCCGGAAAAGCAGTCAAGGTAGACAGTGTCGGATGAAGCTGGCATCATTGAGGCCTCGAGTTGAAGGTACATCCTGCCTGGAGCTGGTGGCCGTTGAGAAATGACTCGACTGTCATGCGTTTTTTTCCTTCCGGTTTTATCTCCCTGATGAGCAGGCAGCCTTCCGAGGTTGACAGCAGCAACCCTTCACGGTCGGCCCGGAGCAGTGTCCCCGGGGGATGGTGGCTGCCCATATGGATAACTTCAGGCTTGTAAAGCTGCAGCTTTTTGCCATCTACTTTACAGAAGGCAGTCGGCCAGGGGTCCAGCCCCCGAATCAGCCGGGCGATAGTTTCGGCAGGTTTTGACCAGTCTATCAGGCCGTCAGCTTTTGTCAGCATCGGTGCCTCTGTGGCCAGGGATTCATCCTGGCTTGTTGGAGCAAGACTGGTGTTTCTCAACATCTCGAGCACGTCCATCAGTGTTTCGCTGCCGAGCGCAGCAATTTTCGGGAAGAGTGAGCCGGCCGTTTCCTCGGGCGCAGCGGTGATTGATCGTTTCAACAGCACAGCACCGGTGTCCATCCCGGCATCCATCTGCATGATGGTGACGCCGACCTCCTGGTCTCCGCTGATGATGGCCCATTGAATGGGCGCCGCACCTCGGTGTCTGGGCAGCAGCGAGCCATGGACATTGATGCATCCGTGGGGCGGCAGGGTGAGAAGCCGGGGCGGCAGTATTCTGCCGTAGGCGGCAACAACGATCAGCTCGGGCTGATAGCTGTTGAGTTCGGTGTAAAATTCATCGGTCTTTATTTTTGACGGCTGCAGCACCGGTATGTTGTGCTTTCCGGCCAGAACTTTAACTGGTGGAGCGACAAGCTTTTGCCCTCTTCCCTTCGGACGGTCAGGCTGGCAGACAACAGCAACCACATGGTCAGGCCCGGAAACAAGTGCTTCGAGGATGGGAACGGCAAAATCGGGGGTTCCCATGAATACGATCCTGAGGGGAGCACGATTCATCAGCTTTCCTGTTCGGCGAGCATCTTTTTTCGTTTTTTCTTGTAAAGATTCCGTTTCAGGGGGCTGAGGTGGTCGATAAAGAGGATGCCGTTCAGGTGATCGATTTCATGTTGCAGGACGACCGCGAAACGGTCTTCCGCGGTGAGTTCATGTTCCGTACCGTCTTCACTCTGGTAGCTGACGGTAATTTTCTTGTACCGTTGTACCTTGGCAGTCAGTTCGGGAACACTCAGGCAACCTTCTTCATCAACCTGGGAATCCTGGTGGTCGATGACTTTCGGGTTGACCAGTGCCATGTGCTGCTGCTCTTCTCCGAGAACGGTGGTGTCAACGACAATTACCTGCAGAGACTCGCCAACCTGTGGTGCTGCAAGGCCGATTCCGGGTGCGTCGAACATGGTTTGAGCCATGTCTTCTATGAGGATTTTCAATTCTTCATCAAAAATTTCAACATCCTTTGCCTTCACCCGGAGTATCGGTTCAGGATATTCAACAATTCTGCGTATGGACATCGGTTCTACTCTTCATGGGGTTAGTCTTTTGAATCTGCCAACAGGCGACGAACATGTACCACAGCGGAACGCTCTTCGCCATCAATGTTTGTTCAGAACAGTGATCAGCGCCAGTTGCACGCTCAACAATTAAACGGTAAACTGCATTTGCGTATCGGTCAACATTTCATCGCCTTACAGCCACAGGTACAATATGAACATCCTTTTTCCAATTGCAAGTTATCTCATCGGTGCAATACCCTTTGGCCTGCTGATCGGCAAGCTTGCTGGAGTCGATGTCAGAACAGCTGGAAGCGGTAATATCGGGGCAACAAATGTCAGCCGGCTACTGGGCAAAAAACTCGGCGTGCTTACTCTGGTTCTCGATTGCCTGAAGGGGTTTCTTCCCATCTATCTTGCCTCGCTGCTGATCCAGGACGGTGAGGGCAAGAGCCTGTATATGATGGGCTCTGGCGTGATGGCTGTGGTCGGGCACATGTTTCCCGTGTACCTTGGCTTTCATGGTGGCAAGGGTGTGGCCACAGCTCTGGGTGTCTTTCTTTTTCTCTCGCCGCCGGCAATCGGCATCAGCCTGGTTGTCTTTATCGCAGCGGTTGCAGCAACCGGTTTTGTCTCTGCCGGTTCACTGCTTGCTTCCGGATTGTTTCCTCTCTGGCTCTGGCTCCTTGGGCAGCCGGTGAACATGATAATCACTGCTGCCATTATCGGTCTGCTGATCTGGGTCAAGCATCACGAGAATATTGCCAGACTTATAGCGGGTAAAGAGAAGAGCTGGAAGAAAAAGTGAACAGGTGAGGAACAGATGACGGGCAAAGACATATCCGGGATGCTGAAAAATCAGGCAGTTGAAAAAAAACGGCCTGATGGGGCAAACTATCATTCATTATCTTTTCGAAGTGAGCAGCGCATTGCAGAGGAAAGCGGATACAGCCATAACGAGATTCAGATCATGGCGCTGAAACTCGAGATTGTTCCAGAGCGCTATGCCCGAAACCAGAAAACTCTGGGCTGCAGCGAGCAGGTGAGGTTGCTTGAATCGTCGGTGATTGTTGTCGGGCTTGGCGGGCTTGGCGGGTGCGTAACAGAAATCCTGGCTCGCATCGGAGTTGGTGAGCTGATCCTTGTCGATGGCGATGTTTTTGAGGACAGCAACCTGAACCGCCAGCTGCTTGCCCGGGTGGAGGACCTGGGGAAAAAAAAGGCAACTGCTGCCGAAAGCAGGGTCGTATCGATTAATCCAGGGGTTAATGTCCGGGTCTGTCCCGTTTATCTTGATGCTCAAAATTGTTCTGATCTGATAGGACGCGCCGGGGTGGCGGTTGACTGCCTTGATACGATTCCTGATCGATTTGTGCTCGAGGCAGGCTGCCGTCAGAAAAACATCCCGATGGTCTCTGCGGCGATAGGCGGTGAATCAGGGCAGGCAACGATTGTTTATCCCCAAGACCCCGGCTTGAGTCTTGTTTATGGCCAGCCGGAAACTGTCCCGTCCAAAGGTGTTGAGAAATCGCTCGGCACCTTGCCTTATATCGTCTTCACCATGGCAGCGGTAGAATGCGCAGCAGTCGTCTCATGTCTGACCGGAAAACCTCCGGTCCTGAGAAACCGGTTGCTGTTTGCGGATTTATCCGACTGCACTCTGGAGTTGCTGAGCTTTTCCTGATCCTTGCCGCAGGCAATACAGCCGGCAGCAAAAACGCTATCAGCGTACCTGGTTGTCCTGAGGACGGTTACGGTTTCAGGTATCGGTGCCGATGGAGTGTAGAAGCAGGTCGGCAAATGTCGCGTATTCCAGCGCCGATTCATGCGTGGCCTTGAGATCAACAGGAGGCGCCATGTTATTGTCCAGCGCTTCCTTCCAGCGGGCAGCACACAGGCACCACTTGTCGCCGGGCTTGAGACCGGCAAATCCAAAAATCGGCATTGGAGTGCTCAGGTCGTTACCGACACCTTTTGAGAATTCAAGGAATTCATCGGAAACTACTACGCAGACCGCGTGAACCCCGATGTCACCATCAATTACTTTGCAGTTGCCTTCGCGGGTAAAACCGGTAAGGGGATCTATGCTGCAGATTTCAAGTGGCGAGCCAAGTACGTTTTTATGTTCGCTCATAAGAACTACCATTGCGTATTTTTATCAGATATAGCCTGCTGCCTGTTCATGACAGCAGCCGGCAGGCGAGGTGTCTCATTGTTACTGATGAGACTACTATAGTTCAGATCGGGTCGTTTTGCCGTAAATCGTTTTTATATAGAAAGGGTGGGGCGGAATAAGCGCGGGAGCTGAGGGTCATCGTCTCGGCAGGACGATCTCAAAGGTGGTGACACCTCCGGCATGGGAGACAGAAATGGTTCCACCATGCAGCACGGCGATCTGCTGAGCAATTGTCAATCCCAGACCAAAACCGGGGGTCTGAGAGCTGTGAGATGTATCCACCCGGTAGAATTGGTCAAACAGTTTTGCCAGCTCTTCCGGGGATAGCGGAGCACTCGCATTGCTGATTTCTATCGTGAACACTTTCCTGGATTTCTCTATTGAAATTTCTATGCCCCCGGGAGACAGGCTATATTTAAGTGCATTGTCGATGATATTTATCAGCATTCTTTGAATTTTGCTCCTATCTCCACGGTATTCACCTGTTTCCGCGGGAGTGATAAAGACGATCCGTGAATCTGCCGCTGTGCTGTCGAATTCATCAATTATTTCCTCTGTTAACTCAACAAGATCAAAGGTATCGGAGGTTAACGATTCCTGTTGCTCAAGCCGGGAAATATCCAGTAAATTTTTCACCAGCAGCGTGACTCTGCGCAGCACCAGCAGCTGCGCTTCCAGATCGTTTCGGACTTCATCAGTCAAAGACCTGTTCAGCAGGTTTTCATAGCCGATAAGCAGTGTCGTCAGAGGGGTTTTTATTTCGTGAGCGGCATTACCGATAAATTCCCTCTGTCTGTCGAATGAATAGTGCAGCCTGTCAAACATATCATTCAGTGAGATGATCAGCTCTGAGAGTTCATCGTCATTTTTCCCCGTCGGGATTCTCCTGTCCAAAGACCGTTGATTAATGTCCCTGATCTGCGCGTTGATGACGTTCAGGGGCGAGAGAATCCTGCCCGCCAGAAGATAGCTCAGGCAGATGACAAGCAGCGCTCCGGCAATTGACCAGACAATTATCTGATTACGGACTTCCTTGAAGTCTTCAGCAAGAAACGGCAGGGGTTTGGCAACGGTGACCAGCAGCGTTTTAGCGGATACGGACGTTGTTTCGACAACCACTCTGAACAAAATCTTCTCACTGTCTTTGAGCTTTTCAAAATCGTCGCTTTCCTCAGGATTGAGCCATAATTGATCAAAACTGATGTCGACACGTGTCAAAAAACGGGTTTTGCCGGGAGATGGCTCTATGGTCATCATTTCTGCCAACGGCGACCGGTAAAAGATATTTCCTTCGGTATCGGCGATTGTTATAAAATATCTGTCACCATGCACCCCATTTTCAAAACGTTTGCGGTCTTTTGTGGTGAAATAGGAAATACTTCTCTCGGACAGGTCGAGCAATTCTCTGTCAATCAGCTCGAATGTTTCATCCCTCATCTCAAAGAATACAAGGAATCCGGAAAGAGCTCCCAGTGTCAGAGCCAGCAGCGCTATCCAGAAACTGATTTTAGTTCGGATCTTCACAAATCACCCCGTATCAGTCTAACTGGTAACCGACACTGCGGACCGTTTTTATAATCGAAGGCTCATCGGGCGCGTGCAGTTTCTTTCGGAGGTTTTTGATGTGGACGTCAAGGAAGTTGGACATGCTGAAGGGGTCGAAGTCTTCACCCCAGACATGTTCAGCCAGGTGAAAACGAGAAACGACACGGCCCTGGTTGTAAAAAAGGAATTCAAGGATTGAAAATTCCTTCGGTGTCAGAGTGATCGGTTCGTTATTTTTCAGCACAGATCTGGATACTGTGTTGAGCGTAATGATCCCCACCTGCATGAGCGGGTTTTTACTGGCGTCTCTGCGCATCAGCGCACGGATGCGGGCAAGCAGTTCGGGCAAGGAAAAAGGTTTGGCCAGATAATCATCAGCTCCGAGGTCAAGGCCGAGCACCTTGTCCTTGAGATCCCCTCGTGCCGTCAGTATCAGAAGCGGGGTATTGAGGCCCCCTTCCCGGATTTCCTTCAATAGTTCGAGCCCATTCATGTTCGGCAGCATAATATCAAGGAGGATCAGATCGTGGGTCTCTGACAGGGCTTTATCAAGCCCTGTCCTGCCATCGGTTTCCGTTTCAACCCGGTAGCGCTCTTTTTCAAGCGATGCTTTCAGGTTTTCGAGCAATTCTTCATCATCTTCTATTATAAGAATATTCATCCCGATCATTGTCCTTGACATTCTCGTGCACAATCGTTGCTGACGACAGTGTATCAATCCATGGTTTTGTTATCCATAGCTAATTTCCGGTCAATCTCGCCGTCCGGCTCTCCTGCCTTGATAAACCGGTAAAAGAGCGGCCCTACCCTGTGATTGTTTTTGGCGGCTTCCAGGGCATAGATGTCTCCTATCTGCAGGTTTTTGCCGGTCAGCCATTTTGGGTGCAGGTCCGCCGGTTTGGGCGAGACCAGAAGAAGCGTGGCGTCAGTTATCTGTTTTGCAGGGTTCCAGTAGCCATACATTACGGCGTCCCGCCCCAGTATGTTTCTGCCGATTGTCTCTGTTATCGGGTGATGCAGTCCGGCTGTGTGCTCTTTTTCAAATTGAACTGTTCGGTAAAAAGCCAGGCCGCTTGCCGTCCTGTACTGATCCATGCCGACGACCGCGGGGCGCTGTCCAGTCTCCTGTTCGATCGAATATACCAGCGTTTCAACCTGGGCGGAATAATCTTCCCAGCCAAGCAGGGGCCCGTCAGAAAAATAAGGAACACCGGGGAAACCGCTTGAAAAATATTGTAACAGCCCGGCGTAAGCGATGAGCAGGAAAAATACTGTTCCTTTCCAGGCTTTGCCTAAACGAGGCAGTTTCCACTCCTGGAAGTCGCCATAATCCGGGGAAAACGTTGCTGCCATGTAAGGCAATGCCGCCAGCCATATGGGACCCGTCCAGTTAAATTTGACTTCCTTGCTGAGGCTGAAAACAAAAAATACCACAAGTGGAACAATAGTCAGCGTGAAAGCAAAGGTATAGTTACGTTTTGAAATTTCAGTCCAGCCACTGAACGGTTTCCGGCATGATAAGAAATAGAGGGCGACAAAAAAACCGACAGGGCTGAGCAGGGCAGCTATGGAGGCGACCAGTTCATGGGTGGAAAATTCTGATGAAGATGTTAAGCGGTTCTGGGTTTGGAAAAGAAACGATGCCCAGTCATGCTCCATGTTCCAGATAATAACCGGAGAAAAAACAATCAGGGCGCATGCTGCAGCGACATATGGCGTTGGCTTCAACAGCCAGTGTCGTGCCGCCGGATCTGCAAGCAGAACGATGAAAAGGGCCGGCGCGAGTAGAGCAATGGTATATTTTGAGAACAGGCCAAGGCCAAGCAATAATCCGAGTCCAATCCAGCTTTTTTGATTGCCGGCGACTATTGCCCGGCGGGCAAAGAAAAGAGCGCCTGCCCAGCAGGCAATGAGTGGCGCGTCAGGTGTCATGAAAAATCCGAATATAAAAAAAACAGGCACCACTGACATGATCGCTGCCGAACGCAGCGCGTTATCCCTGGTGCTCAGGTCCCGGGTATACAGAAAGACAAAAACGGTTGCGATACACCAGCAGAAAACAGCGCCGATCCTGACACCAAATTCACTGGTGCCGAAAAGCAGCAGGCCGATTTTGATAAGCACCGCCACCATTGGCGGATGATCGAGATAACCGATGTCAGGGTGCTGGGCGTAGTTCCAGTAATAGGCTTCTTCCTGGAGCAATTCAAAAGACCCGGCAAACAGCAGCCGAAGGAACAAGGAGACAACAATCACCCCGATCAGCAGCAACCGGAATCTGACACCCTGGTTCAATGATTTCTGCCTTAGCGCCGGCACCGCAGCTAAAAAAAACAAGGAGACGGCCAGAGATGAGAGCGCTGTCGCAGCAAGTGCAGGAAGCCAGGACAGGATATTTTCCCCCAGCGTGTTATCGATGCAGGTATACATTCTGATGCGGACGATGACAGCCAGAAAGAGCAACAGGAGGAGAGCGGGCCGCTGGAATAACCTCTTTGGACATGTATTCGGAGAGAAGAAGCGGTCGATATAAAAAACCGCCAGAAGAGAACCGATCAGCGCTGCCGTGTGAGAGATGGTGAGTGACAGTCCCAGGGCAGAACAGCTGGAATAGATCAGTCCGTCAGTTATCAACCCAAAAAATATCAGCATTGCCAGCAGCCTGAAGAAAGCCGGCGATAGTGAGATGCCGCATACGCTGCAGATCTGGATGGCGCAGGCGGCTACTGTCTCCGCACTCATTTTTGAAACACCGGAGTGGTGGTCATGAAAGGAAATTGGAATTTCCACGACCCTCATATCTTCACTCTGACCAAGCAGTAATTCGAGGCAGATTTTGCAACCGGAAACATCTTCACTGATTGCCAGCAGTCTGTTCCGGGAGACAGCGAAGAAACCGGACAGTGGATCATCAACACCGGTCAGCAGCTGGGCCGGAAAAGATGCCAGCCGCGAGGCAACGCTTCTTTTCAGCGGCCACTCCGGTGTCCGCCCGCCCGGCGTGTATCGGCTGCCGATGGCGATGTCACAGGTGTCAGAGCATACAGCCCTGACCAGGCGGGGAACATCTTCGGGAGCATGGCTCAGGTCAGCGTCCATTACCACCACGGTTTCATACCGAGCGGTGTGTGCTCCTTCGATGACCGCGCTCGCCAGCCCATGCTTATCAATCCGGGAATAAAGACGCACGGGGTAGTGCTCTGTCAGTTTTAAGACGTTCTCGCAGGTTCCGTTGGCGGAACCGTCGTCCACAATGATTACCTCTGCAGAAATTGCGTTCTTCTCCAATACGGAAAACAGCCGTTTTATCAATGGCTCAATGTTTTCCGCATCGTTCAGGGGTGGAATGATGATAGATACAGGCATCATCTGGTCCTCGAAAATGACTGGTTTACGGGTTTTGTTTCATGCCTGAGAAAATTTACCAGACGGAGATGAAGAAATGATGAAGACGGCAGGGCGGAAGAGACGATGGAGCGATGATTTACGACGGGCACTGTCCGCGAAGCAGCTATGCAAGACTGCTCCCGAAGAAAAGGTGCTTGATTTTTTTACTGTGCCTAACTATACAATTCAGATGAAGTGTCGGCTGACCATATCCACCTGCAATAACCATGGAAAATAAAAAGAATATAACATCCGGGGGAACACTGCCTGAAAGACGCAAATACCAGGAAAGACGGCTTTGCGAGGACCGCCGGGCGGCCAAGGAAAGGCGTGCTGACAGCCGGGAAAGCGGCTCAAAACTACACCGATCAGTAAGAATCTGGCTGCGTTCAAAATTAAATGCCCGTCTAGGGGTAGACAGACGGAAAGGTGACAGGCGGCGCACCGAAGAAAGGAGAAGGGCGCCTCGCTCGATCCTTACCAAAGAAGAAATACGTGATCTCCTCTCTTCCTGACACAAGGTGACAGTCCCTGGCTCTCCCTGAACCGGGGCATCTGAATAAACAGGGAACTAAATATAGATTTTGCTTGAGATAGTGAGTATCATGAGAGATGGTGATTATTCTCCGGACAAGGTTTTTAATATCCACGGCGGTTCATCCAGTATTCTCAGGAAAATGTTTCCCAATACAATTTTACCTGTCTGATCTGCTGAGCGCACATGCAGGTGGCGTGGTAATCAATAGATGATGATGAAAAAGAAGAGCATACCCAAAATATCGGCACTCGCGTGCGTTCTGGTCACGTTTTGCTGCTTCGGATTTTTTTATTTTTCCGGATGTGTGGTGATACAGGATCAGGCTTCTGTTGCCGATTTGCACGCCGGCGAGGTCGTGCAGCACGCGGCTGAACGGTGCGACGAGATAGGGACAGCCGGAGAAAAAGGCTTGGCCGACCGGGCGCTTAACCCCGATACTTTTTCCATCCTCAGCTGGAATACGCATAAAGGGTCCAGGGCGGGTTTTCATAACGATTTAATCGATTTCAGCCGGAATATTGATATCCTGCTGCTGCAGGAAGCAGCCCTGAGCGAGGAGCTGAAAAGCTGGCTTGGGTTATATTTCAACAAGTGGCTGCTGGCTGTGGCCTTTGAAAATCAGGGCACGAAGGTCGGCATAATGGCTGCAAGCACAGCCTCATCTTTGTCGCATTGCGCCTTTCAGGAGCCGGAGCCTCTCATTGTCATTCCCAAAATGATGCTTGTTACAACCTACCCCCTCTCCGGCAGCGACCGCAGGCTTCTTGTTGTTAATGTCCATATGGTGAACTTTACCCTTTCCACCGGAGCTCTGCGCAAACAGCTTGCAGAGGTTGCTGATATCATAAAAAAACATCATGGGCCCGTGATTTTTGCCGGTGATTTTAATACCTGGAGCCGGGATCGTGAGTTGCTTGTGAGTGGCACGATGAGTGAATTGAAACTGCATCCCGTTACGTTCAGTCCCGATAATCGCAGCCTGTTTATGAACAGGACTGTTGACGGGATATACTATAGAGGACTGGAGGTAACCGGTTCCTACAGCTATAACGTTGAAAGTTCCGACCATAACCCGCTGGAAGTTCATTTCAAAGTAATCGACCAGTACGGTGAATCGGTATAATAGAGGCATGCTGTCAGGCGTGCTGCTGCTGGCGCTGTTCCTTCCTGTTGGCGTGAGCGCTGCTTCTTTTCCTCGGGACCAGGAACAAGAAATCGATCATCTGCTTGACTTTGTTGAGCATTCCGATTGTACATTTATCCGTAACAATAGTGTCTATAACGGGGTTCGGGCAAGAGAGCATATTCAGAAAAAATATATCCGTGTAAAAAAGAGAATAAAGGAGCTGTCAGCTGAGCAGTTTATCAGATATGCGGCGAGCCGGAGTTCTTTGTCCCAAAAGCCCTATTTAGTGCACTGCGGAGTAAAAACGATTACCAGTGAAAGCTGGCTGCTGGAGGAGCTGGAGTACTATCGACAGTCATCGGCGGTTCACTCCTCCGATTTTCGAGTTCAATGAGCCAGAATTAATTTAAATTACGTCTGCCAGGCACAGCCTGCACGCTGGTAGCGGCCTGCAGGTCGTCGTTTTGTCGCCAGGAGTTAGACGGTCAGGCCCGGTAACAAGGATATGGAAGAGAAGAAACCGGTAATAGCAATAAAAAATCTCTGTTTTTCATACGATGGCGTAGCGATCCTTGAGGATGTCTTTCTCGATATTTACCATAGAGATTCGGTCTGTATCGTGGGGCCAAACGGTGGCGGCAAGAGTACGCTGGTAAAGCTGATTATCGGTCTGCTGTCTGCGACGCAGGGCGAAATCAGTGTGTTTGGCAAGACGCCGCAGGATAGTCGGCTCAGGGTCGGCTATGTGCCTCAGTACGCCCATTATGATCCACTCTTTCCTATTTCAGTTCGGGATGTGGTCCGCATGGGCCGGCTCGGAGGATCCATTCTCGGTCATTATTCCCGTGAAGACAACCACGCAGCCCTTGCGGCATTGGAGGAAATGGGGTTGGCCGGCCATGGTTCACGTCGATTTTCAGCACTTTCAGGAGGTCAGCGGCAGCGGGTTCTGATCGCCCGGGCCCTGGCATCAGGGGGAGAAATTCTGATCCTTGACGAGCCGACCGCAAACATCGATCCTCATACGGAGGAACATCTCTTTGAAATACTAACCGAATTGAACAAACGGCTGACGATCATGCTGGTCACCCATGATGTCGGGTTTGCCTCGCAGTTTTTTAAACGGGTGGTTTGCGTAAATCGTCGCGTTGTCATCCACCCGACGAGTGCTCTGACGGGGAAACTGATTTCGGAAATGTACGGGTCTGATCTTCACCTGATCAGGCATGATCATCACTGTTCCCTGGAGGGGCGTTCCCATGATTGATTTTGCGGCGGCGCTGGCAGACCCGCACCTTCCATTTCTGCGCTATGCATTCATCGCAGGCATTCTCGCCTCTGTTTCATTCGGTATTATCGGCAGCCTCGTTGTCGTCAGAAGAATATCCTCGATTGCCGGTGCGATTGCCCATTGTGTGCTGGGCGGCATTGGCGCCGGTCTTTACCTTGAACAGGTTGTCGGGCTCGCCTGGGCAAGCCCGGTGCAGGGGGCAATTGTCGTGGCGATTGGAGCGGCAGTGATTCTGACCCTGATAAAACATTATGGCTCCCAGCGAGAGGATACGGTAATCGGTGCGCTCTGGGCAGTAGGCATGGCCGTTGGCCTTCTCTTCATGGCCAAAACCCCCGGATACACCGATCCGATGAGCTACCTGTTCGGCAATATTCTCCTGCTCTCAAAGTCTGATGTCTACCTCGTGCTCATGCTTGATCTGCTGGTGGTCGCGGTAGTCGTTCTGTTTTACAATAAACTGCTCGCCCTCTGTTTTGACGAGGAGTACGCGTTTCTCAGGGGTGTCCCTACCGGCTGGTACTATTTTATTCTGCTCTGTCTGACGGCATTGACCGTGGTTCTGTTGATCAGGGTTGTCGGAGTTGTGATGGTCATCGCACTGCTGACGCTTCCGGCCGCGATTGCCGGAAATGTGGCTTCAGGCATCAAACAGATGATGTTCCTTGCCGTCCTGATCTGTATGGCATTCATATCAATCGGACTTGGTCTCAGTTACAGCCTCGATCTGCCAAGCGGGCCGGTTATAATCGTTCTCTCCGGGATCGTCTACCTGCTTGTCCTTGGAATCATTCAACTGTTGCCTGCCAGGTCATCGACGTAGGCTTTGTCTGCCGCTTAGAAATGTCCCTGAAAGAGTGATTCTGCTGGAAAGAAAAGCGTTTAACTTTGACTGACAATGTAGTACCCTTGTAATCATAACAGCCTGATGATACGAGCATAAGACCAATTTTACCAAACAGAAGGGAGGGCGACATCTTGGTTAAATTTACACAGATTGTCAATTCGTTCATAAACGGAATTGCCCGCAGTAAATTATCCCTGGTCGGGGCAACAATGACCACGGCTGCCTTTCCTATCCTGCTGATTGGTGTACTGCTGGAGTTGTTTGGCCTTATTCACAATCAGTATTTCGGTTTTGTGCTCTACATGTTTGTGGCGCCTGCCTTTATACTCGGCCTGGTGCTGATATTCCTGGGTCTTTTTTTCTTCAAGGGAAAAGAAGATGTCGGTCTTTTTACTCACGAGTATCTGAGCGAGAAGCTCTCGGCACCGGATAGTTTCATAAAGGTGCGGAAGCTGATTTTTCTGGCAACCAGCCTCACCTTTATAAATGTGTTTGTTATCATACTCCTGGCATACACCGGATATCATTACACCGAATCAAACGCCTTTTGCGGCCAGTTATGTCACACCGTCATGGAACCTGAATACTCAACCTACACCAATTCGCCCCACTCACGGGTCAAATGTGTCGAGTGTCATATCGGCTCAGGCGCACAGTGGTTTGTTAAAGCGAAATTGTCTGGAACCCGTCAGCTGGTTGCGGTGGTAGTAAAGAGCTATTCAACACCGATAGAAACGCCGGTTCATGGACTCCGGCCTGCGCGTGACACCTGTGAAGCGTGTCATCGCCCTGAATTGTTTCATGGAGATAAGCTCTATATAAAGGACAAATTTCTCTCCGACGAGGCCAACACCCATGTCCAGACAGTGCTCCTGCTGAAAGTTGGTTCAGGGGGGTACCAGGGCTCTGCGGCGCATGGAATTCACTGGCATGTCTCTGAAAACAATAAGATTACCTACACGCACAGTGACTGGGAGCGCGAGGAAATCGGCAAAGTGACACTTACCAAACTGGACGGCACCAAAGTGATTTTTGATGATGGTGGTGCGACTGACGGGGCCGAGGTTTTCGAGCGGGAAATGGATTGTATCGACTGTCATAACCGGCCCACCCATGTCTACAAATCAGCAGACGAGGCGCTGGACGAGAAGCTTCTGCTCGGGGCCATACCCAGTGAACTGCCTTTTATCAGGAAAGTAAGCTACGAACTGATTACCAGGGAATATGGTGACCACCAGGAAGCAAAGGATAAAATTGCCACGGAACTGCGCGGCTGGTACCGGCAGAAATATCCTGAACTGGTAAACAGCAATATGCCGATGCTCGATCGAGCCATAAGCGGCGTTCAGGATGCCTATCTTGAGAACGTCTGGCCGAGCATGAAGATTGGCTGGGACACCTACCCGAATCTGCGCGGGCACAAGGATGAATCCGGCTGCTTCCGCTGTCATGATGACGAGCATGAGACAAGCAGCGGTGAGCTCATTTCCATGGACTGTGAAACCTGTCACGTGATCCTCGCCGAGGACGAGAAGGATCCGGAAATACTCCAGGTGCTGAAAGGCTTCTAGCCGATGAGTCGGTTGCTGGCCAATGCGCTGTTACTGGTTGCGGCAATTATCTGGGGAACAACGTTTGTCGTCCAGCAGATTGGTACCGGCGGCCTGGAGGCGATCACCTTTACCGGCGTCCGTATGCTGGTCGGTGCCTTTTTCATACTGCCGGCGGCTGTGTTCCAGTTCAGAAAAGTACATGGGGGGATCCGCCCTTTTCAAACCTCGGATTGGGTTGGTATCATTTTTACCGGGGCCGTATTGTTCACTGCCGCAGTTCTCCAGCAGCAGGGCATTTTTTTTACAACAGTCACCAATGCCGGTTTTTTAACGGTACTCTATGTTCCGCTCGTGCCGATTATTTCTCTTCTGGTCCTGAGGCGGCGTGTCCACTGGTCTGTCTGGCCTGCGGTTGTCTGTTCCGTAGCCGGCACCTATATAATGACAGGCGCCCGGCAGCTGAGCCTGCAGGTCGGTGATCTGTTTGTTATCGGTTCCAGCCTGTTCTGGGCAATTCAGGTAATCCTCGTTGGTAGGATGGCTTTTCGGACCAGGGCGCCGCTGGTTGTTGCCTGTGGTCAGTTCCTGGTCTGCGGCATGATTGGCATGCTCGTCGGTATACTCTTTGAGCAGCCCGTTCTACGTGATTTCTCCGGAGCACTTTTCGGCATTCTCTATGCAGGATTTTTTTCAGTCGGGGTAGGTTTTACCCTTCAGGCTGTTGCCCAGCGATACACCCACGAGGCTGATGCCGGGATAATTCTCAGTTCGGAGACGGTTTTTGCCGCCGGTGCAGGTTTCATCTTTCTCGGTGAACGGCTCAGCCTCACCGAGACCATGGGGGCGATGCTGATTTTGGCGGGGATTCTGGCGGTTCAATTGCTGCCGAGGCAGTACAGCAGGGCAAAACCACTCAATACGGTCACCATACAGGGTGACCGTTTCCCGTCGGACCACTGTTAAATAACTTGCTTTTTTCCTTTTTTTTCTTTAACAAAAAGGTGCAGAGTAGTGCGTGCAACCAACGCTCATCTCACATATCGGCTCAGTATACATGATACATATCTTACAACCTGTTGTACGGATTGTTGTGTCCGGACGACCTCGTTTTATTCTGTTCACTGATGAGCGCTCTTTTTATTATTTGAAATTACCTGGAGAATAGTATGGCGATACACGTTGCTGATCATCCGCTGGTCAAGCACAAAATCGGTCTCATGCGTGAAAAGGACATCACTACAAAAGATTTCAGAGACCTGTCTTCGGAGCTTGCCAGGTTGCTGACCTATGAGGCAACCAAGGATCTTGAAACCTGTGCAAAGACCATCGAGGGGTGGGCCGGCCCGGTTGATATCGAAGAGATCAAGGGGAAAAAAATAACGATCGTGCCGATCCTGAGGGCAGGCCTCGGCATGATGTACGGTGTCCTCGATATGATCCCGGCGGCGAGGGTGAGTGTCGTCGGCTATTACCGCAACGAGGAAACATTGCAGCCGGTTGAGTACTATGTGAAGACAACAAGTGAAATGGATAAGCGAATTGCCCTCATTCTTGATCCGATGCTTGCCACCGGCGGGACACTGATAGCCACGATTGAGACCCTGAAAAAGGCAGGATGTCAGACAATCAGGGGTCTTTTTCTGGTGGCTGCGCCGGAGGGAATCAAGCGGGTCAGCGAGGCTCATCCGGACGTTGACATATACGTCGCCGCTGTTGATGAGCGTCTGAA
The DNA here is from genome assembly GCA_965366875.1 of uncultured Desulfobulbaceae bacterium. GTDB lineage: Bacteria > Desulfobacterota > Desulfobulbia > Desulfobulbales > Desulfocapsaceae > MADRE3. The sequence continues at coordinate 1,382 of CBDUGK010000040.1, read as the reverse complement.
CGACGTCGGCTATATCCTGCCCGGTCTCGGAGATGCGGGGGACAAGATTTTCGGCACAAAATAGCAGGGAAGTTCCCAGGGGATGAACGGAGAGAGCATCCTCTCACTTTAATGCAGGATCAACATCAATACAAAAGAAGGAAAAAACATGACAGGAGAAATTCATAGTACGGACTATAGCTTTCGTTTCAGCGAAAGTCTGCTCGGCGCCCAGATGCTGTTTGTGGCCTTTGGGGCGTTGGTCCTCGTCCCGATTCTTACTGGGCTGGATTCAAATGTTGCACTGTTTACCGCAGGAATCGGTACGCTGGCATTTCAAATCATAACGAAAGGAAAAGTTCCTGTCTTTCTGGCCTCTTCGTTCGCCTTTATCGCTCCGATCTCATATGGCGTGAAGACCTGGGGTATTCCCGGCACGCTGTGCGGTCTTATTGCCGCAGGCGTTCTTTATATAGTGATGAGCTTCATTATTCGAATCAAGGGGAGCAGCGTTCTGGAAAGATATCTTCCACCGATAGTGACCGGGCCGGTTATCATGGTAATAGGCCTGGTTCTGGCCCCGGTTGCGGTTGGTATGGCAAACGGCAGCATTGGCGACGGCACTATTGTCGGTGGAGAGGCCATGTTTATTTCAATGGTGGCACTGGCGACAACCATTGGTGTTTCCATCTTTGGCGGTGGGTTCCTGAGCCTGATACCAATCCTTTGCGGCATTGCTGCCGGTTATATTGTCTCCCTGCTGATGGGTGTCGTGAATTTTCAGCCGGTCATCGCCGCCGCCTGGTTTTCTGTTCCGAATTTTACCGCACCCGAGTGGAATCTCGATGCAATCATCTATATCGTACCGGTGGCGATCGCCCCGGCAATTGAACATTTCGGCGATGTTCTGGCGGTCGGCTCTATCACCGGAAAGGACTATGTAAAGGATCCCGGGATTGAAAATACCATGCTTGGTGACGGCATTGCCACATCGCTGGCCGGTTTTTTCGGCGGGCCGCCCAACACCACGTATTCTGAAGTAAGTGGGGCTGTCGCTTTGACCAAGGCGTTTAATCCGGCAATCATGACCTGGGCGGCAATTGCCGCCATTCTGCTTTCCTTTGTCGAAAAAATCGGCACCTTTCTTTCCACCATACCGACTCCTGTCATGGGGGGAGTGATGATCCTGCTGTTCGGAATGATCACCGTTATCGGCATCAATACGCTGGTGAAGGCGGGAAAAGACCTGGCCACGCCGCGCAGCCTGGTTATCATCGCGGTGATCCTGGTCTGCGGTATTGGCGGAATGAAATTTACCGCAGGTACCTTTGCTATCGAAAAAATTGGTTTAGCCGGTATTCTCGGCCTGTTGCTCAATCTTTTCCTGCCGCGGGAAAAAACAG
>CBDUGK010000039.1:0-31728 GCA_965366875.1 uncultured Desulfobulbaceae bacterium | reverse complement strand
TTCTCGATAAAACCGGTAAGAAATGATGAGATAACTGCTGCGGAGACAGTCAGTTGCAAAACAGAGATCTCGTTCTTTCTGGGGTTCCGAAGATTTGAACATAGGAGGGAAACTCGAATCTTCAATTCTGCACTGGCTGCAATGTAAATCACAGGCCCGCGCACTGATAAAAATATCTGCAGTCAGCAACTCTCTGTCAGTACTAACTCAGAATTTATAATTTGCAAGGCCAAAAGATAACCCGCCGGACTCGCTATCACGATCAGTAAAACAGCAGGAGCATGGCGATCAGTACGACAAGGAACATGATTGTCATGCCTGTGCCTGCCCTGATATAGTCAATCGTCTGGTAGCCACCCGGGCGCATGATAAGGGCATTGACCTGGTGGGTCGGCAGGACAAAGGTATTGGAGGCGGCCAGGGCGACAACCATCGCCGCCAGCCTGGGGTCGCACCCCAGATCAGCAGCCATGGCCATGCCGAGCGGGACCAGCAGGACCGTTGCGCCGACATTGGAGACAAACAAGGTGAAAAATGAGGTCAACACCCCGATTATCAGGAGAAAAATGATAGCAGGAACATCTCCGATTGCTCCCATAATGATGCCTGCCACCCATTGGGCTGCCCCGGTCTTCTGAAATGCCAGGCCCAGTGGAATCAGGCCGGCAAGCAGAAAGACCGTCATCCAGTCTATTGATCGGTAGGCCTCGTCAATGGTCAGCACCTTCGTCAGAATCATGCCGAGAGCGCCAGTCAGCAAACAGATGGAAAGTGACAATTTTATCGGGAAGCCCAGGAAGGTTGTCAGCGGTTCAAGCCATAGGATCATTCCCACCGTGATGATGAGCCAGGCAAGTGCCGTCAAGGCCCGCTCTTCCCTGATCTCCTCTCCCTTGACCTCGGTGGTAAAGGTGAACCAGTTCTTTTTCTGCAATTCTCGGAATTTCTCCCAACGTCCGAACATCAGGAGCGCATCGCCGGGTTTGATTTTCTCCTGGGTGATCTGATCAAACTGGCAGATGCCGTCCCGGCACAAGACAACCGGGACGACGCCGTTTGTCTTGCGAAACTGCAGGTCACGCATAGTCTGGCCGACCAGATGGGATCGCGGCGAAACGATACCTTCAAGAATTCCGGCATTATTCGTCGAAAAGTCCTCGGCAAACACATTGAGCTCTCCCTTGAAGACAAGCCCGAGGTCTGCCGCGCACTGGATGACGTGTGGCTCATTGCCGAGCATCGCCAGCGTTTCTCCCGACTGGATAAGTTCATACCGTGCCGGCGCATAATTTTTCAGTTTCTTCGCCGGTAAGTAGACGCCGATGATCGAGACGTGATAGCGGTCCCTGACATGAAGCTCTTCAAGCGTAAAGGAACCAAAATCTTCAGGAACCTCCAGTTCATAGACCCCCGCCACCTCCTGATAGGTATCTGCCAGGTTGGACGGCATCAGACGGTTGTCATCCCTGTCATCGTCTTTTCTCGGCATAATGAACCGTCCGAAAATGACAAAGTAGGCAATTGCTGAGACCACCAGGGCCAAACCAATGGGTGTCTGGGTAAAGAGGCCGAGGGGTTCAACCCGTACCCCGAGAACGCCAAGTTGATTTGACTGCTCGATCAGATCGTTGAGCAGAATCGTGGGGCTCGCCCCGACCAGGGTGATGGTGCCGCCGATAATTGCACAGAAGCCCATGGGCATGAGAATTCTCGAGGCGGGTATGCCCGTCTGGCGGCCGATCCGGATAACCGCAGGCATAAAAAGAGCTGCCGCTCCGATATTCTGCATAAAACTGGAGATCAAGGCCACCGTGGCCGAAATCAATACCATGATACGATTTTCGGATTTTCCCGCCGCCTTGATTATTCTGCGTGACAGAACATTCATGCAGCCCGTTTTATCCAGGCCGGCACCGATAATGATCACCGCAATGATAGCAACCACTGCATTACTGGACAACCCGCTGATCGCTTCGTGGGGGGTAACCAGGCCGATTATCGGTAACAGCACCATCATCATGATGCCAACTACATCCACACGGACCCACTCGAGAACAAACAGACCAATCACCAGCAGCAACACGGCAAAGACCAAGCCGATCTGCAGGGTGAACGGCTTACCATTTACCTGGCTCCCAACGCCTGCAGCCAAGACCGTGCCAGCCAGCATCAGGACTGTCCCAAGAGTGATTCCGACACAGACACCAGCATTTTTCAAAGACATAACCACTCCCCACTTTTTTTCACTACTCTCCCACTCAGATCAGCACCAGAAGAAATTTATGGCAGACTGTAACCCCATAAAACTTCGAATTAACAACACAAAAATGACCACGAACCTGTCGCTACTCGAGTTTCAGCCTTTAATGACATTCTTAAACTGAGCATATCCTGCATGTCTTTGCAATAAAATATTTTGCGGAATGCACGCACCGTTCCTTCGTGAACCTTTAGGAGCGATCATTATCAACAAGAGTGTCCAGACTCTTGCAGACAGACCCGCTTGATCTGCAGATGGAAATAGAGCTCTTGGAGCCGGAATGCCTAGAAACAGAGCCTCCGGTATGGGATTGTGCCCTGGCTCAGCGCACCATCGCAGAGGAGTGCAGAACGACCTCTTCAGCACCTGGCCCGGCGATACCGCGACGCAGGAGAAGCGTTCCGTCGAGCAGATAAAGATTGGTCAGGGCCAGGCGATAATTGACGATCGCCTCTACTTCGCTGATCCGGCTCTCGAGAAGGTCACGCTGGACTCGGGCCACATCAAGCGCCGTTGCCGTGCCGACCCCGAAGCGGACCGTTTCGGCCCGCACGACCTCTTCCTGCAGAATGCGCCGTGAGCCGCTGGCAGTGATCTGCTGCAGGCTGCGCTCCACCTCCAGCAGCGCATTGCGCACATCAAGAGAAATGAGCTGTTTGAGGTTTTCAATACTCTGCAGGGCCTGCTGATAACCGGCGCGGGCCCGACGGTCACGTGCACTGGCGGCCCGGTTGTTCACCGGTAATTCAAACTCAAGACCGGCGGTGAAATCATAGCCGGGACCATCGAGGTCGGTAAAGCTGTTGCTGAAACTCTGGGAATATCCGCTCTTGCCGATAGTGATAAAAAGATCCAGCCGCGGCAAAAGCCCGTTTTTTGTCTGCACTGTTTCCAGCTCTCCGCTCCTTGCCTGCAGGCGAGCCTCATTCAAATCCGGACGCAGTCTGATGGCCAGGGCCTCATGTTCAAGAACGCTTCCCAGACGTACCTCCGGTACAACCGTATTTTCACTGAGCGTAATCTGCCGCTCCCAGCTTTCAGCGGACGGCAGATTCAGCAGGCGCAGCAGGTTGAGCCGTGCCCGCTCACGAGCGCTGCGGGCATCAATCAGTTGCTGTTCACGCAAGGCCAGTTCGGCATCAGCAACCGCATTCTCGGTTTCTGCAATCTGGCCGACCTCTATACGGGTTCGAATATCCTCGAGCTGCCGCTCGGCCAGTTGAAACGATTCCTGGAATATTTCAACCTGGCGCACTGCCAGTGCATACTCCCAATAACCATTTTCCACAGTGGCAACCAGGCCCTCGGTGAACCCCCGGAGATTGTATGCCGAAGCCAGTGCCCCGACCTCGGCCTGGCGGACCCCGACAAGGTTGACGGAGACACCGGCATCACGGAGCAGCGCCTGTGTCAGGTTGAGGCCGGCACGCAGCTCATCTGAATACTGGCTGGCGTCATTGTCACTTCCCGAGAGTGCCAGGTCAAGCGATACATCTGTGCCGGTCTGGAACCGCTTTCTGATACCACCCTCGACAAGGCTCCGACTTCCGTCGATGGAAAAAAAACGATCGCTGATATCATCTAAAGAACGATCCCGATAGCTTTCAAAACGTCCGCCCGCAAAAAGCACAGGATCAAAAACAGCTCGTTCCGTCTCAACAAAGGTACCTTCGATCAGAGGCTTAAACTGTTCGACAGTCAACGCCCGATTGCGCTCAAGGGCTGAGAAAACCGCCTGCTCCAGGGTTAAATCAAGTATCCCCTCGGCAGGAAGCGACGCCAATCCCCGCTCGTCCTGCGGTTTATAGGAATATCCGCTCAAGTCGTAGTCCCGGGAAAGCGTAGAAGAATCATGTTCAAATCCGAGTGTCGGCTCCTCGATCGGCGCTGTCGGTGCAGCAAGCTCGACAGCCCTGGTGTCAATATGTTCTGCAGTTGGAGGCAGGCAACCGCCTGAAAAAAACAGCATGATCATACAGCCTATGCTACTCAGATATGTTCTCATGGAATCTGTCCGGCTTGGTTTTTGTCACGAAGACGTTCTTTGTGCCTGTTAAACAACACATACAGCACTGGAATAAAAATAAGCGTGATCAGGGTAGCACTGAGCAATCCCCCCAGAACAGTACGCGCCAGCGGTGCCTGCATTTCGCTGCCCTCACCAATTCCTATTGCCAGCGGCAGCAGGGATAAGATTGTGGTCAACGAGGTCATCAATACAGGCCGCAGTCGATCTTTTCCTGCAGCAAGCACCGCACTGAGCAGGGGCTGCTGCTCGTCCCGGAAGAGGGAATTGGCCCGATCCACGATCAATATGGCGTTATTGACAACAATTCCAACGAGCATGATACAGCCGATAAAGCTCTGGACATTGAACGTCGTGCCGGTAAACAATAACATCAAGACAACGCCGATAAGGGGCAGCGGTACGGACAGCATGACGATAACAGGAGAAAGCAGCGATTCGTACAGCGAAGCCAGTACCATATAGACGAGAACAACTGCCAGGATAATGCCAAGCAGCATCTCTCTGAACGATTTTGCCTGCTCCTCTATGTCACCGGCCATGACAACCTCATAGCCCCGGGGACGGGGGATATTGACAAGCCGTGCCTGCACGTCGGCGGCAATTTCACCAAGCGGGCGGTTACTGACATTGGCACGAACGGCAACCATGCGCTGCTGGTTTTTCCGTCCAATTTCCACCGGACCAATGCTCTGGCGCGGCGTCATCAGATTGCGCAGCGAAACGGCCTGGCCGTCCCTGTTGGTTATCGTATTGGTAAGCAGTTCATCAAGGCTTAAGAGCTGGGCATCTTTGAGCTTGACGATGATATCGATCTCTTCACCGCTGCCGTCACGGAACTGACCGGCATTTGTTCCCGACAGCGCAGTCTCCAGTGTCCGGGCGATCTGCGCGACACTCAAGCCCAGATCCGCTGCCCGGTCACGATCTATTTCAAGCAGCCTCTGGGGTACTCCCTCCCTGCGGCCGCGCCGGGTATCGGTGATACCGGGTATATCCTTAATCTGTTCTTCAACCGCCTTCGCAAGCCTGTCAAGCGTTTCCAGATCATAACCATGGATTTCGATTTCCAGGTTATCCTCACCTCCGCCAAGCAATCGAGACAGCAGAAAGAGCCCCTGCCCGGCCCGGACACGCACCTCGGCCCCGGGTACGGTGCCGATCTCTTTTCGCAGGTCAGCGGCAACTTCTGCGCTGGAGCGGGTACGTTCCAGAACAGGAACAAGTGAAATACGGATGTCGCCGCCCGCAGCGTCTCCACGCCCGCCAGAAGAGCCCATATCGACAAGAGAAGCCCGCATTTCCGGAACCGAATCGTTGACGATTTTCTCGACTTTTATCATGACCTCGTCCAGTATTTCGAGGCGCGTACCGCCGGCCATATCGACACTTACCCTGACCTCGCCTTCATCGGATGCGGGCATGAATTCTGTGCCGATCAGCGGCACCAGGGCCAGACTCAGGCCGAAGATGACCACGACGGCAAAAACGGTGGTAAAGGGATTATGCAGCCCGGCCTCCAGAAATTTACCATACCCGTCATAGAGCTTCACATGCACCCGGGAAAACCCGGAAACCGCTCGCCTCAGCGGCCCTCTGGCTGTTTTTTCTCTGCGGACACCGAGAAAAAGCCGTGTCAGCATCGGTACCAGGGTCAGAGCAACAATCAGCGAGCACAACAGGGCGAAGGCGACCACATAGATGAGCTGTCTGAAGAGCAGACCTGAAATTTCCTGCGCAAACAGCATCGGCACAAAGATTACAAGCGTCGTGCAGGTGCTGGCGACAATCGCCCCTGTCACTTCCCTGGAACCCATGATCGCCGCGTCCTTCGGCTGCTCGCGATAACTCTGGTAGCGCCGGAGGATATTTTCAAGCACAACAATAGAGTTGTCGACCATCATTCCCAGTCCCAGAGCCAGTCCTCCCAGGGTCATCAGGTTGAGCGTCAGATTGCCGAAATACATCATCGCAAAGGTGCTGATAACAGCCACTGGAATAGCAGTCGTTACCACCAGCGTCGCCCGCAGATTGAGTAGAAATGCCAGCAGCACAAAAACCGCAAGAAAGCCGCCGAAAACCATGGTCCGGCTGACGTTTGCCAGCGAGCGCTCGATGTATTCAGAGGTGTCGATTATGGAAACGAGGTTGATCTGGGGAAAATCACGGTTAATCTGGTCAATTACCTCTTTTGCCTGTCGTGCGACCTCCACCGTGTTGGTTCCCGACTGCTTGCGCACTGCTATACGCACGCCTGGCTTGCCGTTGATGCGAACGATACGGGTAATTTCCGAATGGGTATCCACCACGGATGCCACCTGTTTGAGATAGACAGGTACGCCGCTGCGCCGGTCGACGACAAGGTCTCGCAACTGCCCGATACTCGTCAGTTCACCAGGCGTACGCAGCCGTATTTCGGTGTTTCCCGATTCAATCGTACCGGCCGGCAAACTGATATTTGCATCCCTGATGGCAGAACGCACCGTATCGAGGGAGAGCTGCAGGGCGCGCAACCGGTCAGCGTCAATTTCGATCCTGATTTCACGTTCCAGTCCACCCCAGACATCGAGCGCGGCAACACCGGGCACCTGCTCGATACGATAGCTGATCTGGTCATCTATCAGGCGGCGCAGCTCAATTGGATCTAGATCAGATGCCGCGCCGTAAAAGAGAATCGGGGCGCTGTTGGGATCAAATTTGCGGATTTGAGGCCTGTCGCATTCATCCGGCAAACTGCTGATCACCCGGTCCAGCCGATCACGCACATCATTGGAAGCCGCATCCAGGTTGGTTCCCCAGGTAAACGACACGCGCACCCGGCTGTTTCCTTCGGATGATTCCGAGGTAACTTCCTTTATTCCCTGGACAACCGAAACGGCGCTTTCAATTACCTCGGTGACAAGCTTTTCCACTTCCTCCGGTGCCGCGTTGCCATAGGAGGTATTTATACTGAGGACCGGATAGGATATTTCAGGAAGCAGATCTATCGGCAGGCGGCTCAGGGAAACAGCACCAATCAGGATAACAATAAGCGTCACCATGATGGTGAAGATCGGCCGCAGGGTTGTAAAAGAACTGATATTCACTAGCGCGCCCCTTATTTCCGCTCCCGCCCGGGCAGCTCATCTCTGCCATCGGAGGATGAAACACGAACGCCATCGCTTAGCAGATGATGGCCGAGCGTAACTACCTGCTGACCTGCCTCCAGTCCCGTGACCTGCACCCAGCCATTGTCTTCAATACCGGTCCTGGCTTCCACAAACCGGGCCGCGCCGTCTTCCACGACAAAAACACCCTGAACTCCCTGCCTCTGTATAATTGCCGCAGTCGGAGCGGCTGTGGTCTGTTCGGCCCGGCCAAGCTCTATGTGAATTCGGGCGAACATGCCTGCCTTAAGGAAGCTGTCCGGGTTGGGAACGGAAATTTCCACCCGCGCCTGCCTGCTTGTTTCATCAAAAATGGGAGCCAGGCGGACGACCGTTCCCAGAAATGTTTTGTCAGCGATGGAATCAACGCTGATGTTGGCCTGCTGCCCGATTTTCAAAAAAACGTAATCCCGCTCGGCAACATTGATTACCGCCCTGAGCAAAGACAGGTCCACCAGGGTGACCACAGGCGTATTCGCCGCGATATTGGCGCCCTCGTCGACATGCTGCCTGGCGACAAAACGGCAGACATCCTCGCCCTGCCAGTCCGCTCTCAGCGTCGTGTATGATAAACGGACTTCAGCAGCACGCAGAGCGGCCTCCCGCTGTTTTATCTGCGCCTGCGCCAGGTTGACGCCGGCCTGCTGCGTGAGTTTTTCGGTTTCAGCGGCCTCAAGCTCAGAGATGGAGGAAACTTTCTGCTCCCTCAGCTTCGCCGCCCGCTGGTAATTTCGCTCCGCCGCGGCAAGGACGCTGCGTGCCTCGGCAAGGGACGCCCGGGCAACCTCAAGCTCTGCCTGGGCCTGGATGAGCTGCTGCTCATACTCTTCACTATCCAGCCGGGCAATCAAATCGCCTTTTCGTATACACTCGCCGAGGCTGACGCCGATTTCACGGATTCGCCCACCGACTTTGGCAGCCGCGTCATATTGCTTTTCCGCTTCGAGCGTACCGCTGAAAACCCGCATTTCGACGAGATTACGATGCTCAACCTGAGCCACCCTGACCCCGACAACCGGCTGTTTGCGGTCAAATTTGGTGTTTTCATTTTTCCCACCGTTCATCCTTACATAAACCACCGCAGCTGCTGCCAGGACAAGCACCAGGATAATGACGATTTTCGTTACCGTGGCGGACGCCTTATTATTCATTTTATTATCAGTTCCTTATAACAGGTAACATAGTGGCGGGCACAGTCAGCAGACTGGCCAGAAACCTCAGTTCTGTATACAATGTTTCTGAAATGGTATCTCTAACATTTTCCTTGAGGCAACAAGAATTCCGCAGGGCGTGATTATCAACGCTACTTCCCGCCACAGTATAAACATGAACTCGGCAAAAACCCGTCATACCCTCTCATTGGGCAAATCAGGCTGTCTTTTCCGAATTGCCGGAAGGCTCCTCAGTACGACGCCAATTTCAGCTGATCAAACTCTTCAGAGCGCACCGTCCACTCCGAAAAAGAGTGAGAATTTTTACCGTTACGTATATCATCAGCAAGCTGATAACACAACACTGCCTGATGAACCCCGGTAAAGTTCTTGTCTGAGAGACAATCCGGCAATCCGCAAAGAGGGGTTTCCGCCCGTATCTCTGCAACAATCCTGTCAGCGTCTGATACCCGAGTTTTTATGGCCATATTAAAATCACGCCGTCTCGTCGTCCAGATCATAACGGCTGCGCTTCTCAAGCTGCTGCTCAACACAGGTCGGCGGTTTATTTATCCATTTGCACCGGCGCTCAGCCGGGATCTTTCCGTTCCGCTTTCCGCCGTCACCTCGATCATCGCCGCAAGCCAGGCCATATCACTGTTAGGTCTGTTCAGCGGCCCCCTGGCAGACCGGATTGGCTACCGCCTGATGATGCAGTCGGGCCTGGCTATGCTTACCCTGGGAATGCTTGGTTGCGGCCTTATTCCCGAATACTGGCCGCTTTTCTTCGGACTGATTATCGCAAGTTTTGGCAAAACGATTTTTGATCCGGCCATTCAGGCCTTCATCGGTCATTCGGTCCCTTATGCTAAACGTGGCCGCGTCATCGGCTTTCTGGAAATGTCATGGGCCGGCAGTACCCTGCTTGGTATTCCCGCCTTCGCACTTATCATCGATCAGGCCGGGTTCCGCTTTTCATTTTATTTCCTGGCGATTTTAGGAGCTATCGGCTGGCTGAGCATTGCCTGGATCATGCCTGCCGACAAATCGGACAATTCAGCTGCAAAACAAAAGCCGGCGCTCATTTCAAGCCTTGCAGAACTCTTTTCCAACCGTCCGGCTGCCGGCATGCTTGCCTTCGGGTTCTGGTTTTCACTGGCAAACGATAATTTGTTTGTCGTCTATGGGGCCTGGTTTGAGCAGCAGTTTCTGGCAACCATCATGATTTTGGGATTCAGCACGATTGCAATCGGCAGTGCTGAACTGCTTGGCGAGTTGATGACGGCTCTTTTTGCGGACAGACTGGGACTGAAACGAGCCTTGACAGCAGGGCTGGTCCTCACCTCGGCTACCTATGTTCTTCTCCCGCTCATCGGCATGACCCTGCCGCTGGCCATGGCTGGTATATTCTTCATATTCATCACCTTTGAGTTCACCATGGTGACAAGTTTTTCACTCTGTACGGAGATCATGCCCAAGCGGAGGGCAACCATGATGGCCGGTTTTTATGCAACAGCCGGCATCGGCCGCATGATCGGTGTACTCGTCGGTGGTTTTTTATGGGAAACTGGAGGAATTATCGCGGTCTCATGGGTATCGGCAGCGGCAACATTGCTGGCGCTGCTGTCGCTCTTATGGGGGCTCAGCACCTGGAAATGTGTCCGCTGACGCTCCGCTGCATCTTTGCTTTCCCCGCCCTTTTCAGCTCTTTTTCAGTTCAAGGACCAGATAGAGATCTCCGCGCCCCTGCTCACTGATCCCGCCTTTTCCCCGGATTCTCAATTTCTGGCCCGCTCTGCTTCCTGAAGGGATTGTGATTTTCAGTAATTCCTGACCGTCCGGGCCGGTGGTTGCCACCTGGACAGCCTTGCCGCTTTCCAGCTCATCCTGGGTAATGGGCGTAACATAGGTGATATCATTTTTAGGCGGCGGAGAATCCGCCGGATTGTCCCTGCTTTTCGGCTGCTCCCTGTTTCCCAGGAGGTTGCCAAACGTCTGCGCCACCGTTTTCAGCAGTGATTCCTTCTTCGGAAGCGATTTTTTGGCAGAGCGCAGCAGATGCGGCCCGGCAAGTGAACCGAAGAGGAAGAGCCCACTGAATAGCATCCCCCCCCTGCCGCCAAAAAAACTTTTCTTGATAAAGTGCGGGCTCGCCCTGAAGCCGGAGCGCTGAAATTCCCGGAGCAAACCCTGGAAAAGCTGCTGGAACTTCGGATCACTGAACAGGTCTTTGAGGATCTCCTCCTGGCTGTACTGAAACCCGCCATTGCCGTCCTGGCTGCGCGGACCGCCGATCTTTCTCCAGGCGTCATACTCCCTTCGCTTGACAGAATCGGCTAAAACCCCATAGGCTTCGGCAATTTCTTTGAATTTTTCTTCCGCCCGGGGGTCGTTGGGATTTCTATCCGGATGATATTCCATGGCCAGACGTCGATACCGGGAACGAATGACATTTTCATCGGCGTCCTGCTCAACCCCAAGTATCTGGTAATAATCTTTCATAGCTCCGCTGCTGAGAAAAAAATTATGTTCAGCGGAGAATACCCTAAGGATGAGAGATTATGCCAGCAAATATCACCGGCTCTTCAACATTTTCATCTATCTTCTCCGGAGCCTGCAGTAAACGTGCTTGTCTGCATGATCATTTTCCGATCTGCCTGCTCTTCCAGACCGTCCCACGCCTTGATAATAGTGCTGATATCGCTTACATTTAGGGTGTTCACATCAAAAAACCTTCCTCCTGGAGACTCCATGGCACGAAAAAAACAGATCACGCAGCCTCAGAAATTTGATCTCGACAGCCCGGAATGGTACCTGAACCGTGAGTTGACCTGGCTTGCCTTCAACAAGCGGGTTCTTGCCGAAGCCGGTGACAGCCGGGTACCACTGCTTGACCGTCTCTTTTATATTGCCGTTGTCGGTTCCAACCTCGATGAGTTCTTCATGAAGCGGATCGGCGGCCTCAAGCAGCAGGTGGGTGCCGGGGTCAAGAAAAAAACAGTGGACGGCATGCTGCCGCAGGAACAGATCGATGCCAGTTATATCATCGCCCAGGATCTCCTGGAGGAGCAGAGGGTCATCCTGGACGTTCTGAGAAAACTGCTTGAAAAGGAAGGGATTGCCTTCTGCAGCTATGAAACACTCAGTGCAGCGCAGAAGAAGGAAATGGATAGCTATTTCAACAAAGAGATCTACCCGCTGCTGACGCCCCAGGGCATAGACCCTGCCCACCCGTTTCCGTTTATCTCCAACCTCTCCCTCAATCTTCTTGTTGCCACCAGCGAAGCCCCGAAAGGTACCGTTTTTCTCAACAGGATTAAAATTCCACACGGAGTCGGCGTTCCCCGTTTTTTAAAAGTTGGGAAACGGCACCTCTACCTGACCTTTGAGGAACTGGTTGCCCATAACCTCCAGGAACTCTTTCCCGGATTGCATATTCACAGCTGCGAGTATTTCAGAGTAACAAGAAATGCGGTTACCGACAGGATGGAAGAACAGGCCAATGACCTGCTCGTGATGATAGAGTCTGCACTGCGTGACCGGAAATTTGCCGATATCGTGCGTTTGCAGATCAGCAAGGATTTCAATCCGGTCCATCGGGGCATGCTGGCCGCAGAGCTCGGCATCGACGAGAAGGAGGACGTCTCCGAGGCACCAGACATCCTCGGCAAGTCCGATCTGATGGAGATCGTAAAGATCGATCGCCCCGACCTTCATTTTCCTGTTCACCACCCCTGCGACCACCCGCAGCTTCTCTCCGACGAGTCAAACATTTTCCATATCATCAGGCAGCAGAAGTCGATTCTTCTGCAACACCCCTATGAATCATTTGATTCTTCGGTGGAGCGCTTCCTCAGAGAAGCAAGTTCCGACCCCAAAGTGCTGGTCATAAAGATGACGCTCTACCGGACAGGGGCGGACTCCCGCATCATCCAGTACCTGGTCAACGCCGCCCAGAACGGCAAGCAGGTTGCCGTCGTTGTCGAACTTATGGCCAGGTTCGATGAGTCCGCAAACATAAAATGGGCTGAAACACTCGAGGAAGTTGGCATTCACGTCACCTTCGGGGTGGTGGGACTGAAGACCCACAGCAAGGTAATCTTCGTGGTCAGGCGCGATTACAACGGCCTGCAGCGTTATGCCCACATCGGCACAGGGAATTACCATGCCGGGACTGCCCGCCAATACAGCGATATCGGGATACTCACCAATGATCCGGTAATCTGCGAGGACTTGACCGAGCTTTTCAACTATCTCACCACCGGCTATGCGCCGGCACGCAAATACCAGAAGATATTGCCATCTCCCAACATGCTGAAGCAGGCACTGCTGAAAAAAATCGACCGGGAGATAAGCATTCACAGTCCTGAAACCCCGGGACTGATTCAGTTCAAGAGCAACGCCCTGGAGGATAAGGACATTACCAGAGCGCTCTACCGCGCCTCCCAGGCAGGCGTCACAGTAAACCTGATCATCCGCGACAGCTGCCGTCTTCGTCCCGGCCTAAAAGGATTGTCCGAGAACATTTCGGTGATTTCAGTGGTCGGCAGATTTCTCGAGCACACCCGGATTTTCTATTTTAAAAATGGCGGCAGTGACGAATATTTCATCGGTTCAGCAGATCTCATGAAGCGTAACCTCGAATCGCGTGTCGAAGTGGTAACGCCGGTTGAAGAAATAAACCTGCAGAAGCGATTGCGTGAAATTATCGACGTGCAGCTCAACAACAAGCGCAGTGTCTGGGAAATGCAGGCGGATGGCACCTATATCCAGCGTCAACCCGGCAAGGAAGACGATCCCAGAAGTGTCCACGAAATTTTAATCGCCCTGGCTGAAAGCAGGCTCGCAGCCTCGCCGATGGCCAAGAAGAAAAAAACAAAAAAGAGAGCCAAAGCCAAGTCTGAAGCCAGAAAGAGAAACTAGGAGCACGGTATTGCGAGAATGTCACCGGAATTTTGCCCATGGACCGATGAAGCTGATAACCAGGGAGGTTCTGGTTGACTATCGGGGAGAGGAGATCACCTGCGAGAAAACGTTCTATGGCTGCGACCATTGTGATTTCGAACTTCATCTCGACTGGATGAAAGAGAAAATGCAGCAGAACCTGGCGGCAGCCTACAAGAACATGAAAGACGTCCCCTGAACGCCGGACAGCTGCCCGCGGTCAACAGTTTGCCCCGGCATCAGTGGCGCAGCGCCAGGCTTCAGGCAAGTTCATCAAAGCGGCAGCTGAGGATCAGTTCGCCCTCCTCCAACCGCTTTTCCACCTTATACGGCAATGTCCCGAAAAGTTTTATCATTGCCTGATTTGTCGGAAAGGTATACGCCATCAAGCCGGCAATACCGCTTTCCCGGGTTGCATCGGCAAGTTTTCTGAGAAACAGCCTGCCAAGCCCTTTGCCCTGGAAATCCGGGCTCACGGAAAATGCCACCTCCGACAGGTTAGTAGTCTTCAGCCGCATGCTTTCGGCAACACCAACAATCCGGCCAAAGCCGAATTCACCGACCACGGCCACCAGGGTCAGACTGTTCACGTAATCACCTTGGGAGCGGATCTCGACGTCTTTTCTGGCAAAAATCGTTTTCTGACCGAAAAAGCGGGAAACGACATCTTCTTTTGGCAGGCTGTAATAGTGTTCCTGGATGCGTCGGTCATCAACCGGTTTTGCCGGTCGGATGGTAACCTGCTGGCCGTCAATCTCGATATTTTCCTCAAGCCGCACCGGGTAAACCGCCTTGACTGCCTCACCGAGGGTTCTCTCAGGCCCAATTAATCCCTGCTCCTTGGCAGCGGCAAAAAGCTCTTCACGGAAATCGGGATGGGCAATGGTTATCATGGCCATAACCCGTTCCTGAAGGCTTTTCCCAAAAAGATTGACCGCCCCGTATTCAGAGACGACATAATGAACATCCCCCCTGGGAACAACCACGACCGTGCCCTCAAGGCTCGGAACAATACTCGACACCTCTTTTCCATCAGGATCCTGGTTGGTTGAAAAGAGCATTAGAATCGATTTGCCGCCCGGTGAGCGCCGGGAGCCGCGGACAAAATCAGGAATTCCCGATACCCCGGCAAACCGGGTAGCGGCAGACGCCTCGGCAGATACCTGGCCGGTGAGGTCCATGGTATGGGCAACGTTGAGAGAGACCATACGGTTATGGCGGGAAATGACAAACGGGTCGTTCACATAATCAGAGGGGTGAAAATCAATTGCCGGATTGTCGTTGAGAAATTCATATAAATTCTGGCTGCCGACGGCCATTGAAGCAACCATCTTGCCATCATTATACCCCTTTTTACGATTGGTAATATTGCCCCTGGCATAGAGGTGCATGATATCGTCGGTCAGGAACTGTGAATGAATTCCCAGATCATTCTTGTTCGACAGCCCTTTTACTGTTGCCTGTGACGCTGCATCAAGGCCGATCTGCAAGGTCGAACCGTCTTCTATCAGGTGAGTAATATGGCTGCCGATCAGAGAAGGAGCCTCGGACAAACTCTGCTTCGGCGGCACATAGAGCAGTTCCTCCTCATGTTCGACGAACAGATGAACGTAATTCACATGCAGAAAACTCTGCCCCATAACCCGCGGCATCCTCGGATTTACCTGGGCGATAACAAGATCTGCAGACCTGGCTGCGGCCATGGTCACATCAACAGAGATGCCCAGGCTCATCCAGCCAAAATCGTCGGGTGGAGAGACCTGGATCAGGGCAACGTTAAGCGGCATTCTCCGGCTGAGAAACAATCCCGGAACGTCAGACATGTTCATCGGCGTGATGAAACGTTTCTGCTTGGCAATCGATGGTGACTTTGCCGAGCCGAGATAGATGGAGCGGATATTCAGGCTGGTGTCTTCGGTGCGGTCGGCAATGGCCGTCAGTGAAGCCGTTTCCCGGCCGAGAAGACGAACGATTTCCAGGCCGCTGAATCTGTTCGCGCGTTCGGTCAAAGCCTGGACCAGGTGTTGCGGTTCCCCGCAACCGGAGCCGATAAAAACGCGCTGGCCGGACTTCACCCTGGTAAGTGCCTTGTCGGCGCTTACCTTTTTTTCAAGATAACTGTCCGCCCAATATTGAGACGCTGGCATAACTTGCTCCTTTGATAACGCGGTTAAAAAAGACTTTTCAGTTTCTATCGCCTGGATATGAAATCTATGCCAATTCAAGATAGCATAAAAAACCAGCTTGGTGCACTTCAAAAACCTCGGCAGCACACGATAGTATCTTTGCCGGAAATACAAAAAGAGCGGGGGTCGGCAGCTCCTCCCCGACAAGCAGAAATATCCGTTGCCGACCGCGGGGGATATGGTTCAGGAAAACTCCTGGAGAATTGAACGGGAGATGATCAGCCGCTGAATCTCACTCGTTCCTTCGTAGATGGTCAGGATTCGGGCATCACGGGCGTATCTCTCCAGCGGATAATCACGGGTATAACCGTATCCGCCAAGGATCTGAAGGGCATCATAACAGGCATTGTTTGCCGCCTCGGTGGCAAACACTTTTGCCATTGACGCCTCCCTGGCGAACGATCGTCCCTGTTCTTTATTGAAGGCTGCATTGAGAAGCAGCAGCCGTGCCGCTTCAAGTTCGGTGTAGCGATCGGCGATTTTCCACTGGATGGCCTGAAACTGAGCAATCGGCCTGCCAAACTGGGATCGCTCCAGTGCATATCTTGTTGCACAATCCATGGCCGCCAGACCGATTCCAAGGCCGAGCGAGCCGATGCCGATCCTGCCGCCGGCAAGCTCAGTGACCGCCACCCGGAAGCCGTCATTAAGCGCTCCCATCAGCGCCGCTGCAGGTATCCGGCAATCCTGGAAGAGCAGCTCATTTGTCGGCGAGGCATGCTGTCCCATTTTCCTCTCCGGTCTGCCGACAGTCAAACCGTTCGCACCCGGCTCAACGAGAAACATGCTGATCCCCTTGCCCTTCGGCGCCGAGGGGTCGGTTACCGCCCAGACAACAAAGACCCCGGCAAACGAGGCGCTTGAAATAAAAATTTTCGAGCCGTTCAGGATCCAGGAATCTCCATCACGCACAGCGGTGGTGGTCATGCCCGCCGGGTCTGATCCTGCTCCCGGCTCGGTGAGAGCAAACGCCCCTGCAAGATACTCCCCACTGCAGATTTTTGAGATATAGTTATTTTTCTGCTCCTGGCTGCCAAGTGCCTGGATAATTTCATTCACCATATTGTTCACTGACACGGTAACGGCAGTGGATGCGCAGGCCCGGGCAAGCTCGGTTATGGCGATGCTGAAGGCGACAACGCCGGCCTCCGAGCCGCCATATTCGTCTTTGATGTTCAAACCCATAAAACCAAGTTCAGCCAGTTTTCTCAGGTTTGAATAAAATATATCCGTATCTCCGCCGTTATCGAGATCGGCAGCAACGGGTTCAAGCTCAGCGCCGGCAAAATCGCGGGCGGTATCCTGGATCAGTTTCTGCTCCTCAGTCAAGTCAAAATTCATAGTGTCCCTTTTTTACTGGATTCATTGTCCTTTAAATTTCGGAGCCCGTTTTTCCAGAAACGCCTTCATTCCCTCTTTCTGGTCAGCGCTTGCAAAACACATCGCGAAAAGATCGGCTTCATACTTGCAGGCCCTGGACAGATCCATCTCCAGGCCGCTGTTCACCAGCTCTTTACAGAGCTTCACCGCGATTGGAGCTTTCATGGAAATTTTTTCTGCAATCCCCTGACACTGGGACAGTAATTCCGGCAGCGGAACAACCCGGTTTACCAGCCCGATCCGAAACGCCTCCCGGGCATCGATAATATCTCCGGTATAGAGCAGTTCGCAGGCCGCCCCTTTGCCTACCAGTCGCGGCAGCCGCTGAGTGCCGCCGAATCCCGGGGGGACACCGAGATTGACTTCAGGTTGTCCGAATTTGGCATTTTCGCTGGCAATCCTGATATCACAGGCAAGGCACAGCTCACAGCCCCCCCCGAGGGCAAAGCCGTTCACCGCCGCAATAACGGGTCGCGGGAATGTTTCAATCGTTGTCATCGCTTTCTGCCCGAGCCTGCCAAGTTCCCGCGCACCAAATGCGTCAAACTGGTGCATATAGGAGATGTCGGCCCCGGCGACAAAGGATTTTTCTCCGCTGCCGGTTATAATTACCGCCAGCACGCTGCTGTCTTTAGCGAGTTCGTTAAAGCAGGAAATAATCTCTTCGAGCGTTTCCCTGTTCAGGGCGTTGAGCGCTTTTGGCCGATTAATGGTGACGGTTGCCGTCGATTTTTCTATTTCACAGAGGATATTGGTGAATTTCATGATCGTTTCTCCAGATGGTTGTTGTGTTTGGTTACTCCTCAATACTGAACTTCCAGGCACAATACCAGTCAGCCGGATGAGTATCGGGCGGGCAGCCGATGCATGAGGTGCTGATCCGGCCGTCGATTGCCCTGGCAAAGTAGGTGTATTCAACAAGCCCTGCTGATTTGCAGGGGTAATCATCGAGTCCTTTTCGGACCCGTGCCTGCTGGACCCGGCACTGGTTCATCTGGAAGACAAAACTGGTTGGGGTCTCCTCGCTGATCGACTGGATATTGACACTTTCATATACCCGGAAGCCAAGCGCCCGTTTCAGCCCTTCAAGCCCGCCATTTTCGGGTATTCCGAGCAGCTGTTTTATGGAGTCTGCCTCAAAGGGTGAGAAATGCGCCCAGCACGAATCATTGCAGCGCTTCGCATCATTCATACCCTCTGAGAATTCTATTGTCTGGAACCAGACACCGTCATTGACGAGCCAGTTCTTGGCAACCCGCTCCTTGAGGGTTTTCAAATCATCCTCGGACATTTGAAGGAGCGCGGACGGAATTCCGTCCTTCATCTCGAAGCCCAGGATGGCGCCGAGGTGTTTCATCTGGATAGCAAAGCTTTTCCTCGAGGCAACCTGGAGAATTTCAAGCGCCTTTTCCATGCCCATCTGGTGCTTCACTTCCGTGAACCACAAGGCGTGATGGATGATAATACGGTGAAACAGATCCACGACAAACCGGGCAGTATCTTCATGGTTGAGCTCTCGCGCGGTCCTGGCATCTTTTATCATCTTCTGCCTCCGTTAAACGACATTTTCCACTCAGACAAAGGTGATTCTATCACTCTGCTTTGTCAGGCTCTCAAGCCCCTTTTCAGTGACGACGTGAGTGTTTTCGATACCGACCACACCGGCACCCGGCAGGACCGCCTTGGGCTCAAGGGCAATGATCATCCCCTTTTCAAGCGTCAATTTCTGCCCTTTTGCCAGGAACGGAAACTCATCGAGTTCAAGTCCGATTCCATGGCCGGTAAAGCGTATTTTTCGTTCGCCGGCGCCCATGAAGCTCCCGCCAAGGCCCCGCTCTTCGGCCCAGGCGACCATCTGCTCATAAATTTCACCGGTCACCGCTCCGGGCAGCGCGATCGCTTTTGTCTGCTGCTGAATTTCCAGCATCGCATCATGCGCTCTGAGCAGTTCGTCGGGAAGACTGCCGATACAGAAAATCCGCGTATGGTCTGAAAGGTAGCCCTGCCAGGCAAAAACGTAATCAAAGAGAATGGTCTCGTTTCGCCCGATCTTTTTAAACCCTGCCCCCTGGGAGATAAGTGGGCTGACGCCCCTGCCGCCTGTCGGCGAGGCAAGATAACTCGGAACAGCTGCCGCGGGTCCCGAGAGCAGGTGGCCGTAAAAAAGCTCGTTGTTCCACAGGCGCATCCGCACAATGCCCTGATGGCCAAGGCTTCTTGCATAGCCTTCAAGCTCTCCGGCAAGAGCGACCTCGCTTTTGCCAGGCTGAAGAAAATCAACAACCCTGGCGGCAACCTGGTCGGAGTATGCTGCAGCCTGCTTGATAAAATCCAGTTCATAGTCTGATTTTATTGCTCTGATCAGCCTGATATATAATGATATGTCACTAATCCGGGCACAAGGAAAAATCTCCTGGAACTGAAAATAGAGGTTTGCCGGCAACACATCGAGTTCCATGCCAAGATGTTTCGGAAGTATATATCCCCTCTCAGCCAGAGCTTCCGGGATTTGTTTCGGGCTGACCAGCGAACAGACCTGCTCCAGCGGTGACTCAACCCGGGCACGGCTGAAATCTTTGAAAATCATCAGCAGCGGCGTGCCCTCCGCCGGGACATAGAGCCAGCCCTGCTGCGACGTACCTGAAAAATAAAAGAGATCAGTTTTCTGAATAACAAGGCTTGCCTCAACATCCTTGTCCTGGAGGATCTTTTGAAATTTTTCTATCCGTTCCTGCAGTTCATCTGCAGGCGTTGTGAAATCGTATTGGGGCATAAGCACCTCGTTCTGCGCCGGTCAGCTGCGCTTTTTGCAGCAGCTATGAACACTCAACCGCTCGTCGGCAGCCGTCTAGTAGCTGTAAAAGCCTCTGCCGCTCTTCCTGCCGAGCCATCCTGCTTCCACATATTTTCTCAGCAGCGGACAGGGACGGTATTTGGAGTCCTTGAAACCGTCATAGAGCGTCTCCATGATCGCCAGACAGGTGTCAAGCCCGATCAGATCGGCAAGGGCAAGCGGACCCATCGGATGATTCATGCCGAGCTTCATCACCGTGTCTATATCCTCTGCTTTTCCAACTCCCTGGAAGAGGCAGAATATCGCTTCATTGATCATCGGCAGCAGGATCCTGTTGGCAATAAATCCTGGATAATCGTTTGCCTCTGCAGCGGTTTTGCCAAATTTTTCACACAGCTGCCAGGTCAGCTCAAATGTTTCCCGGGACGTGGCCAGCCCCCGGATCACTTCAACGAGCTTCATTACCGGGACCGGGTTCATGAAATGCATGCCGATCACTTTATCGGGTCTTCCGGTCTGGGCGGCTATCCTGCCGATAGGAATAGAAGAGGTATTTGTGGCAAGAATCACCTGCTCGGGACAGAGGCTGTCAAGCTCGCGGAATATCGCAAACTTCAGATCTTCCATTTCAACAGCCGCTTCAACCACAAAATCTGCAGACCCCATATCTGCAAGCGCAGTCGACGTCTGAATTCTGGAGAGTATCGCATCGCTGTCTGCTGCGGCGAGCTTGCTTTTACCCACCGCGCGCTGCAGATTTTTTTCAATAGCAGCCTTGCCCCTGGCGGTGCACTCCTCGTTAATGTCATTCATAATAACCTGGAGCCCGCTTGCCGCGGCAACCTGGGCGATGCCGGCGCCCATCTGACCGGCCCCAATGACGCCAAATGTTTTGATTTCCATAGAATCTCCCTGTCCTGACTCTTCGCTATAACGAGCGGTTAAGAACAAGGGCAACCGCCTCTCCGCCGCCGAGGCAGAGACAGGCAAGCCCCTTTTTTGCATCCCGACGCTGCATTTCATAGAGCAGTGTCGTCAGGATTCGGGCACCGCTTGCGCCGATCGGGTGTCCGATGGAAACACTGCCGCCATTGACGTTCACCCTTGAGGGATCAAGCTTTAGCACCTTGTTGATGGCCACCGAGGTTCCGCTGAAAGCCTCGTTGATTTCAAATAGTTCGATATCATCAAGACATATCCCCTCTTTTTTCAATACCTTGGGAATTGCGTAAATAGGCGCCATCAGACAATATTTCAGGTCGATACCGTGGGATGCCTGGGCGCCGATTTCAGCCATGACAGCACAGCCCAGCCGTTTTGCCCTGTCTTCGCTCATGACCACGACAGCGGCTGCGCCATCGCTGATAATCGATGCGTTACCCGCAGTGCCGACCCCGTCTTTTTTAAAAGCCGTCGCCATCGCCGCCAGTTTCTGGTAGGTGGTTGCAACCACGCACTCATCCGTATCGAAAATTTTATCCTCCCCCTTTCTCCCGGGAATTGACAGGGGTGCGATCTGATCCCTGAAAACACCGGAAGAAACGGAAGCCGCGGCCCGCCGGTAAGACTCCTCGGCAAAGCGGTCCTGCTGCTCCCGGGTAACCTCCCAGTGCTCGCAGATATGCTCATTGGACATGCCCATGTGAAAATCGTTGACCACATCCCAGAGGCCGTCATGAAGCATGTGGTCCTGAATGGTGCCCGGCCCCATGCGATGCCCCCAGCGAGCCTTTTCAAGGTAGTAGGGCGCCATGCTCATGTTCTCCATACCGCCGGCGACAATTATTTCGGCATCACCGCACTGGATTGCCTGGGCGGCGAGCATAACCGACTTCAGCGAGGACCCGCAGACCTTGTTGACGGTAATCGCTTCAACTTCCTGGGGCAGATCAGCCTTGATAGCGGCCTGCTTTCCAGGGTTCTGCCCATAGCCGCAGGGCAAAACCATCCCCATGATGCATTCATCGACTTCACCCTTGTCTATCCCGGCGCGCCCCACCGCCTCCCTGATCACATGGGCTCCAAGCTCAGTTGCTCCAGTTTTTGAAAGAGAGCCGCCAAAGCTTCCGATTGGTGTTCTCACCGCACTGACAATTACCGCTTTTTTCATAACATTCCCGATCCTTAGCTGTTCATTATCTCTTTTGCAGCAGACGGCTGCTCCTGTTAATCAAAAAATGGCAGCAATCTGCCAGAAAAACCGACCAAGCGCTCGGTCGCAACGCTTTGATGTTTACCTACCCCTCCTTTTTTGTCAATCTTTTTTCCACCCCAGCGGTTATCACCACGCCGCTTGAGAACCTGCTGTTCCCGGGTGAAAATAATCTCTCAGAAGCCTTTTCCTGGCAGATATCATGCGCTTACAGGGAAATACCATCCTCCGTGCTGTTACCTCAAGTATCTATAGTACGGTATTTTTTTAATTTTTTCTTATGGTTTAAGAAAAATTTCCTTTGACAAATATCACTATTTATTATCTAGTTGCCAGAGGTAACCGACCGAGCGCTCGGTTGTGATCGTGTCCGCTGTTTTCAAGATCGTCTACCGGCTTTAAAACCAAATAATCATCTGCACAGCGAGGAGTCATTATGGGTATGGAAAATCTGTATAGAGAAGTTATGAACCTGAACATGATGGACGACAATGAAGATAAAGAAGGAGTAGCCAGGGCGTTCTTCGAAAAACTTAACATTATGGAACTGCCGGAATACTTCAACTGGGCGGAGGAAATATTTGACGGGTTGCATGTCAAAGAGCGTGGGGACAAAACCGCTCTTATCTGGGTTGATCTGGCCGGAAAAGACAGAAAGACTTACACATACAGGGAGTTTGCCGCCAACGGAAACCGTTGTCTGAACAAACTCCGTGGCGCCGGGGCCGACAAGGGCGACAACATGTACATGATGGTGCCCATCGTACCGGAGACCTGGTTTGCCAGTTATGCCTGTATCAAAGGCGGTCTGGTGGCAGTGCCGACGGCAACGACGATGACCCCGCGCGAGATGGAATTCAGGTTTGAGACCTATCCGCCGAACTGTGTTATTGCCGACGAGAGCTATACTGACATCATCGATGAAGCGCTTGCAAAAACGGGCAAACAGCCCAAGATTAAACTGGTAAGGGGAACGAAACCCGGCTGGACAAGCTATTCAGAGCTGGCCGATGAATCCGCCGAGGCGACGGGAGCCAAAACCAGGTCGACCGATATGCTTTTCTGTTTCTTTACTTCCGGCACCACCGGTCTGCCAAAACGGGTTGGCCATACAGCCGTATCATATCCGGTCGGTCATCTCTCCACCTCGGTCATGGCCGGTGTACGCACCGACGATATTCACCACAACCTCGGTGCTCCGGGTTGGGCAAAGTGGGCCTGGAGTTCTTTTTTTGCACCGCTCAATGTTGGTGCGACTGCCTCCGCTTTTCACTTCACCGTTTTAGACGGCATGAAATATCTGGATGCGATTGTCACCAATAAAATATCGGTATTCTGTGCGCCACCGACCGCCTGGAGAATGTTTATCAACCAGGATACCAGCCAGTTCGACTTCTCAGGACTCAGACAGTCCATCGGCGCAGGCGAACCCCTGAACCCGGAAGTAATTTCCAAGTGGAAGAAACTGACCGGCACCGAAATCAGAGATTTTTATGGCCAGACCGAATCAACCGCAATGATCGGCAACGCTCCATGGATGCAGGGGAAAATGCGAAGCGGCTCATTCGGACGCCCCTCTTTCATGTATGACGTTGCCCTCCTCGATGACAATGGCAAGGAACTCACGGCGCCGAACGAGCCGGGGCACATCACCGTCAGGCTTGATCGCTGGCGCTCAATCGGCCTGTTTACTGAATATATCGGCAACCCCGAGAAAATGGCCGGCGTCTTCATCAATAACTATTACTATACCGGCGACCGTGCCTCCATCGATGAAGACGGCTACTGGTGGTTTGTCGGCAGGAGCGACGATGTGATCAAATCGTCTGATTTCCGCATCGGCCCATTTGAGGTGGAAAGTGCACTGATGGAGCATGACGCAGTCGCCGAAACCGCCGTTGTCGGTGTTCCCGACGAAAAACGCCACCAGCTGGTAAAGGCCTTTGTCATCCTCAAACAGGGCCGCACCCCATCCCGGGAGCTGGCGCTTGATCTGTTCCGCCATACAATAAACATCCTGGCAAAATTTAAAATTCCCCGTATCATTGAATTTGTGCCGGAGGTACCAAAGACCCTGAGTGGCAAAATCAGGCGTGTCGAGCTCAGGGAACAGGAAGTTGCCAGGATGAAGGAGGATAAAACCACTCAGAACCATGAGTATTTTTACTGGGATTTCCCTGAATTAAGCTCCAAGAAATAATATGCAGAGCGCAGGAGCCGTATCGCGCCTCCTGCGCTTGCCCCTGGTTTGGAAAAAGACAAAGACGTTCTGCCGGAGCAGCCACATGAATTTTGAATTAAGTGAAGAACAGAGCCTCATTCGTGAAATGGTCCGAAATTTTGCCGAAACCGAAATCGCCCCGTCTGCTCGTCAGCGTGACGAGGAAGAGCGGTTTGACCGTGTTCTGATGTTTGACAAGCTGGCAGAACTGGGCCTTACCGGCATCATCTTTCCGGAAGCATACGGAGGAGCGGATGCTGACTATATCAGCTACGCCATTGCCGTTGAGGAGCTGTCCCGGGTTTGTGCGTCGACCGGGGTGACCCTGTCGGCACATCTGTCTCTTGGAGCAAATCCGATCTACCTGTTCGGCAGTGAAGAGCAGAAGAAACAGTTTCTCATCCCCCTTGCCAAAGGTGAAAAACTCGGCGCATTCGGGCTGACAGAGCCGGCAGCCGGCTCAGACGCCGGCGGCACGAAGACCACCGCCGTTAAAGATGGAGATGAATGGGTCGTCAACGGCACCAAAATTTTCATAACCAACGGCGGGGATGCCGAAACCTACGTGGTGTTTGCCCGGACGGACAAGGATGCCGAAAAGCATCACGGGATCAGTGCCTTTATTATCGAGAAGGAAACTCCCGGTTTTTCCTTCGGCAAGAAGGAACAGAAACTTGGCATCCGCTCTTCTCCTACACTGGAGCTGGTATTTGAAAACTGCCGGATACCTGCGGCAAACATGCTTGGCGAGGAAGGAAGCGGCTTCAAGGTTGCCATGAAAACGCTTGACGGCGGCAGGATCGGCATTGCCGCCCAGGCGCTCGGCATCGCCCAGGGCGCGCTCGACGAGGCCGTTGCCTATGCAAAGGAGCGTAAGCAGTTCAATACGCCGATTGCAAACTTCCAGGGCGTTCAGTTTCAGCTCGCGGATATGGCAACCCAGGTTGAAGCGTCACGGTTAATGGTGTACATGGCAGCATACAGGGCAAGTGCCGGCCTCTCCTACTCGCAGAATTCGGCGATGGCCAAGCTGATTGCCAGCGAGACGGCGATGAAAGTCACTACCCAGGCCGTGCAGATTCTCGGAGGCTATGGATACACCCGCGATTTTCCGGTGGAACGCATGATGCGCGACGCGAAAATTACTGAAATTTATGAAGGGACGAGTGAAATCCAGCGGCTGATCATAGGAAGCGGCCTGACGCGATAGTTGTTGTTGAGTAACGAATTTCATACTTGTGAGGTTAACCATGAAAATTCTCGTTTGTATCAAGCAGGTTCCTGACATGGAATCAAAATTCAAGATCAACGCGGCGGCCACCTGGTACGATCATGCTGATCTCGTCTGGCGCATGAATGAATATGACGAATATGGCGTTGAACAGGCGGTCCGGGTAAAGGAGCAGGTTGGCGACGCCGACCTGACGGTACTCTGCATCGGCCCGGAAAAAGTCAAAGAAACCATGAAGAAAGCCCTGGCGATGGGTTGCGACCGGGGAGTCCATGTGCTTGACGACAACCTTTCCTCGCGCGAACCTTACGAGATTGCCTCGATTATTGCTGAATTTGCCGCAGGCAAGGGGTTTGACCTCATCTTTACCGGAATGCAGTCCCAGGACCGCGGCAGTGCTCAGGTCGGAGTACTGGTTGCAGAAATGCTGGCAATGCCCTCTGTCAGCACCATCGTCGAGTTCAGCCATGATAACGGGGTGGTAGACGTCAAACGCGAGCTCGAGGGCGGAGTCAGAGCACTGGTGCGCGTCAAAACCCCGGCGCTTTTCACCTGTCAGCTTGGACTCAACACGCCGCGCTACCCGACGCTGCCGAACATCATGAAGGCAAAGAAAAAAGAACTGACCTCCATCCCCTCAGCCGATCTGCTCAAAACAGAGGGGCGACAGCAGACCGAGAAAATGTATGTTCCGGAGAAAACAGGCGGCGGCCTGGTACTTGAGGGAGATGTTGCAGACCTCGTGGAGCAGGTGATCCGGATCTTAAAAGAAAAAACCGGCGTTCTCGCCCGATAGCAGACAAGGTGACATCATGAAAGTACTCTTAGTTGCAGAATTTCGTAACGGCACCCTCCCGGGATCGAACAGTGAACTTATCGGGTTTGCCCGAAAAATCGGGGCCGAGAGCAGCATGTTTCTCGTCGGTGATGGTGCCAGGCTGCCCGCGTATGAAGGAACGCTTTATCTGGCCGACGCTGCAGTCTATGGTGAATACAACCCGGATACCCATAAACGGCTGCTGTTGTCGGTAATCGATACCGTAAAGCCTGATATGGTTGTCTTCAGCCATTCTTCCTACGGTTGGGATCTGGCCCCCCGCATTGCCTTTACTCTCAAAGCAGCACAGATTTCAGAGGTTGTCGACGTGGTGGACGGTCTTCCGGTCGTACCAGTCTGCAACAGCAAGCTGCGAAGACAGGTTCAGTCGAAGACGGAGGTTACCATCGTCACGCTGCAGGCCGGGGCATTTGGAACAGCCGAGGAGCCGACGGGCACCCCGAGTGTTGAAACGGTGACCACCGAAGCTGAGAGCAGCTTCACCTTCGGGGGATATGAGGAAGCTGAGCAGGGCGGTGTCGACCTGAGCAAATCTGATGTCATCGTCAGCGGCGGCAGGGGCATCGGACAGGCCGACAACATCGCGATGATCGCGGCCCTGGCTAAATCGCTTGGAGGCGAATACGGTGCCAGCCGTCCGGTTGTTGATGCGGAATGGGCGGAACATAACCGTCAGGTCGGGACAACGGGACAGAATGTCTCTCCGAAACTCTATATTGCCTGCGGCATTTCAGGGGCCATCCAGCACCTGGCCGGCATGAAAAAATCTGACTTTGTAATTGCCGTCAACACGGACAAGGATGCTCCTATCGGCGAGGTGGCGGATGTCCTTGTTGTCGCTGACCTGAAACAATTTGTACCCGCTTTGACGGATAAAATTAACAGCCTCTAGGATGCTGTAAACCGGGGCGGCAAGAACAGGCAGGCAAGTCCGTTCGTTCACTAACCTTCAGACAACAGAGCAGGCTCAATGACCACCCCAGATACCAGGGAAGTAGCGACCCAGATCAAAAACAAGGAACTGGTAATAGAGCGCAGACGACAAATCGTCGATGCAGCAGTTAAGCTTTTTATCGAGCATGGCTATCACAAAACCACAACCCGGGCCCTCGCCAAAGCCACCGGGCTGTCCATCGGTTCTATGTATGAATACATCTCGACAAAAGATGATATTCTCTACCTGGTCTGCATGGCCATTCATGCGGAGGTGGAATTCGGCGTCAAACAGGCGCTGGCCAAATCCCTGGAAGGTCCCGATGCGCTGGCAGAAGTTATCCGTGAGTACTTCCTTGTCTGTGACAGAATGAGCGACCACGTACTGCTCATGTACCAGGCTACCCATTTTTTACCGCCGAAATGGCAGAAAAAAGTGCTGGAGGCCGAAATCCGCATTACCGATATTTTTATCAAGGCCATCAATGAACTCAAAAACAGAGGAGCACTGCCGGAACTGGACGAGGCCACCATCAACCTGATGGGCCATAATATTTCGGTTCTTGGCCATACCTGGACCTTCAGGCGCTGGTATTTTGCCAAAAACTTTACCGTTGATCAGTACATTGAACAGCAGACCAATTTCATCATGAGATTCCTGGTTGAAAAATCGTGCTGACATCCTGCGCGGAAGCTTTCTGTTATTCTTTTCCAGGGCAAACGAACAGTATCGTCACACCTTTTCTCCCTGGCCGCTCAGTCTGCAGCAGCAGAATAGTGCATAAATTCGTCACCGAGCTGATAATCCCGGCCGAAAGAGGAACATGATCATGAACGCACCCATTGCCGTCTACAAGCCTCACCACAACATCAGAATCATCACCGCAACGTCGCTGTTCGACGGTCACGACGCCTCAACCAACATCATGCGCAGAATACTCCAGGACAGTGGCGTGGAAGTTATTCATCTGGCCCATAATCGCTCCGTCCAGGAGCTTGTCAAGACGGCAATCGAGGAAGATGCCCAGGGTATCGCCATGTCCAGCTACCAGGGCGGGCACATGGAAGCATTCAAATACATGATCGACCTGCTCAGGGAAAATGATGCCTCCCATGTCAAGGTGTTCGGCGGCGGCGGCGGCGTGATTGTCGCCGACGAAATAAAAGAGCTGGAATCCTATGGGGTTGCAAAAATATATTCCCCCGAGGACGGAACGACCATGGGCCTCCAGGGAATGGCCAATCACATGATCGAATGCATGGATTTTTCAACCCTGGATTTTCACCAGCTTCAGGCGGAAAAGCTGAGCAAAAAAAACTCAAAAGAACTTGCCGGATTTATTACCGCAGTCCAGCATGCCAAGGCCACCGACCCCGAAAAACTTGCTGAACTCATCTCTGCCATCAAACCACAGGCCCAGCGCAACAACACGCCTGTTGTCGGCATAACCGGAACAGGGGGTGCCGGCAAATCATCATTGACCGATGAGATCATCGTTCGTTTTCTGCATGACAACAAAGAGATGTCCATAGCTATTATCTGCTGCGACCCGTCACGCCGAAAAACCGGTGGTGCGCTGCTTGGCGACCGTATCCGCATGAACTCGATTTCAAATTTCCCCACGGTCTATATGCGCAGCCTGGCAACCCGTGATTCAGCCAGTGAGGTGTCAGAAGCACTTCCGGAGGCGATCCAGACCGCAAAGGCAGCCGGCTTTGATCTGATTATCGCCGAGACCGCAGGAATCGGCCAGGGAGATTCCAGGATTACCGATCTTGCCGACATCTCCGTCTATGTGATGACCAGTGATTACGGCGCGCCCTCCCAGCTTGAAAAAATTGACATGCTTGACTACGCGGATATCATTGTCGTCAACAAGTTCGAAAAAAAAGGCAGTGATGATGCGATCAGGGATATACGCAAGCAGGTGCAGCGCAACAGGAAAGGCTGGGAAACATCCCCGGAGCACTTCCCGGTCTACGGCACCATCGCCTCCAAATTCAATGACGACGGGGTGACTGCGCTTTACCACGGCATCATCGAGCAGCTCAATACCCAGACTGGGGGCAATCTCAGCTCGACACTGGCGCAGCCGGAAGCGAAAGTGTCATCATCCAAAGCCATCGTTATTCCGACCGACCGTACCAGGTACCTCTCAGAGATTTCCGCATCAGTGAGGCAGTATCACGCCAAAACCGCCCAGCAGGCCGAGGCCGTCCGAAACGTCTGGCACCTTTCCGAGAGTATCAACCTGCTGTCCCTTGCAGCAGGGGATGGCACAAACGAGGCAATTGGTTTGCTCAACAGGGAAAAAGAGTCCCATGCAGGTGCTGTCGAGAAGGATACCGAAGAGCTGATTTCCAGCTGGGACAAGACGCGTGAGGCATATTCACAGGACGAACTGGTGTATGAAATCCGGAACCGTGAAATTCGCGTTGCCCTTCACACGATATCGCTGTCCCACAGCAGGATACCAAAAATTTCGCTGCCTAAATTCACCGATCCGGCAGAGATATACCGCTGGAGGCGCAGAGAAAACCTGCCCGGATTTTTCCCCTATACCGGCGGGGTCTTTCCGCTCAAACGGATGGAAGAAGATCCCACCAGAATGTTTGCAGGAGAAGGCGGGCCGGCCCAGACAAACCGGCGTTTCAAGCTGCTTTCTGAAAATTATGCGGCCAAACGGTTGTCCACCGCCTTTGACTCCGCCACCCTGTACGGCTGGGACCCCGCTGAACGACCCGACATCTATGGAAAAATCGGCACATCAGGGGTAAGCATCTGCACGCTCGATGATGTAAAGGTTCTCTATGACGGTTTTGACCTCTGCTCACCAACGACCTCGGTGTCGATGACCATCAACGGACCGGCCCCGATCATCCTGGCGATGTTCATGAATTGTGCCATCGACCAGCAGGTTGAAAAATTCACCGCTGAAAACGGCCGGACTCCAGATGACAGCGAAACGGGAGAAATAGAAAAACAGGTCCTTGCCAATGTCCGGGGGACCGTGCAGGCCGATATCCTAAAAGAGGACCAGGGACAGAACACCTGTATTTTTTCCATTGAATTCGCGCTGAAAATGATGGGAGATATCCAGGAATTTTTTATCACCAACAAGGTCAGAAATTTTTATTCCGTCAGTGTCTCCGGCTACCATATCGCCGAAGCCGGAGCAAACCCGATTACCCAGCTGGCGCTTACCCTCTCCAACGGCTTCACCTATGTCGAGTATTACCTTGCCCGGGGAATGGATATTAATGAAATAGCCCCGAACCTGTCGTTTTTCTTTTCCAACGGCATGGATCCTGAGTACACCGTCATCGGCCGGGTTGCCAGGCGCATATGGTCGATTGCGATGAGGGAGCGATACGGCGCCTCCTCAGGCTCGCAGCGGCTGAAATATCATATCCAGACTTCGGGCAGGTCGCTGCACAGTCAGGAGATCCAGTTCAACGACATACGCACGACCCTGCAGGCGCTCTGTGCCATCTACGACAACTGCAACAGCCTGCACACCAACGCCTATGACGAGGCGATTACCACTCCGAGTTCGGAATCGGTACGGCGGGCGCTGGCTATCCAGCTCATTATCAACCGGGAATGGGGGCTGGCAAAAAATGAGAACATGAACCAGGGCAGTTTCATTGTCGAAGAGCTGACCGATCTTGTCGAGGAGGCAGTGCTCTCAGAATTTGACCGGATCACCGATCGCGGCGGCGTTCTCGGCGCCATGGAAACAGGGTATCAGCGCAGTAAAATCCAGGAAGAATCGATGTACTATGAACGGCTGAAGCATTCGGGCGACTATCCGATTATCGGCGTCAACACCTTTCGCAACCCCGGGGCAAATTTTGCTGAGCAAAACGCCACCCTCGAACTGGCCCGCGCCTCGGACGATGATAAAAACGAACAGCTGCGGCGGCTGGCTGAATTCCAGTCTGCCCACAAGGAGCAGGCACCGCAGGCACTTGAAGAGCTGAAACAGGCGGCCCTGAAAGGGGAAAATATTTTTGAACAGCTGATGAAAACGGTGCGGCACTGCAGCCTCGGACAGATCACCAATGCGCTCTACGAGGTCGGTGGTCAATACCGCAGGAATATGTAATTGCTTCTTTTTTAATAAAAGGTATTCCGATGACCATTACTCTTGGATTCGATGTATATGGCACGCTCATCGATACCGCAGGTATCGCTGAAGCCCTGAAAAAACATACAGGCGAGAACGCCGCAGCATTTTCCTCGCTCTGGAGGGATAAACAGCTTGAGTATTCTTTCAGACGAGGACTCATGCAGAATTATGAGCATTTTGCCGTCTGTACCAGAAACGCTCTTGACTATGTCTGCACTGTGCTGGGATATGACATCTCACTGGCGGACCGGGACGAGCTGATGGCTCAGTATCGTATTCTGCCAGCCTTCCCGGACGTCCTTCAAGCCTTGCCAGGACTGCAGGACGATGATT
>CBDUGK010000038.1:0-32370 GCA_965366875.1 uncultured Desulfobulbaceae bacterium | reverse complement strand
TGGGCATTTACAAACTGCATAAATGCCCAATTGTCAAGCCTGACCCCTCTTGGCCCTTTTGAGGTGTTACATTTTTGTGGCTGGTCTCAGTGGTTCATATGTGTCGAGTTGCAAATGATCACGAGCCTGGGCAGGTATATGTGTCATCAAATTGCTGTACAGAACATGATCTTCTGTAATATCTGCAATCGCTGGGGTGCCCATCAAGCGCATCACCATGGTTAATTCGTCTTTGAAAAGAGAGCACATTCTTTCAACTCCAGGCTGGCCGTAAGCTGCCAGGCTGTAGAGAACCGGGCGCCCAATTCCAACTGCGGTTGCACCAAGGGCCAGGGCTTTAAAGATGTCACTGGCACGTCGAATACCGCCATCCACAAACACCTCAAAATGTGACCGCCAGTCCGCGTTTTGTTTGGTGAGCAGATCAATCGCTTCCGGCAATATTTCGATCCCGGAACGGGCAGTATCCAATTGCCGGCCGCCGTGATTTGACAGAACAACGCCGGCACAGCCGATTTCGTGGGCCATGACAGTGTCCAGTCCACAGCCGACACCTTTCAGGATAATAGGCAATTTCGTGATGCTTTTAAGCCAGGTGATATCGTCCCAGCACAAGCTTGGGTCAATAAATTCGCTGATAGCCCTGGCAACCCCCTCATTCCGGTTGACGTCATCATCTTTTTGAACGTCGGCGTTTTTTGTAAATTTATTTCGCATATCTTTTTGACGACGCCCCAACTGTGGTGCGTCAACCGTAACAAAGAGCGCTTTGACACCACCGTCCTCTAAGCGCTGGACATATTCTTTTGTGCGTTCCCTTTTCGCGTTTACATACAATTGAGCAAATTGCACTTGATCCGGCTGGCGTACTTCCAGCATTTCATCCAGGGTGTAGGAGGACAGGGTGGGCAGCATGTAGATAACACCGGTCCTGGCTGCAGCGCGTGAAATAGCCAATTCACCCTCATCATCAGCCAACTTGCCGAGCGCTGTTGCGCTGAAATAGAGGGGCAAGGAAGATTTGACCCCCAGTATCGAGGTGGTCATATCAATGTTTTTCACATTGACCAGGATGCGCGGCTTAAACCAGATGCGTTGGAAGGCGCTATGGTTTTCGCGAAGGGTAATCTCATCGTCGGCACCGGATGAGTAGTAGCCCCAACCTTCCTCCGACATTGTGCGGGCTGCGACGTTTTCAAAATCAAAAGTACTCAACATGGCGTCAAGTGGCGGTTTTTCCCAAGGCTGATCCAGTTGATCCTCGCTTGCAGCAGGTTGGGATGTTTGTTGTGTGCCTCTTGAGAGAGCTTTTCTCTCGGCAGCAACGACATGCTTTTCAGGGTCGACCGTGCTTACATCGAGAACGCCAACACAGGCTTCAGGGGGAAGAAGTCGCTCGGTAATATCCTTTGGGTGCACAGGATTGAACAGGTTGGACACATCTTTTCCCGCGTTATCCGTGATTATTTTTGATCCTCCAGGGTGTTCTTTCTGAAAGATCGATAAATCGTAAACCTTGCCGTTTAGCACAACCCAGCAGTCGTCGGGAGTATTGTGAGCTTCCACTTCTTGCATTGTAATCGTTCGCATTGCAGAAAACCTCAGTCTATTTTTGATCTTTAATTTTTTTACCCCCCTCTTTTTCAGGAAGAATAATGAAAGTTTGACGGTTTCACAAAACAAGGAAACTTCAAAACTTTTGGATCACCGAAATTCATGAGAAGGAGTCGCCAGACAATACCATAGACAGACTAAGTCACTCACGGTGGGAATGCAAGTATCATGCTGTCTGGATTCCAGGATAAAAGGTAAACAAGTAAGAATTCACTCCTGTTTTTAGTTTGAAGTACAAACCCCCACCCCAAGGGTGGGGCACCAGGGGCTGGCTAAGCCGGCCCGTAGGGTTATGGCCCTAAAGGCGGCTGTTGATCACGGGATTGATCTTCGTAATCACCATTCGTCTCACTCCTGGGGTGATGGATATGCCGACTGCTGCTTCATCTTGACGGCATGCAAGAGGCAATTTTAGACGCTGCAATGCTGCAAGATTTGTTTTTGCGCTGTCCCCTGTATTACGGTATGCTAAATGTGCTGTAATTCAAGGAAACCGCATACCATGGCAGGCCGGAACCTCCCGCTGTTGACGACAGCAGGGAGGCAGTGATGCCGGTCATAAAATAGATGCGTGCTTTTGTGCCGGAGTCATTGAGATTAAATAACCCCTTCTTTAATCTCGTTTATGAGACCGACGGGAGGGACTTTAACAGGAGAGAGCAATGCGTATTCTCGTCTTACCGGGTGACGGCATTGGGCCTGAAATTGTTGACGCTGCCATGAATGTATTGCAGGCGGCGAACGTGAAGTTCGATCTGGAGCTCCAGTTTGATTTTGCCGAAGTGGGCTTTGTCAGCCTGGAGAAGTACGGGACCACCCTTCGTGACGAGGTGCTGGAAAGTGCCAGAGGCTATGATGGAATAATACTCGGGACGCAATCACATGCCGATTATCCCTCTCCGGAAAAAGGCGGTCACAATATCTCGGCACATTTTCGCGTTGATCTCGATCTCTACGCGAATATCCGACCAGCCCGGACCCGCCCGTTTCTGCCCTCCAGCATGAGAGAAGGCAAGACCATGGATCTGGTGATCATGCGGGAGGCCACTGAAGGATTCTACGCCGATCGCAACATGACGCGCGGCTGGGGCGAGGTGATGCCGAGCCCTGACATGGCCTTGTCTATCCGCAAGATTACCCGGCACTGCAGCGAGCGCATTGCCCGCCGCGCCTTCGAGCTCGCCATGAAGCGCAGGAAAAAAGTCACCGCTATTCACAAGGTGAACAGCTTCCACATGACGGATGGCCTGTTTCTCGAATGTGTGCGCGGCGTTGCCGGGGAGTTCCCGGAAGTCGAGCTGGATGATCTGTTGGTGGACGCATCAACCGCCCACCTGGTGCGCACTCCCGAGCGCTTCGATGTACTGGTGGCAACAAATTTTTACGGCGATATTCTCAGTGATCTTGCCAGTGAGCTCTCCGGCAGCCTGGGGCTGGCCGGCTCCGTGATGGCCGGTGACAGACAGTGCTGTGCCCAGGCTCAGCATGGTTCCGCCCCGGATATCGCCGGTCAGGACAGGGCCAACCCGGCGTCCATGATCCTCTCGGTTATGATGCTTATGCAGTGGCTGGGAGAGCAGCAGAAGAAACCTGTTCTTACTGCCTGCAGCAGGGCCATGGATGAGGCGGTAGACCAGGTCCTGCGGGACCCGGCAAAACGTACGGCTGATATGGGCGGCACGCTTGGCTGCCGGGCCTTCGGCGATGCCGTTGCCCGGGCGCTGTCTGCCGGGAGGTAGGATCCATATTCCCGCCGGGGTTTCTGCATCCGGTCTCAGGTTTTTCGCGAATCGCTGTCAGAATTTTCTTGGGCAAAGCGAATCAAGGCGGTGTATCGATACAGCGCGTGAATAAACTTGCTGTAGGGCATGGTGATGAAAAATCCCGTTACCAGGCCGAGATGAATGATCAGCAGCGTGCCCATTGCGCCGGTATCCCGAAAGGCAAGGAGCACGAGGCCACTCAGGCTGACACCATGGAGCAGGAGAATGAAGCACACCTCCATGGCAAAGGCCTGATCGTCTGCCGGTGCCCGGTCCATCCCCAGCTTCAGCGCCAGCAATCCGATGGTTCCGGCCAGGATGGCGATCCCGCCGATGGTTCCGGAGAGCACCGGCCAGGAAAAAAGAGGATAGGGGGCCGGGATATGCAGGAAATGATCATAGATGGCGGCAATGGTAGTCGAGGCAAGACAGCAGAGAAAACCATAAAAAACCGCATGGTGAAAATATCTGCGGATCATGCTGAAACGTTCATCGGGGTAGTTGCAGCCATATCCGCCGCCATCCAGATATTTCAGCCGCAAGACATCCCACAATGCGCGGCTGCCGGCTTTTGCATCGATCAAGGGTTGCGCTGCCCCGGTCATCTGCCGGAATTTGCCTGCGCTTTTCCAAAGGCTGATTACCACCAGTCCGCCCAGGATGAAGAACGGCAGGATCATGGCCGTGTAGGGCACGACCCGGTAAAAGGAACCCGGCCCCTGGTGCACTTCGGAGAGTGTTCCCGCGCCGTTCAGCAACAGTACTACCAGGAGCCAGAGCACGGTGCTGATCAGCGTGATGGCCCCAAGTATCCGCCCGTTATGGCGGAACAGGCCCGAGAATAGATCCGGCCAGGCAAATTCCCGGTAGGTTTCGTTTCGCAACTGCGCCATGGCCTGGGGGAAATTAAGCGAAAATTCGTGGGGCGGAGCATACTGGCAGGCATAATAACAGTCCCGGCAGTTATGGCAGAGATTGGCCAGGTATTTCAGATCGCCCGTCGTAAAGGTCCTGCGCAGCTCCATGGCCGGGAAAACGGCACAAAAGCCTTCACAGTAGCGACAGGCGTTGCAGATGGTCAACACCCGTTCAGCTTCTCTCAGATTATTTGACGACATATCGTGCTGCCTCTCTTCCTGCTATTCGTCCGAAAACGGTGCCGATGGTCATGCCGAAACCGGCCATATATCCTTTCCCGAGGATGTTTCCCGCCATGATTTCACCGGCTGCGAAGATGTTTCCCGAGGGCTTTTCGTCCTGCATCACTACCTGAGCCCTGTCGTTTACCTCGACACCAAGATAGGTGAAGGTAATGCCCGGCCTGAGCGGATAGCCGTAAAACGGGGGGGTATCGATGGGGCGGGCCCAGTGACTTTTTACCGGCGATATTCCTTCTGCCCGGCAATTATCAAGCTCGCCGGGATCAAAATCCCCGGCCACGACCGATCTGTTGAACTCGTCCACGGTTTGCTTCAGGAGCGCGGGGGAGAGTTCAAGCAGCCCGGCCAGTTCGTCGAGTGAACCGGCCTCAAGGGGCGGGAACACGGACGGCATGAAAAGATCGATGGATTTTGCGTCGATGATGCTATAGGCAATCTGGTCGGGCTGCTGGGCCACAAGTCGCCCCCAGATAGCGTATCTTTTTGGCCAGAAATCTTCCCCTTCATCATAAAATCGCCGGCCCTCTTTATTTACCACGATACCGAAGGAAACACAGTCCAGGCGGGTGACTATGCCGCCATCGTATTTCGGGGCGCGCGCATCTATGGCCACCGCATGACACTGCCGCGGGTCGCCGACCGGCCGGGCACCGTTTTCAAGAAGCACCTTCAGCATCCGTCCCCGGTCATAGGGGGAGCCCCGGACAATGAAATTTTTTGCGGCATCACCCCAATATTCCTCTAGCCACTGGAGGTTGGCCTGGAAACCGCCGGAGCCCAGGACAATGGCTTTGGCCCTGACGCTTGCGGTTTCATTGCCGGTCCTGACCGTGGCGCTGACAAATTGGCCGGCGTTGATTTCCAGGTCCAGGACCTCGCTATCGTAGTGGATCTCAACGCCGAGTTTCTCCGCCGTCAGACAATAGGCGTTGACCAGGGCCTTGCCGCCGCCGAGGAAGAAAGCATTGGTCCGGGAAAGGTGCAGGGTGCCGCGCATGGCCGGCTGGAAGTTGCAGCCGTGGGCGCGCATCCAGTCACCGACATTGTTTGACTGCCTGATGGTCAGGCGTGCCAGCGCCTCGTTGGTATTGCCGTCCGTCACACGCATCAGGTCGTCCCAGAATTCCCGCTCGGTATAGGGGCCGGTTAAATAGGCATTACCCGTTTCGTGCATGTAGCGCAGGTTCCTGGTGTGCCTGCTGTTTCCCCCTCGAAACGATTTCGGTGAGCATTCCAGCATAAGGACGCTCGCGCCGTGCTCCCGGGCGGTCATCGCTGCACAGAGTGCCGCATTGCCGCCGCCAACGACCAGTACGTCGTATTGCGGTGAAAGATCGGGGTTCATTATCATTTCCAGAGGATTCAGGTTGTCAGGGAGTATTGTCGAATAGGTACATAAAATTACTATTGTCTCCCTTCGTCAAGGAAAATCTGAGGGAGGCCGGGGAGCCCGACAATGTATTTACAGCCGTTGGCCGTCCCAGATGGCGGCAGGCACAAATACCCTGCCTTCCGCGAGCTTGCGCGCGGTGCGCAGCAGGCCCGCGGAGGTCAGTTTGAACCCGGCCGAGCCGATTTCGT
The DNA here is from genome assembly GCA_965366875.1 of uncultured Desulfobulbaceae bacterium. Lineage (GTDB taxonomy): Bacteria > Desulfobacterota > Desulfobulbia > Desulfobulbales > Desulfocapsaceae > MADRE3. The sequence continues at coordinate 26,252 of CBDUGK010000038.1, read as the reverse complement.
AATCAATGATAACCTCGATCTGCCCCGATGGGTGTTCAAGGATAACGTGGGCCGGGATTGTAGCGGTCCGCTGCACCAGTCCCTCGGCAACTGTCCCCGGAGTCAGCAGGCAGGCGGCCAGGCACTGGGAACCGGTCACGGCCATGGTCGGGTGGCATTTCCAGGGCATGAAATAGCGGGTGCAGGCGGTACCCCCCGCCCGAGGCGGGGCCAGCAGGCCGAACTTGGGCGTCACGGACCTCGTCACATCACCCATACCCATCCGTTGTCCTGCTTCAATCCGGATCGGCTCCATCCGCCCATACAAGGATGGATTTTCATCAAGTTCTTCCCGGCTTTCGTAACCGCTCAGGCCGAAATCTTCGGCCCTGGCGATAACCATCGGCATGGCCACATCCATGCAGGTTACCGGGATACCGTCAATGACATCGATCAGGCTGCCGGTGGGCAGGAAGGCACCGGTTACGCCACCTGTCACATCCATGAACTGCAGCTCGATGGGGGCAGCGCTGCCTGGCACGCCGTCAATTACGGTCCCGCCGTCATAGGCAACGTTTCCGCTCGGGGTCAGGACCCTGGAGATGATCCGGGCTCCGGTGTTGACGGCCCGTATGCGGATAAACGTCTCATCGCCGCCAGGTTCGACCAGTCCCATCTCGATGGCGGCCGGGCCGACACCCGAGAGCATATTCCCGCAGGTGGGTTTGTAGTCCACCAAGCGATCTTCAACGCTCACCTGGGCGAAAAAATAGTCGATGTCCGCCCAATCATCCTTCGAACTTGAAAGCATTGCGACCTTGGTGGTTACCGCAGCTCCGCCGCCAATCCCATCGATGTTGAGGGGATGGCCGGAACCGAGCAGGGATATCAAAACCGTGCTGAGCCGTGCCTGGTCTTCCGGCAGATCAGAACGCTTGAAAAACGGACCGCGGGAAGTTCCCCCGCGCAGGAAGAGAAAGGGAATGCCGGTTTGTGTCATACTGATACCTTTGCAAAGGGGCTGCAATTTCGCGGTACTACCACAACAACGAGGCCTGTTGCCGCTGAAGGTGAAGCCCTTTAATCAGTGTTGGGAAAGACCAACCCCTGGAATAACTTTCGGGCAGTCCTGAGAACTGCCGCCTTGTGCACCTTCACCGTCCCTGAATCGATGTCAACCTGCATGACAACGGTTGTTTCACCGATCGGGTGTTCCACCGAGATCGACTTCCGCTCTCCGCCCGGCAGGCAGGCAATTGCAAATGCCGGTGAGCCTTCAAGCATGCAGGCGGTGGCGACACTGACGGCACCAAGAACACCGATGGAGGCATGACAGCGGTGAGGAATAAAGGTTCTCGTGCAGATGGCACCACCATTTCTGGGAGGTGCAACCAGCGTCATTTTCGGGACCGATTTTTGAGTAACGTCGCCGAGGTTCATCATTGCTCCCGCTTGCAGGCGAATTGCTTCCAGTCCTGCTTTCAGAACATCGTTTTCCTCAAGTTCCTCGCGGCTTTCGTAGCCGGAAATATGCATCGCCTGAGCCTGCAGCACGACGACGGGCATGCCGTTGTCGATCAGGGTGACGGCCACGCCGTCAATGGTATCGACAATGTTTCCGGTGGGCAGGAGGGCTCCGCAGCTGGAGCCGGCCGCGTCCGGGAAATCTTCCAGTATCGGGGCCGAGGTCCCCGGGACACCGTCTATGGATGCTTCGCCCCGATAACCTACCTGTCCTCCCGGGGTTGCAATGGTCACCGTTGCAACCTGATCGGAATTCTCCATGTACACCGTTAATTCGGTCAGCTCCCCGGCAGCTGCGACAAGTCCCATTTCAAGGGCAAACGGGCCGACGCCCGCGAGGATATTGCCGCAGTTCTGCGCGTCGGTGACAATTGGCTGATCGACAAAAACCTGCAGGAACAGATAGTCAAGATCAATGCCTTCCCGCGTTGATTTTGCAACAATGGCGACCTTGCTTGTCAGCGGATCTCCTCCCCCGATACCGTCAATCTGCCGGGGATCCGGAGATCCCATGACAGACAGCAGAAGACGATCCCGCGCAACGCTATCAGCGGGCAAATCTTCACGCAGGAAAAAAGCACCTTTTGAGGTGCCTCCGCGCATCCATGTGCAGTTTATTCCCGCATTCATCAGAGATACCTGAGTCCCTTTTCCCGGAGTTTCTCGCGCATGCCGTAGATATCGAGACCAAGTTCTCCGGCCTGCAGGCGCGCCCTGGTCAGGGCTTCCTTGTCTTCCCTGGCCCGGGTATTGAACAGCACCTCCTCGACTTCGTCTCTGCGCACAACAACAACGCCATCGTCGTCCGCCACGATGATGTCTCCCGGATTGATGAGGGTTCCTGCACAGACCACCGGTACATTGACCGAACCGAGTGTCTCCTTGACGGTGCCCTGGGCGGAAATCGCCTTCGACCAGACCGGAAAACCGAGTTCTTCCAGGGCCCGGATATCGCGGCATCCGGCGTCGATGACCAATCCCCGCACGCCGCGATAGAGAAGTGAACTTGCCAGTAATTCACCAAAGTAGCCGGCATCGGATGGTGATGTCGGCGCCACCACGAGGATATCCCCGTCCCGGCATTGTTCGACGGCAACGTGAATCATCCAGTTGTCAGCGGGAGGAATCGAAACCGTTAGCGCTGAACCGGAAATGTGCGCGCCGGGGTAGATCGGCCGCATATGGGAGGCGAGCAGTCCTTTACGACCCTGCGCCTCATGAACGGTTGCCACGCCGAAAGCTGCAAGAGCATCGACAACGGTTTTGTCCGCACGAACAATAGTTTTTTTGACCACGTTATTCATGACAGTTCATCCACGGTTTTGGGGAAAATAGACTGGAAGGCCTCTGCGTAGCGGGCCGGCCGGCCGCCGGCCTGGCCTCCGGAGTTTCGACGGAACTGGTTGCCCCGATTCTCGGCAACGTTGGTGTAATAGGCCCAGAGATGCTCCTGGCCCTGCATGCATTCGATGGCTGCCCGTTTTTTTTCCCAGACATCGGTGATGTCGAGGATAAAATCAGGTTTCCAATGGCATTGCTCGGTCTGGTGCGGCTCAAAAAGGTAGACCTGGGGAGCGCCCAGTATCTTCTCTCCCGGGTTGTGTCCCCATGCTTGTGCAATCATCCGGGCATCCAGAGTCATTCTTGTCGCTGCCGGATGATCCGTGTTGTAAGGGTCTTCCATTGAGTGACTGACCACGAAGACAGGCTGAACCTTTCTGAACACCTCCACCAGCCGGTTCATTGCGGCCTCGTCGATGTGCAGCGGATAGTCGCCGAGATCAAAAAAGATAAGCTCGGAGACACCTAGAACCGCCGCCGCTGCCTGTGCCTCGGCTTTCCGGGCCTCCTTGACGCGGTCGAGTGTCATGCCCTGCTGTTTCCAGAGTTTGGCGGATTCACCGCGCTCACCGAAACTCAGGCAGACAACGCTAACGTCATACCCTCTTTCGGTATGGGCGGCGATTGCCCCGCCGGCCCGCCAGACAAAATCAGCCGCATGCGCACTGACTATCAACGCTGTTTTGTTGCTCATAGGAGAACTCCATAGTTCAAAATTACCGGAAATCCGGTCTGGAGATCGGGTGAACAGCCCTGTCATCCATGAAATAAAGACAAACGATATCGTAAGCAGATACCAAAATTATGTAAACCCTGCACAAAATAATTGTTGCCCAAAGTACGGCGAGATAATACCTTGTAGGGTAGATCCTTTCAAAACAGGCTGAACCTGGCCTGTGCAAAGTACCGTAATATCGCAGCAGATGTGCTGCATGCAGATCGAAGTCGGGTACAAATCGATACGTGCACTGGCCTTGCCCAATGTACAGAACCAAACCCCGATCACCTGTCAGGAAACGTCCGCATAAGTCGCACGATGACCAGTAACATTCAACACAACATCACAGGAGGATACCAATGAAACTGAGCAAAGCAGGATTCAGCATCCCCGGTATGGCGTTTGTTTTCGTTGCGGTTGCATTTTTTCTCATGACTGTGCCACTGTCAACCTTCGCCGCTGTTGATTTCGCCGGAAAGCGAATCGAATGGATCGTTCCCTTCAGCGCCGGGGGCGGCTCAAGCCAGTGGGCCCAATTCCTGGCCCCGCTGCTTTCCGAGCAGCTTCCCGGGAAACCGGCTATCGCCGTACAGAACATTCCCGGAGGTGGCTCAACCAAGGGCGCCAACCAGTTTGCCCTGCGTGCCAAACCGGACGGCCTGACCATACTCGGAACCTCGGGGTCAACCCAGTTTCCTTACCTCCTTGGTGACAAACGGGTTGAGTATGAATACAAGGATTGGGCTCTGATCATGGCAACACCGACCGGCGGGGTCCTTTATGTCAGCCCGGATCTGGGAATAAAATCTGCCGCGGATCTCCTGCAGCTTAAAGAAAAAAAGCTTATTTACGGCAGTCAGGGAGCGACGTCACTGGATCTGGTTCCCTTGCTGGCCTTTGAAATACTCGGGCTGGATGTGAAGGCCGTATTCGGCATGAAAGGCCGCGGCGACGGGCGACTCGCTTTTGAACGCGGGGAAGTAAATATCGATTACCAGACTTCGGCCGCGTACCTGAAAAACTCGGTACCGCTGGTTGAAAGCGGCAAGGCCGTCCCGATCCTTTCCTGGGGCGCCCTTGACGATGACGGTAAAATCGTCCGTGATCCAACCTTCCCGGACCTTCCCAGTTTCCCGGAAGCCTACGAGATGGCCACGGGGAAAAAACCGTCAGGTGATGCCTGGGATGCCTGGAAGGCTTTTTTTATTTCCGGATTCCCCGTCCAGAAGATGATCTTCCTGCCCAAGGGCACCCCTCCGGAGATTGTCGAGGCCTGGCAGGCAGCAGCAAAGGCAATGATATCCGCTCCGGATTTCAAGGCCAAGGCTGAAAAAATCCTCGGCTCCTACCCGCAGGCGGTCGGTAAACCTGCCGAGATCATGAAAACGCAGGCAATCACCGTTACCCCGGCGGCCAAGGAATGGGTCAGAAACTGGCTGACAACCAAGTACAACGCAGAGTTCTGATTCTCTTCTCAGCACATGATGGGCGCCTGCACGGTTAGGCGCCCATCTGTCCGCTAAAAGACTCCTGACAGACCAAGCCCTCTTGACGGTTGAGGACAGAAAGAAATGATTGAAGCCCTAATTTCTGCACTTCACGTCGTAATAAGCGGTACCCATCTGCTTTATCTGGCGGCGGGGGTTTTTCTTGGGCTGACCATCGGCATTCTGCCTGGTTTGGGCGGAATCGCGGGCTTATCGCTGCTGCTGCCGTTTATTTACGGTATGGAACCGATTTCAGCGCTGGCCATGTTGATCGGCCTGGTTGCCGTGATCCCCACCTCGGACACCTTTACTTCGGTACTGATGGGTATTCCCGGTTCCAGCGCCTCCCAGGCGACGGTCCTGGATGGCTTTCCGCTGGCCAAGAAAGGGCAGGCGGCCCGGGCGCTGAGCGCTGCTTTTGCGGCCTCGCTGTTCGGTGGTCTTTTTGGGGCGGTCGTACTTACCGGGTTTATTCTTATTGCCCGGCCGGTAATTCTCGCCTTTGGCTCCGCAGAGCTGTTCATGCTCGCGATCATGGGTTTGAGCATGGTCGGCGTGCTTGCCGGACAAAGCCTTCCCAAGGGGCTGGCCGCCTGCGGCCTCGGACTGCTCATCGGCAGTATCGGCGGTGCACCGGCCACCGGCGAATACCGGATTTCTTTCGATAGCATCTACCTGATGGACGGGATTCCGCTGGTCATCGTCGGCCTCGGCATATTTGCCTTTCCCGAGATTGTCGATCTGGCCCGCCAGAACCGGTCGATTGCCAAGTCCAACGTTCTCGGAGAAGGTTGGCTCAGGGGCCTGAAGGACATGATCCACTACCGCTGGCTCTGTTTGCGGTGTGCGACAATCGGCTGCCTTGTCGGCGCACTGCCCGGTCTCGGCGGCAGTGTTGTCGATTGGATAGCCTACGGCCATGTCGTCCAGACCGCCAAGGATAAATCGCAATTCGGCCAAGGGGACATCCGGGGCGTCCTGGCACCGGAATCCGCCAACAATGCCAAGGAAGGGGGAGCGCTGATTCCGACCCTGCTCTTCGGTATTCCAGGGTCCGGCGGCATGGCGGTCTTTCTTGGCGGCATGATTCTGATCGGTATGGAACCCGGTCCGTCAATGGTCGGGGACCAGCTTGATGTTACCTACGCCATCATCTGGTCGCTAGCCCTGGCGAATGTTATCGGGGCAGGTTCCTGTCTTCTCCTGTCCCCTGCAGTCGCGCGTCTGACCACCATTCCTTATGGTTATATGGCGCCGTTCATGTTTCTGGTGATCTCTTTTGCCTCCTTCCAGGCTACTCGCGATTTTTACGACCTGCTCACCCTGCTGGCGGTGGGGCTGCTTGGCGTATGCATGAAGCGATTCCAGTGGCCGCGCCCTGCTTTTCTGATCGGATTCGTGCTGGCAGACAATACCGAAACCTATCTCTACCAGGCCCTCCAGTTTTATGAGTGGGGTTTCTTGTTGAAACCCGGCGTCATTATCATCGGCTGCCTGGCTGTGCTCTCTATCTGGCTGGGCTCCAGAAATCCTCCCGAGAACCCTGTTGCCAATGAAGAAGAGAAGACATCCCATGCGGCCAACCGGAAACCCCAACTGATTTTTGCCGGCGGGGTCTTTCTGTTTTTTTTACTGGGACTCGTCGATGCGCTGCAGCACTCGCTTCTCGGCGGGGTGTTCACCGGCGGGCTGTCGGTCGTGATGATGCTGTTCTCGGGTATTGTCGTCTGGCAGCTGGCAACGGGGGATGTCAATGCCCCGGTCAATTATGACCATGAAGTCTCCGGGGAGCACGTCGGCGTTAAAAATGTCGCTAGCCTCGGCCACTATATATACTGGTTTGTCGCCTTTATCATCGGGGTGGCAACGGTCGGCTTCCTCATCGCCCTGGTGTGTTTTTTCGTTGCCTTTCTCCGTGCCAAGACAGATGCGTCCTGGCTGAAAATTTTTATCCTGACCGGGGCTGCCGTCGGCGGTATCACTCTGTTGGCGCACTTCATGGTTCTTGATTTCCCGCGCGGAGTGCTGCAGAATATTGTCGATCTGCCGTGGCCGCTGAGATAGCGGGCTATGGCGCAAGACTGTCTTATGCCTTGTGCCTGGAGCTTGAATGTCTGCACCGAGCTGTCCAGAGAATCCGGCAGGGAACGCTGGTACTTCCGGCCCGGCACTGGGCATCGCGATGGTGGCCACGTTCTTTAAACCGTTGATTTTCCCGATCGTGTAAAAGGGAAACAGCTGCAAAGAGAGAATTGATGCCATGGGCTGTTGAGCCTGAGGCAAACGATCAGAACAACAGGAAAAGGTTATGGCAAGCAGACAGGATGCCTTCATTGCGGTTGTCAAACGCGAATGTCCAACCTGTTTAGTCTTTAATTCTTTTACTCCCCCCTTTTTTCAGGAAGATAATGAACGTTTGACGGTTTCACATAATAAAGGAAACATCAAAATTTCTGGATCATCAAAATTCATGAGAAGGAGGCATCAGGGAATAACACAAACAGACTCAGTCACTCACGGTGGGAATGCAAGTATCATGCTGTCTGGATTCCAGGAGACACGGCAAACAATTAGGAATTCTTTCCTATTGATGGTCATCGTTTGATTTCCGACCAGTTTGGGTTTCTGACATAGTTGAAAACCTGTTTCAAATGTATCGAAAGGGCCCAACCACCAGTGGATTGGTGAGTAGCCACGTTATGGTTTGTACCACCAATACCAGCAATTGGCCAGACTAGACCAGCGGGGATGTTTTCTGTAAGCCCTTTCTTCCATATCACCCTAACCAGTCGAGAAGGCTGACCAGGCTCCAGCCGACCGTCCGCAGCCAATTGGTGTTAATAAGCCGGTTTATCACCCGGGCATCGTACCCTGCACTTAAACGGCGGTGCAGCGGCACCGAAATGAAGGAGGTTACGCCCCAGACGGAAGCGATCAGAATGGCTTGCATTACCGATACGAGATCCGGCATAATAACGACCTGCCGCAGCGCAAGGACTGCCTGGGCGAACATGAGCGGGCCAACAATCAGGGAAATTCGTCGACTATAGCCCCTGTGCAGTTCTGCAAATGTGCTGTTGACCCAGTTGTACATGCCCGGGTAGATAATAATCTGAACAAGCCAAATCAGTACGAGCAGACTGGCGTTTATCGAAATGTAGAGAACAGAAATCTCAGACAAATCCGGTTCCAGTTTTGTAGCCTCCTTTTAGTACCGTGAGGCGATCGAGTCCATCTGGGTGGCGAGATCGAAGTCCTTTTCGGTAATCCCTCCAGCGTCGTGTGTTGTCAGTTGAACCGTTATCCGGTTGTAAAGGTTACCCCATTCCGGATGATGCTTGTTGCACTCGGCGACAAGTGCCACCTCCGTCATGAAACCAAAAGCCTCCCGAAAGTTGCGGAAGGTGAATGTGCGCTGCAGCGTGCCGTCAGAAGATGTCCAATGCCTGTGGCATTGAAGGAAACCGTCGATCTCTGCTGAAGTTGCCTTGGTTGTGGTCATGGTCCTCGCCAATGGCTGATGCCGGACTGAGAAGGTTTAGGTTCAGCGATTGGTTAAATACGCTCTTGGATACCAGTTAATTATAGAGCAGTTCATCACGAAAATAAAGCCAGGCGGGATTAATGACGGCTAACCCGTGGGGGTGTCATAACTGCCAGTCAATGAGCGTATAGAAATCAGAAAAAAGGGGGTCTGCCAGAGGAGGTGTTGGAGGATGAGTTCCAGCAGTCAAGACCCGGACACAGGTAATGATCCAAAAATGACCAATGTAATAGAAAATTCAGGGGTATAATTGATGGATGTAAAATTTCTTTGCCAAATCAGCTTGTTCCCAAGTAGATTGGAGGTTATTAAAACCTTGTGTTCCTGTTCTGATTGTAATCATGCAAACCATCCTTGAAACACTTACTGGCATTGTCCACCGGGTTACATACCATAATGCAGACAGCGGTTGGTCGGTTTTACGGATTAATCCATTTAACAGTCCAGAGAGTCAGGAGATTGTCACCGTCCATCAGACAAAAGTCTTTGCTGGCGCAACCATGGAGTTTCGGGGAAACTGGACTATCCATCCCCAGTACGGACGACAGTTCAAAGCCACAGAGGCCATAGAAAAAAAACCGGCCACAGCTGCAGCCCTGGAAAAATATCTTGGTTCCGGACTGATCAGGGGAGTCGGCCCTAAAACAGCCAGGAAGATTGTCAAACATTTCGGTGATAAGACTCTGGATATTTTTGAAAAGGAAATCGACAGGCTGACTGAAGTTCCCGGTATTGCGAGGAAAAAACTTGAAACGATTGAAGAAGCGTGGCGTGAACACCGGGCAATCCGTGAAGTGATGATGTTTCTTCAGGGCCACGGCATTTCTACCCTTTTCGCCGTGCGGATTTACAAGGAGTATGGCGACAAGGCGATTGCTACTGTTACAGAAGATCCCTACCGACTCGCCCATGATTTTTATGGTATTGGTTTTTTCTCGGCTGACCAGGTCGCTCTTTCAATTGGTCTGTCAAAAGACAGCCAGAAGCGCATCGTGGCCGCCATACGTCATGTTCTGGCCGCCAGCCGGGAACAGGGCCATTGCTATCTCACGGCAGACCAGATTGATCTTGAGGTAAAAAAACTGTTGGATATGGATCTGGGCGATCTCCTTGGCCGGTATCTTGGCTTGATGGAGGATGAAAACCATCTCAGAGTGAGAATCTTGACGGATGACAAAGGAGAATCGCAGAGTTGCTATTACTCCAAGTCCCTCTATTATGACGAGGAGAGTGTTGCCAAAAAGATGAAGGCCATGGCTGGGGTGGTCCAGGCAGATAACAATAGGATCGCTCATTGGGTCAATAAATATTGTCAGCTCAAAAAGATCGATTTAAGCATCGAACAATCTGAGGCCGTTGGGGGTGTGGTACAGCATCAATTTGCTATTCTTACCGGTGGTCCAGGCTGTGGCAAAACAACAACGACACTGGTCATTGTTCGTCTTCTTGAAGCCATGGACAGGAATGTCCTGCTCGCTGCCCCTACAGGTCGGGCTGCTCAGCGTATGGGAGAAGTGATCGGTCGGGAGGCTAAAACGCTGCATCGTCTGCTGGAGTGGCAACGTGGAATTTTTCAGAAAAATGAAGAACAGCCGCTCGATGTCGATTTCCTGATTGTTGATGAATGTTCTATGCTGGACATCAACCTGTCGGCCGCTCTGCTAAAAGCAGTTCCTCCGGGTTGCCAAGTACTGTTTATTGGTGATGCAGACCAGCTTCCCTCAGTAGGTGCAGGGAATGTGCTGAAAGATGCCATCTCTTCCGGCGTCATTCCTTGCTTTAGACTCACGCAGGTATTCCGCCAGGCTCGGGAATCACTCATTGTCAAATATGCTCACCAGATCAACAAAGGTAAAAGCCCAGCCATAGATTCTCCGTTCAAGAAACCAACAATCTGGCAGGAAGGGCATGATTGCCTTTTTATCGATTCCGATGAGGCCACGAAAGAGCAGATCAGTTTTATTGCCCGGGTGAAGCGTGCCTTTGACTGGCAGCTTCCGCAGCTGGAAGAATTGTTAACCGACGCTACCCCCTACGAGTTTTGCACCCAGGAAATGATTACCTCGGCCTATGAACATGATTTTGTGGTGCCGAATAAGTTTCAACATGTGGATCTTGAGCAGCTTACCAAGACTGAGAACCAGATTGATGAACTGAAAGCTGTGCTGAAGAAGGTACATCCCTGGTCATCCCTGCATTACGGTCTGACTGCTGTGGATATTGTTGTTAAGCTTTATCTGGAGTGGATACCCAAATATCATGGTCAGGGAATTGAAATACAGATTCTTTCTCCAATGACACGGGGCAGTCTGGGGACAGCCAACCTCAACATGGTCGTCCAGCAAGCGGCCAACCCACCTGAAAAAGGCAAATCCCAGATCAAGCTGGGTGAGCAGATCTTTCGTGAGGGAGATCGGGTGATTCACCGGCGCAATAATTATGACCTTGAAGTATTCAACGGAGATATCGGTAGTATCAAATCCATTGACAACGAAAATCTGACCTTGATAGTGGCCTTTTCCCCGGATGGCCGAGAGGTCGAATATCATAAGGAAGATATTGTCGAACTGGATCTTGCCTATGCCATTACTATCCATAAATCACAGGGCAGTGAATTTGCTGCGGTGATTATCCCTGTACTGACCCAGCACTTCAAGATGCTCTATCGTAACCTCATTTACACAGGACTCACCCGGGCAAGAAAACTTGCCGTCTTTGCTGGTACCCGTAAAGCACTCGCTATGGCAATACGGCAGCAGGATACCAGCAGGCGCCAGACAGCTCTAGAGACGCTTATCCGGAACGGAGTATGATTATGATTGATCCTTCCCTCTGTTAACCTCTGAGGTTCTGGGGAGTGTACTGCTCAACCAAGGAGAATTGGTGTTATGGCAATTGGAAAACGTATCATTGAAATGGCCATGGAAAACGGTGCAACCCTTGCCGGTATAGCAAGTATGAAAGCACTGGGAGTGTCGGCGTCGCACACGATGTATCATAAAATGGGGGTTTATACAGGAATAGGTACGGTCAAAGATGATGTTCTTCCCGATAACCAATTATTCACCTGGCCGGATTCTGCAATATCTGTACTCGTGATCGGCCTCTCGCATCCAGTAGATAAGCCGGAGCTTGATTGGTGGGATGGCAAAGGTACGCCTGGGAACCGTATTTTGATTGATATCTTAAGAAGGACAAGCCAACAGATCGAAAGTAACCTGAAAGTAAAAACCCGTAATCTTCATTATTATGTTGAAAAAGGTGGAATTTTTCTCAAGGATGCAGCAGTGCTTGCCGGGTTTGGATGTATTGGTAAGAATAATATGCTCTTAACTCCTTCAAGTGGTCCCAGAGTTCGACTCAGGGCGTTATTATTAGATGCTGAGATAGAGCCAACCGGGCCAATAGCCTTTAACCCCTGTGCCGAATGCAAAGTTTTCTGCAGAAGGGTGTGCCCCGAAAATGCTATGAATAAGAAAGCACCAATTTTTAAATCAATACAATTTTCTGAACGCTTGCCCGGAGGGGATGGCACTTATCATAGAGAGCTCTGTAATGTAAGAATGGAAAAGGATGTTACCGAAAGCTCAAAAGATAACTACGGCAAACAACCTACAATAAAATACTGTAGAAAGTGTGAGTTTGCCTGCCCGGTAGGAAATGAAGTGGCAGGGGTTTCAGGGACACTTTTTTAAGAGTTAATTATGCATTATTCCGGAGGTGTTCAACGACTGAGCAAAAAGACGCAGTTACACAAAAGCGATCAAAGAAGAAGCGGTAAAGCTCATCATCGAACAGGGGTGCTCATCTGCTGAGGCCGGCCGGAACCCGGTCTTGTTTTTCACTCAGATCGCGGCAGTCAGTATTGCAGCACAGCTTTTCAAATAGCACTCAAAAAGAATAGGATGCCCAGTAGTATGAGCCGTAAAGGAAATTGCTGGGATACTCAGTTTATAATACCTATGAATGTCAGTCCAGAAAAGTTTGAGAAACAGATGGCTTTGAAGAAAGCGGCTTAAAAAAAGTGTGCATTTTTAATTCACTACATCAATATCCGCTGGTCCACAGTTGGACGGAAAATTATCTTCGATGGCAATGTCTGCAGCCGTCTCCCGGGCATGTAGGATTTCCTGCTCATTAAGTTGCCAGCCATAGGTGCGCGACCGCATGAGGTTATCATCTGATTCCTGCCGGTGGCGAAGGTCCAGGGCATGACCAAGCTCGTGGGCGGCAGTGCGGGCCGCTGATGATCTGGCCGGATTTACAGCGTGCGCCAGGACGGGAGCATCGCTCATATGGATGTGCTCTCCATCATAGTAGCCGTTGTATCCGCCGATATCCGGGGCAAACCACATGTCAAGCCCGTCAATGAGCGTGGTATCGTGAGCAACGGTGTGAATCTCAAAACAGATTCCGGCCTGGGTCTGCCAGATTTTATTTATTTCGGCAAAGATCGGTTTGAATTCCTCTGGTGCCCTGCTGCTGTCGGCCAGATGGACCCGCAGTTTTATACGATAGAGCGGCAGAAGTGCGGGAGCTGGTCTGCTTACCACAGCCTGATTTGATTTAAGCAGGGCATCGTTCAGCACTGCCTCTTCAGGGGCGGCTTCGGCCTGAGAAAAGAAAAGCAGGGCTACAAACAGACCGATGACGGATCGGTAAAACTGACACCCCATAAAAAACAGTCCGATTTTGTTCCTGCGGCTGCCAAACAATGCGGGCCATATATCGCCAGGATCTTTTTTCATTGAGCAATAATACACATCTTGCATTTATTTTTCATATCATTAACCAACTTGCAAATTTACAGTTGCCGATGCACAGTTTACAGTAACTGCAATCTGAAAACCTTTTCATCCATGAACATGCAACGACTGCAATGACCGAATTCAATCAAGACATATTTTCAGGGACCAAACGTCAGCTCGCTGAAGCTGTTTTGGCCAAGGATGAAAGGCCAGGTCATGTATTATAAAAAACGACTCAAGGAGATGGTGCTGCTTGACTTGAGCAAACATGATATTGTTATTCGTGAGTCAGCTGGAACATGGTATGAGTGAATCTATAACATTCCATTGTGAATCCTTTAAAAATCACAATACCCATTATGATATCCATGAAAATGGCTTAATTTACCGACCTGACATTGACGAAACGTTTGCTTTCGTTTGGAAGGATATTCAATATATTGAGGACGTTCCAGGTTACCGAGTTGTTATCTTTTTATACAATACTAAAGAAGTCCCGATCAATTACTCAACCAGGGACTTTCCCGTTTTATTGAAAATTATCTGTTTAAGACTTTCTGAAATTCGCAAAGATAATTTTCGTTCTCAGAAATTCACATTAGATTTAAAATATTTATTTCAGTTGAGGATTGCAGTTTGTCTTTTATTGCTGTCCCTCATCATCAGTCCTATGGTGAGCAACGTTTTATTTTTCACATTGTTAACGCTCTGTATCCCCCTGGGACTATTTTTCCAACGTCACCCCTTCTCGCTGACAGTTGACAACCACAGCCTTACTTTTCATTATTTATGTAAAGAAACAGCACTCAATTACAATGAAATACTGACTATGGATTTTGAGGTGATAACTAATGACTATGGCCCAACACTCTGCATAGTGATTAGTCTGAAAAACAAAAAGAAGATCACAATCAAGAAGATTGAGGACATCATGATTTTTTTCACCATGGTGCAGATAAAGCTAACTGAAAACAGCACGGTTTCTTAATTACAGAAAATGCCCATTCGCAAAGCACTCATTGTAGGAGCAACCGGTTTAATAGGGGGATTCTGCCTTCAGACGCTTATCGATGACTCCAGCTACTCAGAAGTAACCGCTCTTGTCAGAAAACCAATCCTTAAAACACACCGAAAACTAAAGACCGTTATTACTCAATTCGCCGACCTTGAACATGAACTATCAAAGATATATGCAGACGATGTCTTTTGCTGTTTAGGAACCACGATTAAGAAAGCAGGATCTCGGGAAACCTTTAAACAGATAGATCATACACTGGTTGTTACGCTTGCTGCGATAATGAAAAAGCAGGGTGCTGAACAGTTCCTGGTAATCTCTGCTATGGGCGCTGATAGTAATTCTAACGTGTTTTACAACCGCACCAAAGGAGAGATGGAAGAGGCTTTACAGGACTTGAGATATCCTTGCCTACGTATCCTTCGACCATCGCTACTGCTGGGGCTGCGAAAAGAATTCCGTCTTGGCGAGAAGATAGGGATACTATTAACTCCTGTGCTAAAACCATTTTTGCTGGGGTCTCTAAAAAAATATAGACCCGTTCAAGCTGAATCCGTTGCTAAGTTCATGGTGAAGGCGGCTCACGAAGCACCGATTTCTGGAGTCCATGTTTATGAGTCGAATCTGCTTGCCTAGATGAAATGTGGAACATCCACCTCTTAATTGAAAACACTCCGATGACTATAATAAAATTCTCATCCGATCAAAAAAATGAACCACCTTTCTTCTCTGACATATAAGAGGAAGGATATCATATCTACAGTCTCAAAAATGCAAAGAAACCAAACTTCTACCCACCTGAATTTCCAGATTGTCCTGGTTTGAATCTGAGCGATCCAAAAGAAGACGATATCATTACTATCAGAGTTTTCTTTGGCATTGGATCAGGAAAAAAAATGCGTGTTGATGGTGGTTATGTCGACCTCGAAATTGAGGTTGTTGAGCTATGGGTTCAATTGTTAAATACCTTCCAAAAGAATTTGTCCAGGCTGTCGTCAAGGCGAAATCGTCAGATTTTCGAAGCAATACAAATCAGGATATGGCGCAATGAACTAAAAATACTGCCGCAAAGGCTTTCCCAGCCAAAATGCCCTACCGGTTTAACTCACGGTTCAATTTCCTATTTGTCCTCAGACTCTCAGGCCCCGCAATCTAATCTCTACTCCTTTCGGATGAAGTCATATTTACTCCTTTGGAATGATTTTCTTTTCCACTCAGAACAGATTTAATACAAACGTCGAAAAAGCATGAACAAGGAGGCCAGACAACATGGACAGGAGTAGATCCAAGCGGGCTCGTTACCAGTACTGCTCCTCAGAGTACTGGTAATGACAGAAAGGTTGTTCGGGGGCTGTCCGGAAAACTGTGGCCGGCGCAGCTATCGGGGCTATAGCGGGAGATGCCGGTAAAGGGTCTGCCATTGGAGCCACAGCCGGTGGGCTCGGAGGCTTTACCCTTGAACGCAGAGATGCTCAAACTCAGCAAAGTATTGCCAGCCAGGCTGAGGCGCAAAAGCAACTAGCACTTTAGAAATAGTAGAAATGATATGGGGGAAGTCTCAACCTCCCTGCCGTTTACGGAACTTCGCAAAACAAGTCGGATCGATTTACAGATGCAGAAAGAAGGTAAAAAAGATTTTTCCAGGGTTATGCGGGAATATGACAGGAATGGTCAAAAAAGGTATTGAAATGTCGAAGTCTTTGTTTTTTAGGTTGTCATAATCTTCAATCATGAAAGAATATGTCTACAGCCTCAGGGGTTACGAGAGATATAGGAGAAAAAATGAGAATTTTATTAAGCGTATTCGCACTTTTCCTGTTGCTGGCAGGTTGTGCCACATCACCACGCCCCCAGATTCCTGCCTACCAGTTCGAGCCCCCGACCAGGCAGTTGAACTACCTTACCGATGTGGAGCCGATTCTCGTTAAACGGTGTGTCGTCTGCCACTCCTGCTACAACTCTCCCTGTCAACTGAAACTGAGCTCCTGGGATGGTCTGGACAGGGGTGCCAGTAAAGAGAAAATTTATAACGCCGGTCGCTTGAAGACCATGGACCCGAGCCGTCTGCTCATCGACGCGCACTCAGCGGCCGAATGGCGGGAGAAAGGGTTCTTCAGTGTCAAACAGGAAGGCTCACAGGAATATACCGACTCGCTCCTGTTTAGGCTTCTGGACCACAAACGTCTGTCACCGGATGTTTATGGTGATTATTATCCGGAGGCAGATGATCTGACCTGTGCCCAATCTACCAGTGAGCTCCAGAAATATCTGAAAAAACACCCGAACCGCGGCATGCCGTTTGGTTTTCCTCCGCTAAAGCAGGAAGAATTCAACACGGTTGCCGGATGGCTCAGCCAGGGCGCACACGGCCCGACGCCCCAGCAGCAGGAAGCACTTGAAGCAGTGCCTGACATAGATCAGATGATGGTCAAAAAGTGGGAAACATTACTGAACGAGTCTGATCCTAAATATCAGATGACCGCCCGTTACCTCTACGAGCACCTGTTTCTTGCCCATATAACCTTTGAAACCGGGACGAATGAATTCTATGAAATTGTCCGCTCCAGGACCAGGCCAGGGAAAGATATAGATATCATTGCCACGGTAAGGCCGTATGACGACCCTGAAACTGAGCAATTTTACTATCGTTTCAGGAAAATTTACTCAACGATCGTCTATAAGACACACATGGTCTTTCCGATGGGCGAATATCAGTACAAACGGACTCATGAACTGTTTCTCAAACCTGTATGGATGAAGTCACCTCACCTGGTCGGATATGACAGTAAAATGAGTGCAAACCCCTTTGAGACCTTTGAGCAGATTCCTGCACGCTCTCGTTACCAGTGGCTCCTTGATAACGCTCGCTACATAATCATGACCTTTATTAGAGGGCCCGTATGCAAAGGCCAGGTGGCACTGAACGTCATCGATGATCACTTCTGGCTGATGTTTATGGATCCCGATCATGACCTGGCAGTGAAGTTTCCCGGGTTTTTGAAGCTACATTATCAGAATCTCAGGCTACCTGGAGAAAACGGCAGTGATATCAGGCTGTATGACACTCTGATTGAGAACAAACATTATTCCTGGGCTATTGCTTTCTATAAGGCACGCCAGGAATTTTACGGTGCCATTTACCCCGATGGCCTTGATACCTCGGCAATCTGGAAGGGAAACCGGCCGAACGATGATCCTGTTTTGACGGTTTTCCGGCACTTCGACAGTGCCTCCGTTCACCGCGGGGTACTTGGGGGATTGCCCAAGACCATGTGGGTCGCAGACTTTCCACTCCTTGAACGTATCTATTATTCTCTCGTCGCCGGCTTTGATATCTATGGTACGGCAGGACATCAGCTGGCGACCCGGCTCTATATGGATGCGCTGCGAGTTGAAGGAGAAAGTTATTTTCTGGATTTCATGCCGGAGGAAAAGCGGAAGGAGATGATGCTCTCCTGGTATCTGGATATCGACCCCAGTAAACTTGATTATGCACCAGCCGAGATCCCTGCCGGTAAGGTATTTACGACCGCGGAGCCAAAGAGAGAGTTGATCGAGGATGTGGTGAAGAATCACATTGTGGCGGACGGTATTGATTTTGACCAGAATTATTTACCGGCTGGCCTCTCATATCCTAAAGTACCTCAAAATTATGCTACGGTAGATGACATAATCGAGGGTTTTGTCGCTGTGTCAGCACCAGGAGTATCTTTTTTTCGACACGTCAGTTCTCACAATGCCAATGTGGCCTGGGTAAGAATCACCAATATTCCCGAGCAGGAAGATAAGGTCATTTCAGTGGTCGTGGATCGCTGGCACAATAACGTCCGGGTTCTGTTCACTGAAGGTGTTAACCTTGATCCGAGCAAGGATCGGGCAGATTTCCTCGAAGGGCTGATCAGTTCTTACCCTAACTACTTTTTTATTGTTGAAGCAGCAGACCTTCCGGACTTTTTCGATATTCTCGATAACTATACCGATAGTGAAGAGGATTTGTTACGGCTCGACAAGTATGGCGTCAATCGGTCTGAAGATGATTTCTGGGATGTATACGACTGGTTTCAGGAGGCGTTTAATAAGCACCAGGGGAAGGAACAGGGAATTGTTGATCTGAACAGGTATTATCACCACGCAGCGGATAAACTGCGGAATTAGGCTGGAGCCCTGGAGCGTTGTAAGAGACGTGGTCTAAATATTCTCGGGTAGGAACTGTACACCAAAATGCAGCGCAATATCCATGATGATTTCAATGAAAATAGCGTGCAGATCATGCCAGCGGCCTGTGCTACCCGGGAGCTGATTGAAATAAATTGCAAGGGCAGAAGCGAATTTACAGAAACAATGTTGCTTTATCTTGTTAATAAAGCTGTACAATCTTCAATGGACACTTCTGTTCAAAAACAGATTCTCAAGGGTCTTTGAGAGAGCCTTTACACACTGAATCACCTGGGTTACTAGGAGTACAATTAAAGATACTTGAAAGGACAGCTGGAAACGGATAGGTTTCTGGAAATTGCAAAGTGATTGGGACTATTTGCGAAAAGCTACGGCGCTCTTAAAAAGCAACTACGTATAACCTGCATTTTCCTGTGGTTTTTCCGGGCTAGCGGGTGTATATATAGTTGTTTTTTGCTTTGTGCAAATAGCCGGGTAGCTGAGAATTGTGGTCCGCTCTCAGTATGCTTGGAATGTATCATTTCCAAGCCAACGGTGCATCAGGTTACGACCTGGTTTCCAACGATGGAAGCAGAAACGTTAGTGGCGGGCACTGGAATAGTAACGGATATCGCCTGACCCTAAACAACGATGCAGGGACAGTTTATCCAGGAGGGTTTGTTCCCGGGAATACCAGATCCATCTGGTTGAATGCAACCGCAGGGTGGACTTCGGATCTGACAAGATAAGAAAAGCCCGGTACTCACCTGCCGAAACGTATCGTTGCCACTTTGTCGTTTGGTTCTGTAAAGAAAAGAAATACCGCAAAAGGCTCCACCCCAGTATACGGGAAGGGAGCCGGGACTTTTTTCCAGATTCCATCAGACAACTTCAAACAGTCTTTCCACCAGAAAGCAATTCGTAAACGTTAGAACAAACCGCAATGCACTAATATTTAAGATTAAAATTTGCAATAAGCTAATGTTGAGCTAGTAAGATTGTATAAAATAAAAAATCGGAGTTAAGATGTCTGAAACAAATATGTCAAGTGATGCCAGCAAGTTGACAATGGGATATATTGCCCTGATCGCATTGTCTACGCTTTTTTATGAGTTGTCACTTATACGGATACTCGATGTTCTTTGGTACCCGCACTTTGCCTATATGGTTATTACCCTGGCTTTGCTTGGTTTTGGTATAGCGGGAGTTGTTACCTCAATCTCGGCAGATAGAATTGCCATAGGCAAGACGGTTATAATAGTCACGACTGCGCTTCTTGCACTGAGCTACGCCGGGGTTTTTTTTCTGCTCGATAAGGTTCATGTGGATTTTAATAAGTTCGACAGTGTGTTTACCCTCGGGGCCAGGGTGCTGATCGTTTTTTCCGGGCTTTTGGTTCCTTTTTTCCTCAGTGGCTTGATCCTGTCGATTCTTTTTACAAATCATGCCTCCCAGTTTGGCAAACTCTATTTCTGGGACCTGGTGGGAGCCTCAGTCGGCTGTCTGCTTGTACCGCTGCTGATACCAGCCTTTGGCGGTCCCGGCCTGCTTTTTGTCGCCTCCGGTTTCGCCATTGTAGCAGTGGGACTCCAGGTAAGATCGAAGCTCATGTTGTCCGGGACAATCGTAGCTGCGCTCCTGGTGTCCTGCTTTCAGCTTTTTCTCGACAGTGATTATCTTGAAATATCCTACCACATGGACAAACGTGGGTTTCGATCACTGCAGCAAGGGAACCTGGGTACGTATTGGGATCGAATATCGCGTATCGATCTGATCCAATACCGGCCAGAATATATCTGGATCGCCTATGACGGTGGAACCCAGACCAGCTATTATTACACCTTTGACGGAGATTATAAAAAACTCCGGGACATATTACCTGAAAAAGCTGCCACGCAGTTCTGGGACAGGTATGTCTTCACCTCCCACTGGTTAAAAGAGGGAACCGAGCCAAGCGTCCTGATAATTGGCGCTGCCGGTGGTCAGGAGACAAAAGGGGCGCTGACATTCGGTGCCAGATCAGTCGATGCTGTTGAGATGGTCGGCAAAGTGATTTCCCTGGGAAAAAAAGCCTATGCCAAGGAACCGTATGAGAACCCGAAGGTAAACGCTGTCCGTGGGGAGGGAAGAAGTTTTCTTCGGTCCAGTGATAAAAAGTACGACATTATTCAGATGATGTCGAACCATACTACCTCCAGTGTCGCCTCGGGATCAGGTGCCGTGTCCCCCAATTATCTGCAGACCACCGACGCCTATCGTGAATATTTTTCACACCTGACAGAAAATGGGGTGTTGCACGTCAACCATCATGTCTATCCCAAGATGGTGTTGACCGCAGCGCGTGCCTGGAAGGAAATGGGGTTTGACGACTTTGCCGAGCATGTCCTTTTGTATTATGCCCCCAGGTGGTATAATTTGCCGACATTATTGATTAAAATGAGCCCATGGACTCAGGAGGAGTTTGACCGGGTAAATGACATGATGGTCCCCGGAAAATTCCAGCTTATACATAATCCTATGGACCCGGCCAGCTCAAAACTGGATGCGGCATTTTTTACCGGCACCCTGCCCGATAGCTTGCTCGATCAGATTCCCTTTCGTATGGATGTGCCGACCGACGACCGGCCATTTTTTAACCATTTCAGGAAATCACTGGACCCTGTCTCGATGAAAGACCCCTATGTGGAGACATCGATCAAGGTCCTGCTCAACGATTCTGTAAAGCATGGTCTGCCTATGGATATAATTCACCTCGTTGTGACCGCGGGGGCAGCGCTCAGCCTTGCAGTGGTATGCCTTTTCAGCCCCTTGCTCTTTTCCAAGGTAGGGCGTGAGCGGTGGAGCGGGAAGGCTTCATTTATCACCTATTTTGCCTGTCTCGGTGGTGGCTTTATTGCCATCGAATTGATTTTTATTCAATTTTTTCATAAGCTTGTCGGTTTTCCTCTCTATACATATGCGTCGGTTGTCTTTGCTTTTTTGCTTACGGCGGGAATCGGCAGCTATGTCACCAGCATCACCAAATTGCATACCAGATCTCTTGTCCGGTTCCTTCCGTTCCTGGCAATTCCGTTGTATGGTATGGCTTTGCTGGAAGTGAAAGAGCCAATGCTCAATTATTTCCTCCAGTGGCCGACAATGATTCGTATGATCGCAACGGTGGGGTTAATCGCACCGCTTGGTTTCTTTCTGGGCATGCCGTTTGCCCTGGGCATTGCCGGATCGTATGAAAAAGGTGCTGGAGCTGTTGGCTGGGCCTGGGCGGTTAACGGCTTGTTTACAGTCCTTGGCAGCATCATGTGCGTAATCGCTGCCATTTATGTGGGATTTACGGTAACCCTCATGGTGGCCTTCGGCTTGTATCTTCTCGCTGGACTATTATTGCCGCGGTTTTCCACGGTCTACAGTGGCAGCTGACGCTTATCACACAAAACGCTGATCTTGAGGTTTTTCATGAAATCTGAACGAAAACGAGTTCTTGTAACCGGCGGCGCTGGTTTTTTAGGCTCCCACCTGTGCCGGAGGCTTCTGCAGGAATCCTGTGAAGTACTCTGTCTGGACAACTACTTTACCGGTACCAAGGATAATGTCCTGGGGCTGCTGAACGAGCCGTATTTTGAATTGGTCAGGCATGATGTCACCTTTCCGTTATACCTGGAGGTCGATGAAATCTATAACCTTGCCTGCCCAGCTTCGCCCATTCACTACCAGCATGATCCCGTCCAGACTGTCAAAACAAGTGTGCATGGCGCCATTAATATGCTTGGGCTGGCCAAGCGGGTAAGGGCAAAGATATTTCAGGCCTCCACGAGCGAGGTGTATGGCGACCCGGCGATTCACCCCCAACCGGAGTCATATTGGGGTAATGTAAATCCAATAGGTATACGTTCCTGTTATGATGAAGGGAAACGGTGCGCTGAAACACTGTTTTTCGATTATCACCGGCAACACAAGGTCAATATCAGGGTCGGCAGGCTTTTTAATACCTACGGCCCCAATATGCACCCCAATGACGGGCGGGTCGTCTCCAACTTTATCATTCAGGCCCTCGAAGGCAAGCCCATCACGATTTACGGCAAGGGGGACCAGACCCGTTCGTTCTGTTATGTCGACGACCAGATAGAGTTGATGATACGCTTCATGGACGCCGGAGATGATTTCACCGGACCAATGAACATGGGCAACCCGGGTGAATTCACCATTAAGGAACTGGCTGAGAAAATAATTGAGTTGACCGGTTCACCATCCAAGCTTGTTTATATAGATCTTCCGCAAGACGACCCGAAACAGCGGCAGCCCGATATCTCCTCTGCAACAGATAAACTGGGCTGGACTCCGGTTGTTCCGCTGGAAGAGGGTCTGAAAAAGACCATCGCCTATTTTGAAGATCTTGTGAAAAAGTAACAGGTCGGGTTCGTCCATGTCTATTTTCCTGGATGCTCATGTCCATATACATCAAGGTTTTCCGCTGGGAGAGCTGCTTGATGCAGCTCTCCGTAATTTTCGCCAGGCTGCAGCTGTGGCCGGCGACAGACAGTCCCGTGACCATATTCTGCTGCTTACCGAGAGCGTCGGAGTGAGTGTCTTCTCCGAGCTGCAGGCGATTGCCGAGTCAGGTGAAGGTTCGCCATCAGCTCACCCATCATCCAGGGCAGGAGAGTGGCAATTTTATCGTGCCGGGGAGTCCAATTGCCAGCTTGCCCGCAGGCCGGACGGGGAGAGTGTCTATATCTTTGCAGGGCAGCAGCTCATCAGCTCAGAACAGCTGGAGGTGCTTTGCCTCTGTGCCACCCTGGAGTGTGCCGACCGGACATTTTCCCTCGAAGAGATAACGACAAAGGTATGGGCGGCAGGAGGTGTCGCGGTTGTGCCATGGGGCGTGGGCAAATGGATGGGCAGAAGGGGCAGTATTCTCGATACATTCATCCGGGATGATCACAGGTATCCAGTTATCCTCGGAGACAATGGCAACAGACCGCTGTTCTGGCCTTATCCCAGGCACCTTGCTGAGGCAGAGCGTAACGGGTGGCCGGTGATTTCCGGCTCTGACCCGCTCCCGCTTGCTGACCACTATCGACGAATCGGGTCCTATGGGGGGTGGGTTGCCGGCCGTCGGCTGGATGCTTCCCGTCCAGTGACCGATCTAAAGTCTATTCTTACCGATGGGTCGAGCCTCAGGCCTTACGGTAAAAAAAGAGGGGTCTTTCGTTTCTTCCAGGACCAGCTGCTGGTTAACATGAGAAAACGGCTGCCGAACTTTCTCTCGCTTTAATGGATATTATGAATCGTTTTACTCCCGGTACCGATGAGGTGGTGCACGACCTTGTGATCGTAGGCGGTGGAATTCATGGTGCATCCATGGTCTATACTTCGGCCTTGAACGGTCTTGACACCGTGTTGCTGGAAAGAGACGATTTTGCGGCGAACTGTTCTGCGAATTCACAGAAGGTCATCCACGGCGGACTGCGCTATCTGCAGCGTCTCGATATCAAGCGGGTGATTGAGTCGATCAGGGAAAAGCAGCGCTACTATTTTCTCTTTCCCCACCAGGTAAAACCTCTGCCGTGCATCCTGCCGACCTCAGGATACGGTCTTGGCGGCAATGAGGCTTTCCGGGCCGCCTTTCTGATCTACAAAATGATCGCGAAGGTTGTCTGCAGGGGTAAGCTGACCGCGCATCTCGACAAGCAGCCGCATCTGCTTGCCAAGCAGCAGGTGAATCGACACTTTCCCCATATCGATACAGAGAATCTGCGTGGGGGAGCACTCTGGTACGACGGTTTGTGTGTTGAACCGGAGCGGGTCATTCTCGGCCTGCTCAAGGGTGCGTCCATGCGTGGTGCCGGAATTTCAAATTACACTGAGGTCACCTCCATTGAGCGGGGTGCTGACAAGACGCTCTCGGTCTTGGTTTATGATCATCTCCGTCAGCAATCATTTCAACTTAAAACCAGGAAGGTTGCACTCTGCACCGGAGCTGATTTCAAACAAGACCTGGGACCAGGAAAGGTGCCGGCGGAACTGGGTGAGCTGACCCTTATCCGTGGCATGAATGTTATTCTGCCATCTCTTTTCCGGGGCAACGCCGCCCTTGCGGCAAAGTTGCACAGGGGCGGGGAGTCCCGGTTTCTGTTTATCGTCCCGTGGAAAAAATATTCCATCGGGGGAACACATTGGCAGGAGTGCGGTGATCGGACAGCAGTCTGGCCGGAAAAAGAAGAGGTGAAAGACTCCTTTCGCCAGCTCATGCAGCAGGCGGTTCCAGGCAGGGATGTTTTTCCTGAAATTCTTTCCGAGCACGTCGGTTTCGTGCCGGGAAGACGTCGGAGTACCAGCGACCAGAGTGCTGCAGAGCAGATTCTAGCCCATTTCAGGCTCATTGACAGGGAAGAGACCAGAAAGGGGGATGTGCTGCAGGTTGTCGGAGTCAAGTTTACCACCGCCTTTGATGTGGCTCTGAAAGGTTTGAGATGGCTCTTTCCCGGGGCAGCCGTTCAGGATGTACTGCAGTTCTCGGCAATGCCCTGCGGCAGCCCTTCAGATACACCGGATAAGCTGATGGCACGGTATATTCCTCGTTATCAGCAGCTTTTAACTCAGCAACAACTGCAGCAGCTCTTTTCACTGACCGGCAGTGAGTTGCCGAGGGTTGTTGAGAACTATTTGCGTCCATTGCAGCAAAAATCTCAACCGCTGACAGATCCAGCAATCTATTCCGGGCTCACCTCCTTTTTTATCAAAGAGGAAATGGCTGTACACCTGGATGATGTAATCTATCGCAGGCTCTTTCCTGATACCCCGGAACTGCCTTCCATGGAATTGCTGGAGACACTTGCGGAATGTATGGCCGAATTGTTACTGTGGTCAGCAGAACAGAAAGACTCCGAGCTGGAGAGAGTCATACATTTGAGGAAAACAGGAAAATGAGAGAAATTCTGGTAATTGGCGGAGCCGGCTATATCGGATCCCATATGTGCAAATATCTGCACAGCAGGGGCATGCAGCCGGTGGTTCTCGACAATTTATCACTCGGCCATCGCCAAGCCGTTCAGTGGGGCCCGCTCTATGAAGGTAATATGGATGACCAGGGGCTGCTGGGTGAAATTTTTTCCAGACATTCCATTGTGGCAGCAATGCATTTTGCCGCCTTCTGTTATGTCGGCGAATCGGTGCATGAGCCGCTGAGGTATTACCGGAACAATGTCGCCGCGACCCTTGGTCTCCTCGGTGCCATGCTGGAAAATGGGGTGGATAAGTTAATTTTTTCATCCACCTGCGCGACCTATGGAGAGCCTGAGTCTCTGCCGATAGTTGAGGAGAATAATCAGAAACCGATAAACCCGTATGGTCGGTCAAAGCTCATGATGGAGCGGATACTCGATGACCTGGATGCGGCCAATGGACTCAGGTCGGTATGCCTCAGATATTTTAACGCGGCGGGTGCCGACCCGGAGGGAGCACTTGGCGAGGACCACGACCCGGAAACCCACCTGATACCCCTTGTTCTGCAGACCGCCATGGGGCAGCGGCAGGAAATGACTGTCTTTGGCAGCGACTATCCGACGGACGACGGTACCTGCGTGCGGGATTATATTCACATCCAGGATCTCGCCCAGGCTCATTTTCTCACCCTGCAGCATCTGCTCGAAGGTGGTGAAAGCAGGAAATATAACCTGGGCAATGGCAGCGGCTATTCTATCCTTGATGTGATAAAAACCGCCGAGATCGTGACCGGGAAAAA
>CBDUGK010000037.1:0-33296 GCA_965366875.1 uncultured Desulfobulbaceae bacterium | reverse complement strand
TTTAGAAACTGGAATTCAAAGAGCGGCAAGCAGGGCAAGTTTATCCTGGAACTCAAGGAAATGCTCGACATCATAGGCTCTGATGACACGGTATCGTACCGCGATTTAATTGCAGCCGGAGGGAAGAAGGAGATCTACACCTACACGCCCCAGGGAGATCTCATCTGTCTGCCGATCAGATCCACTGTGCTCGATTTCGCTTTTCGCGTTCATACCGAGATCGGCCGGAGCTGCATTGGAGCAATGATCAGGAACAAACAGGTTGGTACTGATTACCGGCTGAGAGATGGCCAGATGATAAGAATCATCCGCTCCAAAGCGCCGGTGGTCTTTGATCAGCAGATGCTGCAGCTCTGCCAGACGCCAAAGGCTCGTTCAGAGCTGTCCAAAGGCTTTCGCATCAGAGGGCAGCGGGTTGCCCAGGACATCGGTATGGCCACGTTGCTGCAGGAAATGAGGAGATATGGACTTCCACGGGACCTGCTTGAAAAAGAGGAGATATCCCGTGTTCTCCGGGCTTTTAACCTTCAAAAAAAGGAAACGTTCTACAGCAGGATCGGCAGGGGACTTATTCGCCTGCCCGAAGCAATAGAGCATATCAGGGAGGAGCTGTTTGAAGGAAATGCCTTCCTGGTAAAGCCGACCGGTGAATTCAACAAGATCATACTGGATACGCTTGACCCGGTGTTTATCAAACTCTCATCATGTTGCAAACCAAATCCGGCCGATAAATCAAATTGCGCCCTGCTGACCGACAACTGGCTGTCGGTTCACCACAAAAACTGCCCGAGGCTCCAGGAGATCAATTTTCAACGCGAAGATGCCGTGGATATCGCATGGGAGCGGGATACGCCGATAACAAAACAGCAAAGTATTGTTTTTGCTCACATAACAAGAGATGAGATGATGCCGATGGTCGGCACGGCCCCTGTTCAAATGAAGATGATCGGGCTGACGGTATTGTCAAACCACCCCTCTGAACAGCAGGCCTGGGAGCTTTCTTTTTCTGTTGTCGATCTCTACGGCCTGCAGAAGGTGCTGCGCCATTTTGACCGGTATACTGTCGATTACGAGTTCTATCTTGATTTCTAGTCTCCTAAACGCTTGTCTCCTTTTCGCCGGGAGCAACCTCCCGGTATTTACTGAGGATTCTGGCCAGCATGTCGGGAAGGTCATTTTTCTGGCGTGAACTCCTGAGGATCTGTTTGAGCGTCTTCTCCAGCGTGAGGACCTCGCCCAGAAAGATATGTCTGAGTATCAGGGAAATGAGCCGGGTAATCGTTGTCAGGTTAGAAATTCGTGACTGAAGGTGTTGATCTCGGTCAAATGCTGTCGAGGCAAAAATCTCAACCGGTGCGCCGGCAATCTCACTGACGGACACATACCAGGTATTCTGTTCACGGTCATGGGTTCTATAGCGCACGGCATCAAGAACATCGGGAAGTTCCTGCTGCTTCTTGGCAAAAGACGCTGAGTCATCGCCTAGCCCGGTACCGGTGAGTCTGCAAAGCTGGCGGATGAGGCCAGGCTGTTTTTTCATGGTTTCAACAAGCATCTGGCAGCTTGAGCAGAACTCATTTCCTTCATTTTCGAAAAGTTCTTTGTTTTTACCGCATCCGTCGCATATTTCAGTATTGATTGTCTGTGTCATGGGACCATCTTGTATCTGGTAGTGTTGATTGAATATGTCTGCTGAGCAGACGCTGAAATTCTTTACCGTCGAGTTCCCGGGCACCCATTGAAACAAGGTGTTCGGTTTTCATCTGGCAGTCAATGAGCCGATAATTGTTGGTTTTTAAAAAGTCAACGAGCTGAATCAGGGCAAACTTTGAACTGTTGGTGGAGTAGGTGAACATTGACTCTCCAAAGAACACCTCACCAAGTGCGATACCGTAAAGGCCGCCGGCAAGTTGCCGGTTATCCCAGCATTCAACCGAGTGCGCATAGCCAAGACGGTTAAGCTTCTTGTATGCCCGGATCATCTCTGCTGTAATCCATGTACCTTCTTCAGTGATCTGCCTGCTGGCGGCGCAGGCGGTTATCACGTCATCAAAGGCTCTATTGATTGTAAACGTTTGTGTTGAGTTTTTATAGTATCTCCTGAGTCTTTTGGAAATTTTCAGCTCATCGGGAAACAGGACCAGTCTTGGTGAGGTGAACCACCAGAGAATGGGGTCATTTTCTGAATACCAGGGAAAAATTCCCTGCCGATAGGCTGCCAGAATTCGATGGGGCGACAGATCACCGCCGACGGCGAGAAGGCCATTTTCTTCGGCCAGTTCCGGAGGAGGAAAAGCAACGCGTTCGCTTAATCGAAAGACAACCATATGCGAATGTACATTAGTGGCTCCTGTCGTGTCAATGACATCCGGCCATCAATGTCAAATAACAAACCGGCTGCCGCCGCACGATATTCTTTTGCTTAAAAAACCCTATATGTTAAATATTGCCAGGGGTACATCTCCCCTGATCGATCATAATTATTTACAGAAAGTGTAATGGACAGACAACTGCAGGCAATAGAGGGACAACCTTTTCAGGATAGCGTTGACACCGCCTTTTTCTTTCCCGGCGGCGCCAGGAGAAAAATTGTCGACGACATCAAGTCTGCCTTATCCTCTTCTGTCTCTCTGCTGCTTGTTACCGGAGCCGCGGGAACCGGTAAGACCATGGTCTGTCGGATGGTCGAAAAAGAACTGCCTGACGGGATGATCTGCGTATTTTTGCCAAAGGCCATTAATTCCTTCGATGACATGGTGCAGATTGTCCTGGAGGAAATTAGACCCGCGCTTGACGCGGATAGTTCGCCGGCGGAAACGGCACCATCGGTGGCAAAAATTGCAGGGCTCCTTCAGGATCGAAATCTGCGGCTCGTCATTTTCTTTGACGAGGCTGAAAAGATTTTTCTTGCGACGCTTGAAAGAGTGAGAAGACTTCTGGATCAGGTAAACCAGGAGCAGACTGTTTTTCAGTTTGTTTTTTCCGGAGGCGAATCTTTTAAGGATAACCTCAAACAGCTGAGTATGGTGACCTTCAGCGACATTAAGGAACTGCACTTTAAACTGCAGCCGCTCAATGAAGAAGAGTCCTGTCAATATCTTAATCACTGCATCAAAGTTGCAACCGGAGTGGATGAGACGGTTTTTTCACAAGATCTGGTAAGCACGATATCTTCCGGCGGTGCCACCTTTAAGCGGCTCAATCATTTTGCTCTGGAAACATTCCAGTCGGATCGGCTGGATACTTCATTTCTTGGCCTGCTCGATACCGGTGGAGAACAAGAGGGTATAAAGCCGCGCCAGGATTTTGAGCAATGGGCGTCATCGAAAGCGCTTCGAACAAAAGAGCCAAATCTTGAGTTTCTGTCATTGAGGAAACTTTTACCGGGCTGGATTCTCTACGGCGGTGGGGCTTCTGTTATCATAGTGCTTTTGTTATTCTGGTTTGGCCGCTCTGGCGATAACGAACAGATTGAAGAGATCGCGGCAGAGGTCCCGATAATCGAACTGAAAAGAGTAGTGCCGAAAATTCAGCCGTCCGTTCAGCAAGCCCTTGTTGAAAAGGAGAAAGAGGTTGCCCCGGCGAGACAGACTGAGGCTGAAGTTGTGAAGGAGCCGGTAAAAGCAGAAAGCGAAAAAACCAGCAAAGAGCAAGCCCTTGTTGAAAAGGAAAAGGAGGCTGCCCCGGCGAGACAGGCTGAGGCTGAAGTTGTGAAGGCGCCGGTAAAAGCAGAAAGCGAAAAAACCAGCAAAGAGCAAGCCCTCGTTGAAAAGGAAAAGGAGGCTGCCCCGTCCAAACAGGCTGTTGTAGAGGTCGTGAAGGAGCCGGTAAAAGCAGAAAGCGAAAAAACCAGCGAAACGCAACCCCTTGAACAGCCGGGGAACAGCACTCGTCAGAGGGTAGCGGAAACAAAGGTTTCAGGCACAGGAGTTGCTCCTGAAAAAAAACAGGAGCTGCCTGAGCAACAAATCACTCCAGAGTCAGCACGCGTCGAAGAAGCTGCCGCTGGTATCGACAAAAAAATCGATAATGAAAAGCAAGAGCGTCGGGAGAAGGTCGAAGGTGATAGTGCAGAGGTGACGAACAATGTAATGGTGGAGCCCCTGGAACAGACGGAAATGCCATTTTCTGCCGAAGTTATCAAAGAGGCAAAGCTGCCGGATATCCCTCAGTTGCCGAAGCCGGTAGTTATTATTGACGATGAAAAGAAATTCAGGGAATCGCAAGCGAACGGAGAAAAAGCGGTTGTCGAGGAAGCGTTGGAAGGGACCTTGTCGGATTTGAGCGATAAGGAAGTGAATGCTCTTTTTCTCAGAAGGATAGCGGCTGGAGCAAGATGGCTTGTCGGAGGGGGGAGCGGCAAATACACGATTCAGCTGATGGTGCTCACATCCGCGCAGGCTGAAAAAAGCCTGAAGCAAATGCTGCGAACTGTAGAGTACCAGTCTGTGATAAACCAGCTGTATGTCTTGAGAAGGACGGGGCCTGATCCCACGGTCATGGTTTTTTATGGAGAGTATCCCAACCTGGCGGCTGCCAGGAACGGCAGGAATAATCTCCCTGTTTTTTTACGGAAACATAACCCGTATGCGATATCGGTTTTTGGTGCCGTTGAGAAGGCGACCACCCCGCAATAAATATGAACCGGTGTCATTTTTTATGATCCATCGTCTTTAAAACCCGAACAATGCAGCCACTATTAAACAAAGCGTTCACCTATCAGAGCGGGCATCAGCCGATCTCTCTGCTGGGTCGAAGTCTTCCCTCCATACGTTTTTATCCTTCATTTCTATGGATTGTTGCCAAATCCGGCTTAAAGGCGCGGAGAGGATCTTTGAATGATGAATCCTGGGCAGAGAGTAGTGTCGAGGTTTTAAGGCTTCTTGAAAAGGTCGGCATAACAGTTGAAGTTACCGGGGGTCAAAACTTCAACGAACCGAGCTCTCCGGTAATAATAATAGGCAACCACCTGAGCATGCTTGAGACGATGGTTCTGCCTTCCATCATCGTTCCTTACCGTCCTGTCACCTTCGTGATCAAAAAATCCCTGCTTGAATACCCGGTATTCAAGCATATAATGCGCTCGCGTGATCCTGTCGCCGTGAGCAGAACCAACCCTCGCCAGGATTTAACCACAGTACTTGAAGAGGGGCAGGAGCGTCTGTCACGTGGAATTTCAATCATTATCTTTCCCCAGACCACACGAGCCGCTTTTGATCCGGGCCAGTTCAGCTCAATAGGCATCAAGCTGGCAAAAAGGGCAGGTGTGCCGGTGGTTCCTTTGGCCTTGCTTACGGATGCCTGGAGAAACGGTGTTTATCTTAAAGATTTTGGAAGGATAGATCCCTCGAGAAAGGTGTATTTTTCATTCGGCAAAGCCATTGAGGTGAAAGGAAAAGGAACAGAGGAACATCACCACATTGTCGATTTTATCGAGCAGCATCTCGTTCGCTGGCAGCGCTGATTCTATTTTTGTCCGGCTGGACCGCCTCAGGGCAAAGCGTCCGGCACGCTGCCTGCCGTCAGCGTAATCCGGGGCTATAAAATCCCTAACCGTTCCAGAAGTGATCTGACATCCGTCTGGTTGATTCGCGTCAGCCCTGTCTGTTCGGCAAAGCGCAGTGCTTCGAGGTATTCCTCGCTGCTGACTGGCCGGTTCAGTTCTGGATGTCGGTGAGCAGTACCGCAAGCTCGATACTGGTCCATGATATTAACGTAGGTGCGCGGTGAGATCGAAGCTGCAATGAACGCCAGTATTTCTTTTGTTTCGCTGAGGGTTCCCGGCATAACCAGATGCCTGACCAGAAGCCCTTCAGCAGCTAGACCGCGGTCGTCGATAACCAGGTCGCCAACCTGCCTGTGCATGGAGAGAAGTGCCGCTCGGGCAGCGGCTGGATAATCTTCTGCGTTACAGTAGGTCCTGCTGCTCTGTGCCGACCAGAACTTGAAATCCGGCATATAGATGTCAATCACGCCATCGAGAATCTCAAGTGTTTTTTCTGCTTCGTAACCGCTCGAATTATAGATGATCGGCACTTCCAATCCCTGTTCAAGAGCAATAATCAATGCCTCAATTATCTGCGGTACAACATGGCCTGGCGATACCAGGTTAATATTATGGCATCCTTTCCGCTGCAATTTGAGCATGATTTCGGCAAGTTCCTCGCCGGAAAATTCGGGATAATTTTCCGGAAAATGACTGATCTCGTAGTTCTGACAGAAACAGCAGCGCAGGTTGCAGGATGCAAAGAAGATTGTCCCTGATCCGTGGGTTCCGACAAGTGGCTGTTCTTCTCCGAAATGGGGGGCGTAGCCGGCAAGGCGAACGCTTCTGCCTGTTGCGCAGAGCCCATGTATCCCCTCGAGCCGATTGATGCCGCACACTCTGGGACAGAGGCAGCAGGCTTTGAGAATGTCATGTGACTGTTCCGCCCTGCGCTGCAGTTCACCACTTCTGAGCAGTTCGTAGCTCCTGGCAGTCATTTTTTATTTCCGGTTGTCTTGGCGCTGTTTTTTATCTTAAAAATTCTTATCTTATAACTGGATTATAGAAGGCTGCTTTGATACTATTCAGTAGCTTTGATGTTCGATCTCCATCTACTATAAGCACAGTTTCAGATTCAAACCCCAGGTTTGCAGAAGCAGGGTGATCATTTGATATTCAGTTATTTTCACAATCTCCCGATCCAGAGAAAAATCACCTGGTTGATAATGGCGATAACCGGCATGGCCCTGCTGCTTTTCTCCTTTTTGTCCGTTATCAACCAGGTGCGTTCACTGAGGACCGCTATGGTCGAAAACCTTGAGGTCCTGGCCGGGGCAATCTCACGGTTGAGCCCCTCGACACTGGGGTCTGCCGCGGATGGCTCAGCAGACGAGCTGCTCAGTGTTCTCAGGGAGCATGAGGACATTGAAGCCGGAGCAATCTATAACAGCCGCAGTGAGCCATACGCTATTTATTTGAGGAAAAATAACAAACGTGAGACCTCACCGCCGGCGACGATCGGTGAGGTTGGTTATCGTTTTGTTCAGCATGGCGGTACCCCGAAACTGGAAATTTTTCATCCCATTATTCAAAATGGCAGCCGTATCGGCACCGTCTATGTGCGATCAAGCCTGGATAAACTGAAAGGCCAGATATACAATACCTTTTTTGTACTTGTTTTCAGCATGGCCTGTATCCTCTTTGTTGCACAGCTCGCCGCCCGCAAATTGCAGCGCGGTATTACCGAACCGGTTTTCAGCCTGGCCAATACTGTTCGGCGCATTTCCGAGCTTGGTGATTATTCCGTTCGGGTTGAACGTGCAAACAGGGACGAGATCGGCAGCCTGATAGACGATTTCAATACGATGCTCGATGCCATCCAAGTAAGAGACAGCGAACTCAATCAGCACAGGCACAACCTGGAACTGCTGATTGAAGAGCGGACAGGGGAACTGATCAACAGCCGCGATGAGGCCCTGGCTGCCGCTCAGGCAAAAACGGAATTTCTGGCCAATATGAGCCATGAAATCCGTACACCTATGAACGGGGTCATCGGTGTGCTGTCTCTGCTCAAGGGCGCACCGTTGACCGAGGAGTATCGGCGACTGCTGGAAACAGCAACACGCTCTGCAGATTCCCTGATGTTCATAATCAATGACATTCTTGATTTTTCTAAAATTGAAGCGGGTATGGTTGAGTTTGAATCCATTCCCTTTGATTTAAGGGAACTGGTCGAAGAGACGGCCTCTCTCTTTATCGATGCGGTTAATTCAAAAAAGATAGACCTGATCAGTTTTATCCCCCGGGATGTGCACTGTTTTGTTGAAGGAGACCCGGTCAGGCTGCGGCAGATACTCACCAACCTGGTGAGCAATGCAGTTAAATTTACCATGCAGGGGGAGGTCCTTCTTGAAGTAGAGCTCATTGAAATACGGGAAAACAAAGAGTTGTTGAGGTTTCGGGTGATAGACAGCGGAATCGGTATTTCAGACGCAGCGCTGCCCCATCTTTTTGAAAAATTTACTCAGGCCGACGGCTCGACAACCCGGAAATACGGGGGTACCGGTCTTGGCTTGAGTGTCTGCAAGCAGTTGGTTGAGCTTCAGGGCGGAGATATCGGGGTGACAAGCATTACGGGTAAAGGGTCTGAGTTCTGGTTTACTCTGCCCCTGCAGATAATTCCCGCCTCCAATTTTGCCTATCCCTGCCTGAAACTCGATGGGAAGCGCATCCTCATTGTCGATGACAATGCAACGAACCGGATGATTCTCGATCACTATCTTACTGCCTGCACCGTCTCAATAACGGCATGCGCCAGCGGCAGCGAAGCCCTGCAGCGGGTTGAAGAGAGTGTCAAGGCCAATCAACTGTTTGATATTGTCCTCATCGACCACCATATGCCCGGCATGGATGGGATGAAGCTTGCGGCAATCCTGCACAATCAGTTTGGTGCTGATGGTCCGGACATGTTCATTTTCAGCTCGGGAAGCCTGAAATTTGATGCCGCCCGGAAAAATGGTGTCAAGGCAGTCATCCATAAGCCGATTCACCAGACTCACCTCTACGACACCCTGGTCAGTCGGACAAGCCATTATGGAGCTCTGCTTCCCGGTAACCGGAAATCAGAACGGCCGCCGCTTCTCTCCGGTCGTGTCCTGCTCGTTGATGATGAGCAGATTAATCAGAAAGTGGCGTGCGCCATCCTTCAGCAGTTCGGGCTTGAAACCGATTTGGCCGTAAACGGCTGGGAGGCTGTACAATTAAGCGACGCCAATCGATATGATGTCATTCTGATGGATATCCAGATGCCGGAAATGAGCGGTTATGAGGCGACCGAAATCATCCGTGAACGAGAAGATGCGACAGGTGCAAGACGTATTGTCATCATCGCCATGACAGCGAACGCGATGGAGAGTACAAAAACCCGCTGCCTTGAGGTGGGGATGGATGATTTCATTTCAAAACCGATCAAACCTGACGAGCTTGTCAAGCGCCTCAGACCGTGGCTTGTTGACAATCAACCCGGGACAGTCCAGGACGATCAGCAGGCTGATCGAACGGTAGATACCAAACAGCCGGACCTTTGGGATTATGAAAGAGCGTTGCAATATGTCGGAGGGGACGAAAAACTCTTTCATGAGCTGATTCTGCTTTTCGTGGAAAGAAAGATGCAGCTGCTGGATTCGATTCAAAAAGCAATTATCAGCGAAGATCCGCAATTACTTGATGATGCTGCCCATGCCTATAAAGGCGCAATCAACCACTTCTCCGCGCAATCTGTAAGAGACATTGCCTTTCGTCTTGAGAGCAAAGGAAAGGCCAGAGATATGTCAGGAGCTCATGAATTGTTCACCAAGCTGGTGAATCTGTCAGATAAACTGGCGGCGAGCCTGAAAGAGAAGGCCGAAAAAATAGAGATCGAAGATGAATCGTCAACCCGTTAGAAATGCCCTGGGTAGGCATCTATTTCAACTCTGTTTCTTCCCTGCTGTTTTGCCCGATAGAGCGCCCCGTCTGCCATTTTTGTCATATCCTCACCGCTGACCATATCTTCATGCCATGAGGCGACACCGAGACTTATGGTGGCCTGGATGGTATTCCCATCAAGACGAATGCGAAGACTGTGTATGGCCTGGCGGAGGCGTTCGGCAAGTTGTTTTGATTCCGCAAGCGTACTGCGTGAACAGATTACCAGAAACTCCTCCCCGCCGATCCGGCTGACCATGTCGTAGCTTCGAGCCGTACTGCTGAAAATATCGGCAATTTTTTTAAGGACACGGTCACCGATGGCATGGCCATAGCTGTCGTTGATCAGCTTGAAATGGTCAATATCGATCATGATGCAGCTCAGCGGTGTCTTGTGGCGCCGGGATTGGGATACCTCTTCCTTGAGGCGGTTAAGCGCACTGCGCCTGTTGGGCAGCCCGGTAAGGGCATCCGTCATTGCCATGGTTTCCAGTTTTCTGTTTGCAGCGGCAAGCTTGGCTGCATATTTCTGGATAATTTCATGATCCTGACTGATTTTCTGCTGAAAGCGGATGATTCTTTCACCGCTGTTCATCCTGGCGGCAAGAACCTCCGGAGTGAATGGTTTGATGACAAAGTCGTCGGCCCCTGCCTCAAGCGCCTGAATGTGCTCCTCATCGGATTCTTTCCCGGTGAGCATAATGATATAGATGTGCTTGGTGATACTGGTCGACCGCAATATCCTGCAGAGGTCTATGCCGCTGACTTTCGGCATTCTCCAGTCGGTGATGATCATGTCGGGAAGCGCTTCAAGGGCCAGAGAAAGAGCATCGTCGCCATTTTCTGCGGTGTAAACATTCTTGCCGTCGTTTTCAAACATTTTTTTCAGGCTCAGCAGGGTCATCGGGTCGTCGTCGACGACGAGGATTTTTAGCGGCTCGTTCACGGTTTCAGCCGTTACCGCTGGTTCGCCAGGGATCTCTGTCGTCGAAGACTGTTCAAAAAGTGCTGACTTGCTCATCCTGGTAAAAGTCCTTTTGTTCGATGCTGTTTTGTCCACCGTACCCTGGCCTGCTCCACTCTGTATATATATGATCGGGAAAAATTGTACAAGCCTGTATGGGTTAGTATTTCAGGAACTTTCATATATCCCGGTACTTGCCTCTCGATAAAAAAGCGAGCACCTGTCTTCGCAGCCCAGCCCAGCCCGTCCGGGGTCAGCGTTTACTCGGTGATGGTGATAAACCCCTGGATTCTGTCAAGTTCAGCGAGTGTCTGGGCATAAACGACCCTGGCCAGGTTTGCTGTGGAAAGGGCGCTGGAGAAGTCCTGTTGGGCAATAAGCACATCAAGGGTTGTAGACCGTCCCGCATCAAACTTGATCTGCTCTGCCTCAAGCCGTTTCTTTGTTGCCGTTGCCGTTTTACTGGTGGCCTCGATCGACTTTAAGGCAAGCTTTACGTCACGGACGGTGATCTGGACGGTTCTCCTGATATTCTGTTTGAGCAGTTCAAGGCTGGTACGGCCCTTTCTGTTTTCAGCCAACGCTTTGCGAAGGCGGCCTCTGGCCAGTGAGTTGCTGAACGGTCTGGAAAAGGTGACGCCCAGCTGCCATTGTGTTTCTGAGTCGTCCAGCGAACTGTCCAGCGCATTTCCGTAGGTATCATCTTTACCGCCAAAACCCACTGAGCCGAAAAGATTCAGAGCTGGCAGGATATCGTTTTCTGCTTTTTGCAGCTGGAACTCGCTCGCCTTGATCTGCATTGCAGCTGCCTTCAGGTCGGGCCGGTTTTCCAGGGCATTGGTGAAGACCGTCGTGACGTCAGGTGAAATTGGAGCGGTTTCCGGTGTGCTGGTTGGTGAAAAAGGAGTGCTCCAGTCCTGGCTGTTTATCAGCAGCTTGAGGTTTGATTCTGCCACACCGATGGCCCGCTCTCCGGTGATCAAGTCCTGTTCCCGCCGGGCCACCTCGGATTCCGGCTGGTAAATATCGATGCTGGCCAGTTTTCCCGCCCTGATTTTTGCTGCGGTATCATCGTACAGGGACTTTGCCAGCGTCAGGCCGAGTTTGAGCACTTCCAGATTCTGATATGCATAGACAAGCTGCCAGTAACTGTTCTTTACTTCAGCGGCAAGGTCTGCCGCCTCGCTTTCGACGAGAAAAGAGTTTGCTCTTAGTCCACTTTGTGCACTGTTTAAATCGGCGGTCTGCACCGCTTCACCTCTTCCCCTGAGCAATGGCTGAGTGACGCCTACAGTGAGGGCAGTACTGTAGACTGGATCGAAGAGATAGATGTCTGAATCGGTGTCAAGGCTGCCGTTTTCCCAGGAAATATCGAACTCAGTTCCGGGTTTGAAGCGTTTGCTGATGCTGGCATTCCACCCAGCAGTTCGCTCTTCGGCTGCGGTTGCGATTGTGACCGGTGTACTGTTTGCCTGGGCCGCGCCGATATCAGCCGAGAGCAGCGCATCAAAGGAGGCTTCGGCCTCCATGACCACCCCTTCGGAAATGACAACGTCTTGCTCCCTGAGTTTCAGGCCGAGATTATTTTCAAGCGCTGCACGCACCGTATCTGAAAGTGATACATTGATTGCTCCGCTATCCGCAGCAGCACTGTAAGGAGGCTGCACCAGAGAGAGCACGAGAACCGCGGCAGGGAATGCGAGTGAAGAAAATCGTATCATTGTTGCTCCTTTTTGATAAGTGGTTCGCCGGCAAAATGGCTGTATGGCTTCCAGTACAGGGTTTTTACGGAGGTGGCACAGCGCCTGAGGAACCCGTCAGCCTGCTCCAGGAGGTAGTAGAGCGTCGGTACGACCACCAGGGTGAGAAAGGTGGCGATCATCAGGCCGAAGATTATAACCACCGCCATGGAACGCCACCACTGACTTGACTCACTGACCCAGGATATGGACATGCTGTGAAAATCAAATGATACCCCCGTCACCATCGGGATCAGGCCAAGAATCGTTGTTATGGCGGTGAGCAGTACCGGTCTCAGTCGTGTGGCGCCGGCAGCGATAACAGCCTCTTTCAAGTCATAGCCCCGGTCCCTGAGTTTGTTGGTGTAATCAATGAGAACAATGGCATTGTTAACCACGACACCGGCAAGAGAGATTACCCCCACCCCGGTCATGATGATGCCGAATGGCAGGGAGAACAGCGCCAGTCCGAGGAATGCCCCACCGAGAGAGAGTATCACGGAGGTCATGATAATAAAAGGCTGGCTGACAGAATTGAACATCGACACCAAAATGAGAAAAATGAGGAGAAGGGCGACCAGGAATGCCTTGGTCAGGAAGTCCTGAGATTCCTGCTGGAATTCGAACTCGCCGGTAAATCTGACCTTGTAGCCGGGAGGGAGGGGAAATTCCTGCAGCATCTGCTCCGCTTCGCTGCGCGCGACAGGTCCGGGAATTTTTGCTTCATCGACATTTGCCTTGACAGTAACCACCCGTTCATTATTTATCCGGTTAATGTCACCGATCGAGCCGGCGAAACTGATCTCTGCAAGTGTAGAAAGGGGCACCAGTTCCCCTGATGGCGTCGGGAGCAGCAGTTCGTGGAGAACATCGACTACTTTACGGTCCGCTTCGTCCAGCTGAACGGTGATATCATAGTCGTCACTGCCTTCGCGAAAGGATGAGACTTCCAGACCATTGTAGGCGCTTTTCAGGGCGAAGCCGATCATGTCAGTCGTCATGCCGAAAAGCGCGGCTTTCTGTCGGTCAACATTGACCTGGATAGACGGTATTCCCTCAACAAAATTATCACGGACGTCCTCAACATGGGGAATAGTTTCCAGCACGTCTTTGATTTTCTTTGCGATTTCCCCGAGGACGGCGAAGTTGTCACCTACTATTTCTATATTGATTGGTGATCCAGTCGGGGGACCTTCTTCTTCCTTGGCAATGGTTAGTTTTCCACCGGGAACATTTTTTATCCGCTCTCTGATCTCTTCCACATCAACCTGTGATGAGCGCCATCGATCCTGCATTTCCAGGAATCGCACACCAATATGATTTGGGGTGTTGGAAGCAAAAGCAGAGCCACCGCTTGACTCAACCGTCGCCTTCATATAGATACTCTCAACATTAGCCAGGTCGCTCGGACCATAATGGGGAGGTTCATCTTCCCGGACATGCTCTTTCTTTGACAAGGCTTTGAGCGGAGTCAGGCCTTCGTTGATCGCAGTTCCATCAGTGGCGACGTCCTCTCCCGAGAGCAAAAATTCTATGCGCTGTGTAATGCGGTCTATGTAATCAATATCAGCACCCTCAGGAACGTCGATGTTCACATAGATACCCTTGGGTTCGATGTCCGGGAAAAACTCGACCGGCTTTCTCAGCCCGACAATAAGTTGCCAGCCCTGGAACATCAGAATCAGGGTACAGAAACCGATAGCGATGATGGACAATGGGGTCTTCAGCGCATGTGACAGGATCCTGCTATAGTGGGTGAGCAGAAAACCTTTGATTTCTGCTGGTTTCTCGATAGCAGCAGGGAGTGACTGAGGTGTTGGCCGGTCGCCGGGGGTATCGGTACGCTTCACTTTCATGAAGATTGAAACCATTGCCGGGTTAATGACGAGCGCAACAAACAGACTGGATGAGAGGGTAATAATCAGGGTGAGTGGCAGGTAGCTCATGAAATCACCCATAATGCCGGGCCAGAAAAGCATCGGAGAAAATGCTGCAAGTGTCGTCAGAGTCGAGACCATAACCGGGTATGCAACTTCAGCAGTCGCTTTCATAGCTGCATCAATGCTGCTGGCCCCCTGTTCCATGAATCGATAGGAGTTTTCGACGATAACAATTGCATTATCAACGAGCATGCCCAGGGCGATGGTAAGTGAGAACAAAACCACCATGTTCAGGGTGATTCCCATCAAGTGCAATACCGTAAAGGAGAGCAGCATGGAGAATGGAATTGCCAGGCTGACCAGCAGGGCATTCCTGATGCCCATGGCAATAAAGATTACAAACAAAACCAGGACAAGTCCCGTCAGGATGTTGTTCTCCAGATCAGCAACCAGGTTTTCAATATCGCGTGACTTGTCAAGTACTTTGGTTATTTCGGTACCGCGAGGCCAGGTAATCCGGTTTTCTTCAATGAGCTGTTCAACACGCCTGCTGATCTCAATGATATTCTCGCCGGACCGCTTTTTGACCATGATATTGACAGCATCCCTGCCGTTCAGTCGGGATCTCGAAGTCTCTTCCTTATACCCGTCGACCACCTTTGCAACATCCTTGAGATACACAGGCTCACCATCATGGATAGTGAGTATCAGGCCGTAAATCTCTTCAGGTGTTTTGAATTCACCGGGAACTCGGAGCTGGAATCGGCCGTTGCCCAGTCGAATGGCTCCACCTGAGGTGTTCTGGTTTTCGCCATTAACAACCAACTGGAGATTAGTAATCGTCAGACCATAGTACGATAGTTTTTCTGAATCTACTTCAACCCGAATTTCTCTTTCCAGACCACCGGTTACCTCTACTTCCAGAACACCCTTGACACCCTCTATATCATCTTCGAGATCGTCAGCGATCTTCTTGAGGCAGGGCAGCCCGCAGGTCCCTGCCAGCGAGTAGATGACGATCGGCATCTCCGAGATGTTCACCTCGAACACCGATGGATCTTCCTCCAGGTCGGTTGGCAGTTCGCCGAGTGCCTCGTCCACCTTGTCCTTGACATCCTGGAGTGCCTGGTCAATATCGGTTCCGGTAATGAATTCTACATTGATAGATGAAAGACCTTCCGAACTGACCGACTGGACTTTTTTAAGGCCGTCGAGCCCCTTGATCTTTTTTTCTATCTCCATGGTGATCGAGGACTCGATATCGGTCGGAGAAACGCCCCGGTAACTGGTGGAAATGAAGACATTGGGGATCGTCACGTCGGGGTCGCTTTCCCGCGGCAGAACATTGTAGCTGTAAACACCAATGACAATCAGCACGAGGGCGAGCACCAGAACAGTAGTTCTCTTCTTTACGGCGGTATCGGAGATGATCATAGCGTGTAGGCTCCCGGGTCATCGATCACCTTGACGACATTAACCTTCTGGTTGTCTTCAACATCACGATGCCCCTCAACGACAACCCGATCGCCGTTTTCAAGGCCTTCGCTTATTTCAACCAGCCACTGCTCCATGATGCCGGTCTTGACCGGTTGTTTCTTTACGATACCGTCCTCTTCGAGAAAAACGTACTGTTCATCATTGCGGGAAATGATGGAGTAGAACGGTACAGCAAGTGCTGATTCCCGCCGCTGTTTGACAATATCGGCCCTGACGAACATCCCCGGAAGGATCCGGTGATCAGGGTTGTCAATCTCAAGCTCGAAACGATAGAGGCGGGCGGCTGTTTCAGGGGAGGAGGAAACAAAATGATTCCTGCCGGTAATTTCCAGGTTGTCAAGGGCCTTAACCGACAGGTGCACCGTTTCCAGGCGGCGAACTGCCGTTATATCTGATTCCGGAATACCGATTACGGCCTTCACCCTGTCGATCTGCAATATTCTCGCGATCGGATCGCCAATGCCAAGATACAGGCCTACTTTAGCGTCAAGACTCCTGATTACTCCACTGATTGGGGCTTTAATCGTGCATCGCTCGTAGAGCAGCCTGGCGTTATCGAGGTCAGCCTTGGCCGTCTGCATGTTTGTTTCGCGGGCATCAAGCTCAGCTGCCGGTATTGCTCCCCCTGAATAAACGGACTTGTCCCTGTCAAAATCGGCTTTGGCGAGATTATAGGCAGCCTGGGCACGGGCGAGTGCAATGCGGTAATCATCTGATTCGATCTGGGCGATAACATCTCCCTGCTTTACCGTATCGCCTTCCTCGACCATGACTTTCTCAACGGCACCGGCAATTTTTGAAACGAGCTCGAGGCGGGTCCATGGTTCAATAGAGCCGGGCAGATTAATTTTATTGGTGATCGGTTGCGGAGTCACCTCCAGAACAACCGTGTTGACCGGCGGCCGTTCTTTCTTCACGGCGGCTTCATGCTCTGCCTGGATTTCCGATTTTTTGTCACTGACGGTCATGAACAAACCGACAATGGAGATGATCATCAACAGCAGTATGAATCGGGGCAGGTTGTACCAGAAAAAGAAGACGATTTTTCCCCTGGTTGTTTCGGGTTTCTGATATTCAGTTGTCATCGGGGCACCGGTTTATATCTTGGATTTCAAGCCTTCAATGGTTTGGTCAAGCATTGTGGACATTGCTTCCCTGGTTTCCCCGGTAGGAATCATGCCGTTGAACCAGCATGAGACAAGGAGAAGATAGAGGGCGTAGAAGTGGCCGGCTATGTGCAGCAGCTCGAGGTCCTGCCTGAGTTCTCCCCGCTCCTGCGCCCTGCGATAGATAGGAAAAAGCAGCTCGAAGTACCTGTTCTGCATTTCACGGTCCTTTTCTGAATGGTGTTCACCCGGAAATACGGTTTCCTGCAGGTA
Source organism: uncultured Desulfobulbaceae bacterium (assembly GCA_965366875.1). Lineage (GTDB taxonomy): Bacteria > Desulfobacterota > Desulfobulbia > Desulfobulbales > Desulfocapsaceae > MADRE3. Next base: position 16,386 of record CBDUGK010000037.1, on the reverse strand, counting down.
GAGCCTGCCGAATTCCCTGTTTCTGCTCAGATGTTTAAACTCTGCCATGAAGAAAATCATCAGTTGATCCTTTAACGGCGTATCGGGATTGGTGTTGCCGGCCAACTCTTCCCTGATGAATTCGAGATCATCTTCGCAGAATGCGCGAACAAGATCCCTTTTTGTCTGAAAATAACTGTAGACGGTTCCTTTGCCGACACCGGCTTCACGAGCGAGTTCTTCTATGCTCGTCTGGTCGTAGCCTTTTTTGGTAAATAAACGGATTGCCGCTTCAAGAATACATTTGCGTTTCGTGATTTTGTTTTTTTCTCTTGTTGTCATCATGATGTCTATCTACTTTTTTCCGTAATGGTATGAGCGTGAACAGTTTTCTGGTTTAAAGTGCATAGATACTGTTTATAAAAGGGAGGAGCAAAACTGTTTTCCGCCACAAGTTGATTCGGTCCATAGATACACCTAAATATGACTCCGGTCAATAAAAAATATGACCGGAGTCATATTTTTTATGCTCTGGCTGGTCTTTGATCTAGCATGTTGTTGTCAAATGAATTAATTTTTCATGCCGACGAATGGCAATGTTTTTTCAGGGTAAGATTTTTTTGTTCAACAACGATTTACTGAAAGCAGCGTACAGAGCACAGTCCTGAGTTGTCTGAACAGACCAAGACCATGCCTGGAATTACACTGTCCGGGGACGGCCGGGATGTGCCGGGTCGTTTTGCCTGAACAGCTTGTATCAGCGGGAGATAAATGGATATTCAGACCCTGGTCAGCAGCGGCTTGAGTCAACTGGCCGGATTTCTACATGTCGGATATGCCTTTGGCGCAGGAATGGTCTCGGCGGTGAACCCCTGCGGATTTGCCATGCTGCCGGTATATCTCTCACTGTATCTTGGCGCAGAGAGTGAACAGTTTCAGCGGCGGAACTGGGTTGTCCGCCTGGCCAAGGCTGTCGGGGTTACTCTCGTTGTCATATCAGGATATGGGTTGTTATTTGGTTTCATCGGCCTGGTGGTTTCCGCAGGTGGTTCATATCTGATGAGCATTATGCCCTGGGTATCCGTAGTTATCGGCGCGGGTCTCATACTGCTTGGTACCTGGCTGCTTTTGGGAAAACATCTTTCTTTTTCGATCTTCATGAAGATCGGTTCCGGAATCGGTGACCCACGAACGATCAATATCCGAGGCTTTTTCCTCTTTGGCATTGCCTTTGGAGCGAGTTCACTGAGCTGTACACTGCCGATATTTCTGGTTGTTGTCGGTGGCTCAATTGCCTCGGGCGACCTGCTTGCCGGATTATCGCAGTTTTTCTGGTACATCATGGGGACCGCTTCGGTCTTTATGGCCCTCACCGTCAGTATGGCGTTTGTCAAAGGACCAGCCGTGATACATTTTTTCAAACGTTTTACCGGTTATCTCAACAAAATTTCAGCACTGTTGCTGATCGCTGCAGGTATCTATATCTGCTACTACTGGTGGTCGAGCGGATTGTTAATCGAGTAATTCCTTTCCTGGTAGGATCAGATTTTATTTAAATCAGACCAGGGGCCGGCGCCGGCCGTATCCTCTGGTCAGGGTGAGGTCATATGGAGTCAAGCCGCGGCATTATCGCTGCAACCGCATCCTATATCATATGGGGAGCCATGCCTGTTTACTGGAAGGCACTGGTGGAGGTGTCTCCCTACGAAATCCTTTGCCACAGAATGGCCTGGTCCCTCGTCTTTATGGTCTGTCTGATGCTGCTGCTTGGCAGGCTCGAAAGCGTAATTCCACTGCTAAGGAACCGGGCTGTTTTACGAACCTTTTTCCTCAGCGGCATTTTGCTCGCGACCAACTGGCTTGTCTATATATGGGCGGTAAACTCAGGTCATATTGTTGAAGCAAGCCTCGGTTATTTTATCAATCCCCTGGTGACGGTCGTTTTTGGAGTCTACTTTATAAAAGAACGACTGCGACGAGGTCAGGCTGCCGCACTTGCTTTTGCCGCTGCTGGTGTTGCTTACTTGACCTTTGTCTACGGCCGTTTTCCACTCATCGCTTTATTGCTTGCAGGATCATTTGGTGTTTACGGACTGGTGCATAAAAAAACGAGTGTATTGCCGGTTGAGGCAATTTTTCTCGAAACACTGATATTGTTTCTTCCTGCCGCCGCCGTTCTGTTCTGGTTCGATTATCAGGGGACGGGAGCTCTTTTCCATTCAGGAGCAGCGACGTCGCTGCTGCTGATCGGTGCCGGCCTGGTCACAACCGTTCCGCTTCTTTTCTTTGCTTACGCAGCTCATCATATTCCCTTATCGCTGCTTGGCATCCTTCAATATACTGCGCCGACAATGAACCTGCTGCTGGGTGTGTTTTTCTATCATGAAGAATTTCCTGCCGCCAGGATGACCGGATTCCTTCTTGTCTGGAGCGGGCTGGCGATCTATCTGATCGAAGGAACCATACACCGGACCCGCCTGAAAAAACGTCTTCTACGCGGTTGCTGATTTTTCTATCTCTTTTGTCCCACTATGTGGTATAGTGCTGTCATATTGAGTCCCTGTTTGTTTAAACAGCACTGGTTTTGGGCGATACGCTGGGTGTGGATGGTTTTCGCAAGCAGGAACGGTTGACAGTGATTATTGTAACATCAGGCAGAAAAACTGCCGGTGAGCCGAAAGAGCAGTTGCGTTAAAAGAACTGAGTTGTAAGCCTTCCGGTTTCATCTCGAGTCAAGACAGAATGGGCCTTGACATGGTATATAAGCAGGTTGGGTATCTCTTCTTTCACTCCCTCTCTCCATCCAGCCTGTGGTACCGTGGCGAGGCCCTGTCCTTTTACCCTATCCCTGCTCTTTGATTCTTCCTGCAGAGCACTGTTCGTGTTTTGATAAAACGGTTGTATTTGATACCTATAACAGCTATCCTGGTTTTTGTGTTTCAACAGATAGGAGTTATTCGCCCCTGAGGCGCTGATCGTGCTTGGCACGGAATGAGTATGGTTGATAAAAAACAGATAGAAGAAATGTTTCGCATACTGGCGGTGCTGGAGGCGCTGACGCCGGAAGCTGTTTCCGCAGTACCACAGTCGAACATACTCAATGGATATATACCGGTGAGGAAATTTCCTTATCGAATCGGCAGGGAATCACGGGTGCTGGTTGTCGACGGCAGAACCCAGCGGGTTGAACGTCCCAAACTGAACCAGGTTGAGCCAAATAACGACCTCTTTCTGATGGACGGCGGAGCCTTGCTCAATATATCACGTGAGCATCTGCAGATTGAGCGCCGGGGAAGCGGCTATGTGCTGATTGACCGCGGCAGTGCCAGCGGTACAAAAGTTAATATGCAGCCGGTTGGCGGAGACGACCGCGGCGGTCAAACGGCAATCAAGGACGGTGACGAGATACGCATAGGTACAAAAGGGAGTCCGTACCGTTATCGTTTCATTGTTCTTTGTGAGCAGGGATGATTTCTGCCCGCTGTTCAATCAGTGCGCCTGACAGACAGCTTCACTTACCTGCAGGGCATATCTGGTCGCGGCAACATCATGCACCCTCATTATCGCGACCCCTTTCTCCCGGCACAGACTCGAAACAACAGCGGTAACCAGATCCCTGTCCGCTGAATCGATGCCGGTAATTTCTCCAAGGAATCGTTTCCGTGAGTGGCCAAGCAGCACTGGCCGGCCAAGAGACGACAGTTTTTCAAGGTGCTTGAGTATCAGGAGATTGTGGCTCAGGGTTTTACCGAAGCCGATGCCCGGATCGATTATGATCCGTCCCAGATCGATCCCTTCGGAACCAAGCGATCTGAGCCGCTCCTCAAAAAAAGAGATGATCTCACCAACAACGTCCAGGTATTCAGGGTTGTCCTGCATTGTGCCGGGCGTGCCTTTCATGTGCATGATGATAACCGTGGCATCCGTATCCCTGACCAGATCAAGCATGGCCGGGTCATGGCGCAGCGCAGACACATCGTTGATAATCGTTGCACCTGCCGACAGTGCCTCCCGGGCTACTTCAGCCTTCATGGTATCGATGGAAACAGGGATGTCAGAAAACGTGCGGATAGCGGCGATAACCGGAATAACCCGTGAGAGTTCTTCGTCACCACTGACCGGGGCTGCGTAGGGTCGCGTTGATTCTCCGCCGATATCAAGCATGTCGGCACCGTCAGCAATCAGCCGCAGTGCCTGGTCCACGGCAGCTTCGGTGTCACCATAAAGACCGCCGTCTGAAAAGGAGTCGGGCGTCACATTAATGATGCCCATTAATTTAATTTCAGGCGCTTTTTTCATGCCGAAGCGGGCGGCTGATCTTCCTGGCGGTCTTCGTCTCCACTTTGAGGTTCATTTTCTCCCGTCGATTCTGCCTTGATTTCGGTTGATTCGGATGACTCAGAAGTTGAAACTTTTGCCGTTGATGCTTTTTTGGGCCTATCCGCCTTGGCGTCTTTTTTCTTTTTGAGCCGGTCAGCGTATAGCTCCGGACGAAGCTCCTCAAGGATCTGTTCAATATCTTCAAGGACGATGGTCTCTTTTTCCAGGAGATCGTCTGCCATCCGTTTGAGGATGTCGGTGTTCTCCTCGAGCATTGCATGTACCTTGTCGCTGGCTTCAAGAACAATATCCTTTACGGCAACATCGATCAGCCTGGCAGTTTCTTCGCTGAAATCACGGTGCTGGGCGATTTCGCGTCCGAGAAATATCTGTTCTTCCTTCTTGCCGTAGGTCAGCGGTCCGAGTTCATCACTCATGCCCCACTCACAAACCATCTTCCTGGCCAGGGCGGTTGCCCGTTCAAGATCGTTACCGGCACCTGTGGTGATTTCATTGAAAATCAGTTTTTCAGCAACACGCCCTCCAAACAGGATACACAGCGAACTCTTCAGGTACCCTTTTGAATGAGTGTACTTCTCGTCCATCGGCAATTGCATGGTCAGGCCCAGTGCCCGGCCCCGAGGTATGATGGTGACCTTGTGAATCGGGTCGGCATCGGGCAACAGGTAGGCAACGAGTGCGTGTCCTGCCTCGTGATAGGCGGTGACCTCTTTCTCTTTTTCGGTGATGATCATCGAGCGGCGTTCCGCACCCATCATAATCTTGTCTTTTGCTTTTTCAAGCAGTTCGAGATTAATCTCTTTCGCCCCTTCCCGGGCTGCCATCAGGGCTGCTTCATTGACAAGGTTCTCAAGGTCAGCGCCGGTAAAGCCGGGGGTTCCTCTGGCTAAAACTTCATAGTCGACCTGTGCTGCCATCTTGGTCTTCTTCCCGTATATTTCAAGAATTTTCTGGCGTCCACCGACATCGGGGATCGGAACGACAACCTGGCGGTCGAATCTCCCGGGACGGAGCAGGGCAGGATCAAGTACGTCAGGCCGGTTTGTCGCGGCGACAATGATCACCCCTTCATTGGATTCAAAACCGTCCATCTCAACCAGCAGCTGGTTCAGCGTCTGCTCACGCTCGTCATGACCGCCGCCGAGGCCGGCACCGCGGTGTCGGCCGACCGCGTCGATCTCGTCAATGAATATGATACAGGGGGCATTTTTCTTCCCCTGAGTGAAAAGATCCCTGACACGGGATGCGCCGACGCCGACGAACATTTCAACAAAGTCTGAGCCTGAAATGGAGAAAAAAGGCACATCGGCCTCACCGGCGATGGCTTTTGCCAGCAGTGTCTTTCCGGTTCCAGGAGAACCTGCCAGTAACACGCCCTTCGGAATACGCCCGCCAAGAACGGTAAACTTATGCGGATCCTTGAGGAAATCGATAATCTCTTCAAGCTCTTCTTTGGCTTCATCAATACCGGCAACATCTGCAAAGGTTACCTTGTTGTCTCCCTGCACCATCAGCCGGGCCCTGTTCTTGCCAAAAGACAGAGCACCGCCTTTGCCGCCTCCCTGCATCTGCCGCATGAAGAAAATCCATACTCCGATCAGCAGCAGCATTGGGAACCAGGATACAAAAATGGTCATGAACCAGCTGTCTTTCGGCACTTCCTTGACATTGATGTCAACACCGGCATTTCTCAGGATCGGAATGAGCTCTGCGTCAGTGACCGGATAAATAGTCCTGAACGGTGTCCCATCCTGCAATGTTCCGGTAATAGTGTCACCTTCGATCCTGACACGGTTGATAGATTTATTTTCAATCTTTGAGATGAAATCGCTATAGGTGAGTAGAGAGCTGGTCGCCTGCGGTTTGTTGAAAAGATTGAACAACAGGATCATGGTGAGGCCGATTACCAGCCACATGCTCAGGTTCTTGTAAAAGGTATTCAAAAAGGCCTCCTGGAATTTTAGTCGGGTACCACGTTGTACGTTAACCTTATCTACTAAAGAAAGTAACTACTTTAAAAGCTCTCGCCAATAGCAAACTTACATTAAAACATCTTCATGCAATGTCGAGCGCTATCCTTCAATAAAAAGTCGATCAGGCAAATTTCTGCACCGGCTTGACGCCGATGGGAAACTCTCTCATTTCCCGCATGGCGCTGACCAGGGCTGCCGCACCATTGGTCGTGGTGGTGTAGGGAATATGCAGGTCGATTGCAGCCCGCCTGATCTGGTAACTGTCTTCGGTTGTTCGTTTTCCAAGCGATGTATTGATGATCCAGGCGATATCACGGTCCTGGATTTTGTCAAGAATATGCGGCCTTCCCTGGGAAATTTTATTGACCTGGAGGCAGTCGATCATGCTCTCCTGGAGGAACAGCGCGGTACCGCTGGTCGCAAAAATAGCGAACCCGAGATCCTGGAGCGCCTGGGCCACCGGTACGATTGACGGCTTGTCACTGTCCCGGACTGAAATAAAGACATTGCCTGAATCAGGAAGTGAAGAGCCCGCTGCCATCAGGGCTTTGCCGATGGCAAGACCGAGGTTGTCGTCAATTCCCATTACCTCGCCGGTTGACTTCATTTCAGGACCCAGCAGGGTATCAACCCCGGCGAAGCGGTCAAAAGGAAAAACGGCTTCCTTCACGGCCCAGTGGCTTATCTCCACCTCGCTGGTAAATTGAAGTTCGGAAAGCGTCATTCCCATCATGATCTTGGTTGCCAGCTTCGCAAGCGGTACGCCGGTGGCCTTGCTAACAAAGGGAATTGTGCGTGATGCCCGGGGGTTGACCTCCAGCACGTAGAGCGTGTTATCCTTGACTGCGAACTGGACGTTCATCAGGCCGATGACGCCGAGTTCCGCCGCCATTGCCTTGCTGGCAGCCTTGATTTCCTCTATGATTGCCGTTGAAAGGGAGTGCGGCGGCAGTACGCAGGCAGAGTCTCCGGAGTGAATTCCGGCCTCTTCTATATGCTCCATGATGCCGCCTATGACCGTAGTTTTGCCGTCACTGATGGCATCGACATCGATTTCAATGGCGTCTTTGAGAAACTTGTCAATCAGTATGGGGTGTTCCTGTACCGCACCGCCAATTGCCTTCATGAAATCACGAATACCGTCCTCGCTGTAGGCTATCCGCATGTCACGTCCACCGAGAACGTAGGACGGCCTGATAACCACCGGGTAGCCTATCTGTTCTGCTGCTGCCAGGGCCTCTTTCTGGGTGAAAACTGTGTCATTTTCGGGTTGTTTCAGACCAAGCTTCTGCAGGAACTGCTGAAAGCGCTCCCGGTCTTCGGCACGGTCGATTGCATCAGGTGGCGTGCCGACAATCGTCACGCCCGCTTCTGCAAGCGGTACTGCCAGGTTAAGCGGTGTCTGGCCGCCGAACTGGACAATAACGCCGTCAGGCCGCTCCTGTTCAATGACATTGAGTACGTCCTCCCGCGTCAATGGCTCAAAATAGAGTTTATCAGAGGTGTCATAATCGGTTGACACCGTTTCCGGGTTTGAGTTGATCATGATCGATTCCACCCCAATTTCACGAAGTGCAAATGAGGCATGGACGCAGCAATAATCAAACTCTATTCCCTGTCCGATCCTGTTGGGGCCGCCACCGAGGATGACGATCTTTTTTCGCCCGCTGATAACCGCCTCGTTTTCTGTCTCGTAGGTAGAGTAGCAGTAGGGTGTATAAGACTCAAACTCTGCAGCGCAGGTGTCAACGAGTTTGTAAACCGGCAAGACCTTGTGCTCGTGGCGCAGTCCCCTGATATCGTTTTCCGAGGTTCTGGTCATCCAGGCGAGCTGGACGTCTGAGAATCCCGTCTGTTTGCAGAGATTGAGGAAATCGCGGTCAAGCCCTTGAAAACCGCGTTTGATGACTCTGTTCTCGATCTCAACGATCTGCTTGAGATTGTAGATAAACCACGGATCGATCAGGGTCAGCTCGGATATCCGGTTTACCGACATATTCCGCTTTAAGGCCTCATGGATGTAGGCGACACGTTTGGAGTTCGGTTTCAACAACCCGCTCTCCAGATCTTCGCTGTCAATTGCCTTAAAAGGATCTTTGCCGTCTCCGCCGAAACCGAATCGGCCGGTTTCAAGTGAGCGCATGCCTTTCTGGAAGGCCTCCTTAAAGGTCCTGCCGATGGCCATCGTCTCACCCACTGATTTCATTGCAGTGGTCAGAAAATCCTCTGCTTCCGGAAATTTTTCAAAGGTCCATCTCGGTATCTTTACGACGCAGTAATCAATGGTTGGCTCAAAGGAGGCATAGGTCTCTCTGGTTATGTCATTTCTGATCTCGTCAAGGGTGTAGCCTACGGCCAGCTTTGCCGCGATCTTGGCAATGGGGAAACCGGTCGCCTTTGAAGCCAGCGCCGAACTTCTTGAAACCCGGGGATTCATCTCGATAACCATCAGTTCGCCGTCAAGCGGATTGACGGCAAACTGTACATTTGAGCCGCCCGTTTCAACGCCGATTTCCCTGATGATGGCAATTGCCGCGTCGCGCATCTCCTGGTATTCCCGATCAGTGAGGGTCTGGGCCGGGGCCACGGTGATCGAATCGCCGGTGTGGACTCCCATCGCATCGACGTTTTCAATGGAGCAGATGATCACCACATTGTCTTTTGAATCTCTCATTACTTCGAGTTCATACTCTTTCCAGCCAAGCAGACTGCGTTCAAGCATGATTTCGGTTGTCATCGACAGGTCAAGACCGTGTATGCAGAACGCTTCGAGTTCCTGGCGATTATAGGCCACGCCGCCGCCGGTGCCGCCGAGGGTGAAACTGGGGCGGACAATGATCGGAAAGCCGATCTCATCTGCTGCAATCCGGGCCTCTTCAATGGTGTGCACGATCGCAGATTCGGGGACTTTGAGGTTGATGGCCCGCATAGCAGCCCTGAACTCATCCCTGCCTTCGGCCTTACGGATAACCTCGATGTCTGCCGCCAGCATCTCCACCTTGTATTTTTCCAGTATGCCGAGCTCGGCAAGCTTGATAGCGGTATTGAGGGCGGTCTGCCCGCCGAGTGTGGGAAGCAGCGCGTCCGGTCGTTCCTGTTCTATGACCCGGGCAACCATGTCCGCTGTGATCGGCTCTATGTAGGTGGCATCGGCGAGACCCGGGTCGGTCATGATGGTCGCCGGATTGGAGTTAATGAGTACGACCTCGTACCCCTCTTCCTTGAGCGCCTTGACGGCCTGGGCTCCGGAATAGTCAAACTCGCAGGCCTGACTGATGATAATGGGGCCGGATCCAATGATCAGAATTTTGTTTATATCGTCTCTTCTGGGCATGATATCTCTGGGCTGTGCGTTAAATCGTCTAAAAGACTGGTCTCTCCGCTGCTCTGATGGCAGCCTGTACTTTTATCCCCGCTGCTCCCTGACCAAATCGATGAAGCGATCAAAAAGATAGACCGAATCATGGGGGCCGGGCGCATGCTCGGGATGATACTGTACTGAAAATGCCGGGAACGATTTGTGCCTCATCCCTTCACAGCTGTTGTCATTGAGGTTGACGTGAGTCAGCTCCACACTGTCTCTGTCCAGGCTGTCCATATCAACACAGAAACCATGGTTTTGTGCGGTAATCTCAACTTTACCGGTAAGCAGATCCTTAACCGGCTGATTTCCCCCCCGGTGGCCGAATTTCAGTTTATAGGTCCTGCCCCCGTAGGCAAGTCCGAGTATCTGGTGGCCGAGGCAGATGCCGAAAACAGGTTTTTTGCCGAGCAGGTTCCTGATGGTGTCGACAACGCCACTTACCCCCTCGGGGTCGCCGGGGCCGTTGGAGAGAAAGATGCCATCGGGGTTCATGGCCAGGACCGTTTCAGCGTCGGTGGTTGCGGGGACGACCTGAACCCTGCAGCCTTTTTCGGTTAAGATTCTGAGCTGGTTGTATTTAATGCCAAAATCAAAGGCTATGATTTTCAGCCCATCACTGGTGCCGGCAGATGTGGAAAAGTCAGTTCCCGCTAACGGCCCATTGTCCGTCCATCCATAAGGCTCGCTGCAGCTTACCAGTTTCACCATGTCCCGGCCGACCAGGCCGTCCCATTGACCGGCCCGGACGGCAAGGGACTCAGGGTCGAGATCTGCGGTTGAAACGATACCTTTCATTGCCCCGGCTTTTCTGATGTGGCGCACCAGTGCCCGGGTATCAAATCCTTCAACTCCGAGAACCCCATGGTCTCCTAAAAAACCGGCCAGGGTCTGGCGGGAACGGTAATTCGAGGGCACCGCGTTGTATTCCTTGACCAGAAAAGCCTTGGGGTGCACTGCCGCAGATTCCATATCTTCGGGGTTAATTCCATAATTTCCGATGAGAGGGTAGGTCATCGTGACAATCTGGCCGGTGTAAGAGGGATCGGTGAGAATTTCCTGATAGCCGCTCATTGAGGTGTTGAAAACAATTTCACCGACAGCTTCCCCCGGTCCGGTAAAAGAACGCCCTTCAAACACGGTTCCGTCTTCCAGGGCAATAAGTGCTTTCATGTGGATGTCCTTCTGTCCGGGCGGTCTGTTGACCGCATTGTTCTTAATGCAGTTTTTTAAAGGCATCTCGGCAGCCGGCCGCTTCATTCTCCTGTGCCGTCATACCCTGATCACGCCTGAATTTAGTATGCAGTTTATGAGGATAGGGTCCGTTCCTGTTGTCAAGACAAAACTCAAATACTTAACTCGGAATAGACGGTTTCGTCAACCGTAAACGGGAACGGTTGCCAATGATCTTGAGTTTGGCCACCGATCGTGGTAAAGCGCTCTGGTGGAACCCGATAAGATTACTCACCTTGTATAAGGGATGGTTATGAGACAGCCGTGGCTTGAGGTAAAAAATCTTGAAACCCCGACACTCGCTATCGATCATTTTGCGATCGGAGCGTCTGAGACCTGGTGCATTCTGGGCTCGAACAGCTCCGGCGCAGACAGCCTGATATCGTTGTTCTCAAGGGATAAACATTCAGAATTCGACAGCAGGGTGCGGGTTGCCGATGATTTTCGTGTTGTCAGTTTCAGCAGCCAGCAGGAGCTGTATGAACAGGAAGTTCGAAATGATGATACCGACTATGCTCAGAAGATTGATCCGGGAACCCGGGCAAATGCCTTTATTGGTGCAGCTGAAAATGGTGCCGAACTCGTGCGCCTGTTCCGGCTTGATCATGTCCTTGACAGCGGCTACCGCCAGCTCAGCTCCGGGGAGAGCAGAAAATTGCTGATCCTGGAAGCAATTACCCATGGCAGCAGGCATCTTCTGATTGAGAACCCCTATGATGGACTCGATGTTGATTCCTGCAGGGAATTCGACCGGATTGTCCAGGGGTTGCAGAAAAGGGGATTTGAGCTGGTTATATTTCTAACCAGCAGGCACGATGTCCCTGGCTGGTGCAGCCATATAGCCTACATGGAAGAGGGAGCTATTACGCTTCAGGGAACAAGGGTGCAGGTGCTCAGCACGATCAATCAGAATAAAGCTGTTAAGCAGTGGCGTTCGGCAGATGGTCGGCTGCATTCTGCGGAAGGTCAAAACAATGAGCTGGTCCGGCTGGTCAAAGGCACGGTCGGGTATGGTGAGCGGACGATTTTTTCGTCTTTTGACCTGCTCGTGCAGCAGGGGGATCACACGCTCATTACCGGAGCCAATGGAGCCGGGAAATCAACACTGCTGTCAGTCATCACCGGTGACCATCCGGACTGTTATACCAATGAACTCTATCTGTTCGGCAAACGAAGAGGAAGCGGTGAGTCCATCTGGGAGCTGAAAAAAGATATGGGCATTGTCAGTCCGGCATTACACCGGAGTCACTATGTTCCCGGCAGCACCCTGCAGATTGTTATTTCAGGTTTTTTTGATTCCATCGGCCTTTACAGTAAGTTCACGGCCGGACAGAAAAGACGTGCACAGGAATGGCTTGCCGATATCGGTCTTGAGGCCTGTGCGACCGTGCCGTTTCGGCGCCTGAGTTTTGCCCAGCAGCGTCTGGCCCTGATTGCCAGGGCATTGATCAAATTGCCAAAACTGCTTATTCTGGATGAGCCGACCCAGGGGCTTGACGACCAGAATAGAGAGAGCCTGCTGAATTTTCTGGAGATGGTGGCAGAGAAAAAGATTTCGACAATACTCTACGTCAGCCATCGCCGGGATGAGTATCGATCTTTTTTCACGCAGCAGATTGAAATGGGCAGTTGATTGCTTCGGGACTTCTGATCATATTGAAGGGAATTGAACAACGCTGCAGTTTTCACAGCAAGGGGGTGATATCATGTTTAGCAAAGCAGGTGCGGGCAAAATAAAGGAACCGGCAGAGGGCATCAGGCTAACCACAACAGTTCATGGTGAAAAAACACTTATGGGACGGTTCGAGATGACCAGGGGCGCTCAGATTCCGGTACACTCGCACCCTCATGAACAGACGGGAATAATGATCTCCGGTAAACTCAGATTCGTGGTCGACGGTGAAACCAGGGATGTTGAAGCCGGTGACAGCTGGTGCCTGAAGGGCGGGGTGGAGCACAGCGCAGAAGCCCTGGAAGATTCGGTCGTGATAGAAGTTTTCTCGCCGCTGCGTGAAGAGTATCTCTGATGAAATCAGACAGAGTCATTCACGTGGTCGGCTGCCATGCCGAAGGTGAGGTCGGTGATGTTATTGTCGGCGGTGTTGCACCGCCGCCCGGCGATACCGTATGGGAGCAATCCCGCTGGATCGCACGAGACGGGAAGCTGAGAAATTTTCTGCTCAACGAGCCGCGAGGCGGCGTTTTCCGTCACTTCAACCTGCTCGTTCCAGCAAAAAACCCAAAAGCCCGGATGGGCTGGATTATCATGGAGCCGGAAGATACCCCGCCGATGTCGGGTTCCAACTCAATTTGCGTATCCACCGTCCTGCTTGAAACGGGAATAGTCCCCATGGAGGAACCTGAGACCAGGCTGGTCCTGGAGCCGCCCGGCGGGCTTATCGAGGTGGTTGCTCGCTGCGAGAACGGCAAGGTAACGCGGGTAACCGTCAAAAATGTCGCCTCCTTTGTCGATCAGCGTGATGCCATGATCGAGGTCGAAGGGATCGGGACATTGCGGGTTGATACCGCCTACGGTGGCGACAGCTTTGTTATTGTTGATGCGGCTGATCTTGGTTTCAGCATCACTCCCGATGAAGCCCGTGACCTTGCTGCTACCGGCATACGGATAACGAATGGCGCCAATGAGCAACTGGGTTTTTGTCATCCGGAAAACCCGGAATGGAAGCATATATCTTTCTGCCAGATAGCCGCGCCGCTTGTGAGGGAGAACAACACATGGCTTGGGCGCAATGCGGTAACAATCCAGCCGGGAAAGCTGGACAGGTGCCCGACGGGAACCGGCTGCTCGGCGCGGATGGCGCTGCTTCATGAGCAGGGAAAAATGAAGGTGGGGGACCGCTATATCGGCGAGTCCGTCATCGGCTCACGCTTTCACTGTGCCATTGATTCCACCACGCGCGTCGGAGAGAAAAACGCTGTTTTTCCTCTGATATCTGGCCAGGCCTGGATAACCGGAACACACCAGTACCTGCTGGACCCGACAGATCCCTGGCCGCAGGGCTACAGGGTCTCTGACACCTGGCCGAAAACAGGGGTTTAGAAGATGAACAATCCTGCAGCTGCCTGCAGGATTGTGCGGCCGAACGTATCAGGCTGCGAAGGAATCGGTGAAAAGCTGTTCGATGGCGGCCCTGCCGGCGTCGCTGAGATATCTGGTACCGGAACCGACAAAGGTGTCATACTTGATCGTCGGCGCGTCCTCCTGCCAGCCGTTCTTCCAGGTGTGCCATTTTTCTGAGCTCTGGTCGAATACGTGAAGCGGTCGATTGAACATTTTGGCGAGTTCAACCGCCCATCCGGTTCCGCCTTTTACCGATCCGTCTTCCTGAATCGTGCCGATGACAAATACCTGATGGCCGCTGTTTACCATGTGAAAGATTGTCTGCAGGACTTTTCTGATCTTTTCTGTTTCATAATAGGTCCGGTTCATCATGCGGGAAGCCAGCTCCATACTGATATCGCCGCGCTCGAGTTCTTCCTGGGAGAGAACCGTACTGTTTTTGTCCCGGAAAAGCTTATGGCCTGTGAAGGTGTAGATAACCTCCCCGACTCCATATTTTTCTGCAGCCTCTCCAAAAGCGGTTTCAGCGCCTTTGAGGCCGCCACTGTAAAGTGTACAATTTTTCGGGTCCATTCGATTCCTCGCTGATTTTAAGGGTAGGGTGTATCCAGACCCATGTTATAATACAGGTGAGAAGAAAGGCAACAACAGCCGCTTATTTTCTCCTCAAATTTTCGTTTTTTTGACCGCTTTCAGGAAAACCCGCCAGGGTGCGGGGTAGCCTTCAATGGTCAGGTCGGGGTTTTCAGGATGGAGAAAATCACTGAATGATTCAAAGACCATCCACTCTGTCTTCCGTTGCTCCTGACTGCTCATCGGGTGGCAGCAGAAGATCTCAACATCTTCAAACCCGGCCCGAATCAGCATGTTTTTCAGACAGGCACCGGTGGGGACAAAATAGGTGCCGGGAACTTTGGCGTAGGTTTTCTCGGGAAACAGCGCTACGGGGTCATTGCCCGGAAGCGCCTGCGATTCAAGGATGAGTGTTCCTCCCGGATTCAGGCTGCCCAGCAGGTCTTTTAAAACGTCAACCGGTGACGGCCGGTGATAGATCACGCCCATCAGAAAAACCAGATCAAATGTTTCCGGGAAGAGTTTGATATGTTCGACACCAAGCAGGTCCACATCAAGGTTCTCAAACCCTGCCATAGCGTTTAACGCCCGGAAGCAGAAATAGGGTTGAACGGCGGGTTCGAAGCCGAGGACGAAGCGCGGACGTGACGGCGTCATCCGGAACATATAGTAGCCGTTGCTGCAGCCGATGTCGGCAATTATCTTTCCGCTTACGTCGGGCAGAAACGGTTGAAGCCGCCGCCATTTTCTCTCGCTGCGCCATTCGGCATCGATCTCGACGCCGTAGATTGAGAAGGGCCCCTTGCGCCATGGCATGAAGGCGCGAAGCTGTTCGTGGATGTGGAGCCGGTCGTCCTCAGAAACCTGATCCCGGCTGCCGATTATGATCGTGTCACCACTGCAGTCTGGGGTCCCGTTGGTGAATTGCCCGAGTTTTTCACAGGGACGACGGTAGCGCAGGAATCCTTTTTTCGGCTGGTTTATCCAGCGTTGCCGATCCCGGTGAACCGATTCGATCTCGTCGAGTAAAATGTGGGAGGGGAGGTGGTCGGTGTAGTTCATCAAACAGAAAATCTGTCAACTGGGCTTGATGGCAACAAAAGAGGAAAAGTTGAACCATTGAAAAAAGGTGGACACCGTTTCAAAGCCGGCATTGGCGAGAAGTGCCCGGTTTTCTTCCACGCTGAACGGCACCAGGACATTCTCCAGGGCCTCCCGTTTACGGGCTATTTCCAGTTCCGAGTAACCCCGCTCGAGTTTAAAGCGGTGATACATATCGATGAAGCGGCGATTGAGCCGTTTGTCTTCGCAGATGGTTTTTTCGCTGAGCACAAGCAGGCCGCCCGGCCTCAGGTTGTCATAAAGAAGTTTTACCAGTGAGGGTCTCTGCAGCGGCCTGATAAACTGCAGGGTATAATTGAGGATGAAGGCTCCGGTTTCAGGCAGATGAAGCCGGGAGATGTCCTGATAACGATAGCTGATCGATTTTTTCTGTGAATAGAGTTCGGCTTTCAGGCGTGCCTTGTCGATCATCGCCTGCGAGTTGTCAATACCGATGAAGCAAAAGTGGCCGTCCTGCAGAAGCCGCGCGAACTCCAGCAAGGCCGTCCCTGTCGAGCAGCCGAGGTCGCAGATGGTGTCTCCCTGGTTCAGGTGCTGGGATAAAAGCTGCGCCGTGGCCTTTATCACCTCCTGGTAAAAGGGAATGGAGCGGTCGAGCATATCGTCGAAAACTTCGACGACCCGTTCATTGAAAGTAAAGTCTTCAGAATCGGAGTCAACACGGTAGAGCCGGTCTGTGCGGGGGGACATGCCGATTCTATTTTTTGTACCAGGTCCCGTCA
>CBDUGK010000036.1:0-33620 GCA_965366875.1 uncultured Desulfobulbaceae bacterium | reverse complement strand
CTCGCCGGTTTAATAATCAGCCCGCTGATTTTCTACGCTGCACCCGAGGTGAGAGGCCCGGGTGTTTCTGAGGTCATTAAGACTCTCAGCCTGCAGGATGGTATTATCCGCCGCCGGGTTACTGCGCTCAAAAGCTTTGCAACTGCGACCTTTATTGCCTGCGGATGTTCCGTTGGGCGCGAAGGGCCAATCGTACACATTGGCGCATCCATCGGTTCCTCAGTTACCCAGTTGCTGCGGCTGGGACCAAACAGACGGAAGCTGGCTATCGCATGCGGCGCAGCTGCAGGCATTGCCGCCACCTTCCAGGCACCGATGACCGGCACCATGTTTGCCGTGGAAATACTGCTTTTTGACCTGGAAGTCGCATCGCTTTCAAACATCGTGATTGCCTCAGTCACCGGAACCGTTGTGGCCAAGGCTTTTTGGTCGAATGAAACAATTTTCCAAATCCCCTTCTTTACCCTTTCTCATCCAGGTGAACTGCTGCTCTATGTCCTTCTTGGGCTGATTGCCGGTCTTTTCAGTTTACTTTTTATGGCTTATATTTTCTCGCTGCCAAAGCTTTTCAGCAAATTACGCATCCCGGAATGGCTGGCGCCAGCTGCAGCAGGGTTGGCTGTCGGCGGGATAGGACTCTTTTGCCCCCAGGCTCTCGGTGTCGGCTATGAATCTATCAATGAGGTCCTGCATGGCCAGAGTATCCTTGGCGTGGTCGCGCTGATGCTCATAGCCAAACTCCTCGCTACCGGACTATGTGTCGGCTCTGGCATGAGTGGTGGCGTCTTCGCCCCGTCACTATTTCTCGGCGCAATGCTTGGCGGCCTGTTTGGTCATGTAGCAAACCTTTTCTGGCCTGACATGCCTCTCTCGCCTGCACACTATGGCTTGATAGGAATGGGTGCGTTTGTTGCCGGTACCACGCTTGCCCCTATAACAGCAATCCTGACTATTTTTGAATTAACCTATAATTACCAGGTTGTAATGCCCTTGATGGCTGCCTGCATCCCCAGCCTTGTTGTCGTTCGTTTGTTCCATGATTTCTCAATATATGAAACAAAACTTCTCACCCAGGGCATCAGGATCGTGCGAGGACATGACGCCAATCGCCTTCGATCATTAAAAGTGAAAAACACCATGTGTGAAAAATACGAGTTCCTCAGGACAACAACACCATTTCATGAGTTGTTAAAAATGGTTCTGCATAGTCCGTTTCCTCACTTCATGGTGCTTGACGAGAAAGATTTTCTGGTCGGGGTACTCAGCTTGCGAGACATTAGAAGCAGGTTGGCAGACCCCGAATACAAAGGTGATAATGAAGTCGCGGCTGATATAATGACAAAACATGTGATTACCGTGACTGAGGACCAGAATCTCGAAGATGCTTTCCACCAGTTTTCTCAAGGAAACTTCTCTTTTTTACCGGTCTTGAGCAAAAATCAATCAAAAAAGGTAATAGGTTATTTGAAAAAAGATGATTTGCTGAATGTTTATGAGCAACATGTTTTGCGCGGACAGGTGCGACCCGCAAACCGATGGGTCTCTCCTACGTCCAAGCCTCTTATATAATTTGTAACAGTCAAGGTTCAATCATCAGCTACCGGATTGTAGCGCTTGATTTGTTTTGACACGCTTTGAAAAATTATATGTCAAAGATTTACCGGAGAAGTCTGACGCTCAATACAATTGTAATTTTCACAAGGCTCGCAGCGGCAGTGACTGCTTCCATAAAACCTGGCGATCGTGAATGAGTCCATATGTAGAGGTCTACCCCAAAACGTCCGGTTGGATAAGTGGTCCACGTTTTCTACACCAGCCAGGGCGCTCCGTGGGATCGCTCGCTATCGTATGAGCCCAGCCAGCTGCTGAGAACTCGTCTTGCTTGATGACTGATTCCTCCACGTGGCCGAGCCAGGCTGGGCAAAATATTCAAGTGTACCTATTGTTTCTTCGAAACCTTTACCACAAGATCATGAATAGTTGAGGTATATAGTGAACCATCAGCAACAATTACGAGAAGCTAAGATCCTGTTTGCGTCCGGCCAGCTCGACAGGAGCATCGAATCCTTCAACCGGGCGGAAGAGCAGGGCAGTGATATCATCGATACCTGCCTGAGCCGTGGCGCCGCGCTCGTTGCGCTGCGCAGGTTTGAGGAAGCGGAGCGTGATTTTTCCAGTGTACTGGAGGCGGACAGGGACAATGAGCGGGCCTTCTACTTCAGGGGTGTCGCCCGGGCCGCACTGGGCCAATACCAGGCGGCGATACTCGATCTTACCCAGTCGCTCTGCCGCAATAACGACCGGGGCATCGCCCACCTGCTGCGCGGGCTTGCCTATTCAGAGCTCGGCCAGAGCCGTGATGCGGAGCTTGATTTCAACTCGGCCGCCGCCTTCTCGGAAGCCGAGATGGAGAGCTTCAAGAATGTGTTCGGCGTCATCGATTCGCCGTTCAAAAACACCAAGGCGATGCTGTCGAAAGAAAACGCCCCGTGGAAAAACGTGCTGTCCGATCGTTCGGCCCAGATGCTCCGCAGTCTGCTTGACAATTGATTGCAGGTTGCAGGTCGGGAGCAAACAGACAACGCGTGTTTCGCTGGCGGTTATCTGTCGCGACCTGTTCCAGGGAAATGTGTTGCTTGAAAACAACGACGGTTTTGCCTCTGTGCGGCTGATCGGCTTGCTGATCGAGGACAAGCAAGACGGCCCGTTCAGGCGTGGGGGTGCATGGATACAAGCGTTTTAGCAGCACAATTCCTTAGACAAGAGATACGCTTTGGTTTCACAACATCCACGTGACAGGAGTAGATTGATGACACGTACGTCTGAAGAGATAGAGACACAATGGCGGATAGAGCAGGACCACGAAGTCCTGGAGACCCCAATCGGCACGATCAGGAAAGGTCCATTGCAGTCCCGGACGTCCTTGAAACGCAAGGATTTTTACTTCTTCGATTTTCCGGACTGGGTGAACACCATCGCCCGGACCCCCGACAACGAGATCCTGCTGATCCGCCAGTTCCGCTATGGCACCAAACGCATGGAGCTGGAGATCCCCGGAGGTATGATTGACCCGGGAGAAGACCCGCTTTCGGCAGGATGCCGTGAGTTGTTCGAAGAGACCGGGTTTGTCGGAAAGAATGCCAAAATTATCGGGAAAGTCTGCCCGAACCCGGCGATACAGGGAAACTATTGTTATACTATTCTGGTCGAAAATGCATTACTGACGGCGGAACCCAGCCTGGACGACATGGAGGAAATCACCTGGCTCAGCGTCCCGGAGGAAAACATTGAGCGTTATATCAGGGACGGACGTATCGAACACGGACTCGTGCTGAACGCCTTCTCCCACTATGATCGCTATAAAACCATTCAGCAGGTCTCGGCCAGAAGATAGTTCCTGCCACCTGCTTCTCGTTTTTGAGGCGCCAGCTGTATTACGTGAGTTCATACGCTTGATTATCGCTCCATGGAAACGTCTGAGGATCAAAACCGTACTCGAGAGTTGCTTTTATAATCTGAAAATATGGCGAGCCAATTTCGCTCCAATTTTCTCAAGTATTTTCAATTTTAAGGATTTGGCAAAGATTCTGGTTTGTGGCTCTTTTCAACCAAAGCTTGCGTGATGACGCTTAAAACGACAAGGCTGGAAACGAGGTACGCAAACCTGCTATTTTTTCAATAGCATACAATATGTCACACGCTCTATGAACGGCGAGCGAAAGCATCTAAATTATTTTACCCGCTCAAATCAGGCTGGAGCAGGCCAAGTAGAACATTACCTGAGTCATTTGCTCTCAGCAACAGAGCACGAAGAGCATTTTTTTACTCTTGCCGGCAACTGGAAATTCTTTTCACGTTTCGACAGGCCAGACTGCACATGGTTATTACCCCTGTCTTTTGGGTATAGCATTTACAATTCACTGAGGGTAAAATAGCGCTTTTCAGATTGTGTCCCCGGCAAAAACAACGTTTATGCCCGGTACATATGAAATAGCATCATTTCACAGAAAGACAATCAGGTTGTTGGGCTGTTAAGGAAGAGAGATGAAAAAAAATAGCCGTCAAAAATATATGCTGACAACCGTGGAGTTAAGTAAACTGACTGAAAGATCCATTGGCGAGATTAGAAAGCGTTTACGGCAGGAACAGCTTGTTGCCTTGCCGGGAAACAAGTCAGGGGTTCCCTCATCGCTGGTGAAGGAATATTTATCCGAAAATGGAATTGACTACGCTTTCAGAGTCATCGTCTTTGCAAATATGAAGGGAGGCGTTGGCAAAACAACCAGTGCTATTTCTATTGCGACAAGAGCTGTTCAGTATGGATTTAAGACATGTATCCTGGATATGGATTCCCAAGGCTCGGCCTCTTTCTCTTTTGACATGTTGCCCGGCGATGATGAACCGATTTTTTGTGACATTTGGCAAAACCCGGAAAACATGGTCATGGCCGCATTAAAAAAGATTGATGAAAACCTGTACCTGGTACCTTCTTCTCTGGATAATGGACTACTGGACCTGAACCTTATCAATCCTGCATCTCAAAAAAATGCTGTCACCAACGTCTGTCAAACCCTAAAAAATAATGGTTTTGACCTGATCATAGTTGATTGTCCTCCATCACTTGGAACAGCAGTTATTTCAAGTGTTTGTGCCGCAGATATTGTTGTCATACCGGTGTGCAGCGATGCCTTCTCCATCAAGGGTCTGCAACTTGTACTTTCAGAAACGCAATCCATATGCGCTACCTTTAATCTCAATATGCCCAAAATCGAGATTCTTTATACCAAATTTGATAAAAGGACAGGGCTAGCAGAAGAAGCATTCAGTAGACTCAGTTCACAATATGAAGAGTTTCTGTTTTCAAGACCTATCAGAACCAGCACCGAGTTCTCCAAGGCGCTTGGAAACCACGAAACTATCTTCGCATCGCCCAGAAAAAGTAATGGTAAAGAGGATTACGACCACTTTGTGAAACACCTGTTACATCTTCATTCCTTTTCCTGAAATGATTGCTATAACTGACCTGTAGAATGATTTTTTACATTCAAATGTAGCGACATGATATTATGTAATCAGACAAAAACAATAGGTAAAAAACATGAGAAACCGTTTATATCAAGCGTTGCCTGAGCAAAGTGAATTGATTGATAGTGTCCATTTTGCCTGTAAAGAAAAAACAAAAAAGAGGTTCTATGCGGGGAACATTGTCAAAGATCATGATGGTAAAGCTGCAGGAGCGACAGAATACACAGAGTCGATTGCTGAAATTTTTACATTAGCAGCAGGGCAACTCGATAACCTTCATGCGTTATATGATTGTTATGAAAAAGAATGTATGAAAATTCGTCGAGCAATGTATTCCAATTTGAACCACTCTGCGTCAACTTCAGCAAAATTTGTCGATTGGTATATTCGTACAGGCAAAACTGCCTGGGAAAGAGGCGTTTCAGTTGCTTGCACCCCGTTTTTTTGGACCAGATAGGCTCAGCTACCAGGTGACAATGAAAATCAGCTATTCGCCAGCAATGTCATCTGCGTTGCAGACCCCAGCCTGTTAATCAACATCCAGGATTGGCCAGTCAATCAGACTCTGGGAAAATTCATGGTGGCTGCCACAAGTCCAGCATTGCAGCTTTGCTGCACCCTGGTTACCCAGTTTGCGTTCCCCGGCAATTCTTCATGGCAGTCTCTTCTTTTTTCCTTTCCCGTAAACAGCTTCAAATAGATTTTCTTCTCTTTTTTTTTCTTAGAGTGAATCAACCCAGTCACAGAGAAGTTCGATACCTGCTTTCGTGTTATGGCAATAAAATTCTATAAACTCGGGACCGATATCCTGATCAAGCGGTATTTGCTCACTTGCCGCAAGAGCCCGGGCACCATCAAAATCAACATATGCGATCCGAACGGTCAGTTCTTCATCCGGTCGCCCAAAAGCTTTCCCCGGGAGAAAGGCCACACCGGTTTCATCAAGGACTCGTCGACAAAGCTCCGATGATGTATGGATGTTATTTTTGATAAATTTATCTGCGATCGGAGTAAAATCGGGAAACAGGTAGAAAGCGCCTTTGGGGAAGACGACCCGGGCTCCAATGTCCCGCAACCGTAATGCCGCCCACTCACCCAGCCGAGCCAGGATCCGCCTGCTGTGGGCAAGATAACGCTCAATTGCTATCCCGCCTTCAAAAGCTCGCACAGCCGCATATTGAATCGGTGCCGAAGTGGAGGTGTAGGTCTCACTTGCTACAGCTGCCATTACATTCTGGAGCCATTTCAGTGAATCAGGAAAAGTAAAGGTGCCAAGTCGCCATCCTCCGGCTCCACACCATTTCGACAGGCCAGAGCTGATGATTGTACCCTCGGGATAATATCTGGCAATTGAAATATGTTCCCCCGAATGAGAGAGTTTGCCGTATATCTCATCCGAGAGGATGATCATGTCATATTCCCTGGCGACTTCGGCAATCCCCTTGAGTGTCTGCTGGGAGTATGTTCCTCCTTCAGGGTTGCCCGGGTAATTGAGGATAACCAGACGGGGGCGGCCGGGGTCCTCTTCGCACAACTGACGCAGACTCTCTGGTTGTAAACGCCAATCATTCTCGAAAGATGTGGGAATCGATACTACCTGACGCCCGACAATCTGGGCTTGTGGAGAGTAGGAAACCCAGCAGGGTGTTGGAATGACCAGATCCCCATAATAGCAGATCTGTAACAGAAACATCAATTCCTTGGAGCCCGGACCAATAAGCACGGAGTCTGAATTGAAATGAGCGCCGTCATACTTGGAATGGTACCTGGCGACGGCCTCTCGAAGGGTCTGAAGTCCCTGCACGGGGAGATAATCTTTCTGGTGCGAGTTCTGCCGAAGTGCTTTTTGCACCACCTCCGGAACTGGAAAAGGAGACTGCCCCAATCCCAGCCTGTAAACATGCTTGCCCTGACTGATTAATTGATTGGATTGGTTGTTAATTGCCAGCGTTGCTGACTCAGTCAGCCCCCGGACCTTCAGGTTGAGAGATACATGTAACTGATTGTTCAGCATATTTTTCCCCTTATTTGAACATATGTCAGGAATTTCCGCCAAGCCATCTTGTGGTGTTTTGACGCTAGTCGTGCTTCAAACGGGAAAGAGGACTGACAGGTCATGCAAAGCAATATATGGTCTATTTCATAATGATCAATTGATTGAAATGGAAAAAGTTACGGATTATCACAATTCTCTATTACTGATTCGTGTTTACAGATTTGAAGTATTTCAACTCACCTGTCCATAAAAATATTCCCGGCAACCATCTGTTCATAATTTGAAGTGCGGTTGATGGGAGAATCGCCTGCCCCACCAAAACTCAACAGACATAGGAACACCCGTTAATTTGACCTGTGAGAGAATTGTTCATAGAGCGATGCGAATCTCAAATCGTTATCTTACCTTACGATGTATCCACAATCAATCTTGACCTGAGAAATCAAAAACAAAAATAATCCAACACCAGACAAGAATGCTATCGTCTATCATTCCTCTTTCAATCAGTTGGTTCAAAACATCAGTACATTTCTTTTTGAAAGTATCTTTTCGTATTCGGACAGCAGGTGTAATTAATTGCCTGCCTGGGCAGATAAGTCATAGTTCAGTACTGTTGGGTCTGAACTCGGATACTCTGGCCGCTTGACAGGTTTCCAGAAATCACCAGTGGTTGTTTCCGTCCAGCAGCAGGTGGCAAAATTTCTAAACAAAAATCAAGAATCAATTAAAGCGTATTTCCACGATGCACGAAATCGTATCATTTTGATAGTCTCATTTATCTCCAGTTTTTGGGTTCACGGTACCCAAAGATATGTTTGAGAGCAGGCAGGTTTTGGCAACCGTACCTGTCAGGATGGCTGCTTGGGTTGAGCTTATTGCTGCCGCCCTTCATTTTCCAGTCAGAAAATCGTTTCATTCCTATCAAAAGATATCTCCATGAACAGTCTTAACCTTGGCTAAGCGCACTCTGAGTGGGGTGCCAGGACCAAGATCATCACTGATTGACTTCAAACCGCGCATTGAATATGATTTAAGTAAGCTATGTGATTGTAACTTCGGTAACCCATCTTTTCTTAATCCTAAACAAGAGGGCTTTTGGGGGTTAGGTTGTAATGCTCGATTCTCTTATAAAAATATTGACAGTCACTGTTTTTCTATCTGTTGGTAATCATCAGGTTTATGCTGCTGCGGTGCATGAACCTCTCTTGCTTCAAGAGATCAGATGGACGGGAACGTCATGGTTTGGTTCACCGATAATTCATGATTTGGGCACAGGAGAACCAAAACTTATTGGAACCTTTTATGACATAATTGTCTGGGACAAGGATTTCAACGAACTGGCGAGAGCTCGCCACGGTTCAGCTTACCCGCATAAGGGCAGAATTTATGCCCCAGCAGTCTGTGCCGATCTGGAAGGTGATGGTATCTTTGAAATAGTAGTTGGATCAACTGAAGGTTCTATTGCCGCCTATGAGTGGCGCAACAATACCCTTAGTATCAAAAATGGATGGCCTGTGAGTGGCTGTGATGCTAGCCAATGCCCGGAAATACGTGGCTTAGCAGCAGGAGATCTTGATGGTGACGGCAAGATCGAGATTGTTGCAACAACAACTCAAACCAATGGCGGAGCTCAAGTTTTTGTTTTCGCTTCCAACGGCTCATCCTACCAACCAGACGGGCTTACCGGGTATACTGCTTGGCCTCGATACAATACCCTGTCTGGCACAGGTAATGATGCGGATGTCAATGGGCCAGGCAACCATGGTTACGGATGTTTTGGCCTCAATGTAGGGCTTGGAAATATTGATGATGACAGTGAACTGGAAATCATAGTTACCTATGATAACCACCAGATTAATGCTTTTAACCACGATGGTGTTTCAACGCTTGCCTCAAGCTATTTCACTAATCGATCGTCCGATTATCTGGGCAACCGGCTGAACTGGGGGCAGTTTATCCGATGGTTTGACCCGGATGTTGAAGAAAATCACTACAACTTGCATACCGGTACATGGCCACATCCCAATAATGCCAAATGGATGCAGTGGACGCAGTCGCCGCCGGGTGTAGCCGATATTAATGGTGATGGGAGAAATGAGGTTGTCTCCGTAGCCAATGTGGAAGAAGAAGTGCCATATGTCACGAAGCATCACTCGATAATGGTACTGGAGGGAAATTACGGCGATGGTTCCCGAAGTGGCAGGCGCTTGAGTGGCTGGGATGCAGTCCTGCCGTCATCTGGATATCCACTCGGTCGAGGGGACCGCACCTGGTATCCTCCCAGCAATCCTCCAGCTCCGACAATTGTCAACATATCAGGCAATGACAGACCGGAGATCCTGTATAGTGCTCATGATGGTCATGTCTACTGCACTTCATCGGAAGCTGATACACTCTGGTCAACGGATATTCGCCATGGCAGGGCGCTTATGTATGGATCAGAAGTTATTGTGGCAGATCTCAATAACGATGATATTGCTGAACTGATCCTGACAACATATGGCGACCCTGACAATATTACCCCAAATCAGGCACACGGGTATCTGATGATTTTGGATAATGCCGGCAACACTCTTTTTGATATTGAATTACCAAGGCAAGGTACCAATGGAAATGGTAAAGGTGCTCCGGCGGCACCGACTGTAATGGATCTCAATGGTGATGGTAATCTGGAAATAATTGTCCAGACATTTGGGGGCAGTTGTTTTATCTATTCCGTTCCCGACTCATCAGACAATTTACTGCTATGGCCTACTGCCCGGGGAAATTATCTGCGTGATGGGAGCCCCTGGCTAAGAAGGAGTATCAGAGGAGATGTTGACGGTAACAGGATTATAAACCTTGCTGATGCAATTGTCAGTTTACAAGTCGTTGTCGGAAAAACATCGATTGGAGTCCAATCCGATTATGTGTTGTCGGGTGTGGATGTCAGCGGAGATAACAGAGTCGGGACAGAAGAAGCAGTAAATGCACTCAGAAAGGAGGCTGGGCTATAACTCGTTTCGACCAGGATAGCAGTCACCCCTGTCCCATTCTCAGTTGATCCTGCCTCTGCACATCTTTCAAAAAATAGAGATAAACTGAGCTTAGTAAGACTATTCCTCTGACGTTATTGTTTGCAAGTGAGCGAGCGTTTTGCTGATAGGAAGCTAACGGGATACATGGTACATTTGAATTATGGAACATGGTATAAGCAGCGGACTCATCTCATTTATAATCATAACTTGCAGCTGGTTTATGTTTGTAATGTACTATGCTTTAAGAAGCTGGAGGTCTGTTTTGTGCTACACCGCGCTACCATTTATGGGGATCTGTGCAACTGGTTTCATCTTTGCCATCATAGGTATTCAACATATCTTCCCACCTCTTTTTCTTTCCGCACCTCTGCTCGGTGCCACCATCGGTGTATATATCGGATATCGGATAGACCATACATTCGGCTGATCGACCAGCTATTTTCAGACTCTTCAGCATTACACAATCTGCTTCAAAGTCATTGACAATGGTCAATTTAAACTCTGCTCCTCGTCCGGTTTTTCCTTGGCAGGGTCGTCAGGAGCGCTGTCTTCCTTCTTTAAAACCCCGGCAAGGCTCCCGACGTCAGGCAGGTAATCCTTGAATGAATCGCCGTAAATTTCCCAGATGGTGATGAAAAGGGCGGCGATAATCGGTCCGATGATAATGCCGAGTATGCCGAACATGGAGATGCCGCCCAGCGTGCTGAAGAGGATATAGAGGTCATGCATTTCCGTATCCTTGCCGACAAGCCGTGGCCGGACAATATTGTCGAGATTGCCGGCAATGGCGCCGCAGCCGACAAGAAGAATGATTACCCCGGTGAAATCCCCGGTGACAGCAAGGATGATCAGGGCCGGTATCCAGACGATAGCGGTACCAAAGGCGGGAATAATAGAAGCAACGGCCATGACCGTTCCCCAGAACACCGGCCCCTGGATGCCTGCCAGGAAAAATGAGAAACCGCAGAGTATTCCCTGCATGATGCCGATGATCAGTGTCCCCTTGATCGTTGCCCGCGCCACAGAGGTGAAATGGCCGAGCAGCCGCTGCTCTTCGCGGTCATGCAGCGGCAGGAAATATAATATTTTTTTCAGCAGGACGTCCCCCATGGTCAGAAAATAGAACATGGTATAGAGCATGATGACCGAGCCGAAGATCGCGCTCACGGTAAGCCTGGTAACTGAGGATAGTGAGTTGATCAGAAAAGAGGTGACGTTTCCGACAATTTCTCCGGCTTTTCCAATGATGACATCCCGGTAGGGCAGCACCTGCTCGTAATAGGGCAGTTTTTCGATATAGGCACTCATCGCCGTTGGTTCGTTAATCAGTGCCTGCACAAATGGGGTGACGGATTGCCCGACATTGATTGCCTGTGCGACGACAACGCTTAGAAGGAGGGTCAGCGGGCCCAGGATAAGAAAAACGATAGCCAGGATTATCAGGACTGAACCGAGATTTTCCCGTCCGCCGATTCGTCCACTGATCCAGCGATGGCCCGGTGCGGCCATCGCAGAAACAAGTCCGGCCATGAATATCGGCATCAGGAACTGGTGTATCATCGTCAGGAAAACGGCGGATATGATGAATACCAGAGATAAAAGGACAAGCCTGTTCACAGATTCCCGCTTCACTTTGACTCCCAGTTGTTGTCGTTTTTGCAGGGGTGCTGTTCAGTCAGTCTGTTTCTTCAAACCGGTTTTTCTCGCGGTTTTTTCTCACCCGCCTGCCGTCGAAGATGCAGCCGTTCATGGCGATATAAACTCCCGGCCGGGCAATCTGCACTGCAGCGAGGCCGCAGCCGATATTAAACAGGGCATCACTTGTCTTGAAAAGGGCAGGCTCCAGCGCACCGGTCAGGACCACAGTTTTTTTCGCCAGGCCAACCAGTGATTGTGCGGTCTCAACCATCGTGTCGGTGCCGTGGGTTATCAGGATTTTATGCTCGGGCGCCTGTTCAACAGCTGACCTTATAACCCTGCGGTCTTCATCAGTGATGTCAAGGCTGTCTTTTCGCATCAGTGACTCAATGCGATAATCGATTGCAAGATTCATCTCAGACAGAACGGTTTTTATATTGGGCGGGCCGACCTCGTATTCACTCCTGGCGTCAAAATAGACCTTGTCGATGGTGCCGCCGGTTGTCAGAATTACTATCGATTCCATGTGCTGATGCTGCCTGAGTTTCTGTCAATGATTGTCGGCTGCGCTGGGCCATAGATCACTATACCAGTTAAAATAATTGTTTATGTCTTTTATCCATGTTTGTATGATTAGTTCAAGTGTAAAGTTACCTGATACATGCTGATGTTTTGGGTTCAGCAATGCTCAAGTTCATTGAAAAGATATCGTCACCTATAATTTTATGCAAGGAGCGCCGTTATGAATGTTGTTGCATTTTGCGGGAGTGCGCGGAAAAAAGGAAACACGGCCCTGTTACTGAATACCGTCCTGGAACCGCTTCGTCAGGCGGGTGTCGAAACAGAGCTTTTGGAACTTGCCGGCAGCAAGATCAGAGGCTGCAAGGCCTGTATGGTCTGTTTCAAGGAGCAGGACGGGACCTGTGCAATCAAGGGTGATATGGTCAATGAATGCATTGAGAAAATGAGAAAAGCAGATGGCATCATCCTCGGCTCTCCGACCTATTTTGCCGATGTTTCAACGGAGATGAAGGCCTTGATCGATCGCAGCGGGATGGTCGGACGGGCCAACGGCAATATGTACAGACGAAAGCTTGGTGCTTCTGTGGTAGCGGTAAGGCGTGCCGGCGGTATTCACGCCTTCGATACAATGAATCATTTTTTCCTGATCGAGCAGATGATTGTCGTCGGCTCAAGTTACTGGAATATCGGCATAGGGCGCGATAAGGGTGAAGTCGCTGATGACGAGGAGGGCATGGCCACCATGAAGCAGCTCGGAGAGAACATGGCCTGGCTGTTGAAAAAAATCAAAGCATAGGATCGTACCGTGATTCGTAAGGGTGTCCAGCCTACCGTTCTCGTGGTTGACGACGAACAGGTTCATCGTTACATGCTCTGCAGCATGCTGAAAGAGTGGGGCTGGCGGTGCGTGGAGGCCGATGACGGCGATACTGCTGTAAAGGCGGTAAAAAGCAACGCCTATGATGCGGTGCTGATGGACGTGAGAATGGCGAGGATGAGCGGCCGCCAGGCGTTTGACCTCATCCATGAACATAATCCTGCCCTGCCGGTGGTAATCATGACCGCCTATTCTTCAGTTGATGATGCAGTCGAGATCATCAAGAAGGGCGCTCATGATTATCTCACCAAACCGCTTGATTTTGATCGGCTGAGGTTGTCCCTTGACCGCGCGCTGGATCACCATCAGGTAGAGGACCAGAAAAAGCAGCCCAAGCCTGAGAACGAGATCCTGAAGACATCGATCATCGGTGCCTCTCCTCCCATGCTTGAACTGCTTGAGATGATCCGCTATGTGGCGCCGACAGAAGCAACCGTGCTGGTGACCGGGGAATCCGGCACCGGAAAGGAACTTGTTGCTGAAGCGCTGCATTTCAACAGCGAGCGAAAGGCTGGTCCCTTTGTGAAGGTGAATTGTGTTGCGCTGGCCGAGAGCCTGCTTGAGTCCGAGCTGTTCGGGCATGAGAAGGGTGCATTTACCGGCGCTGACCGGCGCAGGGACGGCAAATTTGTGCAGGCCGATGGCGGGACCCTGTTCCTTGACGAAATTGGTGAAACAACTCCTGCCATGCAGGTAAAACTGCTGCGCGTCCTGCAGGAAGGTGAGCTGCAGCGGGTTGGCGGTGAGAATACGATACGTGTCGATGTCCGGATTCTGGCGGCAACCAACAGAGATCTGGAGCAGGCGGTGCAGAGCGGTTCGTTTCGCGAAGATCTTTACTATCGGCTCAATGTCGTTACGCTCATTGTTCCGCCGCTCAGGAAGAGGGAAGATGACATCGAGCTGCTTGTAGATCATTTTGTTGCGCTGTTTGCCGAGAAAAACCGGCGGCGGGTTGATGCAGTGACGCCTTCCTGCATGAAGCTGCTCAAATCATACCCCTGGCCGGGAAATGTGCGTGAATTGGAGAATGCCGTTGAACGCGGGATAATCCTGATGCGGGGTGAGCAGCTGAGCGAAAAGAGTCTGCCGCTGTCCTTGCAGAAATATGGAGCAGGTTCGGAGCGACGGGACGATGACAGGCCTGCTTCTCTCCAGGATGCGGAAAAAGCACTTATCGGCCAGACGCTCAGCGATACCGGCGGCAACAAGAGTGAGGCGGCCAGGCGTTTGGGCATAACCAGAAAAACCCTGCAGAATAAAGTTCATAAGTATGATCTGGAAAAATAAGCGGCAGGTCTGAGAGGGCCTGGAGTTGCCATTTTTCCAGATGGCCTGAGCTGATGGCTTGGGTCTGTTTCAGCAGGGAGGAATGTCGTTCCTGCTGATTGTCTTCAAACGGTCTGTCTCTACGGGCGATCCTGCCTGGAAAAAACACTTTTCATATCTGATTTTCTCCGTGTATTTGATTAATTAGCATACTTTTCTATTTTTCTCTCTCCGGGTTGACAACAAAAAACGGGCTACTTATTGTTCGCTCAGGTTTTGAGGTTATCAGAGTTGAATACAAATAAGGAATGACGTGGAGAACGTCAGGATTTTTCGGAGGTATTGGTGAGCACAGATAAAATTGACCGGGAACTCGAGGAAGAAGCAGTGGCTGCCCCAGAGTCGGGCGACGATTCTGCCGAACAGGAGCAGGAGGAGAAATCTCTGGAGGATCAGCTGCAGGAGGCACGCGATGAAGCGGCGGCACTGCGGGACCAGGTGCTGCGTGTCGCTGCAGAGTTCGAGAATTATAAAAAACGTATGGAGCGGGAACGTGCTACCATGCTCAAATATGCCGGGGAGAACATTTTTCGGGAATTGCTGCCGGTCGTTGACAACCTTGAGCGTGCGCTGGAACGCGGTGTTGTCGAGGAGGCTGATAGTGAAACCAATCTTGCAGGTTTGCTGGAGGGTGTACAGTTGACCCTGAAGATCCTGCTCGGCACGCTCGAGAAATTTGAAATCAAAACGATTGACAGTGTCGGCGCCCCCTTTGATCCCAATGTTCAGGAGGCGTTGACTATGGAAACAAGTGACAGCGTTCCTGCAAATCATGTGGTGAGTGAGTTTGAGAAGGGGTACCACTACAAGGACCGGTTGCTGCGGGCTGCCCGGGTGACTGTTTCCTCCGGAGAAAAATAGGATCTCCGGACTGCTCAAAATAGCGCTGAATGCTTGACAAATACACAGAAATGACAAGTTTAACAGATGTCGCTGCCGTGAGGCAGCCCCCTCTTTTTTTGGTTGGAATTCGGAAACTATTACATAATCCGGTTAATTGATATTAGGAGACAAGAACATGGGTAAAATTATCGGAATTGACCTCGGCACCACAAATTCGTGCGTAGCGGTCATGGAAGGCGGCGAGCCGAAGGTGATCGCCAATGCAGAAGGAAACAGGACAACACCGTCAGTAGTGGCATTTACCGACAATGAAGAACGTCTTGTCGGTCAGGTTGCCAAGCGTCAGGCGGTGACCAATCCAACCAAAACGCTTTATGCCGTCAAACGGCTGATCGGCCGTAAGTTCGAAGATGCCGAGGTTAAGAAATCCATCAGCGTCAGTCCTTTTGAAATCGTTGAAGGGACCAGCGGCAGCGTATCGGTCAAGGTTGCCGGTAAAATCTATCGGCCGGCTGAGATTTCTGCGATGGTGCTGGGTAAGATGAAGCAGACCGCTGAAGAGTACCTGGGGGAAGAGGTTACCGATGCGGTAATCACTGTTCCCGCTTACTTCAACGATTCCCAGCGTCAGGCAACCAAGGATGCCGGAAAAATTGCCGGGCTCAACGTTCAGCGCATCATCAACGAGCCGACCGCTGCCTCGCTTGCCTATGGGCTTGACAAGAAAAACGAGGAGAAGATTGCCGTATTTGACCTTGGCGGCGGTACCTTCGATGTCTCGATCCTTGAGATCGGTGACGGTGTTTTTGAGGTGAAGTCAACTAACGGCGATACCTTCCTCGGCGGTGAAGACTTTGACATGCGTATTGTCACCTGGCTTGCCGATGAATTCAAGCGTGATCAGGGCATTGATCTGCGCAGCGACAAGATGGCCCTGCAACGACTGAAAGAAGAAGCCGAGAAGGCCAAGATGGAACTCTCGACTACCGTTGAGACAGATATCAACCTGCCGTTCATAACCGCTGATGCCACCGGGCCCAAGCACCTGAACATCAAACTGAGCAGGTCAAAATATGAAACCCTGGTCGAGGATCTGGTTGATCGAACGGTCGGTCCCTGTAAAACAGCATTGAAAGACGCAGGCCTGCAGCCGTCCGATATCGATGAAGTCATCCTTGTCGGCGGTATGACCCGCATGCCGAAAGTCCAGCAGAAAGTTCAGGAAATATTTGGCAAAGCCCCGCACAAGGGCGTGAACCCTGATGAGGTCGTGGCCATCGGAGCGGCAATCCAGGGCGGCGTGCTGCAGGGAGATGTCAAAGATGTGCTGCTGCTTGATGTGACCCCGCTTTCCCTTGGTATCGAGACACTCGGCGGGGTGACAACCAAACTGATCGAGAAGAACACCACCGTTCCGACCAAGAAAAGCCAGGTGTTCTCCACGGCTGCCGACAACCAGCCTGCCGTTTCGATCCACGTTCTCCAGGGAGAGCGGGAGATGGCACAGGATAATAAAACCATCGGCCGTTTCGAGCTGACCGACATCCCCCCTGCGCCGCGTGGTGTGCCACAGATCGAGGTGACCTTTGATCTTGATGCCAACGGTATTCTCAATGTCTCTGCCAAAGATCTCGGTACCCAGAAACTGCAGTCCATCCGGATTACCGCTTCCTCCGGTTTAACCGAGGAAGAGATCGAGAGGATGAAAAAGGATGCCGAACTTCATGCCGATGAGGACAAGAAGCGCAAGGAGCTGGTTGAAGCGAGAAACCAGGCGGATGCGCTTGTTCATGCGACCCAGAAGAGCTTGAAGGAACTTGGCGACAAGGTCGATGCGGAAACCAAAGCAAATGTTGAAAAAGAGATCGAAAATGTCAAGAAGGCACTTGAGGGTGACGACGTAACTGCGATCAAGAGTTCAACAGAGGCCCTTACCGCTGCATCCCATAAGCTTGCCGAGCTGATGTATGCCCAGGCATCCAAGGATAATCCCGATGGCGACACCACCCCTCCAGGCGGTGACGGAGGATCATCACAAAAAGATGACAAAGGCGATGATGATGTCGTCGACGCCGACTTTGAAGAAGTAAAATAGCAACGGTGCATCCCGGGTAGATATCCGGCCGAGATAAAGGGGGGGAAAATTCGTTTTCCTCTCCTTTTTTTTTTTCTGATTATACAGTATGGTGAGCACCGTTTAATCCAGCCGCTGACTTTCTCCTGCTCATTGACAACCTAAAAAGAAGATACAGTATGAAAATTTTATCAGGGATTCAACCCTCGGGAAAACTGCACATCGGAAATTATTTCGGAATGATGAAAACCATGATCTCGCACATGGAAAATTCCGAACTCTACGTTTTTATTGTTGATCTCCATGCCCTTACATCGGTTCATGACCGTGACCGGCTGCGCCAGGGAACCCTTGAGGCCGCCGCCGATTTTCTGGCGCTCGGCCTTGATCCCCAAAAATGTATTTTCTGGGTGCAGTCCGATGTCCCCGAAGTCTGCGAGCTTACCTGGGTACTTTCGACGATTGCGCCGATGGGGCTTATTGAGCGCTGTCATTCCTATAAGGACAAGATAGCCAAAGGGCTTCACGCCAGTCATGGGTTGTTTTCCTACCCGGTGCTGATGGCGGCGGATATCCTTCTTTACCAGGCCGAGCGGGTTCCTGTCGGCAGGGACCAGAAGCAGCATCTGGAAGTGGCCCGTGATCTGGCCCAGAAATTCAACAATGAATATGGTAAAACCTTTGTTGTTCCGGAACCGGCAATCAGTGAAGCAACGGCCATCGTCCCTGGTGTCGATGGTCAGAAAATGTCAAAATCATACGATAATACCATCCCGATTTTCCTGGAAGGCAAGAAGCTGAAAAAACGGGTGATGGCAATTCAGACCGATGCTACGCCGGTAGACGAGCCCAAGGACCCGGACAGCTGCAATCTCTTTCAGATTTTCAAACTCTTTGCACCACCTGAGCGGGTGGAGCAGGTTCATGATCTTTACGTCAGGGGCGGTGCCGCTTACGGATATATCAAGCTTGAGCTTTTTGATCTTATCAACGACTATTTTGCTCAGGCCCGAGCCAGCAAGGCTGAATACCTGGCAGATCCCACCGAGTTGAGAAGAATTCTGGCAATGGGTGCCGTAAAAGCCCGTGAAAAGGCAACAGCAACCCTTGAACTGGTAAGGGATCGGGTCGGATTAGGTTATTGATACAGGGGGCTGTTTGCTTTTCAGGCTGCGGCCAGGAGCCTGTCGGAGAATTGCTGTTTTTCTCAGATCAAAACATTGCAAGAAACTCAAGCGGAGCCATAGGTTTGATAGTGCGAGCATTAATCAGACTGCAATAACGTTGAGATGGGGAATAAGGGCTTTTTCCGACAGGCTTCTAGGGTTCGTTTTGTTCCACTCTGAAGTAATTATAGGTGGGCTCTTCCGAAGCGGATGCCGCCGGTCCTTCAGAATTTCTGTCAATCTGGACAACGCCTTCAAGAAGAAGGTGATCGATACGTTCACTGATTGACACGTCGTCTTTCTCTGAAATAACGTTAGATACAAAAGCAAAGGTGCCGGTTTTCCAGTTCAGCACAGAAAAGAACGCTTCTTTAGCCTGTTCCTTGAGGGACTTATGAAGCAGATCCGACTGCAGGAATCCTTTATTGAGCAGAATTTCGCCAAGCCGTTTTTTGTTTTTTTGATCGATGTGAATGGAGAGGCACTCATTAAGCTGCTCTTTTGTTATCAATTCCGAGTCGAGCAGTCGCTGGCCGATCTGTTTTTGGCTGGAATGCAGAGATCCCCAGGTGAGCTGCCCATTGACAAAATGAAATGTAGCCTTCTGCGGAGCATTCAGAAGAATGAGTTTTCCTGTCAGACTGGTGAAGTAGAGCAACTGGAATACTCCCTCGATCGTAACTGTCTCGATGGCTCCTTGAAAATCAACAGTCTTTCTTTTTCCGTTCTTGCTGGTCATCTCTGTTTCACTGGCTACCTTTTTGGAATTATAGCCAAAGGTACCCGTTATTTTCTGGTATAAACGTTTCAATGTCATGTCTGAATTCCTTTACCGTTAATTTATTCTATTGCAGTGGGAAAAAAAGAGCAAATATATGATTAATAAAATAACCAGTAATGAATGTGTATGGATTTATTTGATAATTACCGATTCAAATAAGGTGTTTCATAAACGGCTGGTAAAAAATATCCGCATGGAACAGGAAAACGTTTCCGGAATTGAAAAAAGCAGAGATAAGTAAAGGCCGGGAGAGGCCCCGGCCTTTGATAGAAGAGGGTATAGCCGGCGGGACCGGCTGCGTTCAGAAATCGACCAGTTCGACATCAAACACCATGGTTGCGTTCGGGGGGATCGGGCCTCTCCCTGACGGGCCGTATCCAAGGCCCGGAGGGATAATCAGGATGCGTTTCTCTCCTTTGGTCATCGACAGAAAGGCCTCATCCCAGCCCTTGATTACCCGGCCTTCGCCAACCGGGAAACTGATTGGCTCACCCCGGTCATAGGAGGAATCAAACTTTTTCCCGTCCAGCAGTTTACCGGTATAGTGTGCCTTGACGGTTATTCCCTTTGCCGGACTGTCTCCGCCGCTGCCTTCCTTGACAACAATATATTTCAGGCCGGAAGGAGTAGTGACGGCATCGGGAAACTGCTTGTCTATGACCGACTGCTGTTCTTCCATGGCCTCGAGTTCTTTTTCACGCTGCCTCGTGCCCAGCGACGCCAGCAGCGCCTCGAATGTCGATTGGTCAGCAGCAAAACCCTCCGCATTTTTTCCGACGCGAATGATGTCAATGGATTTTATGGTGTCGCCCTGCTTGATTGAATTAACCACATCCTGTCCGGAAACGACGTGGCCGAATACCGTGTGTTTTCCGTCGAGCCAGGGGGTCGGGACATGGGTTATGAAGAACTGACTGCCGTTTGTTCCTGGTCCGGCGTTGGCCATCGACAGGATGCCGGGACGATCATGGCTGAGGCTCGGGTCGATCTCGTCGGGAAAGGTGTAACCCGGCCCACCGGTCCCGGTTCCCAGCGGGCATCCCCCCTGGACCATGAAATCGGCGATAACGCGATGAAAGGTCAAGCCATCGTAGAACCTGCTTCCCTGCTTGCCTGCGCCTCCGCCCAGCTCTTTTGTTCCTTCTGCGAGCGCAACAAAATTGGTAACGGTGAGCGGTGTTTTTTCATACTCCAGCATACAGAGGATTTCACCTTTATCGGTGTTGAATTGAGCATAGAGTCCGTCTTTTAATTTTGCTTCTGACATTGTTGTTTCTCCAATGAGTAATATACACAGGGTAATCAGCCCCAGTAATCGTTTGGTCATAGTCATAATTCCTCCTTATTCCTGCTGTATAAACAGAAGATTTTTCAGGAACTGATTGACTACTAGATCAGAGCCTGGTTGTCAAGTCCTCGCCTGAAGATCGATTTTCTTCCTGATAGCTGTTGACGAGAGGTATCTGAAGGAGTTTATTGTTGATTCCGCACAGCGGTAATTGTATGCAGTTGTACTGCACATGGTATCGCTCAAGAGCTCAAACTGGAGATTGCCTTGTTTTTTCTCTATCAGGTTCTGACAGGAATGACCTTTCTTGTCTGTTTTCCGTTCCTGCTGATCCTTGTTCTCATTCACGGAAAGCATCGCCGCGGCTTGTCCGAGCGTCTCGGGTTTATCTCCTTTCGGGAAACGAAGAAACCGGGCGTGAAGAGGGTCTGGATCCAGGCTGCCTCGATTGGTGAAGTTAATGCGGCAGCGTCGATAATACAGCGTTTGAAAAACTTTTCCCCGGACCTGCGTTTTGTCGTGACCACGATGACCCTGCACGGGCGCGATTACGGCCGTGTAAAGCTCGGGGAGGATGTTCCCTGTTTTCTCGCACCGCTCGATGTCCCCCTTGTTGTCGACAGGTTCCTGCACCTTTTCATGCCTGATGCATATATCTGTCTGGAGACGGAATTGTGGCCCCTGGTGATCGGCAAAGCCAAACGCTCAGGAGCGGCAGTGATACTGCTCAACGGCAGGATTTCCGACAGATCGATCGGTGCTTACCGGCGGTTTCGCCCCATATTCAGGGCCGTTCTTGAAAATTTCGATGAAATTGGCGTGATCGGTCGGGTCGATTCTCAACGGTTTGCTCTGCTCGGGGCAAAACCTGAAGGTATTACGATAACCGGGAATATCAAGTATGATGCGTTGCTTCCCCAGAACCATCTGGAAATCAGGGAAAAACAGCGCGATCTGCTCGGTGTTGATAACGACATGGAGGTTTTTATTGCCGGGTCGACCCATGACCCGGAAGAAGAATTACTGCTGCCGATTTATGAACGGCTGGGAGAGAAATCAAATCAGCTCTGGTTGATCGCACCGCGCCATCTGGATCGGGTTGAACAGATCAAAAAACTGCTTACTGCGGGAAAGATCGACTATGACCTTTTCAGCGCTATC
The DNA here is from genome assembly GCA_965366875.1 of uncultured Desulfobulbaceae bacterium. Lineage (GTDB taxonomy): Bacteria > Desulfobacterota > Desulfobulbia > Desulfobulbales > Desulfocapsaceae > MADRE3. The sequence goes on along the minus strand of CBDUGK010000036.1, from coordinate 11,903 downwards.
AAGAACGCTCAGCCGCGCCACCATTCTCTGGTTCTGATCGACACCTTCGGTGATCTTGCCGAACTCTACTCCATAGCCTCTTTTGTCTTTATCGGCGGCAGCTTCACCGATTATGGCGGGCACAACCTCATGGAAGCGGCTGTCTGGGGCAACGTGCTGTTCTTCGGTCCCTTTATGCAGGATTTCCAGGAAGCGGCAGATGTCTTTGTCGAAGCGGGAGGCGGGATATGTGTTGAATCTCCTGCAGCCCTTGAGGAACAGCTCTCCCGCTTCTCAGCAGACAGGGGTTTGCTCGCACAGGCCTCTGCCCGGACTGGAGCTGCAGCGCGAAAGCTGCCGCAGGCTGCGCTTCGCCAGGCTGAACTGGTGATCCGGCATCTTTAGGAGAATCCTGGCATATCTCGATGAGTTATTTTTGATATCGATTTCCTTTGTTTCGTGATTATAGAAGTAACAATTTGAATCCTCTACGGAAAGTTGTAGAAAATAAGAAAAGGCAGCACAGCTATGAAATTGATTTCCTGGAATGTCAACGGCCTGAGAGCAGTTTTTAAAAAAGATTTCAAGCAAGTCGTTGAGGCGATGAATCCTGATATCCTGCTGCTGCAGGAGACAAAAATTCAGGCCCATCAACGCACTGATGAGATGGTTGAACTTGGCACCTTCCAGTCTCACTGGTCCTATTCGCTGGTAAAAAAAGGGTACAGTGGCGTTGCCGCCTATTCACAGCCGGTTCCCCGGCAGGTTCGCGATGGTTTCGGGGTTGAGCGCTTTGATTCGGAGGGACGCGTCCTTGAACTGGACTACGGAGATTTCGTTCTTTTTAACGTCTATTTCCCCAACGGCCAGAGCGATGAGGAGAGACTGCAGTACAAACTTGACTTCTATGAAGATTTCTTCACATACACCGACGATTTGAAAAGACGGGGTCGGAGCCTGATCATTACCGGCGACTTCAATACTGCCCACAATGAAATCGATCTGAAAAACCCGCAATCAAATAAGGATCGATCCGGTTTTTTGCGCATCGAACGCGATGTCCTCGATGATATCGTTGGGCGTGGCTATGTTGATACCTTCCGATATTTTTATCCCGAGACCGTACAATATTCGTGGTGGAGTTATCGCTTCAATGCCAGAAAAAACAATGCCGGCTGGCGCATCGATTATTTTTTTGTGACGCAGGATCTTATCGAAAACAAGAAAATAACGGATTCCTTTATTCTCAACGATATCTTCGGCTCAGATCACTGCCCTGTCGGGATTGAAGTGGATTTTGGTCTCTCGTAGAAGAGCGCTGGCCATATCTAAACTACCCGGTAAAGCTGGCTATTTTAGCTTTGCAGAAATTATCTTGGAGATGATGTAATGAAAGCTTCAGTCGAGTGCTATCCCTGCCTGCTCAGCCAGATTCTCAAGACAAGCGAGCTGTGCGGTCTTGACGGTGCCGATAAAAAGGAGGTGATGAATTTTGCGCTGAAGACGATGGCACATCTTCCCGCAGATATCTATCCCCATGAAATTGTAGTTGCCGTCAACGAGCATATCAAAACGACCTATTGCAGCACCCAGGATATTTTTGATCCCTATTTTGATCTCAAGAATCAAACCAGGGAGATCGCCGAAACGTTTTACCTCTCTATCGAGCAGAAGATCGATGGGGCCCCGGATCCGCTGGAAATGGCTGTTAAATGTGCAGCGCTCGGCAATATCATAGATTTTGGGGCCAAGAGTCACGGAAATCTTGATGTAAAAAATGAACTTGAAAAAATCGACACGCTCGATTTTGCCATTTATGATTATGAACCGTTCATAGAGAGTCTTAAAAACGCCAAGCTGATCCTGTATCTTGGAGATAATGTCGGCGAGGATGTTTTCGACAAGGTATTTATCACCGAAATAAAAAAGGAGTATCCGGATAAAAAAATCATTTTTGCCGTCAGGGAGCAACCGGTTATAAATGACGTGACGCTTGCTGATGCGCGGGCAATCGGTATGGACCAGCTGGTTGAAACCATATCGAGCGGCAGCATCTACCCGGGAACGATACTGAGCAAGACGACAGCAAAATTTCAGCAGCTTTTCAGAACCTCCGATTTAATCATATCCAAAGGCCAGGGGAATTTTGAAACCCTGTGCAACGAAGAACACCCGCAGCTCTTTTTCTTCCTGAGGGCAAAGTGCGAGAAGGTTGCAAAATATCTCGATGTCGATCTTCAAAGCATGATTCTCAAAAAGCTGGTAACTGACGGGACGGACTCCAGACGCAACTGATACATACATTGCAGGTACTCCGTGTTTTTCTGCAATGGTTCTAAATCAGGTGTGCATGTGCGGAGGTTTTCTGACAGGAAAGACGTCTCTTCTCTCTTACTTTCTAACGATCTGATTGTGTCGTTTTGATTGCAAGGGTTATTCAAACTGAGTATTGTTATTCTCGGGTTTGGTGTAAACTGATAACCCTTAACTTAAAAGGAGACTGAGATGATTAAGAAAGCTTCATTTACATTGATCCTTGCCGGTTCCATTATTGCCTCGGCACCCGCCATGGCAGCTACTCAAATTGATTTCTGGCACGCATTTTCCGGTCGGCTCGGGGAATTGCTCCAGGAACAGGTTGACACCTTTAACAAATCTCAAACCGAATACGAGATCGTAGCAACCAATAAGGGGAATTATTCGGAAACGCTCAATGCCGGTATCGCAGCATTCCGCGCCGGCGAGCAGCCCGACATACTCCAGGTTTTTGAGGTAGGCACGGCGACCATGATGGCGGCCACCGGTGCAATCAAGCCGGTGTATGAAGTAATGTCGGAAGCGGGATCGAAATTTGACCAGTCCACGTACATTTCAGCAGTCAAGGGATACTATACTACGACCGATGGTCAAATGCTGTCCCTTCCGTACAATTCTTCCACGCCGATTATCTATGTCAACCGCGACGCTTTTAAAAAAGCGGGCGTTGATCCGGATATAGACCTTTCCACTTGGGAAAATGTCGGTATGGCGCTGGAAAAACTGAAAGCAGGCGGCAGTGAGTGTCCCCTGACTACCGCCTGGCAGAGCTGGGTTCACCTTGAAAACCTGTCTGCGTATCACAATGTCCCATTTGCCTCCAAGGAAAACGGCTTTGCCGGTCTCGACACGGAGCTCAGTTTCAACGGGCCGGTCCAGGTGAAGCACATTCAGACCATGGGGGATTGGGCAAAAGAGGGCAAATTTATCTACGGCGGTCGGCGCAACGAGAGCGGTGCCAGGTTCAGAGCCGGGGAATGCGCACTTTACACCGAGTCATCTGCGGGGTATGCCGGGGTTAAAAATGAAGCCAAATTCGAGTTTAACATTCGCCCGCTGCCATACTGGGCAAATGTCGACGGTGCGCCGCAGAACACCATCATTGGCGGCGCTTCCCTGTGGGTCATGGCCGGCCAGACAGCGGCCGAGTATAACGGTGTTGCCCAGTTCCTCGAATTCCTGTCTTCGGCGGCAATCCAGGCCAAATGGCATCAGGATACCGGTTACCTGCCCATAACGATTACTGCCTATGAGCTGACCAAGGAGGAAGGGTTTTATAAAAGCAATCCCGGCACCGATGTGGCCATCATCCAGATGACGGCAAAGGAACCTACCGCTGATTCCAAGGGACTGCGACTTGGTTACTTTGACCAGATTCGCGGAATCATAGATGAAGAACTCGAAGCTGTATGGTCAGGCGATAAAACGGCGGAGGCAGCGCTGAACACTGCCGTTGAACGCGGCAATCAGCTTTTAAGGCGATTTGAAAAAGCCAACCGCTGATTTCATGCCTGATCCGGGAGCGGTTTCCCACAGAGCCGCTCCCGGACGCAGCGCGCAGTATCCGGCATTGTCGCATCTGCTTCCCGCTCAACTTACGGACTGAGCACAAGTGTACTCCAGGCACATATGGAAAAGCGTGTAACCTTCAAAAACAGGTGGCTTCCCTACCTGCTCATTACACCTCAGATCGTCATCACGCTGGTCTTCTTTTTCTGGCCCGCAGGCCAGGCTATCTACCAGTCGGCCTTTATTCCCGATCCTTTCGGCCTGAAAAACCAGTTTGTCGGGCTGGAGAATTTCACCTTCCTGCTCTCTGATCAGTATTACCGGTCCTCGTTTATCACCACCGCTCTGTTCAGCCTGCTGGTAACGGCGATATCCATGAGCTTTGCTCTCTGGCTTGCCGTCCTGGCCGATCGCATCATAAAGGGGGCGGATGCCTACCGGACGCTGCTTATCTGGCCCTATGCGGTGGCACCCGCCGTCGCCGGCGTCTTGTGGCTGTTTCTGTTCAACCCCTCCATCGGCATCCTGCCATGGTACCTCGCCCGCTTTGGATACCACTGGAACCATGCGCTTAACGGTGGGGAAGCAATGACCCTTGTGGTGATCGCTTCGGCATGGAAACAGGTCAGCTATAACTTTTTGTTTTTCCTGGCAGGACTGCAGTCGATACCGCCAAGTATCATAGAAGCGGCCGCACTGGATGGAGCCTCGTTCTGGAAACGATTCTGGACGATTGTTTTTCCGCTGCTCTCACCAACCACGTTCTTTCTGCTGGTGGTCAATCTGGTATACGCATTTTTTGAAACCTTCGGGGTCATCCACACGATAACTGCGGGAGGTCCCCAGCAATCAACCACTATTCTCGTCTACAAGGTTTTTGCCGACGGTTTTATCGGCCAGGATCTTGGTTCATCTGCCGCCCAGTCCGTCATCCTGCTGCTGGTTGTCGGGATATTGACGGTGTTCCAGTTCAGATATATCGAACGCAGGGTCCATTACTGATGGGGGCGATGGTTGAAAAAAGGGGAGTGGGGTTGTGGCTGACCCATATCGCCCTTATTACCGGGATTTGCATTGTCTGCTTTCCAATTTACGTTGCCCTTATCGCCTCAACGGTTACCCAGGCCGACCTCATCTCGCCGCCCATGCCGCTGCTGCCGGGCGGCCATTTTCTTGAAAATTACCGGGAAGCACTGCTTTCCGGGATGAGTGCCCCGGTATGGAAGATGCTCTTAAATTCCATGATCATGGCACTTGGCATAACGACCGGCAAGATCGCCATCTCGATAATTTCCGCCTATGCTATTGTCTATTTCCGTTTTCCACTCAAGAATGTCTTTTTCTGGCTCATTTTTTTGACCCTGATGCTGCCGGTCGAGGTCCGCATCGTACCCACCTATGAGGTGATTGCCAACCTCGGTTTACTGAACAGTTACTCCGGGCTGATACTCCCGCTGATCGCCTCGGCAACGGCAACGTTTCTCTTCCGTCAACTGTTTCTGACCATACCTGATGAACTGGTAGAGGCGGCCCGCATGGACGGTGCAGGCCCCATGCGCTTTTTTTTAGATATACTCCTTCCCATGTCGCGTACCAATATCGCTGCACTTTTCGTGATTCTTTTTATTTATGGGTGGAACCAGTATCTCTGGCCGCTCCTGGTTACTACCGATCCAGGCATGAACACCATTGTCATGGGGATCAAACAGATGCTGCCCACGGGAGATCAGACCGTGGAGTGGCCGGTTATTATGGCAACCGCAATGCTCGCCATGCTGCCGCCGGTTGCGGTGGTTCTTTTCATGCAAAAACTGTTTGTCAAAGGGCTCGTCGAAAGCGAGAAATAAAATTGTTATGGCACAAGTGACCCTGAACAACGTCAAGAAACATTTTGGTAAGATTGCTGTAATCCACGGGATTTCAATGGAGATAAGCGACGGTGAACTGATCGTCATTGTCGGGCCGTCGGGCTGCGGCAAATCGACCCTGCTGCGGATGGTGGCCGGCCTGGAACGGATCACCGAGGGAACCGTGAGCATAAATGACAGGGTGGTTAACGACCTGGAACCCAGGGAGCGCGACATTGCCATGGTCTTCCAGAACTATGCGCTCTATCCGCACATGTCCGTCTTCAACAATATGGCCTATGGGTTAAAGATAGCAGGCATGGGCAAGCAGGAAATCAAGAAACGGGTCGCTGAAGCAACAACCTTGCTGGAACTGGAACCGTATCTCAATCGCAAGCCGCGTCAGTTATCCGGAGGGCAGCGCCAGCGGGTTGCAATGGGCCGGGCGATTGTCCGTAACCCTGCCGTTTTTCTCTTTGATGAGCCGTTATCCAATCTGGATGCCAAACTCAGGGTACAGATGCGCATGGAGATCAAGACATTGCAGCGAAATCTCGCGGTCACGTCACTCTACGTGACGCACGACCAGGTAGAGGCTATGACCCTGGCTGACCGGATGATGGTAATGCACAACGGGATTGCCGAACAGGTCGGCACACCTCTTGAGGTGTATCACAACCCGGCGACAACCTTCGTTGCAGGATTCATCGGCTCCCCGCCAATGAATTTTCTGGCCGCAGAGATCAGGAACGGGGCGGTTCACCTGAAAAACAGCGGCAGAACACTGAACTGTTCACTGACTGACCAGCCTGTAACCGCCGGAATCCGGCCGGAACATATTCGGTTATCCCGGCCCGGTAAGGGAATGTTTGATGTGACCGTGAAGTTTACTGAAGCGCTCGGTGCTGAGACACTGGTGCACCTGACCAATCAGAACGGTGAAGACATCATCGTCCGCCTGGACAGCACCGAGCCTCTCCTGGAACCCGGAGCTTCTCTGGGGCTCGACTGCGCTGCAGAACACGTACTGCTCTTCGATGCAGAAGGTCTTCGCCTGCTCACGGACCTTCATGCCTGAAAGCTGCAGCCCTGCCTCCGCGCCAGCAACAGCATTTGAATGATATAAACCAGTCTGTCATTATTTTACGAAAACGCCTCTCCAACCGCCGGCTATCATCCCGGTGACGTCCAATAAAACGGCAGGTGCCGTCAACGCCGGAGTTGCAAGGTAACGAGGCCGCCAGACCGGGTCGAATTTTTCTTTATAGGCGTGCAGTCCTTCAAAATTATAGAAATGGTCACCATAGGTAAAGACAGCATTGCCGATCTTGTGCCACAACGGTGCCAGGGGGTGTTTCTCGAGCCCGGACAGCGGCGACATACCGAGGTTGAACCATTGATACCCTTGGGCCCTGCCCCAGAGCATGAGCTGGATGAAAAGGTATTCCATGATACCCGAAGGCGCATCCGGTGTATAGCGCATCAGATCAATAGACATCTCTTGCCTGCTGCTGGTTTCCCAAAGGTTGGCAAAGGCAAGAATGGTATCTGCCTTGGTGATAACCCCGCAGCGGCAGCGGCAAAGATACTCTTCAGAGAAGAAACCAAGGGAAAAGCCTTTCTCGTTTGCATTTTTTGTCAGCAGCCATGATTCAGAGACATGTCGCAATCCGTTCAGTTGAGCACTCACCTGCGTGCGGTCCAGGATATCGAATTTGAGATCCATTTTTGAAAATTTGTTATTGGTCGAACGCAGTCCGGAACGTTTGCTCCCTTTGAGATCGAAATCCTGCAGAAAAACGCGTGCTTCCTCGCCAAGTTTTATCAACACCAGGCCAAGATCAAGGTAGAGGGGTAAATTTTCCCGGGATACCTGATAAAAAGCGATCCGGGCTCTATTCTTGTCTGCCATTTCCCGGAACTGCCAGACGAGCGATTCCTTGTTTTCCGTTTTTCCTACAGGATCTCCCATGGCAATCCAGTATTTTCTGGTCGTGCCGTACATTAGAAATGTTTCCCGGTCTTCACTCCACAAGACGGCCTTGTCTCCGATCAGGGCAAGATGGCTCTGGGTCTCGTCAGTGCTAGTAACAAGGGGCTCCAGTTCATCAATTTCTTTTTCGGTCGGTAGATGAGCTGTCGCCGGCTGCACCCGAAAAAGACGGTAGAGACAATAGGTTAAAACTACTATGGTGAGCAACAGTGAAGACCTGAGAAATCTTGGTGCATCATCCTTGTAGGCAAACTGCCACCATAGATCAGGGGTGTACTCAACGTGTTTGTAGGAAAAAAACCCGATCCAGAGCGAGCCTGTCAAAACAACGCCGATGAAGACAAGCCATGTCCAGGAAAATGGTACGGCCAGCAACGATGATTTGCGGTAGAAAAAATGTCGTGACGGCAGAAAAAGGATCAGTAATATGCCGAGGGCTGTCGCTTCCCGCCAGTCGAATCCCTTGAGCAGGGAGGTGGCTGCTCCGATAGTCAACAGCAGGAGAATTCCAAAATAGGCGGCGTCAATGCGCAGCCGCACTGCCCGTGCGAGAAAAAGCAGGAGCAGTCCAACGAGGCTGCCGATCAGATGGGAGGCCTCTACCACCGAAAGCGGCAATATGTCATGCAGCCACTTCAGTGCCTTGTGGTCCATCGGTACTGATCCTGAAACCAGCAGCAGCCCACCCGAGAGAACAAGCAGGATCGAGAAAACATGGGGGACAACCTGGGGGAGATATCCCAATACTGCCCGGGCATTCTTTTTGGCCAGCGTACGATGCTGAAAAAGTTCATAGACAAGCAATCCGGCACCTGAGAGCAGAAGCGGGAGAAAATAATACACAATTCTGAACATCAGCAATGCCGCAAATACGGATGACGCAGGAACACTGCCCCCCAGCAGAAAGAGGAACGCTCCCTCGAAAACGCCGAGGCCGCCGGGAACCTGGCTGAATAGACCCAGGATCTGGGCTGCTATATAAATTGCCAGAAAGGTGTGAAAAGAAATTTCAATATGAACATGCAGAAACAGATATAGAATCAGCGAGCTAAAGACCAAATCGAGGATGGCGACGGCTGTCTGTGCCAGTGAGAGGCTCGGGGACGGCAGTAATAATGACATACCCCTGACGGTGAACGGTTTTTTCCGCAGCAGTATTATGGTCCAGTAGGCAACAAGGGCCGCCATGGCTCCACGGCCAAACCATTGCACAGTCTGAGCAACCGGAAATGAATGGTCCATGAACTGCTCTGAAATCACCGTGCTGATGCTGAACAGTGTCGTTGCCCCCAGCATGTACATCAGACTTATGAACAGGGAGAATTTTATGATGTCCATACCGGTTAAGCCCCAGAGGCTATAGAAACGATAGCGCATGGACGAGCCGCTGATCAGTGCCTGACCGGTGTTGTTGCTGATTGAAAAACTTATCAGTGATGCCAGGATTACATTTCCCGGTTTAACGCTGATATCCAGATAACGCAGTGCCAAAAAATCATACCCGGTGAGAATAAGGTAACTTATACCCGTCAGCAGCAGGGTCCACAAAATCACGGGAACGGGCAGCTGTTCGAGTCCGGCCGAAATTTCAGCAATGGTGTGTGATTTGAGTTCACCGTGCATGACATACAGGGCTGCGGGAAAAAGAATAACACCGATGAACGGCGCTATACGGTGAAGAATTTTCTCAATCATGTTTTGCGGTATCCTCTTTAATTTGTCTTTATATCAGATGGTTGTCTTAGCCAGAGTCATGCATATCCTCTGACTTGGAAGATAGGTCTGAGACTGATAGTTCAAGAAATTCTGAAATTGCCTGGTTAACCAGATCCGGCTGGGTGATCGGTGTCGAGTGGCCGCCGGGAATAATAGTCAGGCGCGCGTGTGGCAGCAGAGTGGCCATCTGGTGCGCATGCTCGATTGAAATAACATCATTTTTGCCGATTATTACCAGGGCCGGGGTGGTGATTTTCTCTAGTTCGGCCGGCTGCATTGCAGGGAGGGTACGCCACATGCGTTTGATACGTTTTTCAAGTTTGTCGAGATTTCTGCCTGCTCCCGTCCACCAGCCCTTTATCCAGTATTTCAGGCCGCTGCTATACGTACGTGTGTCTTCCTGGGCTTTGCTGGTTAAGCCTGAGGGTGAGAAATTTGCGCTGATGACAATTATTCTTCTCACCCGTTGAGGCCAGTATAGCCCCAGCTGCAAAGCAGTATTACCACCATCGCTCCAGCCGATCACATCCACCTGGGCAATACCGAGTTTGTCCAGAATGCGGATGGCATCTGAGGCGAGCAGACGGTAATTTAAATCATTAGTGCCAAGTTCGGAAGTACCGTGTCCCCTGATGTCAGGCAGCACAATCTGCCGATCGGCTGAGGCCAGCAGTGGAATCTGGGAGAACCAGCTCAGCCGGTTACCCAAACCGCCATGCAGAAGAAGGGTTGGTGGGCCGCTGCCGTAGCTCACATAATTGATAGTTGCGTCACCGGTATCGACACTACCCCACGTTGCCGCGGCGGCAGATGTCATGGACCATGCAAGGTAGCGTACCAGGAATCCGGACATTGGCATCAGCATGGTATAGAGCCCCCATGTGAAAATAACAGACACGATGATGCCAGCAAGCATGATATACAGTCTCATCAGGTTCTGCAGTCAGCGGGCAGAGATGTTTTCAACTTGTGATAGCACAAATTTTTTGTCATAAACAGTCATGAATGTCGCCGCAAAAATATTTCTATCCTACCTTCTGATACTGATCACCGGGTGGATATTGCTCTGTCTGCCATTTTCCAACAATGCGAATATTGACTGGATCGACAGCGCGTTTATTGCCGCATCGGCGCTGTCTACAACAGGACTGAACACGGTTGATATCTCAGGGCAATATACCTTTTCAGGACAGATTGTCATTCTGCTGCTTATTCAGGTAGGTGGCATTGGGTATATGACATTAGGGACAATGGCAGCACTTTCCATGCACCATACATTCAGCAAAGATGAGCATGATCTTATTCAGAGCGATCTTAATTTACCCAATCATTACAGATTTGAACACATTGTCAAAACGAAAATATGGCTTACGCTGATCGTTGAGATATCGGGTGCCGTTATTCTTTACGTCCTTTTCTTCAGGGAGCAGATAGATAATGGGGTATGGCAGTCGATATTTCACAGTATTTCCGCATTTTGTACTGCCGGTATGAGCCTGTTTCCCAACAACCTGGAGAATTTCAAGCACAACTATTCGATTCAATTTGTTATCATTGGCTTAAGCGTCATCGGTTCGCTTGGATTCATCGTTTTCTCCGATATCTACTGCATGATAAGGTATAAACAGCGGAGACTGAGTATTACCAGTAAAATCATTCTGACGATGCTATGCATTGTGGTTGTTTTGGGAACCGGACTGCTGTTTTTCACTGAAAGCGCGCTGGCAGATTACTCCGTCAAGGACCGTTTCCTGCTGAGCCTTTTTCATAGTCTTTCAGCAACAACCACAGCCGGCTTTAATACCCTGCCGCTCAATGATTTTTTTCCTGCATCACTGTTTCTTCTTTGTGTCCTGATGATTATCGGTTCCAGTCCTACCGGAACCGGGGGCGGTCTGAAATCGACAACAGTTGCGATATTATTTGGGAAAATGATTGCCACCTTCAGGCACAATAATAAAGTTGTATTCTATGGCAATGAAACGCCGGAATTTCGGGTAAACCTTGCCATGTCCTCCACAATAATTTATTTCGCAGTTCTGTATTTTGGTATTTTTTTGTTGCTTTTCGTGGAGAATAAACCGTTCATGAGCCTCTTTTTTGAAGCAATCTCTGCAATTGGAACCGTCGGCCTGTCAACAGGAATTACCAGTACGATGACAGATTCAGGCAAGGTTATTCTGACTTGTCTGATGTTTATCGGTAGAATTACACCACTTGCTGTCGGTATTATGCTTTTTGACAGATTTGCCGATGAAAAAATTGTTTCTAGGGAAGATGTGTCACTGTAAATACCCGGGCCATTGTTTCACAGTGATGATCTGACGTCATGACAAACAGTTTTAGAAAAGAAAAACAGATTACCCCATCCGGGCAGGCAGTCTGAGTTTACTGGTATATGAGGTTATCAAATTCAATTAGAGCAGTATCGATGTTTGAAGCAGCCGAAGATGGCACTGTTTTATTGGCAGGTTTTGACCTCAATGTCGCTGGGCCGGAGCTGGGAGGCCTGAAAATGTAGACGAGCTAAAACAAAAAAAGTG
>CBDUGK010000035.1:0-34005 GCA_965366875.1 uncultured Desulfobulbaceae bacterium | reverse complement strand
GCCCGGATCGGAGAACGTCTTGCCGCGGACTATCAGGACAAGGATTAACTGATCTCAGGAAATCTGCGTGAGGTTCGATGACAGTAACAAATACTCTGACGCTCTTCTCTCAGCGCAGCTGCTGAAATCGGTGCTGCCGGTAGAATCGTTCTCAGCGACTGTCGAGAGAATCTGGAGACAGGGCAGGAAAGCCGTTTCTGACAGATTCCCCGCCGCCTGTCCCTGCAATTTTTATTGACAGCCCTGCAGGTATCATCTACGTTTCACCCATCAAGGTGTCATCAGGACATAATAGGGAATCCTGTGCAAATCAGGAGCGGGCCCGCCGCTGTAACCGGGGACTAACGCTGCAGATGCCACTGACAGATGTCGGGAAGGCGCAGACGGAAGAACGATCCGGAAGTCAGAAGACCTGCCTTGAGCGTGATAGTTGAACATCCTCGCGGAACAGGGATTGTTTATCTGAATCTGTGGTGACAGGGCCCCCAGGTCAGGATACTGGCTTCGGGGCATTTTTTATGTCTTGAGCCTCTCAGTTAAACAACAGGAGGTCGCAATGATTGAAACGGAGATTACCCAGGCAAAACAGTGTGCACTGACAACCAGAGACTGGGACACCTACCAGGTAATTGTCAGGACATGTCTTTCTTCCCGCAAATCAACCGCATGCCTGTTCGCCGCACAGAAACAGGCAGACAGCGGAACATCGAACGCAGATAACCTGCTGCCCTTGCAGAAACGGGGATAACCGGGGAAATTCCCGGATCCTTGTGATGAGGGTCCGGGAAGAACAACCATACAAACCATAACGGTCGCTCTCACACCCCTTTCATCCTGTAACTAATCCCTTTTCATTCAGCTTCACTTATTGTTTAATATAAGCTAAGATTCTAGGATCAGAGTGTTTCGAGAACGAAAGCCAGATCAACCAAAACAGGATCAACTCACAGCATATGGCAAGAGTATTGAAACGGTGCCCAAAGTGCTCCCGTAAAATAACCAATAAAATCGAGTGCAAAAGCTGCGGTCTCCTCTTTGAACGCTATTTCAAGGCAGAAAACCAGAAACGGGCAGAAGAGAGTGCCCGGGCGGCAAAAAAGAACAAGATCCGGCAGATTATAAACGGCAGCGTCTCCCTGCTCTTTGTAGCGATTATATGTGGAGCGGCTTTTTATTATTTCAATGTCAAAAGGCCTGCCTCACAGTCAGCGAGTTCTGCTGCACAGCAAACAAGGCAGACGGAAAACGCGGCATCGGCTCAATCAGCCGGCGGCCAGCAGGATTCTGAAACCGTCAGCCGGGCCAAACAGGCAACCGTTGCGATAACCACACCCTGGGGCAACGGCACCGGTTTTTTTGTCGGCAGGGATCTGCTTGTCACCAACAGGCATATCGTCGAACAGAAGAAAGAAAGCGGGCTGGCAGAGGCCCGTTCTTCGCTGGAAACATATCGCCAGAGCGTTGCCCGGGAACATGAGAAACTGCAGATGATGAAACAGCAGTATGCAGAGATGGCCGCCGGCACTAGAAAAGATGAACTCGGTGTCATTTTAAAAGACGGTGAAGAGCAATATGCAAGAGCGCTTGCCGAGCAGCAGCGGCGGGAAGCCAGGATCCTGGAAATCGAGAAAGGTTCGGAGAACAAAGAGATCCTGGTAATTCTTGACGATGGCCAGGAAATACCGGTGAGCAACGCGAATTTCAGCGAAACCTACGATCTTGCACTGCTTACCGTCGTCGGCACAGATATCGAGGGAATCGTTCTGCCGCCAGCCGGCAGCCCTTTAATCGAGGGAGCTGAAATCAGTATCCTCGGCCCGAAAAATAGTTCCACGACCGGCACCTTTAACGGATTTTACCGCGGTGAAACAGTGAGTGAGTTTTTCATCCAGACCGACAGACCTTTCAACGCCAGCAGCAGCGGCGCTCCCCTGATAGATGAGGATGGCTATGTGCGAGGCGTCTGCACGCAGACAACCCTTAGGCTGGAGGGAGCAGGATTTGCGATTCCGATTGAAACGGTAATCAGCGAGTTCAACCTCTAGGAGCCTGTCGGAAAAAGCCCTTATTCCTCATCCCGGCGTTATTGCAATCTAATCAATACTCGCAATATCAGCCCTATGGCTCCGCTTAATGATCTTGCAATGGTTTGATCTGAGAAAAACAACAATTCTCCGACAGACTCCTTGGGCTGCATTGCATTCGTCGAGGTAAAGAAAAGGCCATCAACTGAACTGCTGCTGAGTTCTGCTGATAATCTCTTCCTGGTGCTCCCTGTCAAGATCCACGAAATAATCGCTGTAACCGGCTACCCGTACAAGCAGGTTCCGGTAATCATCCGGCGCATCCTGCGCCTTGCGCAGCGTTGTTGTATCCACAATGTTGAACTGGATATGGTGTCCGCCCAGGTTGAAGTAGGTCCTGACCAGGCTGCCAAGCTTATCGAGATCTTTTTGGGTTGCCAGCACACTTGGCAAAAAGCGCTGGTTGAGCAGTGTGCCGCCTGATTTGATCTGGTCCATTTTACTGAGGGATTTGACGACTGCAGTCGGGCCGTTGCGGTCTGCTCCATGCGAAGGAGATGTGCCATCTGATTGCGGCAGGTGAGCATGACGGCCGTTTGGCGTTGCACCGAGCATTTTTCCGAAATAGACATGACAGGTGGTGGAGAGCATGTTGAGGTGGTAGACGCTGCCCTTGGTATTTGGCCGACCGTCTATCGCCGCATAGAGGCTTTCATAGACGCGCTTCATCAGCATATCAGCGCGGTCATCGTCGTTGCCGAAAAACGGGGTTTTGTTCCAGAGCTTCAGACGCAGTGGTTCTTGCCCCACGAAATTTTCGGCAAGGGCTGCCAGCAGCTGCTCCCAGCTGACGCTCCGATCCTCATAGACATGGGTTTTGATTGCCGAGAGACTGTCTGTAATCGTACCGATGCCGCAGCACTGAATATAGTTTGTGTTGTATCGCGGCCCTGCATCATAGTAATCTTGACCTTTTTCAATGCAGTCCTTGATAACCACCGAAAGAAACGGCGCCGGCGAGTACTTGGCATACATTCGCTCGATATAGTTGTTCACCTTCACTTTCAAATCAACCACATAATCGAGTTGCCGGGCAAATGCTTCATACAACTGTTCAAAGGCTGCAAAAGACCGGGGGTCACCGGTTTGAAGTCCGACCCTGGTCCCCGTTAACGGATCGACTCCATTGTTGAGTGTTATCTCGAGGATCTTGGGAACATTCAGGTAGCCGGTCAGGATGTACGCTTCCTTGCCGAAAGCGCCGGTTTCAATGCAGCCGCTGGTCCCTCCCTCCCGGGCATCTTCAACGGATTTACCGACCCTGACCTGTTCCATGGTGACCGCATCGGAGTTGAATACCGACGGGTAGCCGTATCCCTTCCTGATAACGGACAAGGCCGCTTTTAAAAAACGATCGGGGGTTTTACTGCTGATGTGAACACTTGGCTGCGGTTGCAGGAGATGAAGTTCATCGGCCACTTCCAGGGCAAGGTAGGAAACTTCATTGGATGCATCATTGCCGCTGCTGTCAACACCGCCAAGATTTAACTGGGTAAAGTCGTTGTAGGTGCCGGACTCTTTTGCGGTAACCCCTACTTTGGGCGGAGCCGGATGATTATTGACTTTTACAAAGAAACAGCCGAGCAGTTCCTTGGCCGTCTCCCTTGTCAGGCTGCCGTCCCTGATTCCCCGGTCATAAAACGGTTTAAGGTGCTGGTCGATATGACCCGGCGTCATTGCATCCCAGCCATTGAGTTCGGTAATGGTCCCCAGATGCACAAACCAGTACATCTGCAGGGCTTCGTGAAAGGTTTGAGGAGCCCGGGCAGGAACGCTGCTGCAGACATCGGAAATTACCTGAAGTTCAGCCGAACGTCTCTTATCCGTGGTGATCCCCGCCATTTCTGCGGCCAGTTCACCATGCCGCATCGCAAAAATTATGACGGCGTCACAACTGATCGACATCGCCGTCAGCTGCTCGAAGCGGTCTGCCGCGTTCGGGTCATTAAGGTAATCAAGCCGGTCAATTCGGTCCTTGATTTTTTTCTTGTAATCGTTCATCCCGCAGCGGTAGATGGAGCCGTCAAGGGCGGTATGTCCGGGAGCACGCTGCTCCATGAACTCGGTAAAAAGTCCCGATGAATAGGCCGCTTTCCATTCCTCCGGGACCTGTCCGAAAATCCGTTCCCGCATTGAACGGCCCTGCCAGTAAGGAATAACAATTTCCTCGTATTTCGTTATATCCTCTTCAGCAACCCGGTAACTGGCCATCGGGCGGCTGTTCAAGATTCTCAGATCCTCAGCGCTATGACAGGTCAACTCAGGAAAGGTCGGAACAATCCGGGGAGCCGGGCCGCGTTCGCCGACAATCAGTTCATCATCTCCGATATAGATTGTTTTCCTTTCACAGAGATATTTAAAAAACGATGCCCTGAGAACAGGAGTGGAATATTTTCCATAATGCTGCTGGTAAAACTCCGTTTCAAGAAGTGCCCGCTCAACAGACAAGCCCGGTTTTGTTGAAAAACTCTGTTCCCTCAGCCGTTCGATTCTGCTGTTCATTTCATCCTCCGACAACCGCTTCCAGCCCCTGCTGCCTGATAAGTGCTACCGCCTGCTCAAGTGAGCTGCCGGCGAGTTCTGCAATATCGTTTCCAGGATAGACAATATCCAGTTTTCTGTATTTCGCTTCTGCTGCCCGGTGGTAAGGAAGCACATCGACGCACCTGACCGTCTCCAGATGCTTGATAAACTCGACTGCTGCTGCGATATCATCGCGAGAATCGTTAACTCCGGGGATAAGCGGCAACCGAATCCTCAGTTCACAGCCCGAGGCGGCAAGCAGACGGATATTATCCAGGATGCGTTCATTGCCGACACCGGTATATTTTTCATGCTCACCACTGTCCATGTGTTTTATATCACAAAGCATCAGATCGGTAAGCTTGGCTGCAGCAAGCAAATGCTCACTTGAAACATATGCTGAGGTGTCGATACTCCGATGAATCGACAATTCCCTGCAGGCAATGAGCAGTGCCATTAGAAACTCCGGCTGGTCGAACGGTTCACCCCCGGAGAAGGTGACCCCGCCTCCAGACTGATCATAGAAGGGCAGATCCTTGATGACTTCACCCATGACCTCGTCAACCGTAACCTGCCAGCCGGTCTGTTCATGCGCCAGGGCGGGACACCGGTGCACGCATTCGCCGCAGTTGTCACACCTGTCAGTGTCGCGTTCAATACCGCTGTTTCCCATGGACAACGCCTGCTGCTGGCAATGAACGATACACTCACCACAGCCGACACACCTGCCCGGGGATATAACGGTCTGCAAACGCCTGGAAATCCCCTCAGGATTATGACACCAGCGGCAATGCAGCGGACAGCCCTTAAAAAACACCGTTGTCCTGAGGTGCGGCCCGTCATGAAGAGAGAACCGTTTAATGGCAAATATCTTCCCGGTAACAGCCATCAGTTATTTATAACATTAAATATCATTATTATAAAGTCAGCAATTCGGTATCAGCTTTGAATCGAGCCCTATCCAGATTCTGTCCTCAAAGCCACCCTCAACGGATATCGTGCCGCAGTCCGCGTAACGCTACCGCTTGGGACGAGGTGGAATCATCTCCCAGAGCAGACAGAGGCGAAGATCAAAGATATCGCTTCTTCGAGGCTTGACAGCAAATATCTCGGTTTTCACCAGAGCAGGATCATACCGAATCACCAGCTTCTCAAGCTCCTCTGCCTGTTCACGGCTTAACTGCTGAATCTGCTCTTCGATTTCAGCAACTGCCGCCTGGGCGCGCTCCACGTCGCCTTTTTCTTTTGCAACCTGTCCCGCTTTCCTGAAACCGCTGGCGGTTCGTGTAATCGTTGCACTGGAGAACGCCTTTCTGCCGAAAAAGGCTCCGAGAACGGCTGTTCCAATAGAAAGCACGGTGTCAGTCGTTTTAGCGGTGACATCACCTTTTTCTTTTTCTATTTTTGCCAGAGCACGATCAAGCTGCTTCTCAAGCCGCTGCCTTTTGGTGTTGAACGTGCCGAGCAGTTTTTCGGCTGCGATTTCTTTTTCCTCGCGCATGTGATCGGCAATCCGGACCATAAAATCAGCTTCTGGTTCGTTCGGCTGGGATTCGAGTTTGATCTCCGCTGCCCTGAAAAGTTCGAGGCGCTGGGTCTGATAGAGATAATCTGCAAACTCTTTCTCAAATGAACGAAGGTTTTTTATTGAGGAGAAGAGCTCCGGAATTTCGTAAAAAGAGCTGCCCCCGGGAGCCGAGAGCTGGCATTCATCAAGATCCAGTTCCAGCGGTTCCGCCTCTTTCCACTGGGCGCTGCTGAAGGAGGAGTCAAGGTAGATTTTCAGCTCACACTGCCTGAGCTCGTCGATATTGCGGCTGCTGTTGTAAAACCTGACCGTTGCAGATCCTGCCAGCCAGGGTTCAAAGACCATTTCATCGGCCAGCATCGGCGGAATAAAATAGCACTGTTCGACTCCGTCGCTGACGATGATGGGATGGTCACTGGCACCACCCGCACGCCCTGCCACGGGTGCATCCTCAACTGGAGGTTCTGCCGGGGCCGAAATGTGGCGTCCGGCCATCAGCCTGCCGATTTCCTGGAGACTGATCGGTCCCTTGAGATAGGACATTACCCAGCGTGTTTCAAACAAAAGCGGCTCTTCGAGATGCGCAGAGGTCAGCAGGAACTGCCGCCCCTTCATGTCGGAGAGCAGCCGCTTCACCGTTGCCCGGTCCAGTGCACCGTCGCTGGCGCCGACGATGCCGTCAAGAACACGGTTCTGGTCCTGGCTTGTCTGCAGTCGTCCGACAAACCAGGTGCCGATATTGGAAAGTCCTTTATAGTCGAGATCAACAGGGTTCTGGGTGGACAGGACAACGCCGACTCCGTAGGCGCGCGCCTGCTTGAGCAGCAGCATCATCGGTTTTTTGGACGGCGGGTTTGCCGTGGGCGGAAAATAACCGACAATCTCGTCCATGTAGAGCAGGGCTTTCAGTGATGATGTTCCCTGCTGACGGCGCATCCAGCCGATCAGTGCATTGAGCAGCAGGGTTACGAAAAACATGCGTTCGGTCTCACTGAGGTGGGCAATGGAAAAAATTGATGTTCTCGGCCTGCCGTCATCCCCGTACAGCATGCGCTGGATGTCGAGTGGTTCTCCGGTCATCCAGGCGGCAAATGACGGACTGGCGATGACATTGTTGAGCAGCATGGCAAATTTCATGCGTTCGGGCTGCGGGAAGAACTGCGACAGCCCAAAAACGCCGACTTTGTCAAAGGGCGGATTAACAATTGCCCCGATCAGCGACTCAAGCGAAAGATCTTCCCCATTCCGCCAGTAGTAGAGAAGCAGCGAGGACACCAGGATATGTTCCCTGCTGGTCAACGGGTCACCATCAATATCCACAAGCGAAAGCAGGCTTGTTGCCGCTGACCCGACCAGAGAATTGAGCGTATCCTGGTCTGCAAGGACATCTGCAGCCGGGGCAGTAAAGCCGGAGAGGATTGACACCGGGACGCCGCTGCCGCTTCCCGGGGTGTAGACGGTCGCTCTGGCCTTCTCAGACAATGTACGTATCCGCTCTGCCCCCTGCCCCCATGAGAGCAAACCATCTCGCCAGGTTTCGGCGGTCTGCCGGGCTAACTGTTCTACTGACAGGTTTTTTCTGGAAGCCTCGGCGGAATCAACCCAGGGCGCAAAATCATCAGGTTTCAGGTCGGGAAAGGTGAGCAGCAGATTCGCCATATCTCCTTTCGGATCGATGATGATCGAGGGGATATCGTCCATGATCGCTTCCTCGATAACCCCAATGCCAAGACCGGTCTTACCGCTGCCGGTCATGCCGATTATGACGCCATGGGTTGTCAGGTTCTTGCTCTTGAACAATAGCGGCCCGGGCGAGGACTGCTCACCTTCAATAGCCAGCTCCCTGCCAAGATACAGCAGGCCAAGTTTCTCGTAGTGACTGCTCTCTTCCATTACTCACCTCGTTACCCGGAATTATAGAAAAAATGCTCCTATTGAGACGGATGCACCGACATTTTGCTGTCCTGCCCTCTACTTCTTACCAAATCTGGGCTAATGTCAAGTATTTTAAACAGCTCCTCAGCACCCTGCGATAAGGAATTCATCCTCAATGATGTGAGAAAAGACAATCTTTATTTTGCTCCACTCACACTTTGTGGTTATAGTTCCCAAAACTCAGTATAATAGGGTGGATTATTCAACAAATAAGCGTATATAGAAGCAATGTAAAGCCTGGATCGACAATTAAATTCAGCCACTCCTCTTTGATTTTGAAACTGCAACGTGACCGTTACTCAAATACGCCCGCCTTCAGCAGGAGAAAACTCCTTCTGATCGGCGGCCTTGCCAGCGGCCTCGGAATCGCTTATTATTATGGGTTCAGACCCCGGTCCGGATTAAAAACGGCAAAACACACCGAGCTGCTGATGGGCACTATTGTCAACATCACCGTCTGCTGCGAGGACGAAAAGCCAGCCAGGGAAGCGATCGCTGCAACTATTGCACGGATGAAAGAACTGTCAGACATGATGAGTACCTACGTCGCCGACAGTCCAGTATCACGTTTAAACCGCGAGGGGGTGCTTGAAAATGCACCCCGGGAGCTCGTCGAGGTGTTTACCATGTCGAACCAGCTCAGTGAACTGACCGGCGGGGCCTTTGATCCGACAGTCCTGCCGCTGCTCGGCCGCTACAGGCAGGTAAAGGAAACCGGCATACTGCCAGTAAAAGCAGAAATAGATGAGCTCCTTAAACTGGTTGACTACACCCATGTTGTAATTGAGCCGAACAATACCATCAGGTTCACCTACCCGGGCACTATGGTGACGCTTGACGGCGTAGCAAAAGGATATATCGTTGACCGTGGCATCGACGTGCTGAGGTCCAGCGGATTTTCAAACGCCTATGTGGAGGCTGGTGGAGACCTGATGACAATCGGCATGCGGCAGGACGGTACCCCTTGGAGGATTGGAATCAGAAACCCGCGCAGTGATGATCTCAAGAAAATGGACACCATCACCCTCAGCGACCGGGCAATCGCAACCTCCGGGGATTACCTGCAATACTTTACCGACGACAAGAAGACACATCACATCATCAGCCCGTTCACGGGGTTCTCGCCCGTTACCACGGCGAGCAGCTCAATTATCGCCCCGACAGTAGCCCAGGCTGACGGACTGGCTACCGCAGCAATGGTTCTCGGCCCCCAGGCCTCGGTGGAGCTGGTGGAGAGCATCCCCGGGTGTGAAGGCTATTTTTTTGACAAGGAACTCAATAAATTCAAAACAACAGGTTTTTTCAGCTGAGATGACGCACATCAAAATACAAAAAGGACTGGATATTCCGATCAGCGGTCAACCGTCACCAAGTGTGACGAACAGCAAACCGGTCAGTCATGTCGCGCTCATCGGTGACGACTATCCCGGTATGAAACCGACCATGCTTGTCCAGGTCGGAGACCGCGTGCAGCGGGGCCAGCCGATCTTTGCCGACAAGAAGAATGAGGGTGTCATCTTCACTGCGCCTGGCGGAGGAGAAGTCACCGCCTTGAACCGGGGGGCAAAACGAAAGTTTGAATCGCTGGTCATTCGTCTTGACGATGGCGAGCCTCTTTCTTTCTGCGCACCGGGGAGCACGGCCGAAACATTCTCCGCCGCCGAGCTTCGCTCGCTTCTCATCAAGTCCGGGCTCTGGTGTGCGCTTCGAACCAGGCCCTACGGCAAGATTCCAGCGATAGAGGCGGAGCCGGCCTCGCTTTTTGTCACAGCAATGGACACCTCGCCGCTGGCACCGGAGATTGATGCAATCATCAAAGCCAGAAAAGATGATTTCCTCTCAGGTCTTAAACTCCTGAAGAAATGCGTCAGCAAGCCGGTTTATCTCTGTCTCGCCCAGAACCAGAAGACGATCACGGAGCCTGTCGACGGTATCGAACAGATAGCATTTTCAGGTCCGCACCCGGCCGGCCTGCCGTCCACCCATATTCACTTTATCGACCCGGTTCATGAAAACAAGCGTGTCTGGCATATCGGAGCACAGGATGTGATCAGTTGCGGAGCACTTCTCAGGACCGGACAGCTTGACAGCGACCGGGTCATATCCCTGGCCGGCCCTGCTGCTGCCGAGCCGCGGCATGTCAGGACCCAGTTGGGAGCATCTATTGGTGAACTCTGCCAGGGTGAAACGCTCGAGGGCAGCATCAGGCTGCTCTCCGGCTCGCCCCTGGACGGCCGCCAGGCATCCGATTTTCATGGATTTCTCGGCCGCTACCACCAGCAGATAACCTGCCTGCCGGAAGGAACCGGAAGACAGTTTTTCGGCTGGCTGCGACCGGGAAAAGAACGATTTTCCACTACCCGGGCATTTCTCTCCGCATTCACCAAGCCATCATCGCTTCCCCTTGATACTGCTGTCTGGGGAGGGGATCGGGCAATTTTTCCGCTCGGAACGTATGAAAGAGTATTGCCGATCGACACGGTTCCGACCTATCTCTTAAAAAGCCTGGCCTCCGGCAACAGCGAAAAAGCCAAGGATCTGGGCTGCCTGGAACTTATTGAAGAAGATCTGGCTCTCTGCTCTTATGTGTGTCCCGGAAAAAATAATTTTGGCCCGATGCTGCGCAGGACGCTGGCGACAATCGAAAACGAAGGGTAATTCAAAGACAACCAGGCTATGAAATTTCTCAACAAATTTTTTCTTGACCTCAAGCCGCTGTTTGATAAAGGGGGGCGCTTTGAACGGTTATATCCGCTCTATGAAGCGACCGACTCGTTCCTCTTCTCAACGACCAAGTCAACGCCTGAAGCACCACACATCAGGGACGCAATCGATCTGAAGCGGATCATGATAACCGTCATCATTGCCCTGATCCCCTGTACGGTCATGGCTCTCTGGAATACCGGTTACCAGGCCAACAGCGCACTCGCCGCTGCTGCCGGGACGCTGCCTGAAGGTTGGCGCGGTGCAGTCATGAGCGGTGTCGGGGTTGACCCCGGTTCGTTCCTTTCCAATATTACTCACGGCGCACTCTATTTTCTCCCCGTTTATCTCACTGTCGTTCTGGTGGGTTCCGTCTGGGAGCTGATATTCAATCTCATCCGCGGTCACGAATTTTCCGAAGCGTTCCTGGTGACAAGCCTGCTGCTGCCGCTGACCTTGCCCCCGACCATCCCGCTCTGGCAGGTGGCGGTCGGGACGAGCTTCGGGGTGGTTTTCGCCAAGGAGGTTTTTGGCGGGGTCGGCAGGAATTTCATGAATCCTGCCCTTGCCTGCCGGGCATTCATCTATTTTGCCTATCCTGCCCAAATGACCGGGGATACAATCTGGACAGCGGTGGACGGCATCAGCAGCGCGACCCCTCTGGGAGCGCTTGCCGCAGCAACGACATCCAATCCGCTGGAAACTCTGGACGTAACCTGGTTTCAGGCGTTTGTCGGCACGATACCCGGATCAATGGGTGAGACATCGGCGCTTGCCTGCCTGCTTGGCGCCGCACTGCTGCTGGTTACCGGAATCGCCTCATGGCGGATCATGGTGTCGATGCTGATCGGGGCAGCGATAACCGTTTTTGGATTTCAGCTGGTTCCCGAGCCGTCCAGCCCGCTCTACTCGGTTCCCTTTTACTGGCATCTGGTGCTGGGCGGTTTTGCCTTTGGCCTTGTCTTCATGGCAACGGATCCGGTATCGGCAGCACAGACCTATGGCGGGCAGTGGCTGTACGGTATCCTGATCGGTTTCCTGACGATTCTGATCAGGGTTGCAAATCCCGCCTATCCGGAAGGAGTAATGCTCGCCATACTGATGGGCAACGTTTTTGCACCTCTTTTCGACTATTTCGTCATAAGAGCAAACGTCAAGAGGAGGATGCTCCGCCATGGCTGACGAACACCCGCTTAAACCGTTTTACTCGGTTCTGGTTCTTGCCTTCGGCTGCTCCCTGCTGGTGGCGCTTGCAGCCGTCGGTCTCAGGCCGCTGCAGGATGCCAACAGGCAGCTGGACCAGAAAAAAAACATTCTCAGCGCCGCCGGGCTCCTCAAGCCAGATGTGCCGATTTCCGAGCAGTTCAGCGTCGTTGAGACGAAAATCGTCGATCTGGCCAGTGGTGAGTATGTGCCTTCCGAAAAACTCGATCCGGTCGGATATAACCAGCTCGCTGCTGCCCTGTCGGATGATGGTGGACGAGCGCTCAAGCGTTCCGAGGATCCGGCGGGTATTCGACGGCTGGAGAACTATTCATTTGTCTACCTGGTAAAAGAGGAAGAGACAATTTCCCAGGTCGTTGTACCGGTCAGGGGCAAGGGGCTCTGGTCAACCATGTACGCATACGTTGCCGTCGCCGGTGATCTTGACACAATCAAGGGAATATCTTTCTACCAGCATGGAGAAACGCCAGGCCTTGGGGGGGAAGTAGAAAACCCGCGCTGGCAGGCCGGCTGGCAAGAGAAGAAACTGTATTCACCGGAAGGAGAGGTGGCACTTGATATTGTCAAGAGCAGCAGTCAAACCAATCAAGAGGACGCAGCCTATCAGGTCGACGGGCTGTCCGGCGCCACGCTGACCTCAGATGGCGTCGAGAAGCTGATTCACTTCTGGTTCGGGGAAAACGGCTTCAAACCATATTTCAAGCGAATCAGGGAGCAAGGGGGAGCCAATGGCTGAAACTAACACGGAACTGCTGGTTCGCTCGATATTCAGGCGAAACCCGATTGCTCTGCTTGTGCTTGGCATATGTTCGGCACTGGCGGTAACCGGTCAGATGTCAACAGCCTTCGTGATGTCGATCTGTGTTACGGTGGTTACCGCATTTTCCAGCCTGACCATCAGCATTGTCCGCTATCAGATTCCAAATACCGTCAGAATCGGTCTCCAGATCATGGTCATCGCTACCCTGGTCATCATCGTTGACCAGGTTCTAAAAGCCTTTTTCTTTGAGCTTTCCAAGCAGCTCTCTATCTTTGTCGGGCTGATCATCACAAACTGCATCGTCATGGGCCGGGCCGAGGGATACGCGATGTCCAACCCGCCGATTGCAAGCTTCATGGACGGAATCGGCAACGGCCTTGGTTACGGTTTCATCCTGATGACGGTTGCTTTTGTTCGGGAACTGTTCGGCTCAGGGTCCGTGTTCGGTATCGAAATCCTTAAACTCGTCACCAACGGCGGCTGGTATGTCCCCAACGGCATGCTGGTCCTGCCGGCGAGCGCCTTCTTTCTGATTGCCATGATCATCTGGGCGCTGCGGGCCGTTGATCCGGAACAGCAGGAGAAAAACTGATGCACTATCTCGATATCATATTCCGCTCAGTTTTCATTGAGAATCTGCCGTTGAGTTTCTTCCTCGGGATGTGTACCTTCCTGGCTATTTCCAAGCAGGTTAAGGCGGCCATGGGGCTTGGCCTTGCAGTCCTGGTTCTTACCGCCATAACCATACCGATCAACAACTTTATCCTCACCACGCTGCTTAAGCCGGGGGCGCTTGAATGGCTTGGCCTTGGAGGACTGGACCTGACCTTTCTCGGACTGCTTATCTATATCGCCACCATTGCAGCAGTGGTACAGATCCTTGAAATGGTCCTCGATCGTTTCGTCCCGGCGCTCTACAACACGCTCGGAATATTCCTGCCGCTGTTGACGGTAAACTGCGCAATCCTTGGTGGTTCGCTGTTCATGGTCGAGCGGGACTATACCTTTCTTGAAAGCGTTGCCTACGGTGTGGGCGCCGGAGCCGGTTTCCTCCTCGCTGTCGTCGCCCTCGCGGGAATACGTGAAAAATGTGAATACTCAGATCCGCCCGGAGCACTTCGCGGGCTGGGACTCACCTTTATTACTGCCGGACTGATGGCCATTGCCTTCATGGGGCTGGCGGGAATGAGCCTGTAACTGATGTCTCTTGATCACGCCATTATCATTTCAATCGATGCGGAGCTGACCGGATGAATGAAATTCTCGTGGGAGTCACCATTTTTCTCATTATCCAGTTCATTATTGTTTCACTGATCGTTATTGCCAAACGAGCCCTTCTGCCCAGCGGCGATATTTCCATCCAGGTGAACGACTCGAAGAAACTGCTGGCCGAGCCGGGCGGCAAACTGCTCACCTCTCTTGCCGACCAGGGAATTTTTCTCTCCTCAGCCTGCGGGGGCGGGGGAAGCTGCGCCCAGTGCCGCTGCATTGTGAGCGAAGGCGGCGGTTCAATCCTTGCTACCGAAGAAGGGGCCATTTCCCGGAAAGAAGCGCGGCAGGGGTACCGTCTCGCCTGCCAGGTCCCGGTCAAGCGCGACCTGAAAATCCAGGTGCCGCCGGAAATGCTCGAGACACGGAAATGGAACTGCGTTGTCGAGTCAAATGAGAATGTCGCCACCTTCATAAAAGAGCTGGTTCTGAAACTGCCGGAAGGGGATCACGTGGATTTCAAGGCCGGGGGCTATATCCAGATCGAGGTTCCTCCCCATGTGCTCGAATACAAGAATTTCGATATCGATGACCGTTTTCTCGCGGACTGGACCAAGTTCAAAATGTTTCAGTATAAATCACACGTCCACACCCCGGTGACACGGGCCTACTCGATGGCCAATTATCCGGAAGAGTCCGGCGTCATAAAACTCAATGTGCGAATCGCCAGCCCCCCACCCGGGCAGCCGGCCACTCCTCCCGGCCAGGTTTCAAGCTACATTTTCAACCTCAAGCCCGGAGATGATGTGGTGATTTCCGGTCCTTTCGGGGAATTTTATCTGGAGGACGGCGATGAGGAGCTCGTTTTCATTGGAGGCGGAGCCGGAATGGCCCCGATGCGCAGCCATATATTTGATCTTTTCAAACGGATCAAAACCGACCGGAAGGTCTCTTTCTGGTATGGCGGCCGCTCGATGAAAGAGGTTTTTTACCAGGCAGAGTTTGAGGAAATGGCCAAGGCCCATGACAATTTCACCTTTCATCTCGCCCTGTCGGAACCACTTCCCGAAGATCACTGGGAGGGAGAGACCGGCTTCATCCACCAGGTACTTTACGAAAAATACCTGAAGGATCATCCAGCCCCGGAAGACCTGCATTACTATATCTGCGGGCCGCCGATGATGCTTAAATCGGTACAGGAAATGCTGGATAATCTCGGTGTCGAGACAGAAAATATCCACTTTGACGATTTCGGAGGCTAACACCCGGATGGAATTATTGACCACCCTTCTCGTTACACTGCCCCTTTTTATCGGTGCGGCTCTGGTAATCAACCTCTGTCGAAAACGTGCCGGCCGGACCCGGCACCCACTCACGGGAATGTGCGGCAAGACCGGCGAAGCAATGTGCTGCAGCTGCAGCTCGGCAATGCAGAACAAGAAGGAGTCTGCAAACGCTCACTGAAAGCAGGAACAGCCCTCAGCTCTGCTATTTGGCCCAGAGCAGGTATGCCTTGATAAACGGATCAAGGTTGCCGTCAAGGACCGCATTGACATTGCCCATCTCATATTGGGTGCGGTGATCCTTGATCATCTGGTATGGCTGTAAGACATAGGAACGTATCTGGCTTCCCCAGCCGATCTCCTTCTTCTCCCCTCCGAGTCCCTGCTGCTCTTCCAGCTTTCGCTGCTCTTCACGCTCATACAGTTGTGCGGTCAGCATCTTCATAGCCATGTCCTTGTTGCGATGCTGCGAGCGCTCATTCTGGCACTGCACGACAATGCCGCTTGGCAGGTGGGTGATGCGGATGGCGGAGTCGGTCTTGTTGACATGCTGCCCTCCCGCACCGCTTGCCCGATAGGTATCGATTCGCAGGTCCTTCTCGGCAATATCGATGTTCACGGTGTCGTCGAGCTCGGGCATGACCATGACTGAGGCAAAGGAGGTATGCCGCCGGCCGCTGGCGTCAAAGGGAGAAATTCTCACCAGGCGATGAATTCCCAGTTCAGAGCGCAGATACCCATAGGCATGTTTTCCCTTGAAAAAAATCGAAACCGACTTTACCCCCGCCTCGTCACCGGGCAGATAGTCAAGGATATTTGTTTTGATCCCTTTGGCTTCAGCCCAGCGAAGATACATCCTCAAGAGAATATCAACCCAGTCCTGGGCTTCGGTTCCGCCAGCCCCGGCATGAATTGAGACGATCGCATTTGATGAATCATGTTCACCGCTGAACATGCACTCAAGCTCGGTTATTCCGATATCACGCTGAATGGCCCCAAGACTTTCAGCAACTTCCCGCTCGGCATCAAGATCTTTTTCCTCTACCGCCATTTCAAGCAGCAGTTCCGCCTCCTCGATAGACGACCAGGTACCTTCCCAGCTTGTGATGACTTCCTGAATCTGCCCAAGATGTTTCTGGGTCCTCTGGGCGCGCTCGGCATCCTCCCAGAAATCCGGGGCGAGCGTCTGCCGCTCAAGCTGTTCAAACTGTTCTTTTTTACCGGCTAAGTCAAAGATGCTCCTTCAAAGCCTGCATGCGGCTTTTCATATCATTGAGCTTTTGAAACGATACTGCCGATCCTGTTTCCTGTGCCATAATATCACTCTTCTTTGATGGCGTCGTAAAAACGCTTCATCTGCTTCGTTACTACACAATTTCTATCATCACGACGTACTGGAGTACGCCGAAATAATAGAAATTGTGCGCGCCTCGCATATGAAGCTTTTTACTTAGCCATCACAAAACTTGATTTTTAACGACGGCCTACATCCAAACCATGCCTCTTAATACCATTTTTTTTGTCGCCGAGCCATACCTTGAACCACGGTGCAGATAAGTAATCCAACTGCTGCACAGATCGGTGCGAACAGGAAGCCTCCGCCCACGTAAAAGGATTGCTGCGTCATCAGGGGAACCCCGGAGGTTTCCGCCCAGGGTACAAAAAGATTTGATCTGCTCTGCACCCGTCCAAGCGGATCAATCACCCCTGAGATGCCGGTATTTGCCGATCTGACCAGACTCCGCCTGGTCTCAACCGCACGCAGCACCGTCATTGCCCAGCTCTGGTAGGGGGCACTTGATTTACCATACCAGGCATCATTGGTCAAATTGACCAGCACATTGACTCCATTTTCCACCCAGCGCCGCCCGATATCCGGGAAGATAGATTCGTAACAGATCAGCACCCCGGCCTTGATCTGCCCGCTCTCAAGCGGTGCACCGACGACACCGGGAGTAAAGTCTCCGGCGGCTTCAACGAGCGGGGCCAGAAACGGCATATATTTCTTCAGCGGCACATATTCACCGTACGGCACCAGATGGGACTTGAAATAATAACCACCCATCTCTCCCGAGCCCGCGAGCATGAAAGAGCCGTTATAATAGGTAAACAACCGCTTTTCCCAGTCTACGACGTCATACCATGGCGCCCCGGTGAGCAGGGTGACACCAGAGTTCTTTAAAAACGCTTTAATCGGCCAGAGCAGTTCGTTGCCCTGCGGATAAAAGGGCAGGGCGGTTTCCGGCCAGACAATGAGATCGGGCTTTTTATTACCGACTAATGTGGAGCTGAGTTCAAGATACGAATCAACCGTTTTCCGCCGCTCCTCCGGGGACCATTTTTTTTCCTGCTCGACATTACCCTGGACTATGCCGACCTCGGCAACAGCTGCCTCATCAATAAGGTCCAGCACCTCGGCCCAGCGGCTCTGAGAGTAAAACAAGCCGCCCAGCAGCAGCAGCATGACAAGAGCTGCTGAACTGATTTTTTGAAGCACATTGAAACGTCGGCTGACAACGATATAAACGACAAGATTAACAAGAACAATCATGAACGTCAGGACATGGTGCCCAAGCAGGTCGGCTGTCTGCAGCGCTTCCGGCACGGACCAGAGCCCGTAGCCGAAATCCATCCAGGGAAAACCGCTCATGACCCAGGATCTTGCCCAGTCAAGCCCAACCCAGATGGCCGGAACACCAGCCAGCAAAAGATAGGTAAACCCCTTGCTGTTGAGGCGGTAAAAACAGAAAGAGAACAGTCCCAGATAGATGCTCATGTAGAACACGAGCAGGAAAAGGGAGAGAACCGAGACAATCCACGGCAGCCCCCCGAAGGTAGTGAGTACCGCAACTATCCAGTAGAGCTGCAGGCTGTAGAAAATAATCCCTGCCAGCAGTCCCCGCCCGAATGCCTGCCTCCCCCCTGCGGCTCCGGAAACCCAGAGGAGCAGCGGCAGCAGGCAGACAAAAAGCAGTGGCCAGAAGGCAAAGCTGCCGGGCAGGGCAAGCCAGGCCGCCAGTGGAAAAATCACGACTCCGCTGAACCACCGGACGTTCCGGCCGTTCGCCATCAGTCAGATTCCCCGGTATTCGGGCAGACAACCTTGATCTTCTTGATTCTTCTCCGCCCCGCCAGATGAACGATCAGCTCAACGTTGCCGATCTTTATCGAATCACCTTCACGGGCAAGGCGTCCAAGAGAGTGAATGATCAAACCGCCGATTGATTCATAGGGCCCTTCCGGCAGCTTTATGTTGAAGCGCTCCTCCACATCTTCAATGTCAACCTTAGCCCGGACCAGAGAGGTCTCGTCATTGAGCTTTTCGAAATCATCATCTTCGACATCATATTCGTCATCGATTTCACCAACAATTTCTTCAAGGATATCCTCCAGGGTAATCAATCCACGGACTGCTCCGAACTCATCGATGACGATTGCCATGTGCGTCTTGTTTTTTTGGAACTCCCTGAGCAATTCCCCTATCCGTTTCCCCTCTGAAACGAAATCGACGCTGTTGAGATACGGCTCCAGGTTACCGTCATACTCATCACCACGCGCACATATTCGCAGCAGATCCTTGGTGTGCAGGATACCGACAATCCTGTCTGAGTTATCTCTGAAAATCGGCAGACGGGTAAACCCCTGATCTATCGTTACCTGTATGATTTCGGGAATCGGCGTCATTATCTCGGCACTGATTATTTCCGCCGCCGGGGTCATTATCTCAGCTGCAATGGTATCGCGGAAGTCAAATATCGAATTGATCATCCGTTCTTCAAGGCTGGAAATCAATCCATGCTCTTCACCTTCCTCGAGCAACTCCTGAATTTCATGCTCCAGGGCCTCGGTGGTATCAGGAGGCTTGCCAAAAGGGATGAAATCTCTGATCCTTCTGAAAATTGAAACCTGCTCTCCATCAGCCGACGGAGGCACATCATCATTGTCACCGCTCATATGTATCTGTTTTGTTATCTGCCGTAAAAGGTCAGGTTACGGAATAGAAGTAATCACGCAGCAAAAACATTACCCAATACCCAATGAAGAATCTCTAGGGACAATTGGGCTGAAAGTCAAGGACAAAGGCGCTCATTTAGGCTGCAGACGACCACAAAAGATAGGTAAACGGTCGCAGAAAGAATGATTTCTCTTTGATTTATTCATGCTCCTTACTATATTAGAAGGGTTTCCCTGTAAAGACTTTACTGGAGTATTCCGGAAATTCGCGTATCGTATGCTCGCACCGAACACGGATCAAATTTTATTGTAAGAGGATTAATGTGGAAGGAAAGGTACTTATCGCCAACCGAGGTGAAATTGCCATCCGCATCATGAACGCCTGCCGCGACCTGGGCCTTGACTATGTTGTTGTCTACACAGATGCAGACAAAGATTCAGAGCACGTCAGGCGCAATTGCACGGAAGGAAGTGATCAAAACGCCTGGCGGATAACCAGTTATACCGAACCAAATGATATTTTTGCCGTTGCCGACCACGCATCCTGTACCGCGATTCACCCCGGATACGGTTTCTTCTCAGAAGATTTCAGGTTCGCGCGCAGAGCAACAGTTAGGGACCGGAGCCTGACCTTTATCGGTCCAAACTGGCAGGTCATCAAGAATCTCGGTGACAAAATCAACACCAAACGGGTTGCCAATCAACTTGGCATCCCGACGATTCCGGGTACCGACGCACCGATCTACAACGAAATGGAAGCGGAAGAGATTGCTGCAACCCTGTTGAATGATCAGCTCAACAACAACATCGAGAACCCCTCGATTCTCGTCAAAGCGGCTGCCGGAGGGGGTGGAATGGGAATTGAGGAGGTTACTGAAATTGAACATTTCCGCAGGGTCTACCGCCAGCTCCAGAACTACGCAAAACGACAGTTTGGCGACGGCGGTGTACTGATTGAGCAATGTTTACGCGACTATAATCACCTTGAGGTCCAACTGCTCTGTTCCGCCTACAACGAGCGGGTTCATTTCAGTTCCAGAAACTGCACCATTCAGTCTACCGGAAGGCAGAAAAGGGTTGAAGCCGCTCCAGGATTCCATAATTCGTGCTTTGATTATGACTTTGAGGAAGAATCTGTTCTTGAACAGATCGTCAATTACTCACTGAAACTTGCAGATCATGTCAATTACGACAACGTCGGCACCTGGGAGTGGATCGTATCGCGCAGTGGCCAGCCCTATCTTCTTGAAGTTAATACCCGTATCCAGGTGGAAAACGACATATCCGCACGAATCAGCTATCTGGACGGCAAACAGCCAAACCTGATCCGTGAACAGATCAGGCTGGCACTCGGCGAGCGCCTCGGCTACAGGCAGAAGGACATTGAATTCAAAGGTGCGGCAATAGAACTGCGTATTGTCGCCGAAGATACCAAAAGAGGCTTTTCACCGTGGATCGGCACAATCACCGACTTTTCGTTTCCCCAATATGACTGGTCGGCGGTCTACACCCATGTTCCCTTTGATCGCCCATACACCATACCCAGCGATTTCGATCCCAACCTGGCCCTGGCGCTTGTCTGGGCCGATAGCATGGATGAGGCCAGGCAGCGCGCCGCCCGCCTTATTGACGAGATCACGATCAGGGGTAAAAATGCAAGCGGCAGCCCGATCACGACCAATCTTGCCTACCTGAAAAACAACCTGGATCGTCTGCTGGCATTCTGATCCGGTACACCTACTTTATTGTTATGAATGAGCAATTAAAACAGCTCCAGAAAATTGAGGAGCGAATCGATTACCTGATCCAGATCAAGGATTACTCCAACTGGGGAAACCTTGAAGGTTTCAAAGCGAACTGTGAACAGCTCAAGGTTACCATATACGATTATTCAGAAGAAGAGCTCGAAGGGGAAATTCGTAAACTTCATGACTCAATCAGCTTTCTCGAGGAACGTGGAGAAGAACAGCTGACAGCGATGGAGCGGGTCAGGATCGTACGCTCCCTGCAGCGCTTCAGCCTCAAAGACATCCTTGAGAACATTTACGATGATTACACCGAACTCGGCGGCGAAGAAGATGCCAACATCGATCCGGCAATGGTCTGCGCCAAGGCCACAATCACCAGGAAAGCAAAGAATAAAACGTACACGGCCTCGGTAATGGTTATCGGCCAGGAATCAGGTCATGGGGAAGAATTCCGCAACGGCGGTTCCTGCAGACCGGAGGGGAACGAAAAAGCCCTCAGGTATATGAAGGTTGCCGAAACCGAAGGCATACCAATTCACTTCTACATCTTTACCCCCGGCTCGTATCCTGTTGAGGAATACCCCGGCGCTGCCCAGCAGATTGCCCGAAATATCTATGCAATGACCAAGCTGCGGGTACCGACGGTATCATTGATCTCTGAGGGTGGCTCAGGTGGGGCAGAAGCCATCGGGCTGACAGATTACCGGATGATGTGCAGCCACGGTTATTATTCGGTGATCTCTCCGGAAGGGGCGGCGGCAATTGAGGGAAGAGTCGCAGAAGGAAGCAAGGTCCCCCGCGAGCTGATTGAACTCTGTGCCGACAGGCTGAGACTCACCGCGCTGGACAATCTCAATCACGGAACGATTGACAAAATCATCCACGAGCCTCCCCTTGGTGCACGAAGGGATGATTTCAGTTTCTTCGGACAAGTGCGCCAGGAGATGATCAGCGCAACTGATCGCGTGGTTCTCTCGTCTAAGAGTTTTCCGTCGATTCGCTCAATTGAGATCGGACAAAAGAAGCCAAAGAAAGAAAACCGTGAAATTGATGTTGTTGTTCCCTGGGATCTAAGCAGGGAAGAGACCACCAGGCTGCTTCGCCTCCGTTCCGAGAAGTACCTGGACATGGCGACACACGGCTATATCGGTCAGCCGGAATCTCGCAGGTCCATGCTGCGGCAGGCCCGAATTTACAGTGAGCACATCTACTACACCCTTCGCTATGATATCTTCAAGAACCGCAAGCGGCAGGTTCGAAAGGTACTCGACGACGTTTCCGGAGAAGGTTCGGTAATGCTGAAACGGCTGACCAAACCGTTCAGTGCTGCCATTAATTTTCTTACCTCACCGCAGCCCGAAGCAAAGGAAGCAAAGCTGATTACCTACGAAGGCAGTGGGCAAAGCAGCAGTCAGCGCCAGGATCCCCTGGAATTAACGGACACCTATACCAGTCCGCTGGCCAACAGTGACCGCACCGTCAGCTGCCCCAATGCTGAGAAACATGGCTGCAAAGACCTCTGGATTCCTGATCTCTACGGTGAATTTGCCGGTGTCTGCGAAACCTGCGGGCATCACTTTCCGCTCGAGTACCAGTGGTATCTGGAAAACGTTTTCGATCCAGGATCTATCCGTTTTTTTAATTCCCACCTTGAATCCCAGAATCCGCTGGGTTACACCGGTTTTTCCGAGCGGCTGCAGGCGGCAAAAGAGAAAACCAGGCGAAAGAGCAGCAACATGACGTTTGCTGCCCAGATTGACGGTATAAAAATCGTTACCACAATCCTCTACTCCGATTTCAGAAACGGCACCGTCGGTTCGACCGAAGGGGAGAAATTTGTTCAGGCCTGCAAGCTCGCCCAACGGCAGAAGCGGCCGCTCCTTGCTTACATTCATTCGACAGGCGGGATCAGGATCCAGGAAGGTACGCTTGGTGTCGTGCAGATGCCCAAATGCACGATGGCAGTGCGGGAGTACATTGATGCCGGCGGACTCTACATCGTCGTTTACGACAACAATTCATATGCCGGACCGGTGGCCTCTTTTCTCGGCTGCTCGCCCTATCAGTTCGCCATCCGCTCTTCCCGGATCGGCTTTGCAGGCCCCCGCGTCATTCGCGAGACAACCGGGATTGATATTCCCCCCGATTATCACTCGGCTCGAAATGCGCTCAGGCGCGGACACATCCAGGGTATCTGGGATCGACGGGAATTCAGAAAGAACCTGCATAAATCCCTGCAGACAATGGGAAGCCCGCACCTCTATTATCGGCATTGAAAAGCCGCAGGCAGCCCCTACCCCAGCGTCCGGGTTGGGTGGATGCCGGAGCAGCTGAAACCGCTCATAACTGGCGGACTGGGGCTGTTTGCGCTCAGAAGGTGATGACCTGGTATCCCTGGGCAATATAGTCTTCAAGCGACGGGTGCCCCATCATGTTTCCTGACACCTTCAAGCCCAGTTTCTGCGCATCCTCCATGCTGCCCAGCTTGGCAGAGCAGGCCTTGCAGACACAATCGATCAATCCTGCGTCCTTGACCCTGGCGAAGAGCTGGGCAAACGGGGCATCGGGTTTCAGGAAGGCTGACATCAGCTTGACCGCACCACCTTCTATCACCACTTTCACCTCGTATCCCTTCTCCATGAAATCAATGGCGTAGAGAAGGACGTGGGTAAAGCACATCATGTCGGGATTGTAGGTCACCAGCGCCACTTTTTTCATTTCTATTTTCTCCTTTGATCTGTTGAAAAAGCCGGTTTACGCTCCATCATCCGGGAAACGGTTGCCAACTCGTTAAAAATCAGGTAACTCGAAAAGAATGTAAACAAAATAACCGATCATCTCAACACAGTTTCGCACTATACATGAGAATCATGGCCCTGCTGAAAAACACCTGCCCGAAGGTTGGAAATCCGTTCCGCATGCTTTTGCTCATGCTGCTTCCGCTCGCTCTTTCCTGCACGTGCAGCATGGGACCAAAAGAGCCGCTGCCGGTACTCGGAACCATTGATGTACCATATACCTTTACCGACCAGGATGGAAAGCCGGTCCCGCAGGCACGGTTTGCAGGCACGGTATACGTGGCGGATTTTTTCTTTACCAGCTGCCCGACAATCTGTCCGGTGATGAAATCACAGATGCTGCGGGTATACGAAACCTTCACGGAAGAAGACAACGTCCGCTTTCTCTCACACACCATCGATCCTGAGCATGACACTGTTGAGGTATTGCATGACTATGCGCAGCGATTGGAGATCTCGGCGGCTCGATGGCACATGGTCACCGGCCCCAAGCATGAAATATACGACACTGCCAAACGCTATATGCTGGGAGCGATGGAAGATAAGCAGGCCCCGGGCGGCTTTATCCACTCAGGGTCTTTCTGTCTCGTTGACCAGTCAGGCAGAATCAGGGGATACTACCGGGGAACGGAAGAGGAGTCGGTAGACCAGCTCATTGTCGATATCAAGAGGCTTCTGGATGAGGGCTGAGAACATCTTCTTTCATGTATGTTCTGTGGCCTGTCTTTTCGTGTTTTTGCTCGTGCTGCTGCCGGGGTGCAGCAAGGATCATCCTGGAGAGCTCATCTACCGGAAAAATTGTTCCCAATGCCACTCCTCATCCGGCCAGGGCTTGAGAAAACTCTATCCACCACTGGATAAAAGCCCCTACCTCTCTGGCCGGATCGATGAACTTCCCTGCCTGATTATCTATGGAAGCAGGACAACAATGAAAACCGCGGACCGTAGGCGAGGCAGCTTCATGCCGCCGATTAAAACCATCAGCACAGCTGAAATGCTGCACCTTTTCGACTATCTCCAGCGGCGCTGGTCGGTGCGCCCCGTTCCTGTCAGCGAGCCGATGCTTGTCAAATGGCTTTCATCATGCGTCACCTGAACATTCCACGCCCCTGTTGCTGCCTTGCTCCAATCCTGGCTCTGGTCCTGGCCCTAGCCGCCTGCGCGGACGAGCAGACGGAAGAAAACAATCGGCTGCGCGAAGAGATCATAGCGGTACATGATGAGGCCATGGAGAAAATCGGCTTCATGTATGAACTCGAGGTAAAACTGCAAATGATTCCAGACGCAGATCCTCTGCGACAGCAGTCTATTGACAGGGTCATTGCAGACCTTCAACAGGCCAATAAAAAGATGTTCGACTGGATGCATCAGTACCAGACCCTTGCCGTCAGCGGAGAGATCGCCAAAGACAACAGCTATCGCCGTCAGCAGCTGCACCTGATACAAGAGGTGCAGCGGCTGACCGATACATCCATCGAGATGTCCCTGGATATCCTGAACAACAATCAATAATGGACAGCGGGCCAGCAGGATATCTGGTTTTGAGAAAAATCCTGCTCCTGTCTTTTCTAATACATATATGTGCTTAGGGTATAGTGCTGATTTACAGCGGAAATCACCTCCGGAACCT
This sequence comes from uncultured Desulfobulbaceae bacterium, assembly GCA_965366875.1. Classification (GTDB taxonomy): domain Bacteria; phylum Desulfobacterota; class Desulfobulbia; order Desulfobulbales; family Desulfocapsaceae; genus MADRE3. Next base: position 8,626 of record CBDUGK010000035.1, on the reverse strand, counting down.
TATACAGAACCTGTCAAGGAGCGTTTATGTCAAGTAATTTTGGGACACTGTTTCGAATAGCGACGTTTGGAGAGTCGCATTGCAAGGCTGTCGGGGTCGTCATTGACGGCTGCCCCCCAGGGATACATTTGACAGAGGCCGATATCCAGACGCAACTCAGCCGGAGGAGACCCGGCCAGTCAAAACTAACCACCGACCGGGCTGAAAAAGACGGTGTGACCATCCTTTCAGGCACTGAAAACGGGATTACGCTGGGCAGCCCGATCGCCCTGCAGGTCAACAACCTTGATCAGCGGCCTTCCGATTACGGTGATATGAACACGATTCCCCGCCCCTCGCATGCCGATTTCACCTATATGGCAAAATACGGAATCAAGGCTGCTTCAGGTGGAGGAAGATCGAGCGCCCGGGAGACCATCGGCACGGTCGCCTCCGGTGCCGTTGCCGATAAAATTCTTCGCGAACAATTTGGTGTGGAGATTGTCGGCTGGGTCAGCGGAGTCGGGCCGTTTGAAGCCAGCCAGCCGGATATCGAGACATTAAGCCGTGAACAGGTTGACAGGACTGACCTGCGCTGTCCGGACATGAGTATTTCTGAACAGATGCGCACACTGATTCTCTCGCTCAAGGAAGCGGGCGACTCTACGGGCGGAATCGTTTCCTGTGTGATCAGGAATGTTCCGGCAGGAATCGGCGAGCCTGTCTACGAAAAGCTTGAAGCCAAGCTTGCCCAGGCCATGCTGGCAATACCAGCGACCAAAGGCTTTGAAATCGGCTCGGGTTTTTCAGGCACACGGTTGAAGGGTTCCCAGCACAACGATCCGTTTATCCGCAAAGAAAACCGGCTCGGTACGCGCACCAATAACTCGGGCGGAATCCAGGGCGGTATTGCCAATGGCGAGCCGATATTTTTCCGGGTTGCTTTCAAACCGCCGGCAACCATATCGCTTGCTCAGAAAACAGCCAACTACAGTGGAGACCAGGTAACACTGCAGGCCAAGGGACGCCACGACCCTTGCGTCGTTCCCCGGGCAGTGCCGATTGTTGAGTCCATGGCCGCGCTCGTTATCCTGGATATGATTCTGCGCCAGGAAGCACGAAAAGCGCTGAGCAGGACCTGACCCGGACAAGGTGATCAGATCGTGGGTAAACAGATTCCCCTGGCAATAGTACCGAAGTATGTTTATACTGCCAGGTTTTGAGACACTATTTTATTGATTTCGATAGCCATTACGCAACACCTTGTCTCATAACAGACAGAACCCATGACTCCAAAACAGACTGCTCTGAGCAGGTATATCGACAAATTTTCTCCTCCTGTCGGTCTGCTGCTTTTTATCTTATCCATTGTCATAGGGGCCGGTACGGGTCTTGCTGCAGTACTCTTTATAAAGCTGATCGCAGCCATTCAGCACATCGGCTATTTAAAGCTCCCGGAATTACTCCCATCCCTTGGAATACTGGTATACTTTATCGTTCCGGTTGTGGGAGGACTGCTTGTCGGGCCACTGATCCTTTTTGCCCAGGAAGCAAAAGGGCATGGTGTTCCCGAAGTCATGCAGGCCCTGATCCTGAGGGGCGGCAGAATCAGGGCACGGGTTGCAGCGGCAAAGATTGCAGCCTCCGCCCTGTGCATCGGCACAGGCGGGTCTGCCGGTCGTGAGGGCCCTATTATCCAGGTCGGCTCCGCCCTCGGCTCAAGCCTCGGGCAGATATTGAGATTATCGGATGAACGCATCAGAAATCTTGTCGCCTGCGGAGCAGCCGCTGGTATTGCCGCGACCTTCAACGCACCGATTGCCGGAGTCGTATTTGCCATAGAAGTACTGATGTGCAACCTTCAGGTTCGCTCGTTTGGCAACGTTGTCATCGCCGCTGTCTCTTCATCGATTGTCAGCCGGATATTTCTCGGTACACAGCCGGCATTTTCAGTTCCCATTCATTCTCTTGTCTCCCCGACATCACTGCTTTTCTACCTCATTCTCGGTCTTCTTGCGGCACTGGTAGGCATCATGTTTATCAGGATGCTCAACATGGCGGAAAATATCTTTGATAACTGGAAGTTTCCCCAGATATTCAAGCCTGCAATCGGCGCTGCGCTGCTCGGAATATCCGGGATGCTTTTCATGCAGCTGCCTGTTGCCGACGGTATCCTGATGCCCTTTATGTACGGGTCCGGATTTCACTACATCGAAGAGGTTCTCCAGGGGGGGGCTTCGCTGTGGATCCTGCTGCTTCTCGTCTTTCTGAAACCGTTGGCGACCTCCTTTACCCTCGGCTCCGGAAACTCGGGCGGTGTATTCGCTCCCTCCCTGTTCATCGGGGCAATGCTGGGTGGCGCACTCGGCATTATCTTCAAGAATTATTTCCCGGAAATCTCGGGTGAACCCGGAGCCTACGCCCTTGTCGGCATGGCAGCACTCTTTGGTGCTACCGCACGGGCACCGCTGACCGCCATGCTTATCGTTTTTGAGATGAGCAATGATTACCTGATGATTCTGCCCCTGATGGTAGCAGGCATCACTGCCACCTACCTGGCGCAGTGGCTGCACCCAGAATCGATCTATACCCTAAAACTTGCGAAACGCGGCATCCATTTTGAAGGAGGCCGGGATATGGACATCATGCAGGGGGTAAAGGTCCAGGAGGTCATGAGAACCAGGCTCGTGAGCATCAACAAGAACCAGTCAGTTTCGGAGCTGATGGCACTGTTCCAGGAGACCAATCTGCTTGGCTTCCCGGTCATCACCGAAGGCAAGAAACTCTGGGGTATTATTACTCTGCAGGACGTGCACCGGGCGCAGTCTGGAGATAATTTCAATCCTCGTGAAATGAAGGTCGAGGATCTTGCCATCGAAGGGCCGATTGCGGTTTTCCCGGATGAGCCGATCTGGGTTGCCATCCAGAAGATGTCTCCGAGAGACCTCGCCAGGCTTCCGGTGATTTCCCGGGACGGTTCCATGAGACTTGTCGGCATGATCAGCCGCTCGGACATCCTGCGGGCCTATGACGTCGGTGTTGTGCGCAAGCAGAGAGGCCAGATGGCAGAGCAGCAGACCACGCTGCGTTCTTCATCAGAGACCAGGTTTGTCGAGTTTGTACTGAACGAGGATGACGCCTGCTGTCACGTCAAGGTCAAAGACCTGCCGCTGCCGCGGCAGGTCAACCTGGTTTCCATCAAGCGGGAAGGTAAAATGATCATTCCACGCGGCAATCACCAGCTGGCCCCCGGAGATGTCCTGACAGTTTTTGGCATTCTGGAGGAGATCGATAATTTAAAGGATTTCCTCAACAGCAGCAGACCGGCAGCGAAAAATGATTAAGGCACCCCGTTATGAATGGTAAAGCCGGCAGTATCTCAATAGAAAAAGCTGCCGGCTGACGAATCTGTTCCCCCCTAGTCAACGCTTTCAACCGGATACTCCGCTCCTTTCCAGGCAAAAATACCGCCGGGATAGCGGTACACGTTCTTATATCCCATTTTTGCTGCCCATACTGCACCGTTATGACTTCGGGTGCACTTGACAAAACCGCAATAAACAACGATCGTCCTGTCTTTATCGGGACCGAGCAGCATAACATAATCATCACTGCTCTTGCCGTCTGTCTCGGCCGTGTCCCAGTTATCCATGTCCGGAATAGGAAATAAAAACTGCTCGGCTCCCGGCAGATGATTTTTTTTGTAGCTCTCCTCGTAGGGCATCGTATCGATGATCAGCATATCCTCTTTTCGATCAATCATCGCTTTCAATTCCTCAGAGGAGACCAGACGGTAGCCGCCCTGGACTGTTTCTCTGGCAAGTTTTATTGCCCCTGCCTCCTTTTCCAGTTCCTGCTCGAATTTATCCTTACCAAGCCCAAAGGCAAAACTGTTCGATACGGATAATGCCAGAAACAAACACAGTGCTGCACCTGCAATTCTTTTCATGTCCACCATCATAACCTCCTTATTTTTTCCCCTTTACATATGAGAACCAGCTACTATAAGCTGCCGGCACGAGAAACACCAAATCTCTCAACCGGGCCGCTGTAAGACTCGACATAACGTTGTACTCGTGATCTTCCGGACCGAAACAGCCACAGTCTATATCCAGGCCCAGAGATATCCCGTAGGAAAGCACGATAATAAAAACAAGCAGCAGCAGAATTGCTGAAATCATAGCCCAGCGACAATTGAGCAGCAGACCGATTGCAGTCACAGCCTCCGCCAGCGGCAGGATAATGGCCGCGGGAAAAACCAGTGGGTCGGGAAGAAGGCCGTAGGCTGAAATGACCGCTGCAAAGTCAACGGGGGCAAAGAGCTTCGGAATACCGCCATAGAGGAATACAACTGCCAGCACAATTCGTGAAAACCACGACAATTTGCTCATTATATTGTGTAAATCTAACAAGATACCATATCCTTTCAGCTCATATACGATTAATGACAACGACACTATCCATAATTTATAATTATTTGTCAAATCGTATATACCGATACTATATCGTTCGGCCATCAACAATTTCTATTTGTCCTTTTTCTCATGGGATGTGCAGCAGAGACACAGATGAATGGTGCGTACTTGCGCTCCAATGGCCAGCGTGATACATAATAGAAGATGAAGATCGAGGTAATAACGCTGCGTCTGTCTTTTTTCCTGTTGCTCATCGCGGCCGGTGCGCTCATGGTGGCCCTCAGCTTTGCACTATTTGCAGCAGACATTCTTCAGGCCAAAGGGCTCAGGGCAATTGGCTTCTTTTGCCTGTTGCTCGGCCTCGGCGAATATCTCAACCACCCGGTGCAGAAAAAGCAAACCTTTGATCAACTACATCACAGCACGACACCGACAACCCTGCACCGTTCAAGAAATCCCTGTGGACTGGGAAACACCTTCGATGTTCTCGCCGTGATCTGCCTGTTTCTTGCCCTGAGTTATTTTTTCTTCCCCTACCAGCGTTAACCTCGGGCAGAAGCCGCCGGCAGTGGCATGTTTATTGTGAATTTAGCCATCCACTGTTGACATTCAGGCCATACCTATTTAAATTCTTCTGGTGGGTGCCGTTGTTCTAACCCGCCAGAGTCTCCGCACCAGGAGGTCCCATTCCGGAACAGATCAGTCAAAAAACAGGTGGTGCTATGAATCAAAGAAAACATCCGCGTATCTCAATACCCCATATCGAAGCGGATATTTCAGACGGTAGAGGATTTTATACCGGAACAGTCAGCGATATTTCCCGTTTCGGCCTATCTATTTCTAACATACCAAAACGGCTGGACAAATCTGCTGAAATGTACTCGGTCATTCTCGAAGGACCGGGCACTCATTTTAAACTTCTTGCCCGCCCGGTATGGGCAACAGAGGATGGAACAAGCAAAACAATCGGAGCCCAGATCGAGAACAGTCCATGGACCTGGACGGAATTCGTCATGCGACATGAGCCCGTGCCTGAAGATGATGCGCAGAGAGTATGAAGATGATCAGGGCAACCACACCCTGATGTCCGGTAATTCGGCTCCAGGCATCATGCAGAACCTGAAGCGATGCTAGATCCTGCCGAAGGTGTAGCGAAAGTATGATGCGCAGATCCCTTCCTGGGCGACCATGCACGGTCCAGCCGGATGGCGCGAGGTACAGGAGATTCCAAAAGAGGGGCAGTCATTTGGCGTACCCCGCCCGGAAATTATCTCAGAACAGATACATTGCATGTGCATACATTGCATTTCCTCAACTCCGCCGCTGAAGCGGATGTTGAAGCGTTTGACGGCATCGTAGATCGACAACTCATCCCTGATTACAAAGCCACTGCCCTTTATGCTGCCGAGTCCTCTCCAGTCGGTGTCAACTGCAAAAAAAACCTCCGAAAGCATTTTCTGAGTTGCCTCATGTTCTTCTCTAGAGGTTATACCGGCAAAGGGATTATTCTTCTCATACACTCCGGTATTGATCTGTCTGACGATAGAGATGAGCCCCTTGAGAATCTCTGTGATATCAAACCCCGCCACGGCACAGGCAAGATGATATTTCCTGGCAAGATCGGCATAGGCTTCGGTATCGGTGATGGCCTCCACATGTGCAGAGCAAAGCAGGCCCCGTATGTTTAATTCCGGATCTTTCAGCAGGCTGTCAAGCGAGGGAGGCAGGAGGCGTATGGAGGGAATAACACAGAAATTGTCAATTCCTTCACTTGCCGCCTCGAGGATTGATTCTGCTACATCAGGGGCCGCACCTTCAAATCCGACCGCGGTGAAGACAACAATCTTATCGGGAAATTTTCTGGCAAGGTCAAGCGCTTCCATTGGCGCATCGACCACCTCCACTCGAGCGCCCCTGTTCCTTATCGACTCAAGACTGCCTCTGCTGCCGGGTGCACGAAGGAGATCCTCACAGGTGGCGGTAATCACGTCTGGCTGAAGGCCGATTTTGATAAACGCGTCGATGTGTTCGGCCGGCATCACGCATACGGAACAGCCCGGTCCTGAAACAATCTCGAGTTTTTCCGGCAGCAGATCATCAAGGCCATACTTGAGTATCGCCCTGGTCTGGGTTCCGCAGACGACCATCACTCGAACAGGATGTTCCACCAGCGCCTGCAGTTCCTCTATCAGCAAAGCAGGAGCAGCGTTTTTACTGTGCTCTTCACGGTTCATCATAGGCACGGCCTCTTGTCTTCATGCAGACGCCATCCAACCTGTCTGCAGAGAAACAATCAACGAGACATTCCTACTGAAAGATCAGCCCTGCTCCGCTTCTCTTTTCATCTCAGTATAATGCTCGGTTTCACTTATTTTCTCTGAAACAATCTTGTCTATATCCGCCCTGGTCAGATGGAACATGCCGCATGCAGGGCAGCTGCCGTCAAAATTTTCACCAACAGCACGAGCCTTCAGCTCATCAATGGTCATATGGTCTACATTACCGCAGGCACCGCTTGGGTTTTCCGCGCGAACCTGCGTTCGACCGCCTCTTTTTACCTTCTCTGTCATGTCATATCTCCAGACGCTGCGAGCGGTCCGGGCATCAGCTTCCTGTAAGACTGATACGGCTGCCGACAAACCCCGCACTGCTTTTGATAACTGAAAAAGAGGCTGCCGTCAAGCAGGAGTGCCGCGCCTGCAGCCGCCGATTCCAAAGAAAACGGTGTGAGAATCAAACTGATCTCAGTTCCTGATGGTTTCAATCAGGTTTCCCTTGGAGTCCACAATTTCAAGAGCCAGGGGAATACCGCCATCCAGGTGGTGAGTTGCACAAGACATTCAGGGGTATAGCCCGGACGGCCAGCTCCACCTTGTTCAGGATTCCCTGGTCGTATCTGCCATCTTTAATGAGTGAAGTTGCCGCGTTTTAACAACCTGGGTTGCCAGTTCCGGGGCAGCCTTGACCACTCCCATGACATTGCACACCGAATAATCGGCATCCGGGCCAAGAACAAAGTCTGGTGCCGCCAGGAAAAAGAAGTGCAGAATCTTGTCATTGACATATGCCATCACCTGCAGCAGTTCCCGGAGCTTGTCACCGATGGCCGTCGGCGTGACGCAAAGCATCGGTCAACCGTCTTGATTGAAACGGTGTGGTGCATCCACGGACAGATGCCGCAGATACGGTTGACAATACGGGGTACATCCTCTGATGGACAACAAAGTGATGATTTTAGCAAACAGGTACTCGTCTGCCGAAAGAGCCATATTTACAGACAAAGATGCAGCGCAGAGAGAAACAGCCAGGAGTTCTGCCGGCACCGGCAGATCAATAGCCGTCCGGGTTTTTTTTCTGCCAGTTCCAGCCGTCACGGCACATCTCCTCGAGACCGTATTCAGCCCTCCAGCCCAGTTCTGCAGAAGCTTTGGAAGGATCGGCATAACAGGCGGCAATATCGCCCGGCCTTCGCCCGACAACGCGGCAGGCGATTCTCCTGCCGCTGACTTTTTCAAAAGCGCTTACCATTTCCTTTACGGAATACCCCTGCCCGGTCCCGAGGTTATAGGTGACGATACCGGGGTTTTCAGCAATTTTTTTCAGGGCCTTCACATGCCCGCGCGCCAGATCGACCACATGGATATAGTCCCGGACCCCGGTGCCGTCGGGAGTCGGATAATCATCACCATAAATCGACAGTGTATCAAGTTTGCCGATAGCCACCTGGGTTATGTAGGGCGTCAGGTTGTTCGGTATGCCGGCCGGGTCTTCCCCGATCTCTCCGCTGGGATGGGCGCCTACCGGGTTGAAATATCGCAGCAGGACAACGTTGAACCCCGGATCGGCCACGCAGATATCCGACAAGATCTCCTCGATCATCAGTTTTGTGCGACCGTATGGGTTTGTGCAGGAAAGCGGGAAATCTTCGCTTATCGGAACCGTCTCAGGGTCGCCATAGACCGTTGCCGATGAGCTGAATATCATGTTTTTCACCCCGAACTCCGTCATAACCTCGCACAGGCAGAGTGTTCCGACGATATTGTTCTGGTAGTAGAGCAGCGGTTTTTCCACCGACTCGCCGACCGCTTTCAATCCGGCAAAATGGATAACTGCCTCGATAGGCTGAAGCCCATTCTGGAACACCGCTTTCAGCCTCTTTCTGTCGCGCAGATCAACGACTGCCAGCTCGATCTTTTTCCCTGTCAGGGATTCAACCCGTCTCAGGGATTCAG
>CBDUGK010000034.1:0-34956 GCA_965366875.1 uncultured Desulfobulbaceae bacterium | reverse complement strand
TAAACACGCTCCAGCAGCGCGGTCTCGCAGCCCTTGCCGCCAGCGGCAAAAATCTCGAAGAACTCAATTACACCCAGTTCAGGGAATCGGCAGCCGAAGCACTGGCGCTTGCCGACCGTGTTTATGACCAGATAGAAAAAACCCAGAAGGATGTCCTCTTCGGTGTTCTCTTTTATATTGCCCTGTTCGTCCCGTTCGCCTTCTGCATGGAGCGTTTTCTCTTCGGCTATGCAAATATCTACAAGCGGATCGTCGCTTTTTCGCTGATACTCGTGGGCCTGATCGCGATTATTTACAACGTGCACCCGGCGTTTGATCTGGCCTACAGCCCGATGGTCGTCATTCTGGCCTTTTTTATCATCGGGCTGTCATCGATGGTGACACTTATCATTTTCTTTCGTTTCGAGGAAGAAATGATCCTGATGCAGCGTCATGCCAGCCATATGAGCGCAGCCGAAATCAGCCGCTGGAAAGCTTTTTTTGCGGCTTTCTTTCTCGGTGTCTCAAACCTGAGAAGAAGAAGGTTCCGGACAATCCTGACCTGTTCGACCCTGATTATCCTCACCTTTACCATCATGAGTTTTACCACGATAAAATCCAATCAGCAGGAAAACAAGCTCTTTTTCCATGAAGAAGCTCCCTACCGGGGATTGCTGCTGAAAAAAATGAACTGGCGCAGCATGCCGCCCCAGGCCACCGGGATCCTTGAAGGAAGTATGCGGACCATCAGCAACCCTGCTCCGCGTGTCTGGCTTGAAGCGGCAGATCTGACGCGGACCCTCCAGCTTCCGCTTCGCCGCGGCACCAATAGCACAACAATCCAGGGATTGATCGGACTGAGCCATCATGAGGCGGAGGTAACCAATTTAAACACACTGCTGTCATCGGGCCGCTGGTTCAGAGAAGACGATTATAACGCCATCATTTTATCAGACAGCAGCGCCGCTGAACTCGGCGTAGCATCGGGAAGCCAGGAGACAATATTGCTCTGGGGGTCCCCATTTACGGTCATCGGCACCTTTGCCGGTGAAACACTGGACAGAACCTACGATCTTGACGGAGAACCGCTCACCCCGGTCATCTTCCCCGACGAAGCGGCCCAGGATATGTCCGATGTCGAGTTTGAAGCAATTGAATCAGGTGAGGACATCCGGGGCTTTCAGAGTCGGTATGTTCATCTTCCCGCCTCGGCAACGGCAATTATTCCGTCGGCGACCCTGCTTTCGATGGGGGGCAGTCTAAAAAACATAGCAATCAGGCCTTCGCCCGGAACAGATATCAGCGAGATCGCTTCACATCTCATTGACCGCTTCAACCTGGCAATTTTTGCCGGAACAGATGACGGTGTCTGGCTCTACAATATCAGCGACACCATGGCCTACAGCGGCGTTCCCAATATTATCATTCCGCTGCTGATCTCGGTTCTCATCGTTCTCAACACCATGGTCAGCTCCGTATACGAACGGAAAAATGAAATCGCCATCTACACCTCCGTGGGGCTTGCCCCTTCTCATGTGGGATTCCTGTTTGTCGCCGAAGCAATGGCGCTGGCCGTTATTTCCGTGGTTCTCGGTTATCTGGTCGCCCAGGTTTCAGCAGCACTTTTTGCAGGTACGTCATTCTGGGAAGGCATTACCGTCAACTACTCCTCTATGGCAGGCGTTGCGGCAATGATCCTGGTAATTTCCGTTGTTCTAATTTCGGTGATCTATCCGTCCAGAGTAGCCGCACGCATCGCTATCCCCGATGTCAACAGGTCTTTTGCACTACCCGCACCGGTTAACGACACCATCAGCGTGATGCTGCCGTTTTTCATGAAGTATGATGAACATGCTTCTGTGGGCGGCTTTCTCTACTCTTTTTTCAGCGCTCACCAGGATATTTCCCATGGAGAGTTCTCCACCGGCCCGGTAGAGTTGATATATGCCTGTGACAATGCTGAAGAAATTACCAACGTCATAAAAATGCATGATAATCCAAGCAGCTATACCTGCGTTCACCTGAGCACCAAGGTCTGGCTGGCCCCGTTCGATTTCGGTATCATGCAGCGGGTCGATATCCAGTTCTGTCCTGCCATGGATCATCATGAATTCCTGGAAATCAGGATCACCATGCATCGGGAATCCGGCGAAGATGGACAGTGGCAGCGACTCAACAAACAATTTATCCATGGACTTCGCAAGCAGCTGCTGATCTGGCGCTCAATGGACCCGTCAACCCATGAGCAGTTGAGCAGAACCTTCGGAGAAGTGGTCAAAGACAGCCAGAACCCTTAAGAACAAGCGCATGATAGAGACTACAGACATCGCTTCAGTTACCCGTAGAATAAGAGTCCGCGCACCGTTGATCGGTATCATGCTGGCTGCGGGCATCTGTCTGGTAACTCCGTTGAATAACATCTACCACAAGGCAACACCGCTGGGCGGCGGGCACTTTCCCCTGGCGCCATTCTTCATTTTTTTTATTCTCGCACTCCTCGTCTCACTGGCTGCCTGGCTGTTCAAGCGCCGCTCCCTGCTCAGCGGTTCGGAGTTGCTGATCATCTGGGTGCAGATGGTCATTGGCTCAGGAATTGCTTATACCGGACTCGTCAGAACCCTGCTGATAAACCTGACTGCCCCGGTCCACTTTGCAACGGTCGGCAACCAGTGGCTGGAAACCTTCCAGCCGCTGCTGCCCGGAAACCTGCTGCTGACAGATACTGATGCCATAGAATTGCTCTACACCGGTCTCCAGGGTGGCCGGGATATGGGCTGGCTGGAAGTTGCGCTGTCGATTCCCTGGCACGCCTGGCTGCTGCCGCTTTTTCGCTGGGGATGTTTCATTATGCTGTGCTACCTGGTCATGCTGTTTCTGGTTAATCTTGTCTCCAGGCAGTGGATATTTAACGAACGTCTGAATTTTCCTCTTTTGAAAGTTCCCCAGCTCATCAGCTATTCCATTGATTCTGGAGGAATCGGCACACTGTTGAAAAACAGGTTTCTGCTGGTCGGACTTTCCATACCGATCGTCCTGCACCTGGTCAATGGGTTGAACCTCTATTACCCGTCAACACCCCAGATACCGACCTTGATTCTGGCTGGTTCATATTTTCCACAGCAAGGGCTGCTCTCCGGATTTTATAAGATGAAAATCTACATCTATCCCGCTTTTATCGGTTTTGCCTTCCTTGCCTCCCGACAGATTTCATTTTCGTTCTGGTTTTTTTTCCTCGCCGGCGGCCTGTTATACGGGATTCTCAACCTGATCGGATACTCGGTTCCCGCCTCCGAGCTTGGCATCACCTTCGGTCCTACCCTGACACAACCGGAAGAAATGCAGATGATCGGTGCCTATGGCGTCTTTTTCCTTTTCCTGGTATGGCTTGCACGTCATCACCTTTACGAGGTGATGAAACAGTCTCTTGGACTGCAGGCGGCCGGTGAAGATGTTACAGAATGGTTTGACGTTCGCATCTCCTTCTGGGGACTGATTCTGGGAATGGTCATGCTCGTCGGATGGTTTGTCTGGCATGGCATGACCATGATAACCTCGACCCTTCTGGTCTGCAGCTTTTTGATGATCACGCTGGTTGCCGCCCGGATCATCTGCCAGGGAGGGCTCGCCTATTTTACCCTGACTGCCGCTCCGATGGACGGTATTACAGCCCTGTTCGGAGCGAAGATGTTCGCCGGGGCAAACGGCCTGATATCAGCCATAAGCCAGAAAGTATTTTTTGTCGACCTGCGGGAATCATTGATGCCCACGCTGCTCCATGCCAAGAAGATTCATCATGGCAGGGGCACTCCGCTGCTGCTTTTCTCAGGGCTGCTCCTTACCCTGATTGTTTCCGTAATCAGCTCTATTCTGGCGATGATGACCCTGTGCTATCGCTTCGGCATCCGGGAGCTCGACCTGGAGTGGGCGAATAGAACCACGCTCAATGTCTATGAGAATGCCTATCGCCTGATCGTCAATCCTCTGCCGAGCGGAGACAGTGTTTACCTGTTCACCGCCATCGGCATGAGTGCCATGTTTATCCTGGTTTTTTGCTATCAGCGCATCTACTGGTGGCCGATCCACCCGATCGGCTACCTGACAGCCTACAGCTCCGCAATGCGTATCCTCTGGGTCAGTTTTTTCCTGGGCTGGCTCTTTAATGCGCTCTGCATGAAATATGGCGGGGTCGCCCTGTTCAGGAAGATGCAGTTTTTTTTCATCGGCATGATCATCGGTGATCTGTTCATGGGAGGGGCCTGGGCGATTGTCGGTCAATTCAGTTCCATTAGTTATATGGTGTTACCGGATTAATGCGATGTATGACGACAAAGAACTAAAGGAATATCGGGACCTCCTGCCGACTCCGGATCACTTCGAAGAAGGATTTGACTGGAAGACCATCATTGGTGCGGTCTTCATCGGTTTCCTGATGATGCCGGGCTCCATGTATCTCCAGCTTGTTATCGGCCAGGGGATTGGCCCCGCCGCCCGCTGGGTGACGATCATCCTTTTTGCCGAGATTGCCAAGCGCGCTCATTCCGACCTCAAGCAGCAGGAAATTTTTCTTCTTTACTACATGGCCGGAGCCGCACTTGCGTCGCCATTTTCGGGCCTGCTCTGGAATCAGTATCTTGTGCAGTCCGATGCCGCCAGAATGCTTGGCCTTACCGACTATATCCCCCACTGGGTTGCTCCCGGGCCGGATTCAATGTCGATGATCGAGCGGACGTTTCTTCACCGTGACTGGATGATACCGATCCTCCTGCTGGTCGGCTCCCAGATTATTCAGCGAATTGATCACTTCGGTCTTGGCTACGCACTCTACCGGATCACGTCAGATGTCGAGAAACTGCCGTTTCCAATGGCCCCGGTCGGTGCTCTCGGCACCATGGCCCTGGCCGAATCAAGTGAAGAAAAAAAAGACGGCTGGAAGTGGCGGGTATTTTCCATCGGCGGCGTGATCGGACTTGGTTTCGGGGCCGTCTATGTTTTATTGCCGATAGCTTCAGGGCTCATCTTTACCGAGCAGATTCGCCTGATCCCCATTCCCTGGATAGAACTTACCAGCTATACCGAAGAAATCCTTCCAGCTGTCGCAACCGGCCTTCAGCTGGACCTCGGTCTGCTTTTCGTCGGCATGGTCCTGCCCTTCTGGGCGGTCATCGGCGGGCTGATCGGACTCATCATCACCGTCATACTCAACCCGATCCTCTACGCCCAGGGGATCCTGCACCGGTGGCATCCCGGCATGGCAACGGTTGATACCGTGTTTGCAAACAATTTTGATTTCTACATGAGCTTCGGTATCGGACTCGGCCTTGCCATCGGGGTCATTGGTGTCTGGTCAGTGGTCAGATCTTTGCGTGATTCCTCAAGTGAACGGGGAACATGGAAAGACCTGCTTGAGCCGCCGGCCGGCCGGGGTGATTTCAATTTCTGGATTTCAATTGCCATTTACGTCTTTTCAACCCTTGCCTACGTGGCGCTTTGTGTCTGGCTTGTGCCTTCGTTCCCGTGGGTGTTTTTTCTCGCCTACGGCTTTATCTATACACCGGTCATTTCCTATATCACCGCCCGCATGGAGGGAATCGCCGGCCAGTTCGTCAGCCTGCCCCTTGTCAGAGAGGCAAGTTTTATCGCCGGCGCCCGTTTTTTCGGTTACCAGGGTATTGAGATCTGGTACGCCCCGATACCGATCCACAATTACGGTGAAGCCACCGTGCAGTTTCGCCAGATCGAGTTGACCGGTACCTCGATTCGCGGCATTATCAAAGCGGAGCTGGTTGTTTTCCCGATCGTAATGATTGCCAGTCTGCTGTTCTCCCAGTTTATCTGGCGACTGGCCCCGATACCTTCCTCCAGTTATCCATATGCCCAGGAATTATGGCACCTCCAGGCCCTCAACACACTGCTGATGCAGACCTCAACGCTTGAAGGAAACTCGCTTTTCTATCAGGCGCTCAACGCCACGACCGTCGTCTCCGGTCTCGGCTTCGGCCTGCTGGCATATTTTGTTCTCAGCCTGTTTGGTCTTCCCGTTCTGTTGATCTATGGGGTTGTCAGGGGGCTCGGCCAGTCGACACCGCATGGCCTTATTCTCGAGGTGGCCGGCGCCCTGCTGGGCAGATACTTCTTTTTCAAACGGTACGGCGCCATGTGGCGGCAGTATGCACCGGTCCTGCTGGCCGGTTTTTCCTGCGGCATGGGACTCACCGGCATGTTCGCGATGGGATTTGCACTCATCATGAAATCACTGAACTACATGGCCTATTGATAAAAAGGATTTATGGTCTTGGTTACTCCATTGGAAACAGCACATTCTATCCCCCTGACGGATCTGCGTAACCAGAAAAACCGGAAAAACATCCATGCGGCTTACTGAACGACCACTGTTTTACTGGGTACTCAAGCGTTACCGGGGTTTTCAATTCCTCCTGCTGCTGATTATTCTGGTCAGCCTGTTTTTCAAGGTCTATCCGCTGGAGATGCAGCGGCAGATTATCAATGTCGCCATCAATCTGAAGATGCTCGACAAGCTCTATCTCTATTGCGGGCTGTATATGGGGGCAGTTCTCATTGCCGGACTGCTGAAGTATCTGACCAACACCATGCAGGCAATCCTTGGTGAAAAAATTCTCATCGATATGCGGCAGGAAATCTACCAGCATATGCTCCAACTGCCACTGCCTTTTTTCCACCGCACGCAGACCGGGAACATTATATCTTCCGTGACTGCGGAACTCAATGCCATCTCCAGTTTTCTCGGCAGTGCCGTTTCCGTGCCGATAGCTGCGGTTCTGACCTTTATCACCTTTCTTGGCTTCATGATCTATTTGAACCCGACCCTCGGCCTGATCAGCATGGTCATATACCCGCTCGAAATGTTGGTTATCCCGCTGCTGCAAAGCTGGTACAACACGTACAACCGCAAGCGGGTCCTGACTAACAGGAGGATAACGAGCCTGGTGAATGAATCGGTAACCGGGATCCATGAAGTTCAGGGAAACGCCGGATTCCTGCTGGAGTACAACAAGCTTACCCGGCTGATAAAACGCCTCTATACAATCACGGTGAGGCTCTCTATCATAAAGTACGGCATCAAGTTCAGCAATAACCTCTTCCAGAGTATCGGCCCGTTCCTGCTCTTTCTTGTCGGCGGCTACTTTGCAATCAAAGGTGAATTCACCATTGGTGCACTGGTTGCCTTTCTTTCCGCCTATGAAAAAGTCTATGACCCGTGGAAAGAGGTGATTGAATACTACCAGACCTACCAGGATGCCCGGGTCCGCTACAAGCAGATCATGGAACTGCTCGACCATTCCCCGGACTTTCTTCTCGAGGCTCCGGAGAGAAGCGTGGTCCCGTTCTCAGGAACGATTGAAGCCGAGAATATAAACTACAACATTTCAGCATCAATCAGGCTGCTCAGCGATGTTTCATTTCGGCTGGAGCACGGGCAGCATCTTGCCCTCATCGGGTACTCGGGTTCCGGAAAATCTACGCTGAGCATGCTCATCAGCCAGCTGATCAAAGCCAGTTCAGGCTCCCTGAAAATCGGCGGTCACGAAATCAACACCCTGAGCAAGCTCGAAGTTGCCTGTAATATCGGCAGCGTTGCCCAGAACCCCTTCATCTTTACCGGAACCGTCCGGGACAACCTGCTCTATTCATGCAGTACGCTGTATCTCAATGGACTGGTGGACAAGCTGCCCGAGCGCCAGGAAATAATAGAGATCGTAAAAGAAGTCGGACTGGCTGAAGATGTGATCAGGTGGGGGCTGCGCTCAATCATTCAGCCGCAGCGTGCAGCACCGATGATCAGCAGCTTCATGCACATGCGCAAGATCATTCAGAAAAAACTTATGGATGAATTCCCCGGGGCAATTGAATTTTACAATGCTGATCTTTTCCAGCACTATTTACCGATTGCAAAAAACATTATTTTCGGGAGCTATGGCGGAGCATTCAGCAGCAGGAAGCTTATAAAAAACAAAGAATTCAGGATCTTTCTGCGTGATATCGGTCTCGAGGAGCCATTGACACAACTTGGATTTGAAATCGCCAGGGAAACAATTGAGTTCCTTGGTGATTTCAAGAACGATGCTTTCTTTTTCCAGGGAAGCCCAATGAATCCTGATTCCTTTCAGGATTATGAAAGACTCACCATAGCAGCACAGAAAAATTCACTGGAAAAACTGAAAAAAGCAGAACGGGATCGTTTTCTGCTTCTGGCACTCGGTTTCACCCCCGGCATCCACAAGATAACGACGATTACAACCTCGCTTCAACAGGATATTCTCTCTGCCAGGAGGACATTTCTCCATCGGGTTGCAGGTGTGGATCTCGATCAGTGCAGAAACGGCACGATTCAACTGGAAATACGACCCTTCCAGGAAAAACAGCCATCAGCGACACCGAAGTTCACCCCCTTTTGCATCAACCAATACCTCAACGCCCACTCTCTTGGCGACAATATCCTCTTCGGCACGGTTATTGACCGGGACCTGATCAGGGACAGACTTGGCAGCATCGCTTTAGAAGAATTCGAGCAGCAGGGGCTTCTGGATGATATCATGGATATCGGCCTTGATTTCCATGTGGGCAGCAAGGGAGATAATCTTTCCGGCGGCCAGAAACAGAAAATAGCGCTGGCCAGGGCACTGCTGAAGAAAAGTCCCATTCTCGTGCTCGATGAAGCCACAGCCAGTCTTGACAACAGCTCCCAGGCGCGAATCCAGCGCTACATAGACACCCGTCTCAAAGGAAACACCACCGTGGTCTCGGTAATCCATCGTCTTGACATGATTTCTGGATATGATCATATTGTTGTTATGAAGGACGGTACAATTGTCGAGTCGGGGACCTACAACGACCTGCTTGATCAAAAAGGAACACTCTATGACCTCATCAACGACACCCACTGAAGGCATCAACCAGGAACGTTGCCGCCTGTCCTCTGACTTTTCCCTGCTCAGGCAATCGCAGGTTTTCTCAGGGATCCATCATGATGTGGTAAAGCTGTTTGCCTATTTATCAGCGCACCGCTCACTTAAAAAGGGTGATTACCTGATCGAACAGGGTAAAAAAGCACACCAGGCATTTATCCTGATCAATGGAGCCGTTGAAATCAGCGTTCACCACCGGGAAAAAGAAATTATCCTGCAGCAGCTGAAACCGGGCTCTGTGTTTGGTGAACTGGCGCTGCTGGCCCAGTTTAACTGGTTTTTCAGCGCCCGCGCTGCAAGCGATGTTGAGGTCATAATAATCGATCAGACTGCTTTTCAGAAAGTAATTGAGAAATTTCCGGAGCAAAAGGATAAACTCATTGAGCGGGTGATTCAAATCCGTATAAACCGACTGGAAAGTCAGACGACATTCATGCTGGACCAGCTTTTATCAGCCGGCGGAAAACCAACAGAAACAATCATATGATACATATCCAAATACCTGCACTCGCGGCCATTTTACAGATACTTATCTTTGCAACGACTGTTTTTTCCATCGAAGTTCCCAAAGAGATCGGCGGGTTCCGCCTGGGTGAAGATATAACGGAATACTCGGATATAGAATATTCCAACTACCTCAAGGAAGTTGTGGTCACAGACTGGCATGGTTTCCGCAAGGGGGTTATCTCCTATGGCATCTGCGCTGCTCCCGGAAAAATTGTCAGGATTGAGATGAAATTTGAGAATTCAAGCAAGGAACTTTTTGATGTGCTCTTAAAAAAATACAAAGAAAAATTTGGCAAGCCGGAAGTATGGGGAGGAGATGCCTTCGGTATTCTCTCCAAATGGAAATGGATTTTTACCGATGAAAACCACCATACCGTCAACCTGATCCTCCAGCATAATCTGAAAAATCATAACGAAAATATCGGCAACCTAGTCAAGCTCTACTATCCTGAACGGGAAGAAGAAGAACGGCTCTGCTTCATTGAGCAATGCCAGATCAATAAAGATGAAGAGCAGCAGCAAAGAATGCGTGAGCGCAAGGAATTGAACTGGGACTATGTGATTCCCCGATAGTTCAATGCTGCCTTCCCCCGTGCCCTCACCCAAGATCAAACAGATCGGCTGGAACGGCATCTCCTGTCTGCTGCCGGAATGCTGGAATGTCATCGTCAAGGGCAACGCTCACCTGATAATCGAACAAAACCTTCATCCGCTCCTTGAATTTCGCTGGCACAACGGCTCCCGGTCTTCACCCAAACCGTCCCACAGTGCCCGCATCCTCTCCCGGCTCAGGGAAGAAACCGGGAAAACACCGGAGGTGGTAAATCCTCCTCCATTTCTTCATGGACTCTCCAGTGGTTACGAGGTGGATGCTTTCAGGCTTGAGCAGCATGTGTCGCCTGCCGGCGCCATTATCACCTGCAGAAAATGCTCCACACCGATCCTGTTCCAGTTTTTCAACATCCCGACCAGCTCATTTGCTCTGCTCAGTTCTTTTTTTTCAACCTTTTCCTGCTGCCGGCAAGAGAAGGAAAACAACAGCTGGGCAATAGAGGACTTGAGATTCAAGATTCCCAGCCCCTTTGCCCTCGACACCTTTTCGTTTTCACTCGGCCTGGCCAGACTCTCCTTTAAAACAAGCGCTGCCAGCCTGAAACTAATCAGACTTTCGAGCGCCTCGAACCATATCAGACAGCATAGCCTGCAGCAGCTCTTTGCCAACTTTCACGGCGCGGGGAGCGGCCACGCCGCCATACGTGATGAGAGCACACTGATACTGGATGTTCCCCCATCTCTGGGTGATTACCTGCTCAAGACCGTAACGAGAAAAAAGATTTACCGGTGGGCAAAATTTTTTTATTGCTCCGAAAACGACAAGATACTTGGTATCCATCTGGAAAGTTCACGCCCGCTGGACAGAGAGCAGATCGGTTTCATCGAAAAGAACTATGGACTTATTCAATAAGAAACAGAAAACTCAGGGGATGACCAGAGAGCAGGCGCTGGCCTGCACACCGGTTCAAAGCAACGTGATCTCGTGGGAAGAGGCCCCTTCAGGGCATGTGGAGATTGAGTACGTTCTGGTACTCAAGCCACTGTTTTATTCCATTTTCAAACGATTTGTTTCCGAATCAGCACCTGAGCCACGGAGAAAAATTCAACTCGATGAACTGGGCAGCAGTGTCTGGAAGATGATCGACGGCAAGCGCAGCGCCTCTGATATTATCATCGCGTTTTCATCGCAGCAGCATATATCCATCCAGGAATCCGAGCAGTCGGTGACAACCTTTTTACGGGAACTTGGCAAAAGAGGACTGATCGGCCTGCGATGATGTGTTCAGCCATTGATCTTCTGTTTTATCGCCTGCAGATCAGCCCAGGTTGCCGGCTTCATTTCAGGATTTTGCAGCAGGAATGTGGGATGGTAGGTCGGCATCACCGGAATCTGTAGCCCCGATCCCGTTTTATAGACAAAAAACCGGCCCCGCTGCTGGGAAAGTGGTCGGGACTGTGCCGTCAGCAGCCTCGAAGCGATAATGCCCATGCTGCAGATCAGCCGCGGTGAAAGCATTTCAATCTGCATGTGCAGATAGGTGCTGCAGCTGCTGATGTGTTCGGAAGTGGGCTGGCGCGTCTCCGGAACACTGCACTTGATAACATTGGTAATAAAGATTTCTTCGCTGGTCAGGTTGATCGCCTCAACCATTCGTGAAAGCATCAAATCCTGATCGCGGCCGAACAGGTCGCCCCCGGTGACGGCTGATCCCCCGAAAACGGTCAGCCAGTCTCCGACTATCATCAGTTTCACCGGCCGCTGTCCGCTGCCGCCGCTCCCCGCCGTACTCAGCTGCCGTTCCCTATGCAGAGAACAGTTTCGGCATCTGCCGATTTCCTCTCCAAGGTCCGCGACAGTGAGGTGTTTTTTCTGCTCCTGCTGGGCAGGAAAAGTTCCTCCATCTCCGCTGGCCGCTGGGTTTCCTGGTTTGGACAATTCGCCGGCGCGGCTGCCTGCTGCTGGCCGTCGGGAAAGTGCTTTTAAGCCATTTTTAACCGTATCATCGGCAGGATATCCTTCGATACCGCAGGATTGATGATACCCCAGAAATGACCGCAGGCTGGTGACAAGTTCTGTTTTATTCAATGTTTTAGATGGCCCTCACGCACATTGGGGAAAAGTCTTCACTCCATTGCCAGCTCCCATGATAATACCCGATTGGATCCGTCTGCAATACTTTTCACCTCTCCCCCGTATTCTCCCGTTTTTCCATTTGCGTTCGGTTCTCTTTATCGGAACCGCTTTTTTTTGGACAGTGAGAAGAAAAACAGGGACATCTTCCCCATTTGTGGTACTATCAAATGAACATATACACTATTAGCAAAAACACATTCCCAGCTATCCAGGAGGTGGACATTGGAAAAAGCAGAATTCAGCCTGATAAGAAAACAATTAGGAAAAACCCAGAAACAGCTTGCTGCACTGCTCGGCATGTCATTAAAAACCATTCACAGTTATGAACAGGGCTGGCGTTCAATTCCTGCACACATCGAACGGCAGCTTTTCTTCCTGCTGATCAATCAGAGAAAAAAGAAAAACGAGCTCACCCCCTGCTGGGAGCAGAAAGATTGCAAACAGAAAGAGGAGTGCCCCGCATGGGAATTCAAGAGCGGTCATCTCTGCTGGTTTCTCTGTGGAACACTGTGCGAGTGCACCAGTGAATCGACATACAAGGAAAAGATAGCGATATGTCGAAGCTGTGATATATTCAAATCGCTGGTAGCGTGATCACCACGATTTCTGCATGCTGATCTTTATTCCAGTGCAGAAATGTATTAACTTTAACCTGATTGGATCTGCCGTCTGCTGTTTTTTATAAAAGACACCACGTAACTATTATGCCTATCTACGAATTCAGTTGTAACAGATGTGGGGAGATCTTTGAGCGGCTTCTTTCTTCCTCGGATATCTCCTCCGTAACCTGCAGTCAATGCAACAGTTCCGATATCACAAAGATGATTTCCTCCGGCAGTTTCAGGCTCGGCAGGCCGGGCACTTCTGCACCATCAAGCCCTCCGGCCGCGCCGCCGTGCGGTAATTCGGGATTTTCCTGAGCCTCATGACAGCTGACCCGGTTCGGGTCACCTTGTATCGGCAGGACGAAGATCGTTAATCATTCTCATCTTTTTCCCGAGATTGGGAGAAATCAAAGACCCGCTCGTTTTTCTTAAGCATCCCATATTTTTCGCGGGCAATCTGCTCGAGATAGGCCCTGTCGTTTTTGAGCCTGTCAATCTCCGCACGCAGCGTCTTATTGTTTGCAGTCAGCTCCCTGGTCAGCTCTTCAAGTTCAAAGGCCTGGTTCCTCAGCTTCAGCAAGCTGTATACCCCCGTCCCCGGGGCAAAGAGAATCCACAGCATCGAGGCGGCGACGAGACCGAGAATGATCTTTAACAGCCGGTTCTGCTGGAGCGGGGTCAATGGTTTTTTCGGTTTTTTTTTCACGTAATCATCCACGGCATGGTACAATGACAATTCAGCATAACTGTACCTGTTGTTATGATCTACTTCAACCCCGTTGGCGAATCAACCCAAAAAGAATGCGCCCATGTCCCACAAGGAAACAGTCCTGGTAAGCAGCTGCCTTGTCGGTCTCTGCACCCGCTATGATGGTCAGATCAAAATCAATCCCCGCTGTATGGAGCGCATCGCAACGGCAACCTGGATTCCCATCTGTCCCGAACAGCTTGCCCACCCCGCGAGCACCCGCCGATATCATTGGCGGGACGGGACTCGATGTAGTTCATGGCACGGCGAGAGTTCTCTGCAAAGACGGCACTGACGTCAGCGCTCAATTCATCAGAGGTGCACAGCAGGTGCTCGAGATAGCCCGGAGACAGACAATCTCCAGAGCCCTGCTCAAGGCACGCAGCCCCTCATGCGGTGTGAGCAAACAGGGGGTAACTGCCGCGCTGCTGCTTGAACAGGGGCTTGTACTGGAAGAATTTGACTGAAGCGACACGGCCCGATCGGTTCAATCAGGGGATGCGCATTATTGCCAGAATGACAATTCCCAGCTCATAGAGCAGGTAGAGCGGTCCACCCATCAGAAGCATGTTGACGATATCAGGAGTTGGTGTCAGCAGGGCGGCCACAATGGCTATCAGCAAGAGAGCATAGCGTCGGTGACGCGAAAAGAAACGGCGGCTCACCAAGCCGATTTTAGCGGTAAACACCATCAGTATGGGCAACTCGAAAATCAGCCCGAAGGCGAGTATGAAGACGGTCACAAAGTTGACGAACCTGCCGATGGAAATAACCGGTTTCAATTCTTCTGAGCCAAAGCCCAGCAGAAAATTAATGCCAAAAGGCAGGGTGATAAAATAGCAGAACAGCGTGCCTGCATAAAAGAGCAGGCAGGTGAAGAAGGTAAACAGAACAAGCTGCGTGCGCGTGACATTGAACGGCTTACCGGTTGCTCTGAAAAAAACGCTCATGATCCAGGGCATCAAGCCATAAAGGGCGCCAAACAACGCCAGTTTCACATGGGCCAGAAACGGCCCGGCAACAGAAAAAAAGTACAGTTTTTCAGCAAGATGACCCTGCACGATATCAAGCAGCCGGGGGGCGAGGAAAAAGACCAGAACCGTTGAGCCGATAATGGTGATAAAGAGCGCCCTGATCGATTTCCTGAGCTCGTTCAGGAAAACAACAAACGCTGGCGGTGATTCAATCATGTCTCTGGTTGCAATCAGGTATAAAGACGGCCGGCAGAACCATTCACGTCTCCAGGAAACAATGCCCACCCGGGAAAATATCAGATGTGCGGTTGAAAAGCAATTTGATAGAGGTTGCGTTCACAATAAAGCCATGATAAACAGGGGTGGCAATCTGTTACTGACATTTACACCTCTACACCCAACACGACATTCTTATGCTAGAACTACGATTCATCAGGGAAAATATTGATCTCGTCAAGACAAAAACAGCCAAAAGAGGTCTGGCCACAACCATGCTCGACCGATTTATGGAAGTTGATGCAACCCGCCTGACGATCCTCGGTGAGGTTGAAAATCTGAAAAACCGGCGCAATACCGTATCAAAAGAGATATCACTGCTGAAAAAAGCAGGCGGCAACAGTAAGGCGGACCCCCTTATCAAGGAGATGAAAGAGGCGAACGGCCGAATAAAAGAACTTGATGAACAGCTGGCAGGAGTGATGGAAGAGCTGCAGGGCATCGTCATGACGATTCCCAATCTCTGTGACGATTCGGTTCCCGAAGGCACGGATGACAGTGACAATGTCGAAGTCAGGCTCTGGGGCGAAAAACCTTCATTCACCTTTTCCCCGAAACCTCACTGGGATATCGGTACAGAGCTTGGCATTCTTGATTTTGAGCGGGCCGCAAAACTCTCAGGCGCACGCTTTGCGCTGCTCTCCGGATTTGCAGCCAGGATGGAACGGGCACTCGTCAGCTTCATGCTCGACCTGCAGACGGAGGTTCACGGTTACACTGAACTATTGCCGCCATTTCTGGTCAACACACCGACCATGACCGCAACCGGTCAGCTCCCCAAATTCGAGGAAGACCTGTTTAAAATAAAGGACTGGGATCTCTACCTCATCCCCACGGCTGAAGTGCCGGTAACCAATATCCATCGGGATGAAACTATTGACGAGCGCGACCTGCCCATCAAATATACCGCCTTTACCCCCTGCTTCCGATCAGAGGCCGGTTCCTATGGCCGCGACACGAGAGGATTGATCCGCCAGCACCAGTTCAACAAGGTCGAACTGGTGAAATTCACCGCCCCTGAAAACTCCTTTGCCGAACTTGAATCGCTGCTTCATGATGCCGAAAAAGTGCTGCAGTTGCTCAACCTGCACTACCGTATTGTAACCCTCTGCTCAGGAGACCTGGGTTTTTCAGCGACAAAGACGTACGATATTGAAGTGTGGCTTCCAGGCCAGGATGCCTACCGCGAGATTTCCTCCTGCTCAAATTTTCTGGACTTCCAGGCGCGCAGGGGTTCAATCCGCTATCGACCGGAAGGGGATAAAAAGAGCAGACTGGTGCACACGCTGAACGGTTCCGGACTCGCCGTCGGCAGGACACTGCTCGCCATCATGGAGAATTATCAGCAGGAAGATGGTACCATCGCCATACCCGAGGTGCTGAAGCCCTATTTCGAAAACCGGCTGCCGGCCGCCTGAGCCTGGCTCCAGCAGTTGGCCAGGACCCTGCACCATCAGTAATAACGACACGGAGAAGGGAGGAACAGATGAGAATCATTCAGGGACTTTCGTGCAGCCGTTTTCTTCTTCTTTCCATCCTCCTGGCTGTCATGGCATGCCAGCCGGCACCAGGCTCCGCTGAGACAAAACCATTGCTGTTGCCAGACCAGTCCGCCAGTGCAGAATCTCTTATGGCTGAGCTCAGCGACGAGCAGGTTCGGCAGATGCTGATCACCGAACTCCAGAAAGATGCAATGGAGGATCAGTATACCCGTGGGCAGCAGCAGATGGCCGGCCCCGCAGGGTTTTTCAACTATCTCCTGCAGAAAATCAGCGGAGAACACGATGACAACGAGAAGCAATTCAGAAAACTCTGGAGCACCATTCCCCAGGTAATCCCCGACCTGCACAAGGTCTTTCTAAACTTGTGACCCTTTGGAACGATGCAGGGGGCCCTGCTCAATGTTTTCTGGGTTATCGTCTTTGTCTCCATGGGATTTCTGACCGAATATGTTATCCGCAGCGTTTTCATACGAAAGCTCTTTATCACGATCTCCGATAATGAAAGCAGCAACATGGGAAACCTGGAAAAACTCTCGGCGATTATTGTCCGCGTCCTGCCGGACTTTATCGGCATCATTATCTCTGGTGTTGCCGCTTATATCACTGTTATCATTTTTATCTGGACCGATTCCCCGTTCGTCCAGCTCTTTTTTCTGGCAACGATCATCACCATCACAACGATCAGGCTGGTCGCCGTCCTCTCAACAATTATCTTTTCTCCTGCAATTCCAAGCTTCAGGGTTTTACCGATGCCGTCCCGGGAAGCCCATACCAGCCAGCGGCTGCTGGTCGGAACCACAGCCTATCTTGTCGTCGTCCTGATGCTGGTCGTCGTCGCAAGAAAACTCGGGGCAACATCCGAGACAGCCCGCCTGCTGCAATTATTCTTTGCCACACTGCTGCTCCTTGCCACCTTCACGTCAGTCATCATCTACAAAGACCGGGTCAAGCGCTCCATCCTTGATGGCGGGGAAAGAGAAGAGCAAAGCCTCACCTGGGGGCGCAAACAGTTTGCTGAAATCTGGCATATTCTCGCGCCGGCCTATCTTTTCATCCTCTGGCTGCTGCTGATTGGCAATCTAGCCGACCCCGAAATAAAAGGCGGCGGAGCTTTCATCCTCAGTTTCTTTGTCGTGCCAATCTGGATGCTTGCCGACAAGATTATTCAGTGGGTCGTCAGATATGCCATGGACATCCTGAAAATCCACAAGGACTACGATGATGACAACAGAGATCTCGACGAGGAGGAGCTGATCGAGCGCCAGCGGGGCCGGGAGCTCTTTATCAAAGTCAGGGGATTTGCTCGCATCGGTCTCGTTGGTGCCCTGTTTATCTGGGTTGCCAGCCTCTGGAATATATCGATTCCATTCTTTTCAGGGCTTGCCGCGGTAACGATTGATGCCCTCATTATCATGACGATCGCCCTCTTTTTCTGGCAGATGATCAGTAAATGGATCGAGCGTAAGATCGAAGAATCACTTCCCGAAGAAGAGGAAGATGAAGAAACCCATGATGACGAATGGGGCGGAGCTGCCTCCCGGGGGCGGGCCTATACCCTGCTGCCGATGATACGCAAATTTATCGGCTCGGTCCTCGTGATCATGGTCACCATGACCATCCTCTCGTCGATGGGTGTCGACATCGGACCACTCCTTGCCGGTGCCGGTGTTGTCGGCCTGGCGATCGGTTTTGGAGCTCAGAAGCTGGTCTCCGACATGTTTTCGGGATTTTTCTACCTGCTCGACGATGCCTTCCGGGTCGGCGAATACCTCACCGCGGGAACGGTCTCGGGAACGGTTGAATCGATTACCTTGCGTAATGTAATGCTCAGGCACCACAGGGGTATGCTGCAGATTGTCCCGCACAGCGAACTTGGGGCAATCACCAATTTCATGAGAGGTGGTATTATCGTCAAGTTCAACCTTGATTTTCCCTATGACGCACCAATCGACAAGATCAGGAAAATCATCAAAAAAGTCGGGCAACAGATGCTTGACGACGAGATATACGGGAAAGATTTCATCCGTCCGGTCAAGTCCCAGGGCGTTCGTGAAATCACCAACTCAGTGATGACCATCAGGGTCAAGTTTACCGCCCAGCCCGGCACCCATTTTGTCATACGCAGAGAAGCGTACCGTCTGATCACGGAGGCGCTTAACGCGCAGGGGATCTATTACGCGCACCGCAAGGTTATTGTCGACTTGCCGGAACTTGCCAAAGAGGATGAAGGCCTCCAGAAAAAGATCGCCCATGCCGCAGGAGCTGCCGCTCAGCGGGTCATCGAAGAGGAGGATGGTGTTCAACCGAAACAACCCTCAGGTGATGATGTGCCGGAATAGCCGCACTAATCGTCCAACTTGATACGTAATTCTATATCATGGATGGGACCGCTGATTTTCAGGCTGTCGACATATCCCTTGACGGTTCCCCCGAGAGACTCCTGGATAAAGGATTTCAGCACTATTTTCCGGCCGTTGACGAGCAGCGTGGTTTTCTCCTTTTTCTTCTGATCTTTCTGCAGGAAGCGTTTTTCGATGAAAAGGGCGATCTCCTGAGCCTCATCCAGGCGAAAAACATAATCAGCCGTTATCTCAAGATCTGTTGCCACGGCGATTACGCCATGAACCTCTTTGCGAAGCTGTTGTCCCGGGTCGCGGACAACCTCAATTTTAGCAACCTGTCTGGCCTGTTTAAACCCTTCAGCAATGATGATATCAATGTCTGGAAAATAGCGATGGGCAAGCGTGGTCAGCGACAGCTCATTCTCTCTTGACTGCAGAACCGTCTGATCCGGGGCAACCAGCATTACCGAGTCCGCCCCGGCCTGTTTATGTTTGAAGGTGTCGGTTCCGGGATTGTCAAATTCAATATTCCGCTCACTGCTGGACTTGATCACAGCTACCCGATATCCCAGTCGTTTCAGAGAAGCGACCACGCCGGTTGCCAGAGTGGTTTTACCGCTGTCATGCCAACCAATGAAAGAAACAATTGCAGTCATTACTTTTCCTGAGGGTTACATTTACGGTTAGGGTAGAAGAGCCTTCAGGACGCTACTCGTTCACCATCGACGAAGAAGTATCCACAACCTTTTTCCCCGGCAATCGCCGTCATCAGAGGTTTGCTCCCGACTCCATTTTCTTCGGCTACTATTACCATTAATTTGAGTTCTGCAGGATAAAAGACTTGCTCTGCCGGACGTGATAGTTAAGATGATAGCTGTCCGGATCGATCCTTCTTACCACAAAAATCAACATATCAAACCAATATATGACAACCGAGGCATCAATCACGCAGGCTACCGTAATTTTAACCCCGGAAGGACAAGAAGGCGCCCTGGAACATGTTGCCATCGAGACACCCTATACCATCACGCTTAACGAGATAGAAATCGGTGCGTCCATGGTCCTGCCGACCGGGCTTGAAGAGTTTGGCGTCGGTTTTCTCTTCGGCCAGGGCTATATCCAGCACCCTGATGAGGTCAAGGAGGTTATTGTCTGCCCTGAAGGCAGGATCTCGGTATATGCCGATGTGGAGAGCATGGAACCAAAGGATGTTATTATCACCTCGGGATGCGGGGGGACAGGAAAAATTCCCCGGGAGATGCTTGAGGGACATATCGATATGCCCCACGAGCTGTCAATTTCATTTACTGAAATCAGGCACTTTATCCGCCAGGTTCTCCAAGCCTCGCCTCTTGGTCCCATGACGCATTGCGTTCATGGCTGCGGCCTCTGGGCAGACGGTCGCATGCAGGCATTTTTTGAGGATGTTGGCCGCCATAACGCCGTTGACAAAATCATGGGTGCCATCCTTCTGGGAAAGGCTTCGCCGAGGGCTGCCGTTTACACGACGGGCAGGCTCACCTCCGATATGGTTCTGAAATGTGCGCGGATGAGAATACCGGTGGTCATGTCGCGCACGGCACCCTCATCACTGGGGCTCGCCATTGCGGTCAGGGCCGGGCTGACGCTTGCCGCCTACTCCCGGCCGGAACGGCTCAACGTTTTTCACGGCGCCGAGCGCATCACCAGGTGAGAGCCCTTACCCTCTTCCCTTCTTATGAGCTTCAAGACCGAGCTCTATCAGCCGATCAAGTACTTGAGGGTAATCGAGGCCAAACGCTTTTGCTGCCTGAGGAAACAGGCTTGTTTCCGTCATCCCCGGAATGGTATTCGTTTCCAGGACATAGAGACCACTGTCCCTGTCGATGATCATATCGGTGCGTGAATACCCCGAAAGTTGTAAAACCTTGTGAGCGGCAACGCCATATTGCTGCGCAGCCCGGGCCAGCGCGGGATCGATTTCAGCCGGACAGATCTCTTTTGAGGCACCGGGCAGATATTTGGCGTTATAATCGAAAAACTCATAACCTTCTCCCGGGACAATTTCAATGACCGGCAGCGCTACCGGATCGTCATTGCCCAGCACGGATACCGTTATCTCTCTGCCGCTGATGAATTTTTCCACCATGACCCGGTGATCGTTTTTCAATGCCTGCTCAATTCCACTGACGACCTGCTCTCCGGTTCTGGCGATAGTAAGCCCAAGGCTTGAACCATCGCGAACCGGCTTAATCACCAGCGGCAGGCCGAGTTGAGCAGTCATCTCAGCGCACTGGCCCCTGTCAGCTCTGTCTACTATATACCAGTCGGCTACGGGAATATCGACCGTGCGATAGAGAATTTTCGCAAGGTTCTTGTCCATGGCCACGGCACTGCCGAGAATTCCCGCCCCCTGGTACGGAATATCGAGCAGATCGAGCATCCCCTGGACCGAGCCATCCTCTCCGAACAAGCCATGCAGCAGGATAAAAGCAAAATCGATTTCCTGGCTGTCACGCGCAAGGTACTGGAGGTCAGAGGCCGGATCGTAACGCTTTATTATATATTTGTCACGGTTGAGCGCTTTCTCAAATATTGCCGCACCACTCAGGGAAACCTCACGCTCCCCCGATCTTCCGCCGGCAAGCAAAGCCACACAAAGTTTATCTGTATCTGCCACAACATCACCTTTGATCTGTGATTAATGATAAATAGATGCCCTGTAATCCTGGAAGCCATCCTGTTTGTCCGATCATCCAAAAATAGACAATACGCCCAGACTAAATCGAAAATCCCCTGTCTGCAATACCTTCTCTCAATCTTGATCAAATTATGCCGGGCCCAGAGGATGATAATTGCTCCCCATTATCCGGCAACATACTGTTTTAAAATAAAATTATGAACCGGTTGAAGCCCAGTTTTTATCATTCCCCGCTCACCTGCGGGTCGCGATCATACCCTTGAACTCATAAAATTTATTTGACATCAGGGCTGTATCGTTTTATAAAGATCATTTGTCGCTGAGAAATTCGACTCCTTTTTGAGTCGCTTATTATAAATGCTGAACTACACGAAAACGGAGATTCAGATGATAGAAGTTGAAGTTCGAGGTGATCTCGAATTTGCCATCAGGCAGTTGAAGAAAAAGCTTCAGATCGATGGAATTAAAAGAGAGCTGAAGCGTCGGGAGTATTACGAAAAACCAAGCGTGAAGAAACGCCGTAAGCAGGCTGAAGCACGCCGTAAGCTCCGCAAGTTCAACCGCATGAAGAAAGCAATGTGATTCGTAGAAATAGTTGACTGAAGCCTCGTCTAACATTGCGAGGCTTTTCCATTCTTTTCTTAATCGATACGATAGATACACTGCCGCTCCCCGAATCGTTCACCGCCCTTTTGGAGATTTTTCTCCACCAGCTCGCCTCCGAGAGAAGGCTTTCAGAAAATTCGATTATTGCCTACGATGCCGACATCAGGCTTTTTCTTCGTTTCATTCAGACAAAAAAAATAAACGATTTCAGCAATATATCTCTCGAGATTATTCACGAATTCCTGGCAGCTTCAAAGAAGCGGAAGGTGTCAAACCGGAGCAATGCCCGAAGAATCTCAACACTGAACAGTTTCTTCACTTTCCTGGCCCTCCACCACCATATTCCAGGCAATCCTTTTTCGACAGTAGATCTTCCCAAAAGCGGCAGGATTCTTCCGAAAGCACTCTCCATTGACGAAGTGAACCGGCTTCTTGTCAAGCCGCAGCAAAGTACCCCGCTGACTTCAAGAAATCACGCTATGCTGCTGCTCCTCTATTCCACAGGTTTGCGGGTATCTGAACTTGTAACTCTGCCGATCAACAGCTGCAATCTCTCGGCGGGATTTCTCCGCGTTCTCGGAAAAGGCCGCAAGGAACGGCTCGTCCCTTTCGGCGAAGTTGCCCGAACAGCAGTTGAGTCCTATATTGACCACGCTCGCCCGGCAATTCTCAAGGACAGGCGGAGTAACGCGCTTTTCGTTACCGGCAGGGCAAAAGCGATGAGCCGGATGCGTTTCTGGCAGATCATTTCTGAGTCGGCCAGGCGTTCGGGCATACGAGCACCAATATCTCCGCACATGCTGCGTCATTCTTTCGCCACTCACCTCCTGGCAAACGGTGCCGATCTGCGGGCAGTCCAACTTATGCTCGGTCATGCAGATATCGCAACAACCCAGATCTACACACACGTTGACCAGGAACGGCTGAAAGCCATTCATCGCTCGTTTCATCCCAGGGGATAAAAAAAGCTGCCGTTCACTCTGCTCCCGTTGTCCAGATAGTATTAGCTATAATCTCAGGCAGTTGATATATTCTCAGGGCATGATGGCGGAATTCAGCTTTGAGAGCACCCACGACTGCCGAAAGAGAACGCATCGATGCGCGTAATTACAACCCACACCAATGCCGATTTTGACGGCATGGCTTCCATGATAGCCGCCCAGAAATTGTATCCGGACGCGCTGCTGGTATTCCCGGGGTCCCAGGAAAAGGTCCTGCGGGATTTTATCTCCCAGACACTGCTCTATCAATATGACTTTCTCAAGGCAAAACAGGTTATCCTCAACAAAGTGACGACGCTCATTATAGTCGACACCCGATCCTCGAAGCGTATCGGCCAGCTGGAAACCTGCCTGCAGAATCCGGGTATTGATGTCCATCTTTACGACCATCACCCAAAGGTCGATGGTGATCTCAGGGGAAGCCTCGAGGTTATCCGTGACGTCGGCTCCACCATGACCCTGCTTGCTGAACTTCTCCAGGAAAAAGAGATCAGCATAAGCGAAGAGGAAGCTACTATTTTCGGGCTCGGCATTTATGAGGACACCGGTTCGCTGACCCACCTCACCACGACGCCGGATGATCTGCGGGCAGCGGCCTGGCTGCTTGAAAGAGGTGCCAAACTCGACATTATCTCCCAGTTTATCAGCCATGACCTGACCTCGCACCAGGTAAGCTACCTCAACGAGCTGATGAAGAGTGCAAACCGGATAACCATTCAGGAGATATCAGTTGTAATAGCCACTATGTCGCTCCCCAGCTATGTCGATGATTTTTCACTCATCGTCAAACGGCTGATGACCATGGAGAATCTTGATACCCTCTTCACGCTCGTGTCGATGGGGGGCAGGACCTACCTGATTGCCCGGAGCAGGATACCAGATGTCAATGTCGGAGCCATTGCCCGTGATTTCGGCGGCGGCGGACATGCGACGGCAGCCTCGGCAACGATGAAGGAAATGACCATAATTGAAGCACATGAACGGCTGGTCAGGAGCCTGCACCGCCATATCAGACCTCAGGCAATTGCCCGTGAGATGATGGCTTCCCCGGCAATTACTGTTCCCGAAAACGCTACTATCTATAATGCCCAGGCGCTGATGACCCGTTACAACATCAACGCCATGCCGGTTGTTCCGACGGCCAGTGAGACAAAAATTCAGGCGCCGCTGATCAGCGGCATCATCTCACGGCAGATGGTCGAACGGGCTATCAGCCACGAGCTCGGCCGCCTGCCGGTTCATGAGTATATGACCAGTGATGTTGAAGTCCTGTCGCTGAATGCAACACTTGCAGATATTCAGGAATTAATCATCGAGCACCGCCAGCGCCTCATTCCAATCGTCCACGACCGTGAACTCAAGGGCATTATCACCCGCACCGACCTGCTCAACCGTTTGGTGAATGATCCCTCTAATTTACCGAAAAATCTCCTCCACGAATCGGAATATCCATCACTTGAACGCAGCCGGAACCTCAACGACCTGATGGTCAACTGCCTCAGTCGCAACGTTATCTCACTGCTCCAGGTTGTTGGGGAAGTTGCCGATATATTCACGTCCAACGCTTTTGTCGTCGGTGGCTTTGTCAGGGACCTGCTGCTGAAGAAAGCGAATATGGACCTCGACATCGTCGTCGAAGGAGACGGGATTGCCTTTGCTAAAAAACTCGGAGAGCGGCTTGGGGGACGGGTAAGAACCCACGAGCGGTTCAGGACCGCCATGATCGTCCTGCCTGACGGCTTAAAACTCGACGTGGCAACCGCACGGCTTGAATATTACGAGTACCCGGCAGCGCTGCCGACCGTTGAACTCTCTTCAATCAAGCTCGATCTCTACCGGCGCGACTTTACCGTCAACGCCATGGCGGTTCAACTCAATCCCGAGCATTTCGGCAAGCTGATAGATTTCTTCAACAGCCAGAATGACCTGAAGCAGCGTGCCATCAAGGTTTTGCATAACCTCAGCTTTGTTGATGACCCAACCAGAATTTTCAGGGCGGTCCGTTTCGAGAAGAGAATGGATTTCACCATCGTCAAGCACACTGCCCGGCTCATCAACAATGCCGTCAAGATGGAACTTTTCGGAAAAGCTGATGATCCGCGGTTTTTCGTAGAGTTGAAAATCCTGTTGGACGAGGAGAATGCACTGCCTGCAATCGAGCGGCTGGAGGAACTTGGACTGTTTCCATTTCTCTGGCCGGACCTCAAACCCCATCTCAAGATAGACCGTCGTTTTCACCACTGCCTGACCCAGGCTCAGCGGGCAATTTCGTGGTTTAAGCTGCTCTACCTTTCAGAATCGTTCGAACCATGGATGGTATACCTGTTTGCGATAATGCGCAGATCTCCCATCACTGTTCTGTTGAACTTCTGCAACCGCTTTAAGGTCGGGCCGAAACAAAAGGAGTACATGATACACGAAAAAAGCTGCGCCGATAAGACAGCGCACTTTCTAGCGCGAAGGGATCATTTGAAAAACAGCGAAATCTATACTGTCCTGAGCGAGTTGCAGAATGAAGGACTTCTTTACCTGATGGCAATCGCGCGAAAAAGCGAGATAAAAAAAGCCGTCTCACAGCACGTAACATCCATGAAGCATGAGACACCCATGCTCAATGGCTCAGACTTAAAGGAGATGGGGTATCGACCTGGACCTATTTTCAAGAGCATCCTCCATCACCTTCTTCTCGCGCGCCTTGATGGTGAAGTCCTCTCCAAAGAAGACGAGATGAATATGGTAATACGGACATTTCCGCAGTAAAGGGTATACTTCCATTCCTGTTTTATGGACAAGGACCAGCCTTCATGTAATTACCTGCACCCGGTGTTGCAGCCTGCCCCATAATGCTTACTGATATAGGGTAGTTCCTCTGATAATTACGTAAAATTACTATTATCTATCGTAAAATCCATGGATTTAATTGGCCAACTGACAATTCAGATACCGCCGCTCCTGCTGGCGCTGACCCTGCACGAATACGCCCACGGTTACGTGGCCTATCGTTTCGGAGACCCGACCGCCAAAAATGCCGGCAGGCTGACGCTGAACCCCCTGAGCCACCTGGACCCGATGGGGACGCTTGCCTTTATTGTCATAAAGATCGGCTGGGCGAAACCGGTTCCGGTCAACCCGGTCTATTTTCGCAATCCCAGAAAAGATATGCTCTGGGTAGCGCTTGCCGGTCCGGCAGCAAATTTACTGCTGGCAATTGTCAGTGCGGTCCTGCTGCGCTTGATTATCGCCCTGGCGGGAGTAATCCCCTTCTCCCCAGCGCTGCAGGCAATAGTTGTTCCTTTTTCCTGGATGCTGGTCGCAAGTGTCTGGATCAACCTGGTCCTCTGTGTCTTCAATTTCCTGCCGATACCGCCGCTCGACGGCAGCAGGATCCTGGCCGGTCTGCTTCCGGCAGATATCGCCCGCTCCTACGCGTCATATGAAAAATACGGCTTTGTTCTTGTGCTGATACTGGCATTCAGCGGCCTGCTTTCAAGGATCATCAGCCCCATCATCCGCTTCGCCAACACCCTGCTGCTCTCCTGACGAGCAAAAAAAAAGGCCCCGATCCGCGGATCGGGGCCTTTTTAATTACCATCTGCGCCAGTGATCAGAATTTATAATTGATGCCTCCGGTGACAAGAACTGCCGCGGCATCCGTGAACTCACCGAATACTGTTCCGTTATTGACCTTGCGACTCTCCTTGTAGTCATAGAGCACGGCAAGGCCGAGTTCAAGCTGATCGTTAACCTTATAACGGCCGCCAATGGAATAGAGCCAGGCGTTGGAGTCGGGCAGCTCAAAGCTCAGGTTTTCTTCGGGCACCGGGTTCTCGTCAATCGCAAACCCGGCCATCCCGGTAAAATAATCACAGAACTCATACGATACGCCGACCCTGAAGGCATTGGTATCATCCCAGTTTTTGGGTACGGCAGGCCCAAAAATACTTGCCAGAACCGGATTCACGAGCGGTGCTGAATACTGAATATCGAGTTCCTCGTACTCCGACCAGAAGGTGCGGTCCCAGGTCAGCTCAACGGTCAGCTTGTCCCAGGTATAGGCTCCCGATATTGCCAGTACCGCCGGTGCCGGCAGGGTCACATCACCCGTTGATTCAAAAGCAGTGGGAAAGGGGAAATTGGTGCGCAGGACGGCATCACCGCTGAGCCCAAGATCCACATTCGAGCGATAGGTCACCGAGAAGTTGAGGTTTTCGCTGGGTTTTACGGACAGCGCCAGGTTGTATCCCCAGTCAACGTCAAAATCGCCTTCGAGATCCCGGCTGAAAGTGATGGGTGAAGAGGGAATCATGCCGCCATTTCGCGCCGTCGCCTTGGCGATCATCGCCCGGGCGCCACCGGCAACGGACACATAGTCGTTGATCTTGTAGGAAACGGTCGGATTCAACTCGAAGACCTGCAGGGCAAACTTCTTCGCATAGGTCGCCGGAAACGGTTCGTTCCAGCGTTTCTGCAGGCCATAGGGAGCCGTTACCGAAAAACCGAATCTGAAGTTATTGTAATCAGGTGAGACCAGGAAGAAAGTCGGCAGCAGAAAGTTCTCTTTTTCGGAACCTCCATTGAAACGGGACGTGCGGGAATCTTCATAGGTTATTGAGGTCAGGTGAATCCAGGTCAGATCAACCTCAGTCAGCCAGCCGGCATCAATCCATGACATGTTTGCCGGATTGTAATAGGTGGTGTCGGCCTTTGTCGCCGAAGCAATATTTGCACCAACCTTGCCGGTTGAATCAATTGACTGTTCCGGTATCCGGTAACCTGAGGCAAACGCGGTCCCAGCAGCAAAAAGCGATGCAACAGCAATTACAGAAATTACCTTTTTCATTTCTCTCTCCCCTTATGGTAATGAGTCGCCCCCCGAAAAAAAAAGTGTGCAGAGGGCAGTTATAAAACTTCAATACTCTCCAGCGACATCCGACAGACTCCTAGGCGATCTTTGCGTGGCCGTCATAGAGGTAACGCTTTATCTTATGGGTTGCCGTCTTTATAAAAGGTTCCCTCCTTTCGTAAATTTCAGCAATTCTTGAAGCAGTCGCTAACTGACTATTCAACTCTTTTCTCATTTTTTCAAGTAAAGACTGCAGGTACACCCTTCGCTGCTGGCGACTCTGCCCTTCAGTCACGTCATCAATAATCTCATAATCAGGGTAAATCCAGGCATTTAGTAGACCATTATTTTCGACGATCAGCGACTCTACCACCCAGTGATAGGCGTTTATTTTATGCTCGATTGCCTCCGGATAAACGTTTTCACCACTCGCCATGACAATGACATTTTTGCTGCGTCCTTTAATATGAAGATTTCCCTGTTCGTCGATCAGTCCCAGGTCTCCTGTCGACAGCCAACCGTCAGCTGAAACAACCTCGGCAGTTGCCTCCGGGTCTTCATGGTAGCCTTTCATCACATTCGGGCCGCAGGCGCAGATTTCACCGACTCCGGTATCAGGGTCAGGGTTGGCTATCTTTACCTCAACACCCGGTATCGGCTTTCCTGCCGAACCAAGCGCGATGGTTTTATCCCCTGCCGGCCCGCCGGAAATCAGCGGCGACGATTCCGTCAGCCCGTAGCCGACAAGATAGGGAAATTCAGCCTCAACAAGAAACTGCTCAACATCAGGATTCAGTGCAGCGCCGCCGACACCCATCAAGGTGAGATTACCTCCGAAGAATTCAATCAGTTTCTTACCGATACGTTTATTAATGATTTTCTTCCCGGTCTTGGTTCG
Organism: uncultured Desulfobulbaceae bacterium; assembly: GCA_965366875.1. GTDB lineage: Bacteria > Desulfobacterota > Desulfobulbia > Desulfobulbales > Desulfocapsaceae > MADRE3. The sequence goes on along the minus strand of CBDUGK010000034.1, from coordinate 6,361 downwards.
GCAGATGAGTCTCATCAGCCGACTCTTTTCTATTTTCGGCAACACCCGTTTCTTATAGATTTTTTCCAGAACCAGCGGGACGGCAAAAATTGCAAACGGTTTTTCGTGGGCACATAAATTCTGCAGTATCGCCGGAGTCGGGGTCTTACCTGCATAAGCAATACGGGCTCCCATGAGCAGCGGCAGGATGAAACCGGTGGTAAACTCATAGGTATGTGACATTGGCAGGATGGAAAGAAAAACCGATCCCGGTTTGACCTCAAGCAATCCGGATGCGGCATAGGCATTGGAAGTCAGGTTCTTGTGGGTCAGCATGACCGCTTTTGAAAAACCGGAGGTCCCCGATGTGTAGAGGATCGAAGCCAGATCGTCTTCACCCACATCGGGGAAATCAAAGGTTTCTCCGACAATTCTTTTCTCACGATAATCCCCGAGCGCTTTTTCCAGGTAACGCGAGAACTGGATAGGCTGCAACAGTCCCTTGGCTCCCAGGTGATCATCAAGGGTAATAATCTGCCCGTAAGACTCACCGCGGTAATCGTATATTTTTTCAATCTGCCGCTGCGTGGTGAAAAGAAATTTCACCTCCATCTCATTGAGAATATGATGCACATCAGCTTCAGGCAGGTCGGGCAGAACAGGAACACAGACAGCCCCGATTCTTACACCTGCCAGATAAACCGCTCCCCAGTTATGGGAGTTTTCGGCAAGGATTGCCAGATGATCGCCCTTTTTTACGCCCTCCTTCTGCATCCGCAGGGCTAGGGCGCAAATGCGATCGTGATATTCCTCATAGGTTATCGGCTCCTCCATAGCCATCCCGACCGCTGCCAAATCTCCGAACTTGTCCCTGCTTGAATCGATAATATAGTTCAGTGTCATTCGGACATCCGGTCCATCAGCCATGGTGCGTTACCTCATCGATAATAGATTATTCAACTATCATAAAACAAACTACCAGGAAAAAGCCAGTAATAAACGGTTTAAATAGTGGGTTATTTTACACAATCAGCATAAATTGGTCAATCAAGAAGAGAGCGCGGCAGACGGCAGAACCGTTTGGCAGGAGACTGGCCCTGAAAGTCCTTGACAAGCAGGCGACGGCAGAATACAAACCTCTTCATGGTTACTGTATTTTTCAGTTAGAACCCGTTGTTTCTCTATGATGGCTCAATTTACCCCTTTCATAATCCGAACGCTTTTGCTTTTTCCGCTTCTTGTTCCCGTCTGGATAACTGCGCCTGCACACTCAATGACAATCCTCAGGGACCAGGCGAAAACAAGGGTAGAGGCACGGAAATCAACCCGACAAAACAGCATCAGAACGCTCGGCAGGTACGCTAATTTTGACTCGGTCAAACAACGGGTACGCTCCTCCAGAGGAATCGGGACAGCTTTCAGATCACAGGCCATCTCGGCCAAAAGTATCATTGTCATGGACGCAGTTACAGGCAGGACGCTCTTTTCACGCGCCCCTGACACCCCCAGACAGCCTGCCAGCACAATCAAGGTGCTGACAGCAATAATCGCCATTGACATGCTGCGCAATAAACAGCAAGTGACCGTGAGTAAGAAGGCTGCCAGACAGCCGCGCTCGAAGATCTACCTCGACACCCGCAAAACCTATCTGGCAGGCGATCTCATCAATGCTGTACTCCTCGCTTCTGCCAATGACGCAAGCGTCGCCCTCGCCGAAAAAATTGCCGGATCGGAGAAATCTTTTGCAGCGATGATGACACACCAGGCCAGAAGGCTCGGGGCAAACAACACAATCTGCAAAACAGCCTCAGGCCTGACAGCAGCGGGACAGAAGACAACTGCGCGCGATCTTGCTACTATTTTCAGACTGGCGATGAAAAACAAGGAGTTTGCCGCCCGGATGAAAAAGACAAAAATTCATACCGCAGACGGCACGCTGCTGAGAAATCACAACAAGGCATTGTGGCAGATTGATGGCGCTCTTGCCGGGAAAACCGGTTATACCAATGCAGCGCGGCAGACCTATGTTGGAAAATTCAAGCGGGGAAGGAACGAAATCATTGTCGCCATAATGGGCAGCGAAACCATGTGGACAGACATCAAGAAACTGGTTTCATACGGTTTTTCGACAAAAGAAAGAACCGCAGCCCTGACTTCACAGGGCAAAAGCAACAGCAGCTGATCCGCTGCCGTCATGTCCGGCCGGCAACGCTCTGTTTTTCAGGTGAACGGACTACAGCGACAATCCTTCGGCAGGGTCCTGGAATTCGAGCTGTTCTTTCACCGCACTGACAAGTTCCTGCCCGGTGAATGGTTTGGCGAGTGTTCTGGTATTTTTCATGTAGCCTGCCACGGCAAGGTAACGTTCCTTGGGAATATTGCCGCCGGCAGAAATGGCAATCACCGGCAGTTCCGGCGCTTTCTTTTTTAATTCAAGAATTGTATCGAGGCCGTCTTTCACCGGCATGATGATATCGGTAATAACAAGATCGATCGAGTTTATCTCAAACAGAGCAAGGCCCTCCTCACCATCGCCGGCGATGATCACCTCATATCCTTCCCCCTCAAGCAGATCTCTGAGAAAGGACCGCATAAGCTCTTCGTCATCAATAACCAGGATACGTTTCATTTTTCACACGTGGTTGATTATTTATCTTGCACTCTTTAATTATACAGCTTTGACACCATTTTCAAGCAGAATTAGCCTGTCGTGCTGTTTTCAGCAGCGAAACCTGATGTACCGTCAGGGTAACGGCACCATAATCAGACTCCACAATCCCCTTGAGCAGGTAGGGTTTCCCGCTGTTGAGAAAATGCGCGTAACGATTATAGATGCCGGGGAAAAAGGTTGCCTCAACAAGCCCTGTCTCATCCTCAAAGGTGAGGAACTCCATCACTTCACCGCTTCTGGTTGAAACCAGCTTGCCGGTAAGAAGCCACCCGGCAAACCAGATGGTGCGACCGGGACACTGTTCCAGTTCAACTGCTTTGGTTGTCTGTTTCTGCGAGCAGTGAACTAAACAGAGCGGGTGCGTTTTGCAGAGAAAACCGAGCGCTCGATATTCATCCCTCAAGCGCTCCAGCGTATTTTGTCGCGGCAGAGCAGGAGCTAAAATCGGCCGGTCACCGAAAAGCAGCCGGTTGCTGTACGTCCCTTTTTTCTGTTCCCTGCGGGCAATTTCCCAGAGCAATGCGCTTCGATTGCCGGCAGGATCAAGACTGTCAAGGGCGCCGGCGTGAACCAGGGAACGCGCCTCATTTTCAGCGGGACGAACACGGTGGAGAAAATCTGCAAGATCAACAAAACCTCGTTGCCGACGGCAGGCGAGAAGACGTTCCGTTGTTTCTGCGGAAAGCCCCGCTATCGACAACAGCCCCACCCGTATCTCCCTTCCCCTGCCGCTCCATTCATAACTGCTCGTGGGGACGTCTGGAGGAAGGATGGCAAGATCCATTCGTTTTGCTTCCGAAACATAGGCGAACGTTGAATAAAATCCGCCTTGATTTGAAATAACGGCGGCCATGAACTCCGCCGGGTAATGGCTTTTCAGGTATGCTGCCTGGAACGAGACCCGGGCGTAGGAGGCGGAGTGCGGCTTGCAGAATGAATAGCCGTCAAAACTCATCATCATCGCCCAGATTTTTTTTAGATCGTCTTCATGTATCCCCCTGTTGCGACAGCATGAATAAAATTTTTCCCGATAATCACGCAGCCGCAACTCCTTGTCTTTCTTTGACAACACTTTTCTCAGGCCATCGGCATCGATGTGGGAGAATCCGGCAAGATGAACCGCGACACGGGAAACATCTTCCTGGTAGACCATCAACCCGAAGGTCTCCCCCAGGACACCTTCCAGCTCTGGATGCAGCGGGCTCCACGCACCGCCATGAAGTCTTCTGACATACTCGCGGACAAAATCATTGGCTGCCGGACGGATGATCGATGATTGAATGACGAGTTGTTCAAAATTGCCAACCCCGGCTTTTTTCTGCAAAAGGCGCATTGCCGGGCTTTCAATGTAAAAGCAACCCATTGTTTTTCCTTCTGCAATAGCTGCCCGGGTCTGCGGGTCATCTTCCGGAACCCAGGTCTTTTCAGTGAATCTGATGTTGTTTTTCCTGATCCCCGCCACGGTATCCCTTATCACAGCGAGGCTCCTGTTGCCAAGCAGATCGATCTTTACCAGTCCCGCCTCTTCAGCACCGTCTTTTTCCCACTGGATAACCATCACGCCCTTGGCCGATTTTTCAACCGGTACATAATTGCTTACCGGGTCCGGTGTGATAACAACACCCCCTGGATGTACCGAGAGATAGCGGGGCAAACCGACAAGTTGTCCGGCAAGTGCAATAATCTGAGGCCACGGTTCGGACAAATCCTGGTCCTTTAAAGTCGGCAGCGAGGCAATCTGGTCATAGAGACTCTCGTCGTCACGCCTGAAAAACCATGGCAGCCGTTTTGTCAGGGAAGAAATTTCATATCCGGGCAGGCCATAGGCACGCGCTGTTTCCCTGATCGCCATCCGCGGTTTGAAGGTGACATGGTTACAGACCATCGCCGCACGCTCCTTGAAATGAGAAAGCACGTCAGCCAGAACCCCGTCCCGCTCATCCCAGGGAAAATCAATGTCAATATCAGGAGGGTCCGTTCTGCCGGGATTGAGAAAACGCTCAAAATAGAGATTATAACGAATGGGGCAGACATTGGTGATTCCCAGGCAATAGGCCACCAGGGAAGCTGCTCCGGAACCGCGGCCGCATATTCTTCTCAGCCGCCTGCTGCCGTCCGGCTGAAGCGGATGGACAATATCCCTGACCACCAGGAAATATGAAGAATAGTTCATCTGCTCAATAATCTTCAGTTCATACTCAAGTCGCTCAACAACGGTTTCACCCAGATCGTCGCCATAACGCGCCCGGGCACCACGGTAAGATTGTTCATGCAGCATTTCCCGGGCATTCAGGTGTGTTGTCTGCTGCCATGGCGGCATGACTGTTCCGAACTCAGGACCCAAAAACCGGCACTGCTCAGCAACCTTTTCCGTGGCGCTTATCACTTCAGGCCAGACACGGAATCTGTCGCGATAGACGCCTGGCACCTCAAGACAGTTTGCACGGGCCGTCTGCGCATCTCCTGAATTCATGGACAGGAGTGTTTTTGTTTTAATAGCCATCAGCAGGCGGCGCAGCAGCTCTTCCTGCCGGTCCGCCATATCACTGTCAGGTGTTGCCACAGCAGGCAGTCCGAGCTTTGCTGCTGTATCCCGCAACGTGCTCCCGTGCGCGCTCGGTCGACAACCCAGGTCAGCAGCGGCAGCAACACCCCGGCCATGCAGCTTTTTCAGCAGGTTTGTACTTCCTGCCAGCAGGACAAGGCCGCCAAACATTTCAGGAAAACTGGTGACATCGAGAGCTCCTGAACCTTTTTTCAGGCTGATCAGGTTACACAGGTTTTTATATCCCTGACGGTTTTGAACCAGACAGACAACCCCTGCCGAGTTCTTCTCAAGAACAAGTTCAGCCCCGACAATCGGCCGTATCCCTTCACGCCTGCAGGCAGCCAGAAATTGCCAGAGGCCATAGAGATTTTCGACATCAGTCAAGGCCAGACACCGGTATCCGTACTGTTTTGCCTTCCGGCACAGCAGGGCGGGAGAGGCAGTGCCCTGAAGCAGAGAAAAATATGAACGGACCCGAAGCGGAACCATGATGAATCAGTGCAACGCCACCTGGGAACCAAAGCGGACACAGTCGGCGCCAAATTTGGTCCTGAGGCGGTCAAGGGCAGACTGGAGATGCTCTTTTTTCTGCTCAGAGCCTGATGACATTTGGAAAAGGGATAATTGAGGAGATTTTCGTTGAAGTCGTTCACAGCTCAAACGGCAACTCCTTATTCGGACACGACGGTTCCAGCCCCGCTCCAGGAGAATCAGGGACATCGACTGCAGGGTGACATCATCTGAGACAGCCCGGTCCAGGGACACCTGCCTGGCGACGTCGCCGCCATCGACATAGCTCAGGCGCAACACCAGCCGTTTACCGGCCATTCCGGCATCTCGCAAGGCAAAACCGATACGGACTGCAAGGGCGGTGACAACACCTGCGACAACCTTCCGTTCACCACTGTCACCGGGAAGCGTATATTCCCGGCAGATAACCGGGGGCTGGTATTCCTCAGGCTGGACCGGCTGATCGTCTTTCCCACGGCTGAGATTGTAGAGTGTTTCTGCACGCTTACCGAAAACAGAGTAAAGCTGTCTTTTTTCAAGGGCAGCAAGTTGCCCTATCCGGCCGATATTAAATTCCTGCAGGCGAACCCTTTCCCGGAAAAAGATTCCGGGCAGCAGCAGCAGCGGGAGCGGGGCCAGAAAAGACACTTCCT
>CBDUGK010000033.1:0-35339 GCA_965366875.1 uncultured Desulfobulbaceae bacterium | reverse complement strand
TTAGCCGGTATTCTCGGCCTGTTGCTCAATCTTTTCCTGCCGCGGGAAAAAACAGAACAAGCATGATTCTTGCGGAGTTGTCCCCTTGCAAGATGCCAAAAGGTGATTATTTTTCAGTGTTGTTACTCATTGAAATCTGAATGGTTTTTTAACTTTGCTGAAAAAAGACTGTAAAACCGCTGCAGGGATTCCCGGCAACGGGATAGGGGATAATCAGGTGTGGTGACACCTGGGAAATAAGACAAAAATCAAGAGAGGAGAAGAATCATGAGACCAGTCACAAAGAAGCTGCTTGCCGCCTTCTGCGGAGCGTCCATGCTGGTGATGGGCGCAGCAAGTGTTCAGGCAAAGACGCTTGTCTTTTGCTCAGAAGGGAGCCCCGAAGGGTTTAACCCGGCATTCTACACCGCCGGCACCACGTTTGATGCCTCATCCCGCGCAATATACAATCGGCTGGTTGAGTTTGAGCGCGGTACGACCAAGATCGGCCCGGCCCTGGCTGAAAAATGGGAGGTATCTGATGACGGCCTCGAATACACCTTCCATCTGAGAAAAGGCGTGAAGTTCCAGACAACCAAAGAATTTACGCCAACCCGCGATTTTAACGCTGACGACGTCGTTTTCTCTTTCCAACGCCAGCTCGACAAGGAGCACCCGTATCATAAGGTTTCCGGCGGGGCCTACGAGTATTTCAACGGCATGTCAATGCCCGATCTGCTCAAGGACGTGGTCAAGGTTGACGATTACACCGTGAAATTCGTCTTGAATCGCCCGGAGGCGCCGATGATTGCCAACCTGGGAATGGATTTTGCCTCCATTTTCTCAGCAGAGTATGCCGACAAGATGCTGGCTGCCGGTTCACCCGAGGTTATTGACCAGATGCCTGTCGGCACCGGACCGTTTCAGCTGGTTGCATACCAGAAGGATGCGGTCATCCGTTACAAGGCCCATCCTGATTATTGGGCCGGAAAAGCCCTGGTTGACAACCTTGTCTTCGCCATCACCCCGGATGCTTCCGTTCGCTATCAGAAGCTGAAAGCCGGTGAGTGCCATGTCATGCCGTATCCGAACCCCGCCGACCTTGAAGCGATGTCAAAAGACGCGGATATTACCTTGCTTGAGCAGGAAGGCTTGAATGTCGGCTACCTGGCCTACAATACGATGATGGCCCCGTTTGACAATCCCAAGGTTCGCATAGCGCTCAACAAGGCAATCAACAAAGAGGCGATCCTCGATGCCGTTTTCCAGGGTGCCGGAAAAGTCGCTAAAAACCCAATCCCCCCGACAATATGGTCATACAATGATGCCGTTGAGGATGACAGCTATGATCCGGCGGCTGCACAGAAAATGCTTGAGGAGGAAGGTGTCACGGGTTTGAAAATGAATATCTGGGCAATGCCGGTCCAGCGTCCGTATAATCCCAATGCGCGCCGGATGGCCGAACTCATTCAGGCTGATTTTGCCAAAGTCGGTGTCGAGGCAGAAGTTGTATCCTATGAGTGGGGTGAGTATCTGAAACGCTCCAAGGAGAAAGATCGCGACGGCGCTGTCCTGCTCGGCTGGACCGGTGACAATGGTGATCCTGACAACTTTCTTGCCGTTCTGCTCGGTTGTGACGCCGTTGGCGGTGCAAACCGTGCGATGTGGTGCTACCAGCCGTTTGAGGATCTGATCCAGAAAGCCAAGATCGTTTCCGACCCGGCAGAGCGCACCAAGCTCTATGAGCAGGCCCAGGTGGTCTTCAAGGAGCAGGCTCCATGGGCTACCATTGCTCATTCGATCGTCTTCAAGCCGGTTCGAAAGGAAGTCGTTGATTTTAAGATCGATCCTTTCGGTGGCCATATTTTCTATGGAGTTGATCTGAAGTAGTCTTGACTGAAGCGATAAAAAGGCCGGGTTTTGCTGCCCGGCCTTTTTTCTGCCCAGCAGGGGAATGTGCTCGATTCCGTACCTGTTATCCTGATTCCCAGATTATGAGATGTTCACCTTTATCCTGAGAAAACTTGGCGTTGTGATCCCGACCTTCCTCGGGGTAACGCTCGTTGCCTTCACCTTTATCCGTATGCTTCCCGGTGACCCGGTGCTGCTGATGGCCGGTGAACGGGGCATGAGCGAGGAACGTCATGCTGAGCTGATGGCCATTTATGGTTTTGACAAGCCGATCCTCCTCCAGTACGGATCGTATCTCAATAATTTGTTTCATGGCGATTTCGGCACCTCAATTATTACCAGAAAACCGGTACTCGAGGAGTTCATGACCCTCTTTCCGGCAACGGTTGAGCTGTCGGTCTGCGCAATTCTGCTGGCAATACTGTTCGGTTTGCCTGCCGGTATGATCGCGGCGGTAAAACGGGGCTCAATTTTTGACCACACGGTGATGACCGGGGCCCTCACCGGCTATTCCATGCCGATTTTCTGGTGGGGGCTGCTGCTGATCATCTTTTTTTCAGGAATCCTCGGCTGGACGCCGGTTTCCGGCAGGATGTCGCTGATGTTCTATTTCGAGCCGGTTACCGGTTTCATGCTTATTGACAGCCTGCTTTCCGGGCAGGAAGGCGCTTTTCAGTCAGCCCTGTCCCACCTGATTCTGCCTGCGATCGTGCTCGGTACCATTCCACTGGCAGTGATCGCCCGCCAGACCCGCTCGGCGATGCTCGAAGTTCTCAGTGAGGATTATGTGAGAACCGCCCGGGCAAAGGGGTTGTCGCCAGTTCGCGTAATCGGCCTGCACACCCTCCGCAATGCGATGATTCCCGTCATCACCGTTATCGGGCTGCAGGTCGGCGTGCTGTTCGCCGGTGCCATCCTGACCGAAACTATTTTTTCATGGCCCGGTATCGGCAAGTGGATGGTGGACTCGATTTCCCGGCGCGATTATTCATCGGTGCAGGGCGGTCTGCTGCTCATTGCCATGATTGTCATGGTTGTCAATCTCATGGTTGATCTGTTCTATGGTTTGATCAACCCGCGTATCAGACACACGGAGTAGCCCATGTCAGAGGTGACAATTACAGAAACGCTGGATACAAGGGAGATCGGCAGGTGGGCCCTGCTCAAGGAATTCTGGGCATATTTCAGTGAAAACCGCGGCGCAGTCATGGGCCTGATTTTTTTTGTGGTTATCGTCATAATTGCAATTTTCGCCGAGACGATAGCACCGCATCTCCCCAATCAGCAGTATCGGGAGGCATTTTTGAAACCGCCCTTCTGGCAGGAAGGCGGTTCCCTGACCTTTCCGCTCGGCACCGATGCTGTCGGCCGGGACATGCTCTCCCGCCTCATTCACGGGGCCCGCTATTCCCTTTTTATCGGCTGTGTGGTCGTCTCCGGAGCCCTCGGCATTGGTGTCATCCTGGGTCTGTTTGCCGGCTTTTTCAGGGGCAAGACCGATACCCTGATCATGCGGCTGATGGATGTCATCCTCTCCTTTCCGAGCCTGCTGCTGGCACTTGTGCTGGTTGCTATCCTGGGACCGAGCCTGATAAACGCCATGATTGCCATCGCTATTATTCAGCAGCCGCACTACGTCCGCTTGACAAGAGCTGCAGTCATGGGCGAAATGAGCAAGGATTATGTAACGGCCGCCCGCGTTGTCGGGGTGCGCCGGATGAGGTTGATGTTTGTGACCATTCTGCCCAACTGTATGGCGCCGCTGATCGTCCAGGCGGCACTCAGCTTTTCTACCGCGATTCTTGATGCTGCAGCGCTCGGCTTCTTAGGCATGGGGGCTCAGCCGCCGACTCCTGAATGGGGGACGATGCTCGCCGATGCCCGCGAGTTTATTTTAAGGGCCTGGTGGGTGGTGACCCTGCCCGGTCTTGCTATCCTGCTCACGGTGCTGGCCATTAACCTGATGGGAGACGGCCTGCGGGATGCCCTTGATCCAAAGCTGAAACGCTCCTGAACAAAGAGGATGTATGGCCTTACTTGAAATAGAAAATCTCTCCGTGGCCTTTCAGACCGCAGGCGGCCTGTTTACCGCTGTTGACCGGGTGTCGATGAGCATTGAGCCAAGTGAGGTTGTTTCAATTGTCGGAGAGTCAGGGTCGGGCAAATCGGTGTCGATGCTTGCCGTAATGGGTCTGCTGCCATGGACCGCAACTGTTACCGCCGATCGGCTTACATTTGACGGCAAAAATCTGCTGACGATGCCTAAACGGGAGCAGCGAACCATTATCGGCAAGGAACTCTCAATGATTTTCCAGGAGCCGATGACGAGTCTCAACCCCTGTTTTACCGTTGGTTTTCAAATAACCGAGGCATTGAAAACCCACCTGAACATGGAGCGCAGAGAACGGAGGGAACGAGCTGTTGATCTGCTCAATCTGGTGGGTATCACCGAGCCGCAAAAAAGACTTGGGGTCTTTCCCCATCAACTCTCTGGCGGTATGTCGCAGCGGGTGATGATTGCCATGGCAATCGCCTGCAACCCGAGGCTGTTGATCGCCGATGAGCCCACCACTGCCCTCGATGTGACCATCCAGGCTCAGATTCTCGATCTGCTGTTAAAACTTCAGGATGATAACAATATGGCACTGGTACTGATAACCCATGATATGGGCGTCGTTGCTGAAACCGCCAAGCGGGTGATGGTCCAGTACGCCGGGCAGCAGGTAGAGCACCAGGAGATCAAGGGACTCTTTTCGACCCCGCACCACCCGTATACGTCTGCGCTGCTGGCGTCCCTGCCCGAACGGGCCAGCACGAAACACCTGCCGTCAATTGCCGGTGTCGTGCCCGGCCAGTTTGATAAGCCGAGCGGCTGCCTGTTTTCGCCGAGATGCAAATATGCGACCGATCTCTGCCGAACGAAAGAGCCTCAGAGGAGCACTGCTGCCTATGGCTATGCGCTCTGCCATTATCCTCTTGACGACAACGGCAGACCCAAGGGTCATCCCGGTTCCCCGGAGGGGCAGCGATGAGCACCACTGAACCTATCCTGGTGGCCAGAGAACTGAAACGATTCTATGAGGTGTCGCGGGGAACCTTTAAATCAAAGTCGATACTCAAGGCGCTCAATGGTGCCTCGTTTTCACTTGAAAAAGGAAAGACGCTCGCTGTTGTCGGTGAATCAGGGTGCGGGAAATCGACACTTGCGCGTCTGGTGACGATGATCGAACCGCCCACCTCCGGCGAGCTGATGATCAGGGGGGTTGATATTGTCCGCTCCGACAGAGCTACCAGGCGGAAACTCAAGTCAAAGGTTCAGATTATTTTTCAGGATCCCTACGGCTCGCTGAATCCGCGGCAGAAAATCGGTCACGCTCTGGAGGAACCGCTGCTCGTCAACACCCCGATGACAAAGGGAGAACGGGTTAAGGCAGCACGTGAAATGATGGATTTTGTCGGCCTGCGGCCGGAGCAGTATGACCGCTATCCGCACATGTTTTCGGGAGGGCAGCGCCAGCGCATCGCAGTCGCCAGAGCCCTGATGCTGAACCCGGAGATTCTCGTCCTTGATGAACCGGTTTCCGCTCTTGATGTCTCTATTCAGGCCCAGATTCTCAACCTGCTGGCCGACCTTCAGCAGCGGCTTAACCTTGCCTACCTGTTTATCAGCCATGATCTGTCGGTGGTAAAGCATATTGCCGATGAGGTGATGGTTATGTACCTTGGCATCCCCGTTGAACATGCGGCTCGGGATGTCCTCTTCAAGCGCCCGCGTCACCCGTATACCCGGGCATTGCTTTCGGCAACACCGATTGCCGATCCGACGAGGAAAAAACAGCGGATTACCCTCCACGGTGAGTTGCCGTCCCCAATAGACCCTCCGTCGGGATGTCCGTTTCACCCACGCTGCTCGGAAGTTACAGAACAGTGCCGCAAAACCCTTCCGGAGAACCGTGTTCTCGAGCAAACAAACGTTGCCTGCTATAACCCGGTGAATTGATTCCCGGATGCTCCTGGAATATTGTTTGCCGCATGAAAAGGCTGTTGTTCTGAGTAAGGTGCTGTGTTATAAGGAGCTATTCCAGGCCGTGAATCAGTAAAAGAACAAGATCGCGTAGCGAATATTCAAAATTGTCTGCAGGGTGCCGATATACAGCATATGTGGGGTAAAATCAGGCAATTGGACTTATTCGCTCATACCGTTGTCTTATACAGTGGTAACTATGGGTTCTGAAGCGTTCCTGGATGAGAGGAAACTGTAGTTCTTGCAAGGTTTTTAAAGGGCAGTCTGGTACCTGGTATCGGCTGCTTGTTTTTTATAGAAAATGAAAATGAAAGGAGAGAATGATGAGAAGACATTTCATGATGGTCCTGGCTCTGATGACAGTGATGATGTTGGCGGCAGTAAATGTTTCCGCCGGCGCACTTGATGAGATTCAGAAAAGAGGAAAACTACGGGTTGGCATGGAGCCTGGGTATATGCCGTTTGAGCTGACCAACCAGAAGGGTGAAATTATCGGTTTTGATGTGGACATGGCAAAACGCATGGCCAAGGCGATGGATGTCGAGCTTGAACTGGTATCAACTGCCTGGGACGGGATTATTCCGGCCCTTCTCACCGAAAAGTTCGATATCATCATGTCCGGTATGACCCTTACCCAGCAGCGCAATATGAGTATTAACTTTGCGCTTCCCTATATCGTCATCGGCCAGTCGGTGCTGGTGAATAATAAACATCAGGGTGTGATCAAGTCATACGAGGATCTCAACAACGAGAAATTCACGGTCGCCTCCAAGCTCGGCACAACTGGCGAGCAGGCGACCAAGCGCATGATTTCTGCCGCCAAATACATCTCCTATGAAACAGAGCAGGAAGGTGTGCTCGAGGTTGTCAACGGCAAGATAGATGCCTTTATTTACGACCTGCCATATAACGCTGCCGCCTGGATTCAGCGCGGCCAGGGCAAGATCTATCACCTTGACACCCCGTTTACCTACGAGCCGCTTGCCTGGGCAGTTAAAAAAGGCGATCATGACTTCGTTAACTGGCTGAATAACTTTATGAACCAGGTGAGAAACGACGGAACCTACGACAAGATTTATGCAAAATGGTTCAAAGATGATGCCTGGATGAAAGAGATCCAGTAACCTCGAGGTTGATTTCACGTGAATGGTACGGAAAAGTTGTGGCCCTGGAAAATTCTGCTGGCAGTCATCCTCATTGTGATGGCTGCCGGCATCTGGGGTTCGGTCTCGCGCATTGATTATGAATGGCGCTGGTACAGGGTTCCCCAGTATTTTTTCTACAAGGCCGAAGACCCCCTGAAGATCCCGTTTGACGGGACGGTCGGGAAAATCACCGCAGCAAACAGCACCTCATCGGTAACCCTTGTTTCGGAAAGCGGCGAGAAAGTTGATATGGCTGTTGATACCGAGACAATAAAGGTGTCAGAGGGGGAAGAGCTGTTCGAGGGTGACACCGTTGGCTACCATCACGAGTGGATGTTGGGACCGCTGATGATGGGGTTGTGGACAACCATGTGGCTGTCGGCCGCGGCCAGCGTCCTCGCCCTGATAATCGGCGTTGTTGCCGGGTTGATGAAAGTCTCCAGCAACTATACGGTATCGAGCCTTGCCGCCATATACGTGGAGATCATCCGCGGAACGCCGCTTCTTGTACAGATTTTTATCGCCTACTTCTTTATCGGCACAGTCTTTAATCTCGACAGGAATGTTGCCGGGATCGGGGCGCTTGCTCTTTTTGCCGGCGCCTATGTGGCCGAGATTGTCCGGGCTGGAATCCAGTCTATTTCACGCGGACAGATGGAGGCCGCCCGTTCGCTCGGCATGAGCTTTCCGCAGGCAATGATGGACATTATCTTGCCCCAGGCGTTCAAGCGTATCCTGCCGCCGCTTTCGGGGCAATTTATCAGCCTGATAAAAGATTCTTCGCTGGTATCAGTTATCGCTATTACCGATCTGACAAAATCCGGGCGTGAAATAATCACCAGCACCTTCGCGACCTTTGAGATCTGGCTGGTGGTTGCGGCCATGTACCTGATTGTCACGTCGGTTCTGTCGCAATTTGTTTTTTATCTGGAGCGGAGGCTTGCCATCAGTGATTAGGGCAGAAAACGTCACCAAGATATTTGCCGGCAGGGGAGTCACCGTCAGGGCGGTTGACGGGGTTTCCGCAGCGGTTGAAAAGGCAGAAGTTGTGGTGGTGATCGGTCCTTCCGGCTCAGGCAAGTCAACCTTGATACGCTGTGTCAACGGGCTGGAGAAGTTTAATGAAGGCCATATCTACATCGACAATGTTGATATTGCCGGAAAGAAGACCAATCTCAACAAGATTCGAGCCGAAGTGGGTATGGTTTTTCAGCAGTTCAACCTGTTTCCCCATAAAACGGTGCTGGAAAACCTGACACTGGCCCAGATGCGTGTCCGCAAACGCAGTAAAAAAGCAGCCCGGGAAAAAGCCCGCATGCTGCTTGAGAAGGTAGGCATCGGAGAGAAAGAGAGCGAATACCCTTCCCGTCTCTCCGGCGGCCAGCAGCAGCGCGTTGCCATTGCCCGGGCGCTGGCGATGGATCCCAAGGTCATGCTTTTTGATGAGCCGACTTCAGCCCTTGATCCGGAAATGGTCGGCGAGGTTCTCGATGTCATGAAGCAGCTTGCCCGCGAGGGCATGACCATGATGGTTGTCACCCACGAGATGGGATTTGCCCGTGAAGTTGCCGACCGGGTCCTGTTCATGGACCAGGGGAAGATCGTGGAAGTTGGGACGCCCGAGCACTTTTTCACGAATCCGCAGGAAGATAGAACCAAATTATTTTTAAAACAGGTATTGTAATCCGTTATCGGTTTGTTTTATTCTCTGCCTGCGGGTGGTTCCAGTCCGGTAAACACTGCAATACTAATGAAATAATTAAATGATAGAATAAATTTTTAGTCTCAGGAGCAGGAGGAACGTTATGCGATTTACCAGGTTGTTTGCCGCGGCACTTCTCGGTGTCGGGCTTTGTGCTGCCGGAGTTTCAGCAAAAGATATCAATGTCGGTTTTGTCTATGTCACCCCGATTGGCGATGGCGGCTGGTCCTATGCCCACAACCAGGGACGCCTTGAAATTGAAAAAATGGAGGGGGTCACGACCTCTTTTGTTGAAGCGGTGAATGAAGGCCCCGATTCTGAACGCGTTATGCTGAATATGGCACGTAAAGGCTATGACCTTATTTTTGCAACAAGTTTTGGTTACATGGATCCGATGCTGAAAGTTGCCAAGCAATTTCCCGAAACAACGTTCATGCATTGCTCGGGCTTCAAGACAGCCGACAATATGGGAACCTACTTTGGCAGGATGTATCAGGCCCGCTACCTGTCGGGGATGGTTGCCGGAGCGATGACCAAAAGCAACATACTGGGATTTGTCGCTGCCTTTCCTATTCCGGAGGTAATCAGGGGAATTAACGCCTTTACGCTCGGCGCGCAGTCGGTCAACCCCGAGGCAACGGTTCGGGTGGTCTGGACGAAAACCTGGTATGACCCGGCAACCGAGAAGGAAGCGGCGAAGTCCCTGCTCGATGTCGGTGCCGATGTCATTGCCCAGCATCAGGATTCACCCGGTCCTCAGGAAGCTGCTGAAGAAAAGGGTGTCTACTCAGTCGGTTATAATTCCGATATGAGCAAATTTGCTCCGAAAGCGCATCTGACCGCACCGGTATTCAACTGGGCTCCGATTTACAGCAGAGCGGTAGAACAGGTCCAGGCGGGAGAGTGGAAACCGGAATCTATCTGGGTAGGCCTTGAGGCAGGCGTTGTGGATCTTGCACCAATGGGGTCCATGGTCCCAAAAGACCTCCAGGATAAAGTGATGGCCAAGAAAGCGGCGATCATCGCCGGCGAAAAGGTCTTTGTCGGCCCGATCAGTGACCAGGCAGGCAATGAAAAAGTCGCGGCCGGCCAGGCAATGACTGACGGGGACATGCTCGGCATGACCTGGTTTGTTCAGGGAGTTGTCGGAACGATCGAATAATATACGGGACCCAGCCCGGATTACCGGGCTGAAGTCTAACCTTTATTGAGGGTCGTGCAGTAATAAACATGTTGCCGATTCGTATTGTCAAAAGACAGGAGCCCCTTGGCTGGAGCTCCTGTTTTGTTTTGGTTGGCGCGATAACCCTGTCGCTGCTGTTGAGTGGTCTTTTCCTGATGATCGGCGGCACCTCACCGATTGATGGAATCAGCACCCTTTTCAGCGGTGCTTTCGGTTCACGGTTTGCCTTCGAAGACGCCCTGTTGAAGGCTACGCCGATATTTCTCTGCTCTCTTGGAGTGGCCATCGCTTTTCGTCTTCAGGTATGGAATATCGGTGCCGAGGGGCAGTTTGCGCTCGGAGCGGTCGGCGCTACCTGGATGGCACTGTCGTTTCCGGAGGCCCCTGCCTACCTGGTTTTGCCCGCAATGATCAGCATGGCTGCACTGGCCGGTGGCTTGTGGGGACTGGTTCCAGCCCTGCTCAGGCAGAAGCTGAAGACCAATGAGATCATCGTCACCCTGATGATGAATTATATCGCCATTCTTATCCTTGATTATCTTGTCTACGGCATCTGGAAAGACCCGGCAAGCTTCGGATTTCCAATGACCTCTGAATTTTCAGAAGCAGCTGTCGTCGGGAGAATCGGCAGCAGCAATTTCAGCTGGGGACTGGTTCACTGTGTTGTCCTGGGCACGGTTCTGTGGATTTTTTTAGGCTTTACCCGGATTGGTTTTGAGATCAAGGCCGCTGGAGACAGTGTCCGGGCAGCCAGGTACGCCGGTATTCCCTATGACAGGCTGGTGATGCTGGTCATGGTGCTCAGTGGAGCATTAGCCGGCTGGGCAGGCTTTCTTGAGGCCTCGTCAACAGTGAACAGGCTCCAGCCGAGCATCATGTCCGGGTATGGTTATACCGCCATAGTCGTTGCCTGGCTGGCGCGTTTGAACCCCTTTTTTATCGGGATAGCAGCGTTTATGCTCGCCGGGCTCAGGGTCGGGGTGGAATCTTTGCAGCTTGACCTGCAGGTACCGGCAGCATTTGGCGGGATCATCGAGGGGCTCATTCTGCTGACTGTGCTGGCAGGAGGATTGTTCAGCCAGTATCGCTTTGCCATCAGGAGGGGAAACAGTGAATAGCGATATGATTATCCCGCTTCTTGCTGCAGCGGTGCAGTCCGGCACCCCGATCCTCTATGCCACCCTTGGTGAGATATTTACCGAGCGCTCGGGCGTCCTCAATCTTGGTGTTGAAGGAACGATGATTGTCGGCGCTCTGGCCGGTTTCCTGGTGGCCAAATTTACCGGCAATCCATTGCTCGCCTTTTTTATTGCAGGCCTGGCCGGATCCTGCGCAGCTTCGATACATGGCCTGGTCTGCCTGGTATTTCAGGGTAATCAGGTCGTTTCCGGGCTGGCGCTGACCATTCTCGGGCTCGGTTTTGCCGATTATTTCGGCACCCCGTTCATCGGCATGTCCGCGCCGGGATTCACGACACTGGAGGTTCCGCTCCTGTCGAGCATCCCGATTGTCGGCGCAATCTTTTTCAAACAGGACCTGCTCGTTTATTTTACCTACCTCATTCCCTTTCTGATGTGGCTGTTCTTTTTTTATACCCGCTATGGTCTCAGCCTGCGGGCTGCCGGCGAATATCCTGCCGCAGTGACGGCAGCAGGGCTGAATGTTGCCGCCTATCGCTGGCTTGGCATACTGGTCGGTGGTTTCTTTATGGGGCTGGGCGGTGCCTACCTGTCACTTGCCTATACCCATCTGTGGACCAGCAACCTGACTGCCGGACGCGGCTGGATAGCCGTTGCCCTGGTTATCTTTGCCTTCTGGAAACCGGGAAGGGCGGTGTTCGGGGCCTACCTGTTCGGTGGTATTATGGCCCTGCAGTTGCGGCTTCAGGCCTCCGGGACACCGATACCGTCATCGCTGCTGCTGATGCTGCCCTATGCTCTTACCGTCGGTGTGCTGGTCTTTTCTTCCTGGTGGCGAGGCAAAACGGATGAACCGGCGGCGCTGGGCGTTAATATTGAACCAGCAGAGTAATGGTAAATGGGGTAAAGAGTCAAACCAAAGCTTACAAGGAAATAAAATGGAAGCAACCGCTGATTATAGAAGAACCTATCCCATTTCCTGGGATCAGCTTCATCGAGATTCCAAGGCGCTTGCCTGGAGGCTGCTCGATATGTATTATTTTAAAGGAATTATTGCAATTACCCGGGGAGGGATGGTGCCGGCAGCAATTATTGCCCGTGAGCTCGACATCCATCTTGTCGAGACAATCTGCATTTCCAGCTACGACTGGAAAGATAAAAAAGGAGATGCCGAGATACTCAAGGGAGTTGAGGGCGATGGTGAAGGGTGGCTGCTGATCGACGACCTGGTAGACACCGGACGGACCGCTAAAATTGTCAAGGAGATGGTTCCCAGGGCCCATTTTGCTACAGTCTATGCCAAACCTGCCGGTCGGCCGCTGGTCGACACGTTTATTACCGAGGTCAGCCAGGATACCTGGATTCTGTTTCCCTGGGATACTGAATCCCAGTTCGTTCAGCCTATTGCGGGCAGGGATCGTTAGGGAAAATCATGTCGGCAGATCCTGTCATCAGGCTTGAGAGAATCAGTAAATCGTTTGGTTCAGTTCATGCCAACCGAAACATCTCTCTTGAAATCAGGAGCGGACGAGTGCTTGCCCTGCTTGGAGAAAACGGAGCCGGCAAATCAACCCTGATGTCAATGCTTGCCGGTCAGCTGCAGCCGGACTCCGGGGTGATTTATCATCAGGGGAAGAAGGTGGTTTTTTCTTCAACAGAGCGGGCCATAGAAGCTGGGATCGGCATGGTCTACCAGCATTTTAAGCTGGTAAATGCCATGAGTGTTGCCGAGAATGTTTTTCTTGGTCACGCTGAATCAGTCTGGCTTAGAAAGAAACAGATGAACACTATTGTTTCAGAGCTGGCCGAGTCTTATGGCATGAAGCTTGATCCAGGTGCAATTATAGCAGAGCTGTCCATGGGCGAGAAACAGCAGGTTGAAATTCTAAAACTGCTGTTTAGAAAGAGCACCATCCTGATTTTTGACGAGCCAACGGCCGTACTGACTCCCCACGAGGCCAGAAATCTCTTTGAAACCATGAAGCAGATGGTTGCTGCCGGCAAGGCCATTGTTTTTATCAGTCACAAGCTTGAAGAGGTCATGTCGATTGCTGACGATATCGCCATCCTGAAAAAAGGCGCGGTAATTGAGGTACGCAGCGCTGCAGACGTCAGTTCAACGGCAGAACTTGCAGAGCTGATGGTCGGACGGGAAGTACTTCTGAAAGTTAACCGGTTCCCGGTGGAACAGCGGCAGCTGGTTCTGAAAATTGAGCATCTTAGCAATGAGTTGCTCAAAGATGTGAGCCTTGAGCTGCGCCAGGGCGAGATTCTCAGCATAGTTGGCGTCGCCGGGAACGGCCAGAAACCTCTTGTCGAGATGGTCTGCGGCCTGCAGCAGCCTGTTGATGGCTGTATCACCATTCTGGGCAGTGACTGGAAAAGATTTTTTTCCCGCCGCAGATGGGACAACGCCCTGAGTTATATACCGGAGGATCGGCAGGGGCTGGCAACCTGTCAGGGCTTGAATCTTCTCGACAATTTCCTGCTGACGACGCGTGAAGGTTTCTGCAGCGGCCCCTGGCTGCCGCAGGATAAAGCGGCCTCAAAAGCACAACACCTTATCGAGGAATTTGATATCAGACCGCCGAACCTGCAGTCGCGGGCCTGGCAGCTCTCAGGAGGAAACCTGCAGAAGATGGTACTGGCCCGGGAATTTTACCGTAAGCCCCACCTGATTGTTGCTGAACAGCCGACACAGGGGCTTGATATTGCCGCAGCCGAGGATGTCTGGAACCTTCTGCTCAAAGCCCGTGAGCAGGCGGGCATCATGTTGATCACCGGTGATCTTTCCGAGGCGCTGGAACTATCAGACCGGATTGCGGTGATGTATGGCGGTCGGATTGTTGACACGTTTTCTACCCGTAACACAGAAAAAATAGAACAGATACCGCAGATGATGGCAGGACTCATATGACCGAAATTCACCGCAACCCAAAACACATCTCTTCGCTGACACCACTTGAAAACATCCTGTTGCCGGTTGATACACTGGGGGCGTTTGCCAGGGTTCTGCCGCTGGCCCGGCTGCTGATTGACAGCATGGGGATCAGTGCCGAGCAGACGCAGCTCCTGCATGTGATTGCCGGCTCATTTCTCAGCGACCATATGGAGACAATCGATATTGCCTCGGGGGAAGTACCTTCTGCTGAAGATATGAAACGATTGCGCCGCCATCATGTTGAACAGGTAGTGACGCCGCTGCTCTATCGGGCCGGTGACCTGTTGCAGAGCAATAGTGCGGAATTTTCATCTGATATGCTGATTCTTGACGGTGATCCGGTGAAGAGAATTGTTGAAGTCTGCCGTGATAAAAACTATTCAACCCTGGTGATGAGCAGGCGCAACCGGGCAGAGGAATCCGCCAAGCTGACCGGCAGTGTCGTCGCCGGAGTCCTGCACCGGCATGTTGAGGCTACCATCTACCTGATTGGGGACGAACCTCTTCCTGAAGGGGTGTCGCCGTTTGCCAGATGCCTGATCGGGATAGATGGTTCATCGGCAAGTAAGAACGCGGTCAGGGAAGCCGGCATGCTGCTCAGCAAGGCAGGGAGTGATGTGGAGCGGGTGTTTCTCGTTCATGTTCTCGATCAGTCGTGTTATTATGACGAGGATGGCATTACCTGCATGGAGGCCGGTGCATTCGGACAGAAGGCCCTTGAAAACGCCGGGAACCTGCTGATTGATGCTGGTGTCGATCAGCAGAAAATCATCACGGTGATCCACTTCGGCAAACCGGGAACGATTCTGGCGGAAGAGGCAATATCCTCTGATGCCACTCTGATATTTATCGGCAGGCGCGACCGGTCGAGGACAGCCCAGGTCTTTCTCGGTTCAGTCTGTACCGACATAATACATAACTGCAGGGAACGGACCATTGTCTTGACAAGCTGATTCATGCCGTTGTTGCGGACGCGCCTGATCATGGTAAAATTGCTGTATCACGCCATTTACGAGCTGCAGCAGCGTTTCAGGCCTCTTTTTATTCAGCAGGCACTATGTCGAAAAATGTGAGCTTGGTAAAACCTTCAACCCGTATCTTTTTTAAAGAGTCCAGAAAACTTGGCCGTTATGGTCCTGTCGAGTGGCTGCACGGGTATGTTTACGCTCGCTGGATCTATCACTACATCGGTATCGGCATCGGTGAACATCCGCTTGTAAAATATCTGAAACCGCCTGGCAGGGCAATTATCAGGCTCTTTGAGTGGGTTACCGGGCTTAACGGCAGCAGGGGCGGCAGCGGCTTTGCCGATTCCTACCACGGTAAAGTGTTGACCCTCGAGAGCGCCAGACAGCTTGTTACGGTTAACCAGCCGATCACCCTGCCGAACCTTGAAAAAGTGGTGCCTTATGCGAGGGCTCGTGATATTGTTTTGAACAATCCCGAGCAGATCGCCGTGATGATCTGCCCCTGCAGGTCGGCCAGGGAAAACCCGTGCGCGCCGCTTGATGTCTGCCTGATCGTCGGAGAGCCGTTTGTCGGTTTTGTGGTTGAGCACCATCCGGACAAAGCTCGGCGGATAAGCCGGGGGGCAGCGATTACCATTCTCGAAGAAGAGAGCAGGCGGGGGCACGTATCGCATGCCTTCTTCAAGGATGCGATGCTTGACCGGTTTTATGCGATCTGCAATTGCTGCAGCTGCTGTTGCGGGGCGATGCAGGCCCAGCGCAATGGTATCCCGATGCTCGCACCATCCGGCTATGTCTGTGTTGCTGACCTGGGTGCATGTATTGCCTGTAACACATGCACACCATTATGTCAGTTCGGTGCTCTGAGCGTTGACGATACGGTGGTGATAGACAGTTCCAGATGTATGGGGTGCGGTGTCTGTGTGAAGGGGTGTCCGGAAGAAGCGCTGTCACTGGAGAAGGATGCAGCAAAAGGTGAACCGCTTGAGATATACAAGCTGATGGATGAGTGCAGCAGCTCGGGCGGGCCTGCTGATATTTGAATTTCGGGGAGTAATGGATTGAAATTTGCAAAAGGAAGAACTGTTTTTGTCGGCGTGTTAGCCGCATGTATCTTGACCATAAGCGCAGCAGCTGCTCATGCAGCTGACGTAAGCTTCCGCTGGGCGATCTTTGCCGACAGCGGCGACGGCATGCAACCGCTGGATTTCAGCGGCTCTCCGCCAATTGTATTTTCAGGAACCGGTCTGCAGATCTATCTTGAACATCTGAAGAACTGCCATATTTATCTGTATCTGCTTGACTCCCAGGATGACTTGACACCACTGTATCCGGATGAAAAGGGTTATTACAACTACGGTTTTCCGCGTGGTCCGAAATTCATTCCTCCGGGTGATCAGAGTTTTGCCTTTGTGCCACCTGCGGGCAATGAGACATTTCTGCTTATCGCCTCCGAAGAACGGCTGTTTCAAATTGAGCGGCTGACTGAAGAATTTCAGAACCACTCCGACAGCATCGGCCAGCAAAAACTGCTGATCAGTGAAATAGAGGCAATAATTACTGAGAGGGAAAAGAAATCGCTCGCCTCTGAGGACATCAAGGAAGCGGTAAGAAAGATAAGAACATCGAAAGGGATAGAAACAAAGCTCTTCAAGGCTGTCGAGGTGGACATTTCTAAAAGCTATGGGAGAAAAATTCTGATTGATCACCAGTAAGCCGACAGAATAAATCGTTTTTACGGCAGCGGTTTGTGCGCCTGTCACCTGCCCATTATGAAATTTTTTGGATTCTGATGAAATTATTGACGACACCACGAATGGATCGATGTATTGGCTGCCACTCCTGTTCCCTTGCCTGCGCCCGCCTGATTCATCAGCGGCTCTCCTGGTCGGCAGCGGGAATCCGTATTCATTCTTCCGGTGGTTTGTCCACCGGTTTTATCGCCGTTCGCTGTCTGGCCTGTGATCCCCCGCCGTGCGCAGCCGCCTGCCCGACGGGAGCCCTCACCCCGCGCAAGGGTGGCGGGGTCATTGTCCGGAAAAAACATTGCATACAGTGCGGTGACTGCGTGCCGAGCTGTCCTGTCGAGGCGATATACCAGGACAGCGCGGGTGATGTTTATCTCTGCATCCATTGCGGACGCTGTGTTGAGTTCTGTCCTCACAACTGCCTGGAACTCCAGGAGCTCGACGATATCAGAGAGGTGCTGCTGTGAGTAATGAATACTTCAGAGTACTGGTCGTTGATCTTGAGAGTGGAAAAAGCTCGGTTGAAAAAGTCGACGGACGCGATCGGGTTGCCGGCGGCAGTGGGCTTGCCGCACTGCTCTATACAATGTACGGTCGCTTCGACCTTGGCTGGGACCATCCGGCCCAGCCTTTTATTCTGGCAATCGGTCCGCTGACCGGCCACTACCCGCTGATGAGCAAGACGGTCTGCTCCTTTATCTCTCCATATCACAACCAGTACACCGAAAGCCATGGCGGGGGGCGTTCGGCCCTGGCACTTTGTTTTGCAGGCTATGACGCCCTGGTTATCGTCGGCAGGGCCGAGGAGCTCTGCTGCCTGTCAATTGGCTCGAGACATGTGCAGATAAAAGATACCGGATTCATGAAGGGGATGAACAGTGCAAGCTCCGGAAAGCTCATCAGGCGGATGTTTAAAAAGGCCTCCGGGCACCGCTCCATCCTGCGAATCGGGCCGGCCGGTGAGATCGGTTCGGCAATGGCCTGCATCAATGTTGATTCCTATCGCCACTTCGGCAGGCTCGGGGGCGGCGCGGTCATGGGGAGAAAAAACCTCAAAGGCCTTGTTATTAATGGTGATATGGACCTCCAGGGAGTTCCCGGCAAGAGATACCCTGAAGTGTTCAAGAAGGTGTATGGGCAGGTGACCTCCACCGACATGATGAAAAAGTACTATCATCTCGGTACCGCCGCCAACCTGCAGGGTTTAAATGATATTCACTCGCTGCCCTGGCGTAACCTCCAGCAGACTGCTGATCCTGCGGTAAGCGAGATCAGCGGCGAAGCCTTTGCCGAAAAGACACTGCTGCGCAACGGTGCCTGTTCAGGCTGCCCGGTCGGCTGCATCCATCTTGGATTTTTCAGGGACCAGTTCAAAAAGGAGGCTCGCTATCTGTACCATCAGGTACCGTATGACTACGAGCCGATTTTTGCGGCAGGATCGATGCTCGGGGTGACAGACTGTTTTGATATCCTCAGAATCCTGGAGGATTTTGAACTGGTCTGTATTGATGCGATGTCAGGCGGCGTCGCCCTTGCCTGGGCTACCGAGGCGACAGAGCGCGGTCTGATCAGTGAAAAGCAGACGCTGGTCAGGCTTTCTTTTGGTGATGCTTCGGCATACCAGGAAGCGGCCAACTATCTTGGCAGGGGGGTCAACGACTTCTACCGGCTGCTCGGCATGGGAACGCTGGCAGCCGCCGGCGAATACGGCGGGGAAGACTTTGGCTGCGTTCTCGGCCAGGAGATGGCCGGCTATGCCACCGGTGAGCTTTTCTTTGCCGCTCAATCCCTGGGCTTCAGGCATTCGCATCTTGACACCGGGGCTTACTCGTGGGACCAGAAACATGACAGCAGGGATGTTGCTCAAGGGGTCGATTTCCTGATGGAAGATGAACCGGGCAGGGTTTTTCTGACCTCCATGGTCGCCTGCCTCTTCGCCCGTTCAGCCTATAATGACGAACAGCTCGGGGAGTGCCTTGAGGCGGCAGGATATCAGAACCTGGCCGCAACGATGTCTGAAACGGCAGAATATATCCGCAAATTGCGCTGGAAGGTCCGGGTTGACAGCGGCTACAAACCCGAGGAAATCATCATACCGCAGCGGTTCTATAAGGTAGAAACGTGGAAAGGAAAGATTGACGGCGCCTATCTTGATGCATTGAAAGCAGAGTACGGCAAGAGGATTCTTGCACTGGTTGAAGGATTCGAGCCATAGCGGGCTCGCATCAGCTGTCACCAGCCCGCCATTCTCAGCCTGCCGGTGCCCCCCATCTCAGAAAAGATGTACCAGAAAATAGAGGCCTGGCAGGATGAAGACCAGGCAGCAGGTGGATACCAGCCAGCAGCTGTTGGCCAGATCCAGGTCCAGGTCATAGATGGAGGCGGCCAGCAGGGCGTTGAAGGCAACGGGCATGGAACTCAGGATCATCACCACCTTGAAAGGCAAACCGTTGTTAATCCTGTGCAGGCCGAACAGGTAGGCAAGCGTGCAGGCGATTAGCGGCAGGATGGTAAATTTGATGATGCTTATGCCGATACTTTCCCTGAGGTAGCTGGCAATACTTGAAATTCTCATGCCAAGCCCTATTGAGACAAGGAGGATAAAGGTCCCCAGAGGAACTGAAACCTTGGTGACTGTCTCAAAAAATATCGGTCTCGGAACGTGCAGCAGGTTGAGCAGGAGTCCGATTGCCAGAGCCGACAGCGCGGCAGCAACATAAGGGTCTGCCAGTACCTCAAGGATCCGGCGTCCCAGGGACTGTTTATCATCGGCTGCGCCGCTGTAGAACCTGGCTATTGGAAAACCGATCGTATAGTAGCTGATCTCTTCAGACATCTTGTAAATGGTAACCAGGGCGAATCCAACTTCACCCAGAAACAGGTAACAGACGAGACCGCCAATTGCACCGATATTGGTGAATGATCCACAGCAGTAGAGCACGCCGTATTGCCTGGTCGGTATGTTCAGCAGGCGTGCGAGGCAAAGACCGAGGAGTCCACCCACCATAAGCGCGCAAAAGCCGACGACGGGCAGCAGGACTACCCGGATATCATGGAAGGAGACGGACCACACAGCTGAAAGAAAAGAGACTGGCATGAAAAAAAGCAGACTGACCTTCTGCAGCATCTTTCTGAGATCACTAATAGGAACGGGTAAGGAAAGAGAGCCACCGGCAGCCATTTTCTGGATACTATAGCCGAATGCCAGACCGCAGGTGATAAGCCCGAGTGTGAGCAGCAGTTTTTCCATGCGTAAGTGATCTTGTTCGTATACGGCTATTTCAATTCAAGGCAGACCGGGGTCAACTGTTTTTGTTTTCAAAGTTCATCAGCTTGAAATTCACACTGTCGACCAGCGCCTGCCAGCTCGCCTCGATGATATTTATCGAGACGCCGACGGTGGACCACTGGTTGCGGCCGTCGGTGCTTTCCACCAGGACCCTGACCTTGGCCTCCGTTCCACGCTCGCCGGACAGCACGCGAACCTTATAATCGATCAGTTTCATTTCCTCAAGGCTCGGGTAGAATCGAGTCAGTGCTTTTCGCAAGGCCCTGTCCAGAGCATTCACCGGACCATCGCCCATGGAAGCGGTGTGGACCTCATTCCCGCCGACATAGAGCCTGATTGTTGCTTCGGTGAGCGGGGTCCGGTCTATCCGGTATTTATTGTTCATGACCCGGAAGCCCTCGATTTTGAAGAAATTTCGCTGCAGCCCGAGCGCTTTGCGCATCAACAGCTCAAAACTTGCTTCCGCTGCTTCATACTTATAACCCTGATTTTCCTTTTCTTTCAGCTCACTGATGATTGATGATAGCAGCGGGTCGTCCGGTGTCAGCTGAATGCCCCATTTCTTGGCCTTGTGCAGGATATTTGAGCGACCGGCCTGATCCGATATCAGGATGCGGCGATTGTTGCCGACCTTTTCCGGTTCAACGTGTTCATAGGTGAGGGGGTTGTGCTTGACGGCGCTGACGTGGATGCCGCCCTTGTGAGCGAACGCGGACTCGCCGACATATGGCTGGTAGCGGTTATGCGGCAGGTTTGCCAGTTCATTGACAAGCCTCGAGGTCGTGTAGAGCTGGTCGATATGGTCTTTCGCCTGACAGTCAAGGCCCATCTTGAAGACCAGCGCCGGCAGGATGGATGTAAGGTTGGCGTTGCCGCATCTCTCCCCGTAACCGTTAATGGTACCCTGAACATGGTCGATTCCCTGATCGATTGCGATAAGGGCATTGGCGACAGCTGCTTCGGAATCGTTATGAGAATGGATGCCGAGTTTTGCTTTTGACCCGATGCTGCCCAGGAATTGACGGACCTTGCCGAGAATCGGGCCGATTTCCTGGGGGAGTGTTCCCCCGTTGGTGTCGCAGAGCACGATCGTATCAGCTCCGCCGCTAACCGCCTGCTTCAGTGTTGCCAGTGCATACTCCTCGTTTCCTTTAAATCCGTCAAAGAAGTGCTCGGCATCGTAGATCAGGTCATCCACGTAATTCCTGAGATAGGCAAGGGAGTCTTCTATGATGACCAGGTTTTCATCGAGCTCGATATGTAATGCGTCGATAACATGGATGTCCCAGCTTTTGCCGAAAATGGTAATTGCCGGTGTCTCCGCTTTCACCAGTGCCCGGAGATTGTTATCTTTTTCGGCACTGTTGCGTATATGCCGCGTGGAGCCGAAGGCGCTGATTTTTGCGTGTGACAGCGGAATATTTTTGATCCTGTCAAAGTATTCAACCGACACCGGGTTTGATCCCGGCCAGCCGCCTTCGATATAGTCGATGCCAAGTTCATCGAGGGCCACGGAGATGCGGATTTTATCTTCAACCGAGATGTTGAAATTTTCGGCCTGAGTACCGTCTCTCAGGGTTGTGTCATAGATCTCGATGGCGCGTGACATAATAGATGTTTACCTCCACTTGAGGGGAACAGGTATCTTGAGGACAGGCAATAGAGAAATTCATACTAAGGGATTATCTGTAAAAAGCAATCAGTTTAACAGGAGCAGCTGTCCTGAACCACCCAATATGGTTGGTTTTTGGTTGTGCGTGAGAATAAAGTGATGATTCCGCCTTGATATAAGCCGGTCTGCGTATTACATAGTTCAGGAGGTTGAATACCGGTTCCCAGGACAGCCTTCACCGCTTGTCTTGTCCGGAGGTTCTGAAATACATCAATGATTAGACTGGAGGGAAACGAATGAGACGATTGGCACCTGCTGTTATCTGCCTTGCAGCGCTGATGATGCTTACCGCACCGGCCCTGGCCGAAAAAAAGGTTCGCTGGAAAATGGCAATGACCTGGAGCAGTACGCTTACTCCGCTGTCCAATGCAGGCCCATGGCTGGCTGAAATGGTCAGTGACATGACCGATGGTAATTTTGAGATTCGTTTTGAGGGTGCTGAAAAGCACAAGGCAGGGCTGGGCATTCTGGATATGGTCAAGGGCGGGCAGTATGAAATGGGTCACAGTGCCTCTTATTACTGGAAAGGCAAAGACGTCACCACCACATTTTTTACCACCGCACCGTTCAGCATGACCGCCTGGGAGCAATATGCCTGGTACTATTTTGGCGGAGGACTCGACCTGATGCAGAAGGTTTACGCGAAATTTGATGTCTATTCCTTCCCGGGCGGCAACACCGGCGTTCAGATGGGCGGCTGGTTTCGCAAGGAGATACAATCGCTTGATGACCTTAAAGGTCTGAAAATGCGAATTCCGGGGCTTGCCGGTGAAGTTTTCGCCAAACTTGGTGTCAATGTGACCAATATTGCCCCCGGAGAACTCTACACCTCGCTTGACCGCGGAACCATTGACGCTCTTGAGTGGGTTGGTCCGGGAATGGATATCAAGATGGGCTTTCATAAAATTGCTCCATTCTATTACACCGGCTGGCACGAACCGGCCTCTGAGCTGCAGTTTCTTGTCAACAAGGCTGCCTTTGATGAACTTCCGCCGGCCTATCAGGCAGTCCTGAAGACGGCAATGCAGGCAATTGCCCTGGAAATGACCGCTGCCAACTTTGAGGCAGATGCCACCGCCTGGCAGCAGATGAAAGAAGAGTTCCCGGACATCAAAATCATGACCTTTCCTGAGCCGGTCCTGAAAGCCATGAGCAAGGCAAATGACGAAGTGCTCCAAGGCTATGCGGCAGAAAACGAAGAGTTCAAGGAAGTGTATGAATCCAGAAAGGCCTATATGGCAAAAGCACGTGAGTGGACAAACGTTTCTGAAAAGTTTTATCTGGAAACCTATGAGGCGGTTGCCCAATAGCTAATTTTACAGCGTTTATCGTTTAACCGCCTGGGCTGGGAAAACAGCTCAGGCGGTTTTTTTATGAACGATCACTGAGATGAACTTGACGTTTGGTTACAAACTGTTTCAGGTAGACGGATACGTGTCGACAACAAGAGAAAAATGCAGCGCCGGAGAGTGGAATGCTGGAACAGGTTGAGAAAGCCTTTGGCAGGGTAAATTACTGTATTGGAAAGGTTCTCTCAATCCTGCTTATCCTGATGACCCTGAACGTTTTTTACGATGTCATCACCAGGTATTTCCTGCATAACAGCTCTGTGGCAATGCAGGAAATGGAGTGGCATCTTTTCGGGATTATTTTTCTGTTGGGGATCCCTGTCGCCTTGTTTGACGAAGCACATGTGAGGGTTGATTTTCTCTATGACCGCTTCACGATCAGGACAAAGGCGGTAATCAATATCATCGGCACCGTATTTTTTCTGCTGCCGCTTGCCTTGCTGATTTTGTTCGGCTCGCTTGACTTTGTTGTCGATGCCTATGAAATAAATGAAATTTCCCAGGATCCCGGTGGCCTGCCGTACCGCTGGTTTATAAAAGCGATGATCCCGGCATCTTTTGCGCTGCTGATTGTCTATTCTTTCGGCTATACGGTAAAGAACATTAATCTTTACCGGAATAATGGAACGGGTCCCGGGAAGACTGCTGTATCGGGCAGGGAGGCCGGATCATGACGGGTATTGTGATGTTTTTCGCTGCCCTGGTGATACTTGCAGTCGGTTATCCTGTCGCCTTTACCTTTGGTTCGGTGTCCATCTTTTTCGGCATTATCGCCGCAGTTGTCGAACTGCAGCCTGATATCTCGGTTACGCTCGTCGCTGAAGAATTTTTCAAAATGTTTTCGATGATGCCGTTTCGTATTTACGCCATCATGAAAAACACTATCCTGATTGCCGTGCCGCTCTTTATTTTCATGGGAATTGTCCTGCAGAAGTCTGATCTTGCCGAACGACTGCTGGAGGCCATGGGCGCGCTGTTCGGCAAAATCCGCGGCGGCGTTGCGGTCAGCACCGTACTGGTTGGAACCCTGTTGGCTGCATCTACCGGAGTCGTGGGTGCATCGGTGGTTGCCATGGGGGTTATTTCTCTTCCGGTGATGCTGAAATACGGTTACTCAAAAAAGCTATCCACCGGCACCATCTGCGCGGCAGGGACCCTGGGGCAGATTATTCCTCCTTCTATCGTGCTGATTATCCTTGGTGACGTTTTTCAGCAGCCGGTCGGTGATCTTTTTCAGGCCGCGGTCTGGCCCGGTTTTACCCTCGTTGTCTGCTATATCCTCTACATTCTTGCAGTCGCCTTTTTTGACAGGGATGCCGCCCCGCCGATACCGTTTGATGCTGATATCAGCAGGGGGCAAAACATCTCCGCGGCCCTTCTCGCAATACTGCCGCCCCTGACCCTCATTGTCCTTGTCCTGGGCTCTATATTTGCAGGTATTGCCACACCGACTGAATCCGCTTCGGTCGGCAGTGTCGGCGCAATTGTCCTGGCAGCGCTGTACCGTAAGTTGAGCTGGAGAATTGTCGAAGAGTCTGCCCTGGAAACGGTGAAGATTGCGGCAATGGTTTTTGCGATCCTGATCGGAGCGACAGCCTTTTCGATGGTCTTTGTCTACAGTGGTGCGGACTACCTGGTAGAAGATATCCTGACAAATCTGCCCGGTCAGAAATGGACCTTTATCCTGCTCTCGATGCTGGCGATTATGCTGCTTGGCTTCTTTATAGACTTTATAGAAATTTCCTATATTGTGGTGCCGATTCTGCTGCCGATTGTGGACATAATCGGTCTTGATCCGCTCTGGTTTGCCATACTGATTGCGATGAACCTTCAGACTTCATTTCTGACTCCACCCTTTGGCTTTTCACTTTTTTACCTGAAAGGTGTCTGTCCTGCTGAGGTGAGGACAATGGATATATATCGAGGGGTTATCCCGTTTATTCTCATTCAGGTCCTCGTATTGATGTCGCTGGTGATTTTTCCGGGTCTGTACGGATTTAAATGACTATATTGAAAGGTGGAGTCGGATATTAAACCGACTTCTTGATTGGAGGAAACACACATGTTGAATGAAAGTGATTTTTTAAAAAAGGTCAGTGATCTGCAGGATGAGGTCAGGGTGCTGGATGACATCGTTGACCCGGCAGTTGTTGAAGAGACGGCAGCACGGCTGGAGGGGTTTAATTACGGTCCGCCGGTATTGATACCGGTTGCAGATTTCCTGCGATTCAGCAGAGAGCAACTGCTGCAGGAAATTGATAGAATCGTCAAGCTGCCCGAGAGTGAACTGCCGGTACAGGAATCGGAAAAAGAGGAAAACAGCTGGGAACTGAAACTGCAGCACATCTCGGTTATGGTTTTTTACTTCAAGGAGCTGGTTCCCTTGCGTCGCGGCGTGCCGGAAGCCTGGGATGAAATTGATGAACTTTACGTCCATGACTAGAGAGCGCTTCCCTGCTTCTGCATTTACTCATGGACCTGCCATCTGAGATTATTCCAGAGGTTAACAATGAAATCCTGGGCATTTGTCAGTATTGCCTGGGCCTGGGCTGAACCGCGATTGGCAAGTTTATCCGCACTGAATTCCGACATATCGACAATAAAGAAGAAAACGGGCCGGATGGTGCCATCGTCATTCAGCCTGTAGCTTGGCACCATATTGCCGAAGGCAATCGAGTGGAGTTGGGTTGCCATGGCAATTACCGTTGTCGCCCGGCGGGCATGATCGCGCATCCGGTCCTGGGCCTGGTAGGCATCGCCGATGACCCCCGGCAGCGGGCCGTCATCCCTGATGGAGCCGGCAAGAACGTAGGGGACGCCTTTTTTCTCACAACCGTACATGATTCCCTCGGTCACGTTTTCCTGGGCGATGTAATCACCAATTGAGCCGGCCGCCCTCACCGCGCTTATCACATCCAGGTGGTTGTAATGACCAAGAGGAACGAGGTGCTGAGTGTAGATGTCCTGGCCAAGGCCGGTGCCGAATCGTGAGGCCTCAAGATCATGGGTGGCCAGCGCATTGCCGGCCATCAGTCCGTGGCAGTAGCCGGATTCAATAAGTCCCTGCATCGCCTTCCTGCTGTCTTTGTCAAAAGCAACCGCTGGACCAAGAACCCAGACAATATGGCCATGTTTCCGATCGTGCCGGAGGATATTGTAGAGGTCATCATAGGAGCGGGAGAATGGAGTTTCCCGGGTGCCGCGGGAACGGAAGGTGAACTTGTCCGTCTGGGAATCAAGCTCGATGAATCCATCAGGGTGAACGAAAATCCCCTCCTCGCCGTTTTCTGTTCGGCCGATGACGACGAGTTCCCCTTTTCGAAGGCAGCGCGGCTCAGTGACCCGGAGCGTCGATCCCTCGACAACGATGACCGCATCCATCCTGCTTTCAGGAGCGATTACCCAGCCATGCCCGTCAATCTTGACATATTCGGGCAGGTTTGATGTCGCATGAAAAAGTTCGGGGGCAATGCCGTCCGCAGGGGCCGCCTTGAGTCTGGCGTTGGGACTGTTGGAGAGCGGCGGGCTGTCGAAGAGTGGTGGGGTATAGGGTATGAGCGGATTCATGACGGTCGTCTCCTGACAAAGAAATGATGGGGTATGGTAAGAGAATAGGGAGTATTTTGGAAAACTCAAGCAGAAAGCCGGATGGTAACGCAATCGTTATGCTGTCTTTAAACTGGATTTCTGTCTTTTTCAGTGTTATTGAGTGATTATGGAGGTATAACAGCACAAACTGATGAGTGATACGAGCTGTTTAATACGCAGGGCGACACCCGGTGACGAAGAAGAGCTGACCGCGCTCTCCTTTGCATCCAAGCGCTATTACCACTATCCCGAACATTATTACACGCTCTGGCAGCCGGAATTGACGCTTAGCAGAGGCTATCTGGAGCGGAACAGCGTCTATTGTGCTGAAAATAACGGGCGGATAATCGGCTATTATGCGCTGGTATTGTTGGAAAAAGAGCTGGTAATCCAGGAAGAGACGCTCAACCGTGGGTACTGGCTGGAACATATGTTTGTCCTGCCGGAATATATCGGTAGCGGGCTCGGCAGAAAACTGTTCTCCCATTTCTGGGACACCTGCAGGACTAAAAATATAAGGGCTGTCAGCCTGCTGGCTGATCCGCATGCCAGAGGGTTTTATGAAAAGATGGGGTGTGTCTATCTCAAAGAGTGTCCGTCAACGATAGCAGGGCGCACCACACCGCTTCTGAAAATCGATATCCCAGCGTCAGAATGAACTCACTTTGATACTTAACCGGAATGAACCTCTATATTGATACCATTCTCATCGTGTTGCCGGTATTTCTGGTGGTCGCCTTTGGTTTTTTGCTTCGCTTCACGACGCTGGTCGACAAGGATTTTCTGAAACAGCTGAATAACCTTGTTTATTTTGTGGCCCTCCCAGCCCTGCTCTTTCACAAAATTTCAACCGCTGATTTTTCGGCAACCTTCAACCCGGCACTGTTAATCGGGATGATGCTTGCAACCGCAGCAGTATTTGCCGGAAGCTATTACTACGCCTTTTTGAGGGGCTATTCCCCCGGCTCAAAAGGGGCCTTTTGCCAGGGATCCTTCAGGGGAAACCTCTCCTATATCGGTCTTGCCATTATTTTTAATGCCTATGGTGAGCAGGGTCTGGCCATCGGAGGTGTTGTCCTTGGATTTCTTATCCCCTTTGTGACCTTTCTCTCTATTCTTGCCATGCTCCTGCCCCAGAAGCAGGGCAGGCAGAAACTGGGAGTGGATTTCTGGGCTGCTCAACTGCTCTATAATCCACTGGTAATCGCCTCGTTTGCGGGTATCGTCTGGAGCCTGCTCTCTATTGGGATGCCAGAGGTTTTTGATCGGTCCTTCACCATCATTACCGGCATGTCTCTACCGCTTGCGCTTATTGCAATCGGCGCTTCTTTTTCTTTTAAGAATCTCAAGGGGGAAGTGACAAAGGCTGTGCTTGCTTCACTGGTGAAGCTGGTCTGGCTGCCATTTGTGACAGCGGTTGTGCTGGTGGCGATGGGGGTCGGCGGTGTCGAGCTTGCCACCGGTGTCATGCTGTCAGCGGCACCGACCGCAACGCTATCCTATATCATCGCGGTACAATTTGACTCTGATGCTGATTTATCGATTTCAATTGTCATACTGACTACCCTTTTTTCGGTTTTTACCTACGCAGCCGCCATTTATATACTATCTGCCGGCGGTTTCTGATTCAGCAGCCCCTCAGATCCCGGGGCCGCTTTCATGTATCAACCAACAGGAGCAACAGCGGGGTTGGTTAATAGCAGACGAGATCAGCAAGAATCATAGTCAATGGTGGAGAGCAGCTGATGATCAGCAGCTTAATAATTAGAACAAGTAAAACGGGACAATAGGCCGACTTGTCGCCTCCCCGGATCATGCTCGAGAAGAAGACAGGAGATACGTGAAGAACAGGTATTGCTGCCGTGGGTCCGCCTGCCCGTGCATCAGAAAAAGACGGCAGGGACAAACCGGGCAGCGATCGGGTAGGCAAGGAGTGTATAAGCTCCCCAGCTGACCGCCCAGATGCCGTGATTGAAATGTGCTGACCTCTTCGCTGTCGCAGCCAGGAAGAGTGTCAGGCCGGCCGCCAGTGGAGCTCCGGGCCAGAGGGGCAGGATTTCTTCCCTGAAATAGAAGAGCGGGATAAAAAAGGCCAGCACTGAGCAGAAAAGCCAGACCAGGTAGAGAGCGGCGAATGGCGTCAAGCGTTCAGGCTGGCTGCTGTTTTGTTCAGGATGCTCAAAAAGCCTGAACCCATGCCAGATGGAGCCGCCGCCGGCGGAACCCAGGGCGTTGACAAGAATATCCCGGGTCCCGTAGGTTCTGAGCGGATGCAGTCCCTGGAGCAGCTCGTCATGAACGCCAAGCAGCGAGGCAAAGAAAATACTGTAGACGAGCAGTACTGCACCCTGGAGTCGAACGGACATCGTGTAGCGAATTACCAGTGAGAGAGCCATGTACTCGATCACGTGAATACGTTTTACCGGAGCCTGGGGATCAGGAACGAGCAGGGCGGCGAGACAGATGGAGATACCGAGGATGATCAGGGATATCCCTGGCTGAGCCTGCTGGTTCCTCGCAGTTTTGACCAATAAGAAGAAGATAAAGACCAGGACAGTGACGGTGACCAGGATCGGAAGAACCAGGACTGGTGTTGCCCCCCACTGCCCGACAATATATCGTACGGCCGGGAACATATTGATATAGACAATAACCAGCAGAATGGCGCTCAGATAGCCGATGATGAGACGACGCCGGGTTCCCGGCAGGATGTTGTTCATGATCCATCGATTCTATTGAAAATGGGCGAAATGTGATATTTTTTCTATTCCGGTATTTTGTCAGATATTGTGAACATGTCAAGCAGACAGATTAACAGGCCGGGAAACGCCAGGCTGCCATCAGGAACCCTGCCGCAGGGATTGTTTTCCGGCAGGTCCTGGTGACATCTGTGGATCGACTATTTCAGCAGAGCAGCGAATAAACGCTTGCGTCGCCTTCATTCCAACGCTAGGTTGAAATGCGGAGCAAAAACGCGGCGGCTCTTGGGCAAGCGGTACCTGACTCGACATGGCATTGAAGATGAGGTTGGTTATGAAACATTATAGAGCAGCACCACTATTTCTGCAGGCCTGGCTGGCAATTCTTCTTTTGAGTGGATGCAGCAGCACCTACTACGGGGCAATGGAAAAAGTGGGAATCCATAAACGCGATATCATGGTCGACCGGGTTACCGATGCCCGGGATTCGCAGGCTGAGGCCCAGGAGCAGTTTCAATCGGCACTGGACCAGTTCAGCAGCGTCGTCATGCTGAAAGAGACCGATCTCAAGAAAGCCTATGATCGCTTGAATAAGGAGTATGAAGCATGTTCAGAGGCGGCAGACGATGTCTCTACGCGAATTGAGAAGGTAGAATCAGTTTCGGACGCACTTTTCAGGGAGTGGCAGGACGAGCTGGAGCTCTATCAGAACAGGGAGCTCGCCGCGGCCAGCAAAAAACAGCTCAAGGTTACCAGATCCCGCTATGATGAAATGATACAGCACATGTATCGTGCTGAAAAAAGTATGGCTCCTGTTCTGAATATTTTTCGGGACAATGTTCTTTTTCTCAAGCATAACCTGAACGCCCAGGCTATCGGCTCGCTGCAGGACGAGTTTTCCAATCTGGAGATGGAAATTGACACCCTGATCGCCAGAATGAGCACGGCAATTGATTCGTCAAATGCGTTTATTGCCGAAATGAAGAAGTAACGTTCAGCTGATTCATTTGTGAGAGGCTCTCAAGCGACTGGTCCTCACCGTTTTCAGATCGTTTTGGCATGGCTCAATGCAATTTGCAGAGTAACGAATGAACCATACCGCCTACCTGACAACCGATTTAGCCATTAAAGCCTTGTCAAAATTGCTCAAGGCCAGAACGGTTTTCCATGGTCTGGGCAACATCCCTGATGGTCCGATAATCTTTGTTGTCAATCATTTTACCCGTCTTGAGACACCGCTGCTTCCCTATTATCTTTTTCATCTCACCAAGACTCCAGTCTGGTCTCTTGCCGCTGACGGTCTTTTCAGCAGGGGGGCATTGAAGGCCTATTTCGATAAGGTCGGCGTAATTTCGACAAAAGATCCGCAAAGAGACAGGCTCATCGTAAAGACATTGCTTACCGGCAAGGCCCACTGGATCATTTTTCCCGAAGGCCGGATGGTCAAGACCAAAAAACTTATCAGCAATGGCGAGTACCGTATCGGTGATGACCACTCGACCCGGACACCCCACACCGGCGCCGCTTCACTGGCGCTGCGGGCCGAGATCTTTCGCCGGTTTCTGCTGCGGGATGATGCAGAAGATGACGGCAGAGCCGCCCTGGCTGACTTCCTGACCATTGACAGCGAGGCAACCATCGCCTCTAACAGCGTTAAAATTGTGCCGGTCAACCTCACCTACTATCCGATTCGGGCACATGACAATATCCTCTCCGATCTTGCTGCCCGCTACGTGAAAAAGACTTCCGAGAGAATGCTTGAGGAGTTGATGACAGAAGGGACCATGCTGCTTGAAGGCGTAGATATCGATATGCAGTTCGGTCGTCCGCTTGATACGGCTGATGAACTCCAGGCTACGCTTTTCCAATCATTGATCAACGGCCCTGTCGCGACCGATTTTTCCCAAAATGAACAGGTAGGGAATTATCTCCGTAAAACTGCGTTCAGCATGATGCGGACCTATATGGAACGGATTTATTCGGCAACGACAATCAATCTTGATCATCTCTTCGCCTCACTTCTGAGAAAACGATCCTTCCGCCCTTTTACCACGCAACAGTTTGCGCGATCTGTTTACCTGGTAAGCGATTACCTGTACACCCGGTATGCACTGGAAAATAATCTGCATTCATCGCTTACAGAAGACCAGCTGCACCTGCTTGTTGACGACCGCTTTGAAAAGTGCAAAGATTTTATCGAGCTTGCCCTGTCTACGGGAAGTCTTGCCAGAGATGGGAAGATGCTGAGAAAACAATCGTCCTACTGGCAGTCCCCGCCGCTGTTCCACAAGGCTCGAATCCTTAACCCCACAGAAGTTATGGCAAACGAGATCGAGCCGCTTGCCAGGGTGCAGAAATATATACGGATGAGCTCACTTCTGCCCGATGTTATGGTCAGAATGATCGTTGCCCGCCGCCTGTTCAGAAAAGATGTGTCTGAATATCGGCTTGAGCACAATGAGTCGGGCGAGCCAGTTGAATTCGAGAAGGAAGCCGGCGCTCCCTTTCTCCTGCCGTCATATACCAACAGGCTTGGTGTTGTCCTGGTTCACAGCTATCTGTCTGTTCCTCGGGAGATGAGGGCCTGCGCGGAACTGCTCAGGAAACAGGGCATGTGGGTGTATGGCGTCAGACTGCCCGGTCACGGGACCAGCCCTGAATATCTTGCCGCAAAGAGCTGGGAGCAGTGGCAACGTGCTGTTGAACGGGGGTATGTCATGATGGACTCGCTTTGCCGAAACGTCGCACTTGTCGGGTTCTCGGAAGGCGGAACACTGGTTCTGGAGCTTGCCTCACGGCTTGAAAGCCTCGCCGGAGTCATTGCTGTCTGTGCGCCTTATGAACTGCAGGATTACTCAAAAAGATTCATGCCTCCGCTGCAGATATGGAACCGGCTGCTGAGCAGGTGGAGAAAGAATTCAAAGAAAAATGAATTTGTAGAATTCAAGCCGGAGGTCATGGAGATAAACTATTCAAGGAATCCGGTTGCCGGTGTCATTGAGGTAGGAAAGTTGCTTGAGGCATGCAGGGCGAGGCTGCCGAAACAGCTCCACCGTACACTCATTATTTCCTCTGACCGGGATCAGGTTGTTGGAGAGCGCTGCGGGCAGGCGTTGTTTTCACGGCTTGGTTCAGGGGACAAGGAGCATATGATCATATCAGGCCGACGGCACAATGTGATCTACGGACCTGAGGGTGCGCGGGTCAGGATGATGATTTCCTCTTTTATAAGGGACTGTTTGCAGAATCGGAGCCGTTAATCGCGTCGTGAGACCCCTATGGTTGCATTCTGACAAAGGCCAGGCAGCTTTATTTTTGCAGCGGGCTGAGATCTCTCTAACAGAAAAAAAGAGTGTCTAGTGCGGGTAATCGCAGTCAGTGATTGTTTTTGTTATATTTTGTTTTACTATGACAGGAATAAATCAAGTGATCAGCGGGTGACCGCTTTATTCTATTTTCTTTGACTCATGTACAGGTGTTTAATCCACACCGGAAGGAGGATACGTGTTCGATAAACGCTCAAAGCTGTTTCCCTCCAAACGCCATTCCTGTTTTCTGAGCCATTGCGCCGTTTCACCACTTCACGTTGGTGCCGCGTCAGCAGCTGCCGGGTTTCAGCGCAGTATGGTCGAGCGCGGTATAACCGCCCTGGGTGATTTTGGAGATCTGCTGCCGCGATTCAGGAAAGGATTTGCGTCACTGGTGAAAAGCTCTTCTGAAAATATTTCATTTGTCCATTCCACAGCGGAAGCCCTCTGCCAGATTGCCAACGGTTATCCCTTTGAAGCAGGCGATCAGATCATCAGTTATATTCATGAATATCCCAGCAACCATTACCCATGGCTGATGCAGAAAAGACGGGGGGTTGAGTTGCTCCTGCTGCCGGACAGCCGGCATGCGGACGGCTTCGATGCCCTCGGGCGTACCGGCGGCTGGGCGATGGAGGACCTGGAGCGGCTCTGTTCGCCCCGTACCCGGGTTGTCGCGCTGAGTCATGTTCAGTTTGCCAGCGGCTATGGAGCTGATCTGGCTGAGCTTGGCGCCTTTTGCAGAGAACGCAATATTGATCTGATCGTTGATGCCGCCCAGAGCCTTGGCTGTCTGCCGGTGTATCCCGAGGAGTATGGCATCGCGGCAGTAGCGGCATCCGGATGGAAGTGGCTGCTTGGACCCAAAGGGGCGGCAGTGCTCTATACAAACGAGCAGTTAAGGGACAAGTTGACCCCTACCATGGCGGGGCCGGGCATGATGGAGCAGATGTTTGATTATCTTGATCATCGCTGGGCGCCATTTTCCGATGGGCGGATGTTTGAATATTCAACCATTCCCTGGGACCATATTGCCGCCCTGACAGTCGTTGCTGAAGATGTCTTCAACCGCTACCCCATCGAAGATATCAGGGATGAAGTCTTCCGTCTTCAGGACCTGTTTCTGGACGGTCTCAATAAGGATTGCTTCAGGGTCCAGCGATTTGGGCAGCAGAACCGTTCAGGCATTATTGTTTTTGTACCCGAGCGCGATCCGGTGAAAATGGCAAAAGAAATGGCGGAAAGAGGGGTTGTGGTTACCGAACGGGCAGGCTGCCTGCGGCTGGCTCCGCATTTCTATCTTGAGGATGATGCTGTTGTAAAAGCAGCAGCAATATGCAATGAAATCTGTGAAAAAGAACGACTCGATCTTTGATTGACCGGTGAAGCGAAGTGCGATATCGAATAGATTCAGTTTCAATCTGTTTGCCGGCAAAATAAGGAGGAGAACCTGATGAAGAAGGGACTTGTAGCTGTTCTGTTACTGCCGCTGCTGTTCATGTCGTATGGTGCAATGGGTGCGGAAAGTCCATGGGAAAAGAAGCTGCCGTTTGAGGAAGCGATCATCAGCTACACGCTCAGTGGCATGGAGACCGGGGAAGAAGTGCTTTATATCAGAAAGCATGGTGCAGAGACCGCCCGCTATCGGACGACCATGACCTCCATGCTCGGCATGACCATGAAAAACAGGAATGTAGAAATCACCACTCCTGACTGGTTCTACAGCTTCGACCTGCGGGAAGGGACAGGAACCAGATCGATCAATCCGCAAAAGCTGATGATTGAAGAGTACAACAAGCTTTCAGCAGAAGAGAAACAGAAGGTTGAAAAAAATGCAGAGGAGATGGGAGCAGACTTTATGGGCGGCAGGCAAGGTTCGCACGAGAAAAATGCCAAAGAAATCCTGGGATATTTATGCGATAAGGTAACGGTACTGGGAAGTACCGTCTACTCGATTCATGGTACTCCGATTGCCCTGCTCACCGAGTCAAACATCATGGGTGTTACGATAAAGAGTGTCGCCACCAGGCTCGAGGAAGGGCCTGTTGCTGACAAATATTTTCAGTATCCTGAAAACATTGTTCCCCAGCCTGACCCTAACGCCGACCAGATGGCCAGGATGATGGCTGAGCAGTCCCTCGCCATGCTCAAAGACCCGGAGTCGTTCCAGGAGAACAACCAGGGAAGCCTCATGAACAAGGTCCCTGCAAAAAGTGCCGAGATCCCCCCGGAAGAACAGCAGCAGCTGGAAGAGGCCATCAAAGCCTTTAAAGGGATTTTTGGTAAATGATATGATGTCTATATCCCTTCTCCTATCTCAATGTTACCGCCGTTGCTGCGGCGCTGATTATCAGCGTGGAGACGTCTGTCATGTCCTGCGCAGGGATTATTATGGGCCGCAACGTTTCCCGATTGTTTTGAGGGAAAACTGAAATTGCCCGGAGATCGTTCTCGTTTTAATCGGTCTGAAACGTTATATCGCGCATACTCTTCCAGGCTGCCTGTCGGAACCGATCCTGGGGCAAAAAAACGTTGACACTCGCCTGGCACCGGTATATATTCTCGCGCTACAAGATTTTCCAGGCACATATTCTATTGTACTTGTAATGTCTCATCGGCTGGAGTACAAAAGACTGATAAATCTTGTCTAATCCTCGGTAGCTCAGTTGGTAGAGCAGGTGGCTGTTAACCACC
>CBDUGK010000032.1:0-35508 GCA_965366875.1 uncultured Desulfobulbaceae bacterium | reverse complement strand
CAACCATGGTTTTTCACAACTGTCCACGGTTCAACACAGTTTCGCTGGCAGGAGACAGGGTAAGCGGATTCCACCAGAAACCGCAGCGCCACTGTCGTGCCTATACCGGAATCCAGGTGATCAACCCGCAAATTCTTTCCGGAATCAGAGCAGGTGTTTACTCCTGCATCATTGATCTCTATCGGCAGATGCTGGCTAATGACAAGGCAATTCACTGTTTTCTTGCCGATGATATTTTCTGGAGCGATATGGGAACCATTGGTGACTACCTTGCCCTACACAGAATGCTCCTGCAGGGGAACATGCCCCTCTGGCCTGAATTCGGCGTGCTGCCGGAAAACAGCATGCTTATTGAAAAAGACTGCATGATCGGCCGGAGCTGCAGATTTGAAGGCTGGAACTGTGTTGGTGCGGCCCAGATTGGCGACTTTGTGCATCTCAGCCGGTCGGTGGTCTGGGACAAGGCGCAGGTAGCATCTCATTCCCGGATACAGGACACTATCGTTTGTGGGGTGGGTTGATGGCATTTACTGCTGAGCTGGAAGGGGTTATAGGCAGCCTCGTTGAAAAAGCGCTGAATAGGGGGCTGCGGCCGGGCAGAGGGCTGCGGGATATCACCTTTCAGATGCTGAGCCCAGACGGCTCTTCCCGGAAATTCATCCGGGTCTCCAGTGGCGGGGAGCCGCTCTGCATTGGTGTTCTGGCAGCATCTTCCGGCGATCGAGACATGGCTGAATTCCGGGCCGCAGTCGAAATCGGCAACCACCTGTATGAGGCCGGAACAGCCGTCCCCAGGATACTGGCCTC
This sequence comes from uncultured Desulfobulbaceae bacterium, assembly GCA_965366875.1. GTDB lineage: Bacteria > Desulfobacterota > Desulfobulbia > Desulfobulbales > Desulfocapsaceae > MADRE3. The sequence goes on along the minus strand of CBDUGK010000032.1, from coordinate 34,701 downwards.
CGATGCTGCTGCCGGGTTGATTCTGTTTGAGGATTTCGGCGACACCAGGCTGCACGATATCTGCACAGGGAATCGACAGCAGGCAATTGAACGCTACCCCGAGGTGGTAAAAGAACTGGTTCGCCTGCAGGTAAGCGGTTCAAAAAATTTTGACCGGAACTGGTGCTATGATACCGCTGTCTACGATACCGGGGTAATGCTCAAGCGCGAGTCGGGATATTTCCTGGAAGCCTTCTGGCATGATACCCTTCATGGCGCCGCAGTTGAGGGGCTGGTCGAGGAGTTTAAAGATATAGCCGCCCAGGTAATGATCAGTTCAGAGACATTATTTCTCCACCGTGATTTTCAGTCGAGAAATATCATGGTCAGCGGTGAGCGTATCGGCATCATTGATTTTCAGGCGGGTCGCCTGGGGCCCCCCGGATATGACCTGGCTTCATTGCTGATAGACCCGTACGCAGCGTTGTCTGAGGGAGAGCAGCAGAAGCTTTTTTCTCTGTACATCAATGAGATGGAATCATATCCTGAGGTCGATATTGACAGGATTAGACGCTCTTTTCCGTTTCTTGCGGTACAGCGGAACCTGCAGATTATCGGAGCATTTTCATATTTATCGGGAAAAATGCAAAAGCCATTTTTCAGGCCTTACATCCTGCCATCTCTTGTGACGCTGAACAACACGCTCGGAGAAGCCGCATTCCAGCCGTATGCTGTCCTGAGAAAAACGGTTGACGAGGCACTCAGCAGGTACACCATCGCTGTCGGGTGATGACAATTGCGCTCCTTTGGGGTATAGAGAAGCACACAAAGGAGATATAAACAACCTATGCACAACCAAGCCACCTCAATTGTCGCCCTTATCGGCCGGCCAAATGTCGGTAAATCAACGCTGTTCAATCGAATCACCAAGTCTCGGAAGGCAATCGTAGATCCGACTCCGGGTGTAACCAGAGACCGGCAGTATGACCGGGTAGAATGGCGGGGGCAACCGTTTATCCTGGTGGATACCGGCGGCATCGACACCGATTCGAAGGATGAGATGGTCGATAATATCCGTGAACAGGCCCTGACCGCCATAGACGAAGCCGACAGCATTTTGTTCCTGATGGATGGTAAAAGCGGGCTGATGCCGCTTGATCACGAGGTCGTTGACCTGCTTCGCCGCACCAATAAAACGGTATTATACGTGGTCAACAAGATTGACGGCCCGGAGCTGGAACATGAGCGTCTGGCACCTTTTTATGAATTGGGTGTCGAGCAGTTGTGGCCGCTTTCGGCGGAACACATGTACGGTTTTTACTCGCTGATGGATCAATTGTGTGCCACTCTGCCCGCTGACCAGGTGCCGGCCGATCTGCCTGAGAACACGGTGCGCATGGCTTTTTTCGGCCGCCCAAATGTCGGCAAATCCTCTATGATAAACAGGATTCTCGGCGAGGAGCGTATGGTCGTATCCGAGATCTCCGGAACCACCCGGGATTCGGTTGATACCCTGTTGCGCCACAAGGACAGGAATTATCTGCTGATCGATACTGCCGGTATCAGACGAAAAGGCAAGACCCGCGAGAAGCTTGAAAAATTCAGCATCCTGAAAGCCCTGTCAGCGCTTGACCGCTGTGATATCGCACTCGTTCTCATCGATGGTTCGGAGGGTATTACCGAACAGGATGCAACGGTGATTGGCTATACCCAGGAAGCCGGGAGGGGATTGGTGCTGCTGGTCAACAAATGGGATCTGGTGGCTGACGACAGGAAACGGCAGACCCAGATCATGGAGGAAATCGGCAGGGCCGTGCCCTTTGTCGGATTTGCACCATTGCTGAATGTGTCGGCCCTGACCGGGTACGGTATCAAACGTATTTTTCCTGCTGTCGGTTCGGTCTACCGCCAATACACGGCAAAGATTCCGACCTCGGCACTCAACAGGCTGCTTGCCGATGCAGTGGAGAAGCACACCCCGCCGATCTATAAAAATAAGCGGCTGAAGTTCTACTACACCTCACAATTAAGCACTCAGCCGCCGACCTTCATCATCATGACCAACAGTTACAAAGGTGTCCATTTTTCCTACAAACGCTACCTGGTAAACCGCTTTCGCGAGGGTCTCGGACTGGATCGGGTCCCCTTGAGAATAATTTTCAAAGACAAGAAAAATCAGCGAGATAAGAAGAAACGCTGAACAAATACCTGAAGAATCAGCCTCGGAGCGATTTCCTTCAGGTTCCCAAAGCTTTGTCAAATGCCGCCTTGAAACCTTCTGCGGATCTGGCTATCAGCTCATCGTCCATACAAAAGGCAAGCCTGATGTAGCCGGGCGCTCCAAAACCCCGTCCCGGAACAGCCAGTATTTTCTCCTCCTGCAGCAGGGAACAGAAGAGAACATCATCATCAATGGGTGCCTTGGGAAAAACATAAAAGGCGCCTTTTGGGGGGACGAATTCGTATCCGGCGGCTGCCAGGATCGAACAGATGGTATCTCGCCTGCGTCGGTATATGGAGTCATCAATCGATGCGTCCTGCAGGCCGGCGATAACCCGCTGCATGAACGCCGGGGCGTTGACGAAGCCGAGTATGCGGGTGGCCAGCGTCATGGCATCGATGACTGCTTTTTTGTCGTCTGCTTCCGGGTGCAGCGCCAGGTAGCCGATTCGTTCTCCGGGCAGCGAGAGGTCCTTGGAAAAAGAAGAGATGACGATACTATTGCGAACATGTTGAAAAATAGGCGGGACCAAGTGGTCGTCAAAAACAATTTTTCGGTACGGTTCATCGGAAATCAGGTAAATGGACGTTCCAAAACTGTTGCCTGCCTCTTCCAGCAGGTTGCCGAGGGCAATAATGGCTTGTGCAGGGTATATCTGGCCGGTTGGGTTGTTGGGCGAATTGATGATTACAGCGCGCGTTTTGTCACTGATTGCCTCGGAAATGGCATCAAGGTCAAGGTTGAATTCACTGTCGGTCTGCACCACCTTGCCGACGCCGCCGTGATTATCCACGTAGAAGCTGTATTCAACGAAATAGGGGGCAAGCAGGATCACTTCATCGCCGGGGTTGAGAATCGCTTTCATGGTGACGTTCAGGGCCCCGGCTGCACCGCATGTCATCAGCATGTCTCCATGATCAACGGTGATCCCCTGCTCCGCCGACATCCGGGCAGCAACTGCCTGGCGGACCCAGGGCAGGCCGCCGTTCGGCATATATGCGTGTTGTCCGGGCGTCGTGTCCTGGGCGGTTTCGATCAGTAGTTCCCTGAATTGGCTGGGGGGCGGCACGTCAGGGTTTCCCAGGCTGAAATCAAAGACCTTGTCCTGGCCGTATTGGGCTTTCAAACGAGCCCCTTCTTCAAACATTTTTCTAATCCAGGAAGACTTTTGACTGAAATTTTTCATTTTTTCAGAAACTGCCATGTTCGTATCTCCAGATAAACGGTTTATGTCTTTTCAGCCGGTTGAACGATGTACCATTCACCCCAGCTATTCAAATTTCCTCTTGAAAAAATCGTATGCAGCGTTGAGTTCTTTCATTTTTTCTTCGGCAACACCTTTGAATTCGTCTCCGAGATGGCTCACCTTGTCCGGATGATATTTCATGCTGAGCTGGCGATAGGTTTTTTTGATGCTGTCCATGTCAGCTCCCTCATCTAGGCCCAGGGTAGCATAATATCGTGCTGCCGATTCATTGGATTCAGTTGCGCTCCGCTGTCTCTGGTAGCGATATTTGGCCTCAATGGTCCGCCGGTCATATTCGGATATTTCCAGAAAAACGGCGATCCTTCTGGCAGATGACAGTTCGTTTTCGGGAACGGGATCCTTGGTGTAAACGATCTGGTAGATCAGTTCCAGCAGGATCAGGCGTGGTTCGTAGGCAAAGGTCTGACGGAATTCCTCCAGCAGCGATTCCAGCGTTTCCGTTGAAGCGGTCGCTTCCTTGATCAGGTTTTTGACCCAGTTCATCTGGGTCTGGTTATAGCGAAGATTCAGCTGGAAAAACCGTTGGATGGTCTGGACTTCGTCCCGCGACACATGACCGTCAAGCTGGGAAATTTTCACCAGGATATTGATGAGAAGCCAGACAAAGCGATTGTGGCTCTCAGATTGCGAGGATTCATAGGTTGAAACCTGCTTCTGCACCCAATAGTTGAACCCCCAGAAGAGTGCGATGAAGAGCAGGACCCCTGCCATACCGGAGAAGATGATAAAGCCCATCAGGTTGATAAGGGCTGGAGCGCCTCCGGAGACGAAGACGATCAGTAATACGATGAGAAGGCATCCTCCGCATCCAGGCGGCTGCTGTTGTCGATATCTCATTGTTCTGTCAGGTGGCTTTGATATGAAATGTTCAGGGTTGGCGGTTATGATTCAAAGATTGCCTCGACGAATTCATCGGCATCAAAGTCGCGTAAATCGTCTATCTGCTCACCGACCCCGATAAAGCGGATTGGTGTTTTCAATTCCTTTGCGATGTTTGCAACAATACCGCCCTTGGCCGTGCCATCGAGCTTGGTGAGGGCGATACCTGTTATCCCGACTGCTTCGTCAAACAGAAGGGCCTGGGAAATGCCGTTCTGCCCGGTTGTGGCGTCGATGACCAGCAGAACCTCGTGGGGCGCTCCCGTGAGTTTTTTGTGTATCACCCGTTTGATCTTTTTCAGCTCTTCCATCAGGTTTGTTTTGGTGTGGAGGCGGCCGGCCGTATCAACGAGCACCACATCGTAGTTCTTGTTTATTGCCACCGCCATGGCGTCGAAGACGACCGATGAAGGGTCAGCGCCTTCATGCTGGGAGACGACTCGTGCGTTATTTCTCTCACCCCATATTTTCAGCTGGGACACTGCCGCAGCCCTGAATGTATCGGCTGCAACCAGCAGTACGGACTGCCCGGCGTTCTGAAATTTCCTGGCCACTTTTCCTATGGTGGTGGTTTTGCCGACGCCGTTGACGCCGACGACCATGATGACAAACGGCCCCTTGTCAGGCATCACCAGCTCGCCGGGACGGTCGTGATCGACGATGATTGATCTTATCTTTTCTTTCAGTATGGCTTTCAGCTTCTGCGGGTCGGATAGCCCGTCCCTTTTGACCTTGCGCCGTGCCGATTCGAGGAGTTCCTGGGTTGTTGATATCCCAAGGTCTGCAGTCACCAGTATTTCTTCGAGATTATCGAAGAGTTCGGCATCGATCTCTTTTTTGCCGAGGAACAGTTCATCAAGTCTTTGAGTAAATGATTCTCTGGTCCTGCTGAGCCGTTCCGAGAGTTTTTTTAAAAGTGAGGGTGATTTTTCAGGAGCTGGGCTGTCATTTACCGCAGTTTCTTCTGCCGGTTCACCCGCTGTCAGCCTCTGGTCGGCGGCGGCGCTGCGCTCCCCAGCCGCTTGGGTGTCGACATCACTGCAAACGGGCTGCTGAGCTTTCAGGCTCTTGCCGCTATCTTCAGGAGCGGGCTGTTCAGCCGGTTCTGCAGGAGCTTTGTTTTTTCGTTTCTTCTTAAACCATCCAAGCATTGGTGTTTTCCCTATTTATCCGGTTTGAAGGCTGTCATTCATACAGAGAGCAGGCCGAGGCTGCAGGGCGACTGCAACGCGCACTGATCCTGTTTGCATGTCCGATGCCAAACCAAACATATTACGGACTATCAACCAATAACGCAACAAAAAGAGCTCGGTTTCATGTTCTCAACACTGCCAGGCAAAAATACGTATGCGGGCATGAATTTATTTGCAATTAGATCAGCCAGCATTAAGGTAATAGCGTCATTTACCGTTGCAGCAGTAATACTCACATAAAAGAAGCATCTGTAATCATCAGGAGGAAGTATCATGTCTCAATCATGTGGCAGCAGCTCATGCTCAAGCGCAGGCAGTGCGGCGCACGGGTCAAACGAATCCCAGCAGGCTGCGCTCGCCCAGCAGGAAAATGCGATCACTCGATCGCTTGGAAAAATCAAGAACAAGATTCTGGTCATGAGCGGAAAAGGAGGGGTGGGGAAATCCACCGTCTCTGTAAACCTGGCGCTCAGTCTGGCCCAGCGGGGTCACAAAGTCGGTTTGATGGATGTCGACCTGCATGGTCCGGATGTTGTCCGCATGCTGAACCTGAAAGGAAACGTGCAGCCGCCCGATTCACCTGATGGGCTGGTTCCGCCGCTTGAGTACAGCGAAAACCTGAAGGTTGTCTCCCTGGAATACATGATGAAGGATCGTGATGAGGCGATTATCTGGCGCGGCCCCCTGAAAATACAGGCAATCAGGCAGTTTGTGGCGGATATGGACTGGGGTGAGCTTGATTATCTCATCGTCGATTCTCCTCCCGGAACCGGAGATGAACCGCTTTCGGTGGCCCAGACGATACCGCATGTCAAGGCTGTTGTTGTGACAACTCCACAGAAGGTTGCGCTTGCCGATGTGCGTAAGTCGATAAATTTCTGCAAGACCGTCAAGGTGGATATTGTCGGTGTCATAGAAAATATGTCCGGTTTTGTCTGTCCCCACTGTAACGAGACCGTCGATATCTTTAAGTCAGGCGGCGGAGAGCAGGTGGCCCGGGAGTTTGAGCTTCCGTTTCTCGGCCGGGTACCGATGGATCCGAAGGTCGTCATTGCAGGAGATGATGGAGCACCATATCTCTCTTCGGCTGAGGACAGCCCGGCTGTTGCGGCTTTTTCAGCGATTGTTTCCGCAATCGAGAAGCGTCTGCCCCCGGTGGCCGCTCCGGTGACCCTTAATATGTCGGCAATGCCCGGGGCATGTGCTTGCGGACCGAGCGGCTGCAACCCGACCAAATAGAACGGTTGCTAACGATTCTGGCATGGCCGGACTGCAGTGTTGAAAGCAGTTCCGGTCATGTTTTTCTGAAAATTCAGGTGACGGGCAGGCGATGAAAATAGATCAGCATATTGTCGGAACCATGGGTGTCTGTTGTTATATCCTCAGCTGCGAAAAAACCTCAAAAGCCGCAATCGTTGATCCGGGTGGGGATGAACAAAAACTGCTTGATATCGTTGAAAAAGAGAATCTCGATGTGGAATATGTAATCGATACTCACGGACATCCAGACCATGTGTGCGGCAACAGGAAGATAACAGAGGCAACCGCTGCCCGGATCATCATGCACGAGGATGATGACGATTTTTTCTCGCAGCCCAATATCAAAAATTACTTTTCAATGCTCGGCCTGGAACCATCGCCTCCGGTCGATATCAGGGTGAAGGAGGGTGATGTCATCACCTTCGGTGAGGTTTCCCTTGGAGTCCTTCACACCCCCGGTCATACTCCCGGCGGTATCTGTTTATACTGTCAACCGCATGTCATTACCGGTGATACCCTTTTTGTCGGCGGCATCGGCCGAACCGATTTTCCCGGCGGTTCGCACCAGGAATTGATCAGCTCGATTAAAAACAAACTGCTGGTCCTGCCGCCGGAGACGATCGTCTGGCCGGGTCATGGATATGGCGGGAGCCGCTCCACCATCAGGGAAGAAGCCCAGTCAAATCCCTATCTGAGATAATCACACCTCCAGCCTGAGACAACACATGCGCGAAATTGTTCTCGGTACAGCCGGCCATGTCGATCACGGCAAGACAAGCCTGGTAAGGGCTCTTACCGGAATAGAAACCGACCGGCTCAAGGAAGAGCAGAAACGAGGCATTACCATAGAGCTTGGTTTTGCCTATCTCGACCTGCCGTGCGGGCATCGTCTGGGAATTGTCGATGTCCCGGGGCATGAGAAGTTTGTAAAAAACATGGTCGCCGGAGTAACCGGCATGGACCTGCTGGCTTTTATCATTGCTGCCGACGAAGGTATCATGCCCCAGACTCGTGAACATTTTGACATCTGCAGGCTGCTCGGTGTTAAACAGGGACTGGTGATTATTACCAAAAAGGATATGGTCGACGAAGAGTGGCTGGAAATGGTCAGCGAAGAAGTTGAGGACTTCTGCCGGGACAGTTTTCTTGAAAATGCTCCGATCATTGCCGTATCATCGGTGAGCGGAGAGGGTATTCCACAGGTAATTGAAACGATCGATCAACTGGTCAGAAATCACCAGTTCAGTGAAGTTTTCGGACCTTTCAGGCTTCCTGTCGACCGGGTCTTTGCGATGAAGGGTTTTGGGGCGGTGGTCACCGGAAGTTCTATTTCCGGAAGGGCCTCAGTGGGAGATGAAATGCGCTTCTACCCCTCTCAAAGAACTGCCAGGATACGAGGAATCCAGGTTCATTCAGAAGCAGTTGATATGGTCGAGGCAGGTCACAGGACTGCGGTCAATCTGCAGGGCGTTGATATTGACGAGATATCCAGAGGAATGGTGGTTGCCCCTCCCGGAAGTCTTGAGGGTAACTATATGCTTGATTGTTCGATCTTTTACCTCAGCTCTAATGCCAGACCGCTCAAGCATCGCAGCCGGGTCAGGGTTCATCTCGGAACTGCAGAACTGATGGGACGGGTATCGCTTCTTGATCGTGACGAGTTGAAACCGGGCGAGGAATCATTTGCCCAGTTGCTGCTTGAGGAACCGGTTGCGGTGTGGCCGGGTGATCGTTATGTCATCAGGAGTTATTCTCCGGTTACGACAATCGGCGGTGGAGAAGTTCTTGGAAATCAGTCGAATCGAAAACGAAAGCGGCTGGCAGAAAAAGACCGGCTGTACAATAGAGAAGTTTTTTCGCTGCTGCAGTCGGGAAGCAGCGAAGACAAGGTGCTGCTGCTGCTCAAAGAGTCAGGAATGTCAGGGTTGAGCTTTGACGAGCTGGCCATCAGGCTCGGTGTGTTCGGCAAGCAGTTGACAAAGCTGCTGAGTGAGCCGCTGTCCGCCAAGCGCATGGTTGTGGTCGACTCGGCAACGCAGCGCTATCTGCTTGGAGAAATAGCAGGTGAAGTGGTGGAAACGATTCTTGGCTCACTTGCCCGCTACCACACGGTTAATCCCCTGAAGAACGGGCTTTCCAAAGAAGAGTTGCGCTCCGGATTCCCGCAGCCTGTTGACCCGAAAGTGTTCACCTACTGCCTCAATGACCTGATCCGCAAGAAGCATGTTGTCCAGGAAGATTCGCTTGTCAGGCTCGCATCTCATCAGGTCGCACTCAAGGCCGATGAACAGAAACTGAAAAAAGATATTACCAGCTGGTATGCCGGCAAAGGACTGAAGACCGCAACTATCAAGGAGACGGCTGAAACATTTGCCGGCTATCCCGCTTTGCTGATAAAAGAGGTTCTTGATATCCTGCTCAAGGAGGGCACGCTGGTCAAAGTGAGCGAGACGCTTTATTATGATGCCGCAGCGCTTGAAAAACTGGAGTCCGACGTGGTGGGCTTCATGCAGGCGGAAGGCGAGATTGATGCCCCGCGGTTTAAAAAATTGAGCGGGCTGAGCCGGAAATTCTCGATCCCGATCCTGGAATACTATGACCGGATCAAGCTGACCATACGAGTTGGTGACAAACGTATCCTGCGTAAAAAGGTTTGAACCCTTTTACTCCTGCTGTTTCCAGGATATCTTCAATACCGCAGCTGACTGCTCGCACACCTTCATCAAATCGCTTATGGTTATTCCGGGAATGGCGACAATCTCGTTATCGGCGGACACCAGAACAGGGAACAGGTGTCGCTGGTGCCGGGGGAGTTTTCTGTCTGAAAAAAAGCGCGATATCTTTTTCTTACCCGGTGCCCCGAGCGGCTGGAACTGTTCACCCGGTAACGGGGCGCGTAATTTAAAAGGGAAGATTGCCTTGTGCGCGTCCATGTACTGGACGCTGCTGTCAAATGTTTTTACCGGAGCGGACCTGGAGATACAGAGTGTTTTTCCCAGTTGCGGGACCTGATACTCACCAACGTCTTCTATGGAAACCGTCTCATTAAAGGTGTCGTTGCGGCGGTGCCGCTGGTTCCTGTCAGTCGGGCGTGAGGAGAAGATAATTTCTTCGGCGGTTTTGATAATCCTCAGGCCGCCGGAGAAATGAATTGTTGTTCCGGTGCGTCCCTTCTGAGCCAGTTTCAATATCTCTTCTATCGCCTGAAATGTTGGCGGGCAATGGGACTGCCAGAACATTTTTTCTAAAATCCTGCGGCCAAGAGCCCGTGGAATTTTTCGAAAAGGCTTCGTTGCAAAGGAGCATTCCCGGTTTGCTGTTCCTGACAGCTCTTTTTCACTGACAATATCGCAATAGTGTTTCTCGACTGTTTCGTCGAGATAGCGGTCTTCATCAGTCAGGATAGCGGCAGCATTGAGAATGGTCTGTTGTATGGATGGGTTAAATTCCTGTTCAAGCAGCGGTATCAGCTCAAGACGGATCTTGTTGCGCAGGTAGGCCCGGGAGGTGTTGCTGCTGTCCGTGCAGTAGGACAAACCTGAGGCATCCAGGTACTCGATGATCTCCTGCTTGGAATTGTAGAGCAGCGGTCTGATGAGCTGCCTGTTCCTGACGTTCATCCCTGAAAGCCCGCTTGCCCCGCTGCCGCGTATCAACCGAATGAGAACTTCTTCTACCTGGTCATCACGGTTATGTCCAAGGGCGATGAGATCGGTCCCGTGTTCTTCAGCCATCCTGGCAAAAGCTTCGAAGCGGAGTCTTCGGGCGCACGCCTCAGGAGATTCGCCGCTCGACATCCTGACGTTCTGCACATCGACGCAACAGCTGTCAAACTCGATGTCAAAAAGACTGCAGAGCTTTTTCACCTGGCTGAATTCAGCCCCGGTCTCCAGAGGTCTGAGCTTATGATCGATATAGACAGCTGTTTTAACCGATTCAGGAACAAGCCTGGCCAATAGGGCGAGCAGAGCCGTTGAGTCCGGTCCACCGGAAACACCGACAAGAATTGCGTTTTTCCTGGATATGAGACGATGACGGCGAATGGTATCGAGAACCGATCGTTCAAGCGGCTTCATTGCAATGACCCGTGAAATTAAAGTGCATCAGCTTTGATGCACTCGTAAAAGTCAAATTTTGTGATGGCTAAGTAAAAAGCTTCATAAGCGAGGCGCGCAAAATTTCTATTATTTCGGCGTACTCCAGTACGTCGTGATGATAGAAATTTTGTAGCAACGAAGCAGATGGAGAGTTTTTACTTAGCCATCAGCTTTTTATTTCTATAAAATGTATGCCTGGTATATCATAAGGAAAAGATTGAAAAGGTGCAATGTTCGCCGCCTGAAAGCAATTATATCATAAGATGAAATTATCCCGGCAGACAGCTGAGATGGTTGCAGGATCATGAGAACAGCAATGAACACATACAGGCAAGAGATTAAACACTATTTACTCAAACAGTTTAATCTGCCGCCGGAACAGGTGGAGGAACTGCTGCCGCCCCTGATAACAGCGCTTTCAGAGCACATCGACAACCTGGAGACGGCACTGGGGAGCAATGACCCGCTGCTGCTCGGCAGAGCCGCTCACACGATCAAGGGAGCGCTGCTCAACCTCGGGCTCCAGGAATGCGCTGATATCGCCTGCAGCGTTGAAAAAAGCGGAAAAGCGGGGCAGAAAGATGCCAACTACCAGGAACTGGTACAATCGATCAGGGAAAAGCTGGACCGCTATATCAAATAGCATATTTCAGGCTCTTGCGGACAACGAGTATCTGGTTGTCATAATCATCACTCAGTCCTCCACCAGATGCCCGCTGCTCGGCGGCAGCAAACGGGGGGACATCCAGTAGCCCCATTCCTGCTTCAGGTACGCGTTATCCGGAAGGCCTGTTTTATCTTCAGGGGCCCAGAGGTACATTATCAGGCTGCTCACCCGCTCACGCTTCTGTCCCGGAGCAGCTTCAGCAATCGTTCGTGGATATTATCGAAGCCGCCATTAGAAAGGATGGCAATGATATCACCTGGCCTGGCGGTGCTTTTCAGATAGTCGAGAATGGAGTCGGTATCGGAAAATGACCGGGCCTGCTTCTTTTTATCGCACAGGTCACTGGCCAGACGGGCGGAGGAGAATCGATCATGCTCATCAATGATTTTGGTCGCTTCCGGCTCTCTGATCAGGCAGAGGTCCGCACAAAGAAATGAAAAAACGTACTCCTGCTGGAAAAAAGCCCGGCGGGAGGTGTTGGTCCGCGGCTCAAATACGGCGATCAAGCGCTTGTCGGGATAGGCCTGTTTGAGCGCCTTCAGCGTTTCGCGCACCGCGGTGGGGTGGTGGGCAAAATCGTCGATAACCGTGATGCCGTCAATAATCCCCCGTATTTCCTGCCTCCGTTTTACTCCGCTGAAATCATGCAGGGCCGGAATAATGTCTTCTGCCTGATAGCCGAGATGATGGAGAATAGCGGTTGCCGCGGTTGCGTTCATGCAGTTGTGGATTCCCGGATATTTTATGGTGAGCTCGGCATACGGGTGACCCCTGAAAAGCAGCGGAAAGCGGCTGTAACCTGAAGAGCAGGTGGGCGCAGAAACGAGCCAGTCGCAGCCTGCCGAGGTCCCATAGCTCTGAACGGGGCAGGGGGACCTGTCGATAATTTCAACGACATTCTCGTCGTCAAAGTTTGCAATGATCAGCCCATGGGCTGGCAGAAGGTTGACGAATTTTCTGAATGAGTCCTTGATTGCCGCCAGATCCTGAAAAATATCGGCATGATCAAATTCCAGTGAAGTGATCACTGCAACTTCAGGCCGGTAATGAAGGAACTTTGATACCTTGTCGAAAAACGCGGTGTCGTATTCATCGCCTTCGGCAACAAAAAAGGGGCCATTGCCGATACGGTAGTTTGAGTTGAATTTACGCAGGATGCCGCCGATCATGAACGTCGGGTCGGCACCCAGGTCATGGAGCACCGAGGCAAGCATTGAACTGGTCGTCGTCTTGCCGTGGGTGCCCGTCAGCACAAGCGAGCGTCGGGAACTGATGAAAAAATGCCCTAGCGCCTGCGGCATTGATATGTAGGGAATGGTGCTGGCGGCGAGTGCCTGGGCTTCAGGGTTGAGCCTGGTGATCACGTTGCCGACGATAACAAGATCCGGTTTATGCCGCAAATTTTCGGCCTTGTATCCGGAATACGGGCAGATGCCAAGTTGTTCAAGAAAACCTGACATGGGAGGATAAACCTGGCTGTCTGAACCGCTGACGGTAAATCCGCGTTCCTTGAGCATCCCTGCCATCGCAGCCATTGCGGTGCCGCAGATTCCCATGATATGGATGGTCCTGACGCGCTCGGGAACAAAATTACGTGACGGCTCCAGATCGATTATTTTCTCAGGCATCGCTGCGCACGGTCTCTTCTATGGTCCGGTGAATTTCCCTGAAAACCTCGTTGAAGGTCGAGGGGGTAAGCCGTCCGACCTCAATGAATTTTACTGCTATCTCTTTGCTTATCTTGAGAATCGTCTCATCGGAAATGCGGCGTTCTCCCGGCTGCACAGGTTCACTGGTTTTACTGGCCATTGTTGGTTCCTCCCGTAGTATCATCGCCTCTGCTGCCGGAAGAAGGCCAATTCGTCACAGAGCAGCAGAGGCGGACCGAACAGAAAGAACCGGTCAAGCCCTTCCTGAGGTTTTCGAGTCTGATGAGGTATAATATGCTCCTGGAGCTTTGGCAACAGCTCTTGTTCCACCAGCAGGCCATCTCAACTCGTGAAATAGTCAGGCTCTGTCTTTTTCCGGGGAGAGGGGCGGTGGTTAGGCGAGCTGGAAATCATGTTTATAGCGCTCCTTGATGGCAGCTGAAAGATCAGCGCCAAACAACGCTGTCGTGTGGTCATGGTAGTGCCGTGATTCTATCTTTCTCACCACGTCTGAGAGAATACTATCGTCGAAGGTGTTGGCAATCCATTGGGAAAAATCGTGCCGCTGCAGATGGTCGTTGACGACCTGTTCTTTTTCCAGCGATGCGCTGTCGGCAAGTTCGCTCAGCGTCACGGCTGATCTTCCGGTTGGTCTTCCGTTGTCTGTATAGACGAAGGCCTGTTCGGGACTCATGCGCCTGTCGAAATATTTTGTCCGGTGGCGCACGTGCAGGGTCAGACGGGGTACAATGCTGAACCGGCGGGGAGCCTCTACTGCCTCAAGCGTCGGCGGGAGGAGCACTGCTTCGCCAATAACCAGGTTTTTCAACAATTCATACCAGTTGTCAGTTCCTTCAGTTTTTGAAATCGACTTGATCGTATCAACTTCTTCTTTTTCATCAATGCGGGTTGCTATGACAGCCTCGAAAGATTGGAGAACCGTCTCGGGCAGGTCGGAGGGGCGGTAGGTTACCAGGATATATGACCCGAGTTCCGGGTCCAGTGTGGTTCCGCACTGTGGTTCTTTCAGGAAGTAGTGACATTCATCAAGGAGTATTGAGTGGGGATATCCCCAGGTCCGCCGATATTTTGCGGTCATCGGCAGGAGTTCGCAGACGTAGGACACCTTATCCTGATGGTCGAGGTGGGAGAGGTTGAGAATAATGCTGAGGCCCTGCTGGAACAGGTACATCAGGTCCTCGATCTTTGGCAGCGGCCTTCCTCCGCCAAGCATAAGGGTGTTCGGCAGGGGGGCAAGACTGCTGTAATCTCCTTCCGGATCAACGATGATCACGGTGTAGCGCTGAAGGATCATCTGCTCGCAGAACAAACCAGCGATCCATGATTTACCGCTTTTGGTACCGCCCGCTATGAGAATGTTGCGTCCCCGTATGGTGAATTCGAAAGAAGGTTCTCCTTTTTTCGATTCAAGCACAAGCTTACGGTGTCTTGATACGCCGGTGGGAATACGATTCTCCGCCGCAACATGGCGGATATACCGGGCGACAGCTGCTATATCCTTGCCGGGAAGTACATAATCCGCTTCACTTTTCAGAAATTCAGGTGCCCATTCAACAGTTACCCCGTACTCGCACTCCTTGAGGAGTTCAAAGTCATTTTCAGCATCCCCGATACCCAGGGCATTATGGACCGAGGTGCCGAGAATGTCGAGTATCGCAGACAGGCCGGTCGCTTTGCTGATGGAATGAGGAAGCACCATCATCCTGTTTCTGTTGAATGAGATCATCAGCGGCAGACTTTTTTCGCGGATGATTGAAAGTACGGACTGGCAATGTTCCGCGTCAAGATCAATGAGGCAGCGGCCGACGACAAATTCTATGCCACGCTCACTCAGTTCACTCAGAAAAACGGGAAACGGCGGCGGCCCCAATAATCTCCGGTGACCGTTAGCCAGCAGGATAACGGCCCCGTTTTCGGCGACGACGCCATCGACAAATGACAGGTCCCCGGCAACCCTTCGTAACTCGCGCAGAATTCTCCCGGTAACAATAACGACAAAAAGACCGGCTTGCCGTGCCTCGGCGATTGCTTCGCGGACATCCGGATGAAGAACGCCATCTTCTGCAATGGTGCCATCATAATCAATGGCAATTACCCTTAGTAGCATCTGCAGTACCCAATGAATGAATGGTTATTGACCATAGAGTAAAATAGGGTATTTTAGCTGATCCGTCATCAAAATTAACAGGTATGCACGAACGGGAAAAAATGATTGCGGGCAGGAAGGTTGGTCATACGGCATAAACGGATTGCAAGCCGACCACTCATCGCCGAGCGATTCAGAACTCAATTGACCGTTACGCTCAGTCCTGTGGCGTATCGTTGACCTCGAAATTGAATAGATTCTGATCAAACGTGCTGTAATCTTTATAGCGCAGCAGGTCATAGAGATCTTTGCGGTGCTGCATCCTGTCGAGAATAGCGTTTTGATCACCATCCCTGAGAATGGCGTCGAGGCCGCGATCGACCTCGCCCATGGCCAGGCGCAAGGTCGTTACCGGATAAATCACTACGTTGATGCCCAGGCTCTCAAGTTCGCGGACGTTCAGTAACCGGCTTTTCCCGAATTCTGTCATATTGGCAAGTAGCGGGATGGAAAGCGCGGCACGAGCAGCTTCAAATTCTTTTTCAGATCTCAGCGCTTCCGGGAAGATCATGTCAGCTCCTGCATCGACATAGGCTTTCATTCGCTCGATAGCTTTATCAAGCCCTTCCACCGCACGGCTGTCCGAGCGGGCAATCAGACAAAAATTACTGTCCATCTTGGCATCTGCTGCGGCGCGCAAGCGCTGAACCATCTGTGCGGTTTCCACGATTTCCTTGCCATCAAGATGGCCGCAGCGCTTCGGCATCACCTGGTCTTCAAGATGACAGCCGGCAAGTCCAGCCTCTTCCATCAAGCGCACGGAGCGGGCGGCACTCATCGGCTCGCCAAAGCCGGTATCGATATCGATAAGGACCGGCAGGTCTGTAACCCGGGCGCTCTGCTGCCCCCTGCTGACGAATTCGCTGAGTGTTGCAAGTCCGATGTCAGGCAGGCAGAGGTCAGCAGCCATCACCGCGCCGGAGACATAGACGCCATCAAACCCCTTGCGCTCAATCAATTGCGCGCACAGCGGGTTGAAGGCGCCGGGAAACTGGTGGAGCCTGCCATCGGCCAGCTGATTTTTCAGATCAGCGCGTTTTTCGGCGGCGGTTTTACGGGTAAAGAGCATCAGAAAATTCCTTTTGCCGGGTTCTCGACAAGGTATCCCGCTGGCGCCGCAGGGTTCAGGGCAAGGACTTCTTCCGCGCTCAGCTTCGGTAATCTCTGGACCAGTTCAAGGAACCGTTCACTCTCGGCAGGGGTTAGAATAGTGTCGGTCAGGGTCTTAAACTTGTTGATATATTCTGCGCGGGTAAACGGCCTGGCACCAAGCGGGTGAGCATTGGCAACGGCCATTTCGTCTTCAATAACGGTACCATCCTGCATGGTGATCACCACGCGAGCCCCAAAGGCTTTTTGCCGCGGGTCATGTGTGTGATAGCGGCGGGTCCACTCCTTGTCTTCCCTGGTGGAAATCTTGTGCCACAAACGTACCGTGTCCGCCCGCTTCGCCCGTTCCGGGGCATAGCTGTCTATGTGGTGCCAGCGTCGATCCTGCAGTGCCACAGCAAAGATATACATGATAGAGTGGTCGAGGGTCTCCCGGGAAGCATTTGGATCCATCTTCTGTGGATCGCCGGCTCCGGTTCCGATCACATAGTGTGTATGGTGGGAGGTATGCAAAACAACAGATGTAACCATGTCAAAATCGTTAATTTTGCTGCTCATCCTGAAGGCCAGATCGATCAGTGCCTGTGATTGATACTCAGCAGAGTGCTCTTTGGTATAGGTATCAAGGATTGCCCGTTTGGGCTCGCCCTTGTCCGGCAGCGGCACGAGATAAAATGGTTCATACGGCGATTTACCCTGCTCCCGCGCCGATCTTCCGTTGAGAATAAAGGATAGCACAGAGTCTTCTCCCTCGTAGATCGGGCTTGGTGCACCTTCACCACGCATGCAGCGGTCAACGGCTTCGATAGCCGTTTTACCGGCATACGCCGGAGCAAAAGCTTTCCATGAAGATATCTCTCCCTTGCGGGACTGACGAGTTGTTATGGTGCAGTGCAGGCCCTGCTGGATAGATTGATAACTAATCTCCTTTGTCAGGCCGAGCAGCGATGACAGACCTGCCGCGACTGACGGGCCGATATGGGCGATGTGGTCGATCTTGTGTTCATGGAGACAGATGCCCTTCACCAGGTTGACCTGGATTTCATACCCTGTGGCGATGCCTCGTAAAAGGTCATGGCCATTTTTCCTGCATTGCTGGGCAACTGCCAGGATAGGCGGGATATTGTCACCGGGGTGGGAGTAGTCTGCTGCCAGAAATGTGTCATGATAGTCCAGCTCACGCACCGCTGTTCCATTCGCCCAGGCAGCCCATTCAGCGCAGACCTTTTCATCTGCGGGTACACCAAACAGCGTGGCCCCGCCGGCACGCGCATGCACCCTGGCCATGGCCCGGGCTGATTTAATAGGGCCCCGGTTCAGTGAGGCAATGGCGACCGATGCATTGTCGATAATCCGGTTGATGATCATTTCCACTGCGTCCTGATCTACCTCTACGGGGTCAGCCGCCACCTCCGCCATTTTCCAGGCAAGCTGCTCTGAACGGGGGATGTTGTCCTTTGAAGGCGAGGCCTGAACTTTGTGCTCTATCATAGCGGTATCTCCGTTTGTGAAGCTGAAAAACGGTCCGACATTAACTGGAAACTACCTGCAAAGAGAGCACCTCAGCAGATAATACCTTCCAGCTGGTGATGAGACCGTAACGAATAAAGTTTGATACAAAAAAAATCAGTCGGTTATCCTCTGCGGTTTCTTCAGGACGCGTCTCAAGAACATTGGAGCAATGAAGCCCGATACGGCGGCTATCCAGAGCCCAATCGAGATGGGTGAGGAGAAAAGATAGGTCCAGTCACCACCCGACAGCACCATGGCACGTCGCAGGGCAGTTTCCATATGTCCACCCAGCAGAATTCCCATAATGACTGGAACGGTCGGGATATCGAGCTTGCGCATGATATAGCCGAGTACACCAAAGCCAACCATCAGCAACAGGTCAAAATAGCTCCCTGTCAGCGAATAAATGCCCACAAAGGAGATCATTGTCACACCGGGCATCAGGATCCAGGGCGGTACCTGCAGAATGCGCACAAAAATCTTCACCATGGGCACATTCATTATCAGAAGCACAAAGTTGGCGATCAGCAGCGAGGCGATCAGGCCCCAGACGACCTCTGGATTATCATTGAACAGTGTCGGGCCGGGTGTGATGTTCAACGTCATCAGCAGGGCCAGCAAAACGGCCGTTGTGCCGGAACCGGGTACACCCAGGGTCAGCATCGGCACCAGCGCGCCGCCGGCAGCGGCATTGTTTCCCGCTTCGGGCGCAGCTATGCCTTTAGCCACGCCTGTGCCAAACCCGCCCTTTTCGCCTGCAATGGATTTTTCTGACATATAGGCAAGAAAGCTGCCCAGAGAAGCACCCGCGCCCGGTAAAACGCCGGCGATAAAGCCGAGTACAGACGATCGCAGCATCACCCAGCGGGTTTGATAGATTTCTTTCCAGGGAATGGTGACTTTTTCGAGTTTCACCCCAAGGGACGAATGCTTACCGTGACTCTCTATGAAAGAGAACACCTCGGTAATGGCAAACAGGCCGACGATTGCGACCAGGAAATCGACCCCATCATAGAGGTGAAGATTTCCACCGGTCAGGCGCGGCAGGCCGCTTGAATTGTCCACCCCGATCATGGCGATTGCCAGGCCTATACAGGATGCAATTGCAGCCTTTGCCTGATTGTTGCTTGCCATCCCACCAAGCGTGCAGAAGGCAAGGAGATAAAGGGCGAAGTATTCCGCCGGTCCAAACAGAAATGCGACTCGTGCCAGCAGCGGAGCCAGGAATATCAGGCCAAGGGTCGCCAGGAAAGCGCCAACAAATGATGCGACGCCCGAAAGCACCAGAGCATCTCCTGCCCTGCCTGCTTTGGCCATGGGATAGCCGTCAAGCGTCGTCATCAGGGCAGGTTCATCACCAGGGATATTCAACAGGATCGAACTGATCCGCCCTCCATACATGGCGCCGTAATAGACGGCGGTCATCAGCACCAGTGCCGAAGTAGCGTCAAGTCCAAGGGCGAACGTCAACGGAATCAGGATCGCCACACCGTTTGAAGGCCCGAGGCCGGGCAGAGCGCCGATAATGGTGCCCAGAAAGCAGCCAATCACGGCCAATATCAATGTATAGGGAGAGAGCGCTATAGAGAAACCAAGCGCTAGGTTGGCCAGTATATCCATATCAGTACTCTTATCCCAGCAGCCATTTCGGGATGGCAACGAGACCCAGACCCAAGGCATATTTAAAGATTACGAAAAGTCCAATCGAGAGACCAATCCCCGAGAGAACGGCATTCTTCGGATTCGGTGAGATTTGATAGCTCAGGATGCCGGCGGCGACAGCCGTGGGGAATACAAACCCCAGAGGTTTGAGGGCGTAGGCATAGCTGATCAGGATGACCACCGCAAACGCCAGGGCGGCAAACGTTCGCACGCCCGGCCAGTCCGGCTGCGGGTCAGGACGCAGCACCATAAAAAGTGCACTGATCGCCCAGACGATTCCTATCAGGATGGGAAACCCTTTCGGCCCGACGGGATCGGTTAAAAAACTTATCTGTGTCTGGTTGGCACTCACGATATACGCGAGTGCCAGGACGGCTGCAACCAGGCCGAAAATTCGGTCGCTGGCCATTACTGGATAACCCCGAGTTTCTGGCTCATTGTATAAACTTCGGCCACGATCCCGTCAATATAGCTTTGGAAATCGTCACCGACCTTGGTGAACGGAGCCAGCCCGTTGTCAGTCATGATTTTCTTCCATTCCTCAGATTCAGCAACCTTCTGAAGGCGCTCGGCCCACAGCTTGAAGGTATCGTCGGAAACACCTTTGGGAATATAGAGTCCGCGCCAGTTAACGGCAACCACATCAAGCCCCTGTTCCTTTGCCGTCGGGATGTCCTCAAACCCTGGAACGCGCTCTTCGGTCAGAACGGCGAGAACGCGGATGTCCCC
This sequence comes from uncultured Desulfobulbaceae bacterium, assembly GCA_965366875.1. Classification (GTDB taxonomy): domain Bacteria; phylum Desulfobacterota; class Desulfobulbia; order Desulfobulbales; family Desulfocapsaceae; genus MADRE3. The sequence continues at coordinate 14,309 of CBDUGK010000032.1, read as the reverse complement.
GGACTTCAGGAAGCCCACAACCTCGGACATGTCGCCGGTCATCGCCTGGGTAAAGCCGCCAATGGTCTGGGTGATCGCATCGCCACCGGCATTGAAGCTGATGTACTTGGCCTTGGTGATGTCATCGATTCCCGCGCGCTGCAGAACCATCAATGCCTTCAGGTGATCAAAGCCGCCTACTGCCGAGCCGCCGGCAAAAGCAACCGAATCGGGCTTGGCTTTGACTGCGTCGACCAGATCGGTAAGAGAGTTGAATGGGCTTTTCGCGCCAACGACGATGACTCCGGGATCAGCACCGATTGCGCCGACAAAGCGTACCTGATCAGCTGTCATCCCGGCATAGGCATTCTGCGCCAAACGAGTCGTGGTTGCCGATGATGCCGCAATGATCAGATCCGCATCCTTATTGCGTTCTGCAACCACATGGTTGTACGCGAGTCCGCCGCCGGCACCGGCCATGTTGGTGACCTGCATTGGTTTGTCGATTGCTCCGATGTCATACATTACCTTGCCGATCTGCCGGCAGGTGAAGTCCCAGCCACCGCCCGGGTTTGCCGGAGCGATGCACTCGGCCGCGGTAGCTGCAGTTGTAAGACCGAGACCGAACGCAAAACAAACGCTTAACGCTTTTAAAAGTCGAATTTTCATGATTTCCTCTCTTATTTTTGAACGAGATCCGCTCGTACGGCCTGTGCCATGATAGAGTCGCACGCCTATATAAATAGCTTTCTCTGCTGTAATTGTCAACATTAGTGGACGATCAGAGCCGTTCGCCGAGGTAATTTCATGGAAAGGCGTCGATGGTATGCCTGATCCTGTCTGAAATCAAGCGATGGGGGCGAAGCGTAAGGCGATAGTTTGGGAATAAAGGCTGGTAGCTGCAGATTTCTGTTTCAGGCGGGTCAAAGGTAAAAAATAAAAATTGGCTGGGGGACAAGGATTCGAACCTTGATAAGCGGAGTCAGAGTCCGCTGCCTTGCCATTAGACCATCCCCCAGTGTTTTTTCGTGATGGTGAGACTGAGATATATAAAATATGAGACTGGCACTGTCAAGTTAAAAGGTGTCGGATTTTACCGCCTCAGGTGATGACAAAACCTGCATATCCGACCACTTGATTCAGATCCCCGGACGTCTCACCGGAGTCGGTATAGCCAATGAGCCGGGCAGTGCGTGCCCCGAGTTGTTTTGCTGCCAGCAGGGTGATGGTCACCGGGATAAATCCGCACATGGAAATCTTGTTCTCGACAATGGTTTGATACAGTCCGCTCGGGTCAAGATCAATGATGTGATCCAGCGCCTGTTTGTCTTTTCTGGTCGCCGACTTTCTTGATTCGTAGTGGGACATATCGGTTGAGGCAAGCAGCAGCGGCTGTGTGCCTGTTTGTTTCATGGCTGCGGTGATCGCCTCGGCAACAGCCTGGCAGTCAGCATAGCTGATATGGGAGACGGCAAGCGGGATAATTCTCAGGTTTTCCTGGAAGGTCTGCAGAAATGGAACCTGCACTTCCAGCGAGTGTTCATGCAGGTGCGGTTTTTCATCCGCGCTGATCAGCGCGGAGCTATTGACCAGAGCCCGGGTAAATTCCCGGTCGATCGGCACAAGCCCCTGGGGCATCTGCCAGTCAGCAGTTGAAATGGCGACCCGGTCTCCAATACCATGGTGATTGGGACCGAGTATCATTACCCGTTCGGGAATGAGAGCTGAGCTTATGGTTCTGCATGCCAGGCTGCCGGAGTAGATATAGCCGGCATGGGGACTGATGAGGGCGAGAGCGTTTTCTTTTTGCCCGGTTGAAACAGGCGTCAGTCCGGCTATCATCTGCTTGAGTGCTGATTGAGAACCGGGATAAAAACGATCCGCAGCTGCAGGTTTTCGGTTCATACGATCCCCCGTATCGATTTATTCCTTTTTGACTGTCCAGCTTGTTCCTTCAGGACCATCCTTCAACTCGATATGGTGGGCGAGAAGACGGTCCCGGATCTGGTCGCTGAGTTCCCAGTTCTTCTGCTGTCTCGCCTCATATCGCTGATCGATGAGCCCGGTAATGGTTGCCTCGTCAATAGCAAGGCTTTCGAGTATTGACTGTTTGCGCTCAGCCAGGAACCGCTGGGCCGGTTCAGTCAGGATACCCATGATCCGGGCCAGCGTGACCAGCGTATCAACACTTTTCTCCACCAGCAGCAACTCTTTATCAGACTGTTCGGGTGGTAGCTTCTGAATGATTTTATTGATGATTTTTGCCGCCTCAAAAAGATGACCTATCGCCTGGGCGCTGTTGAAGTCATTATCCATTGCCTGCTGGAAGCGTTGTTCCAGGGAACTCAGTTTGCCGGCTTCCTTGACGGTTATAACCGAAGGTGCCGCGGCATTACCCTTTCGGTTCAGCCCCTGATACCCTGCAACACATTCATAGAGCCGCACCAGACCGCTCTCGGCATCCTGTATTGCCTGTTCTGAGTATTCCAGCGGGTTGCGATACTGGGTTGAAAAGACAAAGAGCTTCAAAGTTTCCGGATGAAATTTTTTGGAAAGCTCCCTGATCGTCAGGAAATTCCCGAGCGATTTTGACATCTTCTCGGTTTCAGCACTCTTTTCGTTGCGCACTGTGACAAAACCGTGATGAATCCACATGTTGACAAATGGGGCGTCGTTTGCTGCCTCGCTCTGGGCAATCTCGTTTTCATGGTGCGGGAAGATGAGGTCCTTGCCGCCGCCATGAATATCGAATGTATTGCCGAGGTATTTTTTGCTCATGGCCGAACATTCGATATGCCATCCCGGCCGTCCCGGACCCCAAGGGCTCTCCCAGGCGGGCTCTCCGGGTTTTGAGCTTTTCCAGAGAGCAAAATCCAGCGGATTTCTTTTCTTTTCGTTGATTGATATGCGGGCGCCGGCCTGCATATCGTCCGGATTTCTGCGGGAGAGCTTGCCATACTCGTTGAATTCGCTCACTGCGTAATAGACATCACCGTCAACGGGGTAGGCTTTGTTTTTGTCTATCAATGTGGCGATCAGGGCGATCATGTCGGGGATGTGTTCGGTGGCCTTCGGCTCGATATCCGGCCTTTCCAGCCCCAGATAATCCATATCGACATAAAACTCGTCGATAAACCGGTTTGCCAGTTCCTCCGAGCTGGTCTGCTGTTCCTGGGCCCGCTTGATAATTTTATCGTCAATATCAGTAAAGTTACGCACGAAGGTTACCCGATAGCCGCGGTAGCGCAGGTACTTGACGATCATGTCAAAGGCGAGTGACGATCTGGCATGTCCAATGTGACAATAGTCATAGGACGTGATTCCACACACGTAGAGCTTGACATGGTCTGGTTCTATCGGCGTCAGGGGTTCCTTTTTGTGCGTGAGGGTGTTATAAATTCTGATGCTCATGATCGGGTGAAAAAATCCTTTAATGGTAACATTTTATAGTCGGTCAGCTCCGCCATGGTAAGGATGCTGAATGTTCTGGCTTCTCTGCGCGCATGGTCGTATTCAGCAACAAACTTAATCTTATTAGTGGGAAAAGACAAGAATGATAGGTGCAAATAGGATGGTTACGCCCTGGAGCAAGACAATGAAGGCCTGGCTTCACCCACGGGTCCTGACCATGCTTTTCCTCGGTTTTTCAGCCGGAATCCCCATTCTGCTGATTTTCTCAACCTTGTCGGCGTGGCTGCGAGAAGCGGGGATCGAACGCGCTGCGGTTACCTTCTTCAGCTGGGCGGCACTGGGCTATTCTTTCAAATTTGTCTGGGCACCGTTGATTGACCGGATGCCGCTTCCCGGGCTGACCAGACGGCTCGGAAGACGAAGGGGCTGGATGCTTGTCTCCCAGGCGATGATTCTGACTGCGATACTGTGGATGGCAAGCATCGATCCTTCCCTGTCGCAAAATCACCTGACAGCCATGGCCTTTGCCGCAATTCTACTCGGATTCTCCTCGGCAACACAGGATATTGTTATCGATGCCTTCCGGATCGAGTGTGTCGAAGAGGAGATGCAGGCGATGCTTTCAGCCACCTACATAGCCGGGTATCGGATCGGCATGATCGTTGCCGGAGCTGGGTCGCTGGCTCTTGCCGGTTACCTGGGAACGACGATGGAAACCTATCACTATCGGGCCTGGCAGCTCACCTATTACGGGGTCGGCGGCTGCATGCTTATCGGAATGATAACGACCCTTGTCACCGCTGAACCAGAACGAAATGATATCCCGAAGAAGCTCAGTTATTCAACCATGGAATATGTTCGATTTTTCATGCTCTTTCTCTGTGTTGTCGCGGTGTTTCTACTGGTCTTTTTATACGCAGGTCCGCTGACCGGCACTATCAGAAACCTGTTCACGGAAATCTCGCCACTGTCCGCCGGGGTAATCGGCTTTTTCCTGGAGGCTGGGAGACTGTTTCTTGCCGTCTTTTGCGCCTTGATGGCTACGCGCGGCCTGGTATTGTTAAAGCTTGTGGACAGGCAGATGGTCGATGATACCTATGTTGACCCGGTTAAGGATTTCTTCAGGCGCTACGGGGTGAGAACGGCCATGCTGCTGCTTCTGCTGGTCGGCTTTTACCGGGTCTCAGATATTGTTCTCGGGGTAATCTCCACGGTGTTTTACCTGGATCTTGGCTTCACCAAAATGGAAATTGCCACCATCGTGAAAACCTTCGGACTGCTCATGACGATTTTCGGCGGCTTTCTCGGAGGCCTGCTGACGGTGCGTTTTGGTGTGCTGCGGATACTTTTGGCCGGTGCGGTTCTGTCAGCAGCCACCAACCTGCTGTTTATGCTGCTTGCAGGCAGTGGCCCTGATCTGCTGCTGCTCAAGGTGGTTATTGGAGCGGATAATCTGGCGGCGGGTCTGGCGTCTGCTGCATTTGTGGCTTTTTTGTCAAGCCTGACCTCCATTTCCTTTACCGCAGTTCAATACGCGGTCTTCTCTTCAATGATGTCTCTTTTTCCGAAACTGATTGGCGGCTATTCCGGCACGATCGTAACCGGTATCGGCTATCAGCCATTTTTTCTGATAACGGCTCTGCTGGGGATACCGGTGATCTACCTTATCTGGCTGGTACGGGAGGTGAGGTAGGCGCAGGGCGCAGCGTTGACGGAACAGCTGCGCCTTGTTACATCGGGCTCTGATCGGCGCCGGAGCTCAAGGCGGTAGAAATCCTGTCGTCTCGAAAAGAAAGTCCGGCCTGGTAGCCGTTGTTGTTGCGAAGAGGTCGGCACCAGCGGATCATTGCCGCAGCGGTGCGCAGATGCTCCGGGTAGCTGTCATCGAGCGCGCAGGTGACGGTGCTGTCCCGGTCAAGCTGCGTTGCTGCTAACAGCCTGATTCCGTTCCTGCTGAAATCAACCACGTGAGCTGAAAGATGGGGGTTTTTGTCATCAATATATTCATCGGTCTGAATAATCTTTATTTCCTGGAATCCGGAATGACGGTCAGACCGTCTCCGTTCAGAGACAGTGTTGCATACGGAACTGTCCTCTGTGGTACTATTGACACAAAAGTGCTCGCACACGCAATACTCGTCGGATTTGCAGAATATGTTGATGTGGTTGTCAAGCGGAATGAACAGGCCTTTATGAGAAATATTGCAATTACCGGAGGTTGGAGACCAGAACGGGCAGCGGGAATGGATGTTTTTCGTCATTGTCAATCTTCCTCGGTTAAAAGGTTAAAAATAATTAACCAAAAAGTATGCACTTTTCATGCCATTGTCACTTGTGATCTTTCGGTGAAATATTGTATCGCTTCATCTTGTCGTAAAAAGCGGTTTTGCCAACATTGAGTGATCGGGCAGCGATGGCGACGTTTCCCTGGTTTTTTTCAAGCGCGTTGACAATCAGGTCGCGTTCAAAATCGGCAACAATGTCCTTCAGCGAGGAACCGTTGTACTTGTTTAACAACGTGGAAACTGACACAGGCTGGTCATCGAGCGGCTGAATATCGAAGATCAGTTCATCTTCGGTGATAATATTTGATTTTGCCATGAGTACGGCACGCTGGATAACATTTTCAAGTTCACGCACATTGCCCGGCCAGTGGTGCGCCAGCAGTGTCTCGATGATCGATTTCGGCACGAAGTTGATGTCCTTTTTGAACGCCGTCCGGTAACGCTTGATGAAATGGGTTACCAGATCAATGACATCTTCCTTGCGCTCGCGCAGCGGGGGGATCGCGATATTGATAATATTGAGGCGGTAGAACAGATCAAGCCTGAACAGCTCCTTTTTGACTGCGGTGGCAAGGTCGGTGTTTGTCGCGGCGATTACCCGGACATCGACTCTGATGGGTGTGTTTCCGCCAACCCTGATAATCTCACCGTCCTGGAGGACCCTGAGAAGCGCAGACTGCATGCGCGGAGTGATGTCACCGATTTCATCAAGGAATATCGTGCCGCCGTCGACAATCTCAAATTTCCCGATTTTCCTTTTATATGCCCCGGTAAAACTTCCCTTTTCATAACCGAAAAGATCGCTTTCCAGCAACGAATCGTTGATGGTGTTGCAGTTGATCTTCAGAAATGGTTTGTCGCTGCGGTTGCTCGTCTCCCTGATAAGGTTGGCTACCAGCTCCTTGCCTGTTCCTGACTCCCCGGTAATCAGGATGGTTGCGTCGGATTTTGACACCTGGAGCACCATGTCCCTGAGGTCCCGAAGCATTTTGCTTGAACCGATAATTGTACCGTTCGGCGGCTGGTTTTCAAGGTGGGCCTGAAGGGTATCAATCTGATTTACCATTTTTTTTCGAATACGCTCGCTTTCCTTGAGTCTGTTAATCTTGTAGGCGAGGATGGATTCGATATTGGCCTGGAATTTAGCCAGCTCCTCCTGGTGACGTTTTTGCTCAGTGAGATCCCTGATTGTCAGCCAGTAGAGATTGTCACCCTTGTAACCGAGAAAGGGGGCGATGCAGTATTCGAGATGGGAATCATGAATTGCTCCTGAAACGACATCGGTGGACCTGTTGTTTGCCAGGGACAGGTTGACGAGATTCAGCAATTCTGAATATACCGTCTGCTGGCCGGGATCGAGCTTGTCGGGAGACCGCCTGAGATTGCCGAAAAAGCTGACAGCGCTTGGATTCATGTATTCAATGGACTTGCCGGCGTTGATAAGCATAACCATCTCCGGCATAGCTTCGAGCAGTGCCTGCTGGTTGCCGGCCAGTCTCTTGAATTCTTTGGTTGTTTCCGCCGACGGCATAGTCTTGTTACAGGAATAATTGTTCCGAATTTTTTTTCACTCTCTTCTAAACTGTATCACAGGAGGCGGGAGAATTAAACAGTCTTGGTGTCAAAATTTCCTGATTTATGGAAAAAATGTCCATATTATTTGAAAACCATGAATGAACATCATGTTATTCCAATTATTTATTTCCCATCATGGTAAATAACAGAATGGAGCCCAATTATTCCTTAAAAGCGGAGAAAGGAAAATAATAACGAGAAATCATCGTCTATCTGGAGGGCAGGTGAATGATGATGTCATCAAGAGAACGTTTGGGTACCCAATGCACGTCATGTTCATCTCTATAGTATCTGATGTCATCCTTCGCAGGCGGATTGGTGATTTTCACCGTCTCGGCCGGATAGCCAAGGGCGATGACCAGGGTAAGCTCAAGGTTGGCGGGAATCTCGAATTTTTCTGCAAGTTTTGGAGAAAACGCGCCGATGCGGCAGCCTCCAATTCCTTTTTCCATCGCCCCAAGGAGAAGATTCTGGGTCGCTATTCCAAGATCGAAGTGGGCCTCCTTTTCAGGTCCTTTCAGCCAGTCGCGGTTAAGCAGGCAAAGGATATAACAGCTTGGGCGTTCTCCCTTGGCGGGACCGCTCCAGTCACTGAGATATCCTGCCCAGCCGATATGGGGAAATATCAGCGCGCAGAGCTCCGGATCTGTGACGAGTGCATATTGCCAGGGCTGCTGGTTTCTGGCGGAGCCCCCGAGTCGCGCAAGTTCAACGAGTTGTCTCAGATCATGCTCAGCTATTTGGCGGGATTCCTCAAATCTTCTGTAGGTTCTTGTCTGTTGTATCAATTCAAGCATGTTCCTTCTCCAAAAATAGTGCTGTATCCGGCATGCGACAAAAGCGCTCGACCGCTTACATTTCCTTCAGGATGGTTTCGGAATAAAGATCAGAGAAACTGATATCTGCCCGGGAATAGCTTTCCTCGTCTTTTACCCGGTTCAGATCAGGGTCTGCATGTTCGAGTTGAGGCAGCGCAACATTGAGCTTGTCAATCAAAAAGCTCATGATGTTTTTTTCCCGTTCCATGGCAAGTATCTGCAGCATGGTGTCGCTCACCTCAACCTGGCGCGGGAGTGCTGGGACAAAATCAGCAATTCTGTTTGCCGGGATATCCGTTTCCTTTATCTCCCCGTTCTGCTCTGCCAGTTGCTCGGCAATGAGCGTTTCCTCAGCCTCTTTCTTCTTTTTCCACTCCTCGCGAAGCAGACGATTCTTCTGCTCAGTTTGTTTTCTTTCGAGTTCGACAAGATTATTGTAAATGGCGGTGTAATCTTCAACCTTGTCGACATAGCCGGTTATTTTCATCTTGATGAGGGGATGTGCGCCGATAAACTCACTGATTCGGTTGAGCCGTTCGATACTTTCCCCGCTGATCTGAGACGAACCCGGAGCGAAGGAAATATACTGGCTGTCCATCAGGTCTTTAAACGCTTCACCCGCCAGCAGCATCGGGTTGATGGACGTCTTTACGATTGCGGTCGCGACACTTCTTATTGCCTCGGTTGCAATTGCTGCCTTTGGGTCATCCTCTGTTTCCACCTCAAGAGCGATTGTATTGTCCGCCTGGGTGAGCAGTGAGAGCGCCAGTGCAGCAGTGCTGCCCGAGGATTTAGGCAGCAGGTCTGAGCAGACAATTTGTGCCGACTGCTTTATCCGCTCATTGTCAAGTTGAGTGGATGATTGAACACTGATAGAGCCTTTTAACGGATTGACCCCAGGAACTTTTTGATTTATCTGCTCCGAGAACAGGCTCAGAGGCAGCAATTGGGCGCTAAATGAGGACTGCAGGACGGGCGGATCCTGAAAAAGAGTTCCCTTTCCCTCGAAGCCGAACGGGTTGCCGTCCATATTGCCGGTAAGTTTAAAACTGCTGCCGTCTTTTCCGGGATATTCGATCTTGTTGAGGCTTCCGTTGATCGTTGTCAGGTCAAGCGCAAGGGGCGGCGCTATACGCTTATCCAGGTAAGAGACGGTGCCATTCTTGAAATCAACCTGGTTGATTGTCACAGAAAAAGAAGGCTTCTGGGTGCCGGAATCTTTTTCAACCGATCCAGATTCCGGAAGAAACAGAAGGCGCAGAAAACCTGAGAGGGGGACTGCCGGGTTGGTTTCATTATCTGTTCGCTGCCAGGAAAATCCCGGGTTTTCAACCAGAATGTAATTGATAGAGAGCAGTTGAGCCTGTTCAGCCCAGTTCAATTCATCAAACCGAGTGTTGGAGGCTTGAAAAACCGGTTTCTGGGGATCACCGATTACGACATTTTCCGCAGAAAGGGTTCCCTTGTATCCCTTTTGAGGATAGCGAAAGGTTCCCTGTCCTGAAAGGCTTGCCTGGCTCTGCCTGAATGTTGGACTGTTGCTGAACCAGGAAAACAGTTCCAGCGGTTTGAGGCTTGAAAATGCAATTTCCGCCGAGACCTGCAACGGTGCAATATGAAGGGTGCCCTTGGTGTTCAGGCTTCCCGCCTGGTTGACCGTTGCCGAAAAGACAAAATTTTCTTCGCTGATCTGCTGCTGTTCAAGCCGGTTGGCCTGAAAGATGGCCTTGGTAAATTCAACGGGGTCGATTTTACGATTTTTGTCTGAAATCCTGATGGTGCCGGAAAAATCGATTCCATGGATGACATGCTGTGCGGGCCGCCTGGAAAATTGCTGGAACAGGGACGGCAGGCTTGAACCGTCAAGGGTGATGGTACTGTTTTGCAGGAAAATATTGCCAAGATCGGTGACGTTATTGATTCGGCTGACTGGCTCGCAGCGCAGCTCAGGCACCGTCAGCCATTCTTTGCCGTTTTCTTTGAGCGCCAGGTTGTTGACGGTTACCCTGGTGCTTTTTAGCGTGTAGTTGAACGGTTTGTCGCCTTTTTCCTGGAGCCCAAGGCTCAACAGACCGGAGATGTCGGCAGTACCGCCGACATCTTTTTGACTTTTGCCGAGAAACGGAGCGATGTAGGAAACGGCTATATTGTTAAGCTGCAGGTTGCCGCCCGGCTTGTTTTCCTTATTGAACTGGCCCTGCCAGGTAAAAAACGCCGACGAACTCAGGTGTTCTCCGCTGAGCCTGAAACTGTTTTCCTCTTCGCTGGGGAGCAGGTGTGTATTGGTAAAGTTTTTCAAACTCAGTTGAATTGAATGCCAGATGCGGACAGGTTTTTTATCGTTGTTTTTTATAATGACACTGCCGCCGTCGGCGATGAGCAGTTTAACCGATATTGACGGGATTACCTGGTAGAGCGGGTCGTCGGCTTTCGGTCGCAGTGTCAGTGGAATCAGGTTTGCCACGGTTTCCCGGCTAATGTTGCCGTCACTGCTTATGGTCGGTTCCCGCAGTAAAATGGATTGGATTGTCAGGGATTGGTTAAACGGTTCAAGCGCTCCTTCGAATTTTGCCGTCGGGACCTTCAACGACAGCTTGCTGTTTCTTGATTCAAGAGCAAGATCGGTTGCGGTAAAGCTGAATTGAATCTGGAGTTTGCTGCTCTGCTCCTGGTCCGGTGAAAAGGATATCTGCAGTTTGCCGTTGGCTCTTCCTTCCTTGGCGTCAATAGGAAGGGCGACCGGCAGGTAGTCAAAATAGAGCGGGATGTCGATATCATCCAGGTCACAGCTCAACAGCGTCTGCCGTCCATCCCTGCTCGTGCCCCCGAGTGTCGTCTCGCCGGTCAGTTTTACCGGGCTGCCGTTGACAACGGCTGAAAAGCGGGGATGAATGTAGGTGTCCAGCTGGTAGGGGAAATTTGATATAGCCGGAAGGGCGAGTTCGATGTTCTCTAAATGGTGCGTTTTTCCGCTGCTCTTGTCATCAAAGATGATTTGAGAGTCGAGTACCCTGATGTTGTTCAGCGAAAAGAGGAAGGGAAGTTCGGCAAAATCGATGATCCCTGACTGATTACTTCTGCTTTTCCCGCGCAGCAGATAGGAAATGTTGTAGCGTTTGTTCCGGTCTCGATCGATCCGTGCGTTCAACCGGTTGATCTCCATGGTCGAGCAGACAAGATCGCCTCGCAGCAAGGAGAGAAAATTCAAATCTATTGTCGCTTCTGCAATTGAAAGAAAACGGCTCTGCGGTTCTCCGTCTTCATTTGTCTCAACGGATATTCCCGAGAGTGTCAACTGAAAATCAAAAGGGCTGAACCGGGCATCACTGATGGAGAGATTTACCTGCAGTTTCTCCCCAAGATAGGTGGGCAGATTGTTTTTAACCAGGTAGGGCACCAGGAAAAAGCCAATACCGGCGTATATGCCGATTCCTGCAAATAGCAAAAAAAAGAACCTGATGATGCCGCTTGTCGATCGCCGCTTTTGAGTTTTCGGTTCTTTCTTCTGCTTTTTTGGTTCGGCAGGCTTCTTTTTTGGGGGCTTTGCCGGTTTTTGATCGTCTGATATGGAAATCGATCCAAATAAATCACTGGAATTATCGGTCATGTCCTGCAACGTTATCTTTGAGTTAACATTTTTTTGTGCTGCGATGCTTACCGGGTTTGATCAATCAGGGGAATCAGCACGAAACTCTGGAAAATTATTATCAAGGAAGATATGCCTTGCTCTGGTCTATTTTTCAAGAAGAATCATTTATTTTGGGGTGAAAGAGGACTTTTTACCGTGAAAAGAAGAAATAGAGGTCTGTGAGAGCTCAGGAATCAAAGCTGTCCGGTAATCTGAAAAACGCTTGCAGAGAAAGAGTCAAAAATTCGAAAAAAGGCGGGATTGAAGGTGTCTTTGCCTCTATAACTAAAAAAAGCGGATTAATTTTGATTTTGTTGAAAAAATATTTTGTAAATCTAGGGTATTACAGGTAAACTAGATACTGATACGGTGATTTGTGCCCACAGGCTGTTCTCGGTCATTTCATGATTACCATAAACGAGTAGGAAAAAACCAGATGCATCAGCATGAATAATGTACAACCATCTCTTTTAGTATAGACTTAAATGTTTGAATTTATAAAATTATTCAGGTGGCAGGATGCTGTTGACATCCTCGTCGTCGCCTTTGTCATCTACCAGCTCATTGCAATTATTCGTGGAACACGATCGGTTCAGATGCTGTTCGGCCTTGGTGTTCTGGTTGCGGTCTATTTTATGGCCAGCATCCTTGAACTTGTCACCCTGCTCTGGCTCCTTCAGACCTTTCTCAGTTCATTGTTTATCATTGTCATCATTGTTTTCCAGGATGACATCAGGCGCGCCCTGACGCAGGTCGGCAAATCTCCTTTTCAGAAATCCATGGGAGCCATGGACAAGGAGCTGGAGGAGATAATCCGTACCGTTTTTTACCTGTCCAAAAGACGTATCGGCGCACTGATCGTTATTGAACGGGAAATGGGGCTGAGGGATTATGTTGAGTCCGGTTTTATACTTGATGCCCGACTCACCAAAGAGGTTCTGATCTCTATCTTTATGCCGGTATCTCCGCTGCATGACGGCGGTGTTATCATCAGCAAGGGACGTATTCATACCGCCGGGAGCATCCTGCCATTGACCCAGAATCCCTATATCGACAAGAAGTACGGTACCAGGCACCGGGCGGCCATTGGCCTCTCCGAGGAGACCGATGCGGTGATTCTCGTTGTTTCGGAAGAAACACAGGGGATATCGCTGGTCCAGCATGGGGCGATGACGGCGGTAAATGACGAAATTTCACTTTCAAACAGTCTCCGTGCCATTTTTATTGGCAAGAACGAGACTCCAAGCATGAACTTGACCTGGAGAAATATTTTTAATAGAAAATGAAGCCGCTCAGCATGACATACTGGCGTAAATTCGTGGCCAAGGAATGGTTCCTGATGGTGGTTTCCCTGATCCTGGCAGGACTCTTGTGGAATTTTGTCAGCGGCGAGCGGACAGTTGACAAGAACGTGATGATTCCCGTCGAGGTAATCAACCTGCCGCGAGACCTGGTGATCTCCAACCAGTTCAAAAAGGAGATCGAGGTGACCGTAAACGGCCCTCGCTCGCTGATTCTTGAGCTGGAGACAAAACAGATTACCCGCCAGATCGATTTATCAAAGGCGATACCTGGCACCACCGTCATTACCAACGATGTCGACTCGATACCGATGAGACGCGGAATAACCGTTTTGAGGGTGCAGCCGTCGTCCATTATCCTTTCTCTGGACAAGCTGATCCAGAAAAAATTCGCTGTCAATCCGGTTACGACCGGCCAGCCTTCGCCGGGATATATCCTCAAGCGGCTGCAGATGGATCCCGATGTGATCACCATCACCGGACCTGAAACGGTGTTGTCCCGCTATGAGGTTTTGCGCACCAGGGTGATAAACATTAACGGCTTGAGAAAATCCATTCAGCAGCAGGTACCGCTCGACCTGGAACCGGCAATTGTCGACCTGATTGGTGAAACGACGATAACCGCAGAGATTACAGTGGCCCTGGAAACGGTGCAGAAACAATACAAGATAAAACTCGTCGAGCCGATAAAAAGCGGAGGCAAGACCATCGAGCAGGTGCATGTCATTGCCAATGTTCCCAAGCTGCTGCTCGACAACAAGACCAACGTTGCCTCGTTGCTTTCGGCACGCGTTGAAGAGAACACGGAAAACGGCTTTGTGGGTGTTGTGAGGATCGTCCCGTCAAAAGATCTCACCCTGCCTGTCGAAATAATCAGTATTGACCCGGCTACCGTAGAGCTGAAAAAACCGGTTGAACCCTTCGATCAGCTTCCACAGACGCAAACCAGCACTCCTGCTCCCATACCGCAGGGTGATAATGGCAACGGCCAACAGAAACCATAAATAACTGATTATCGTGAGAAAATTATTTGGAACGGACGGCATTCGGGGAGAGGCCAACCAGCACCCGATGACCACCGAAATAGCCATGCAGGTCGGCCGGGCGATTGCCTTTATCGTCAAGGACAAGGCCCGCGGGCACAGTATCGTCATCGGCAAGGATACCAGGCTTTCCTGCTATATGCTGGAAAATGCCCTGGCTGCGGGAATCTGCTCCATGGGAGTCGATGTCATGCTCGTCGGTCCGCTGCCGACCCCCGGCATCTCGTTTATCACCACTTCCATGCGTGCCGATGCAGGCGTTGTTATTT
>CBDUGK010000031.1:0-36687 GCA_965366875.1 uncultured Desulfobulbaceae bacterium | reverse complement strand
CAAAGACATTATCATTTTCTATTGCCCAGGGGAGAATATGCATGCCGAAATCTACCTCTGCCTTGTTGCGTGACAGGGTGCGCAGCAGATAGGTGCGGTCGAAGATATAAATGCCCATTGAGGCGAGGTTGGTCCGGGGAACCTGCGGTTTTTCCTCCCAATCGACAATACGGTTATCCTTGTTGGTAATGCCGGCACCAAATTGATGGATTTCACTCTTGGGCACCACCATCATCCCCACCGTTACATCCGCTTTTTTGGAACGGTGATATTCAAGCATCACATCAAAATCCATATGGTAGATGTGGTCACCTGAAAGGATCACGACCTCGTCAGTGGGATGGGCTTCGATGAAATCGATATTTCGCCTGATGGCATCCGCTGTTCCCTGGTACCAGTCAGAATCTTTCGATCCGGTCCGCGGCGGCAGAATGGCGACGCCGCGACGCCGCCCGGTGAAATCCCACGCCTCCCCGGTACCAAGATGCTGCATCAGAGACAGTGGTTTATACTGGGTCAGCACCCCCACCCTGGTAAATCCGGAATTCATCACATTGCTCAGACTGAAATCGATGATCCGGTAAATACCGCCGAAGGTAACCGCCGGCTTTGCCCTGGTTGCAACGAGCAGGTTCAGGCGACTTCCCACCCCTCCGGCAAGCAACAGAACAAGGGCATCTCCTAATCTTCTCATTTCAGCACCCTCCCTGCTTCCAGCTGCTCAACCCATTTTTTGGGGTCCAACCTCGGCGATACGGTTATCCCCTGGCCTAGCTTCGTTCCGGACGGCACCTTGTTATTCCAGCCGACAATGGCAATTTCATTGTCCACGGCTCCCTTCTCAACACCGATTTCAATATTGTCGCCGTAGCTGGTATTCACATCTGAAATAAGATTATGTATCTTACAGTTTTTGCCGATCTGATTACTGAAAAAAATAACAGAGTTTTCAACTAAGGAACCGGCCCCGATAGTAACTCCGGGGAAGATGATGGAGTTCCTGACGCGCCCCTCGATCGAACAGCCGTTGTAGATGAGGCTGTTTGAAATATCTGCATTCTTGCCGATCAGTGCCGGTTGACGGTCCCTTATCCCCCGGTGATCCATATTGCTCCTTACTCCCCACTTTTCCATGTCGATGAGGGGTTTGCTGCCAAGTATGTCCATATTCGCCTGCCAATATTCCTGAACTGTCCGGGTATACCCCCAGTAGCCGTTAAACTTGTAGCCGTATATTCTCCTATTCTGCTGCATCAGCTTCGGGATGATATCCTTGCCAAACTCAAAAGAGCTGTCGGACTGGTTCACCTCCAGAGCCTGGTAGAGTACCTCCGGTTTGAAGCAGAGGACAGTCAGCGAGGACCAGTTTCCTTCCGGGTTTTCTTGTTTTTCCTGATAACTGGTCACCCTCCCGCCCTTCTCTCCATCTTCGTTGTCGATTGATGCCATACCGAAACGATGCGCCCTCCTGCGGGCAACACGCTTGCAGACAACGGTGAGGTCGGCGTTTTTTTCATGGTGATAATCGATAACGTCACGGTAATCCATCTGGTAAATATGGTCACCGGAAAGGATCAGTATTTCCTCGGGATTATGGTAACGGACGAAATCCAGATTTTTATAGACGGCGTCTGCAGAGCCCCGGTACCAATCTTTCTGCTCTGAATCGATGAACGGCGGCAGAATGGAAACGCCCCGGTACCTGCCGATCATATCCCAGGCAGCCCCTGTTCCGATATGATTAATGAGTGAGTAACTTCTGTACTGGCTCAGTATGGCTATCTGTTCAATGCCGGAGTTCATCAGGTTGGACAGAGCAAAATCGATTACCCGGGCAAACCCGCCAAAAGGAACTGCGGCCTTGGGGCGGTAATAGGTGAGGACGCTGAGTTCATCGGCCCGGCCACCGGCCAGAATCATCGCGAGTGTGGAAGGTCTGAGCATGAGGTATCCATACGTTGAAATCGGTTCAATGAGTTCGTGGCCGACACCGTCACATGGAAACTATCACGGCCGAATCAGGCGGTCCCGATGAAGCCTTATTTCATGTGACGCATGGTCAGCCGCTTCAGGGTCAGAGAGTTAATGTCATTCTCGGTGAGTTGAAGATTCTTCAGCGGAACTTCAGCCCGAGCCGCTCCCTTATGCCCGCCGGCAGAACCCAGCGTGCCAAATGCCCGCTGGGCAAGCTTACCAGCACTCTTACGATAACCGTCGCAACGAAATATGACAACCAATTTATCTCCATGAATACCCGATACCAGCACCCAGTCGATATCTGCCACATGACTCAAAAAATCAGCGATGATTACCAGAACATCAGGGCTGCGGACTTTACCGACATGACAATAATAACGGCCCTTTGAGTACTTGAGTTCGGTGAGCGCCAGGCTGAAATAGCGCAACTCCGAGCGCCGCAGATCCGTCAGTTCAAATTTTCTTACCAGGTTGCGGTTGGCGATATCAAACAGATACCTGAAAGATATCGCATCCGAGAGCCTGGCATCTTTTTCGAAATCCTGGGTATCGACCTTGATACCATAAAACATAGCCGTTGCCATGGAAACCGACGGCTTTATGGAAGCAGCGCGCAGATATTCGACCAGCATTGATGAAGCAGCACCGTAGTTAGGCCTGATATCGACATACGCTGCACTCCAGTCCTTACTGATTGGATGATGGTCGATGATGACATCGAAATCTATACCATTAAAATCTGGTAAATGGTCAGGCTGAGAATCAACAATTATTTTTTTAGTGTAATCAGAGGGTTTTACCGTGTGAAGCCGTTCAAGAGGGATACTCAATCGCTTTACCATCTCGACATTGTTGAGACGGCTGATCTCGTTAGGGTGCGCAATTGTAAGCGACTTTACCCGATATCTGAGCAGCCGCTTGATAGCCAGGGAGCATGCCAGCGAATCGGGGTCAGCAACGATACAGATAAGGACGGTATCTTCTTTCTCAAAGACGGACAGGAATTCTTCAAGACGGATTTTAGCTGATTTTTTGTAGGATTGATCACAGATATTCTGAATACTGTTGGTCTTTCGTTTTCTCGCCATTGATGGTAACCGTGACAAAATATACCGACAGAGGCTTGTATGGCATCACCTGTCTTCAGAAGGCAATCACCCACTCCGTCTCAACAATCTCTAAAGCTCTCTCCACACAGATGTCGGCAGAACCATTTCCCGAAAAACCCTGAAAAAGGATCTGCAATACAGTTGTCAGCCACCTCCTTTTTATTTTTATCTCTTATACTATCGGGTAATTAAAGAGACAGTAAAACTGTTAAGAGAACATTTGCGCCCGGATCCCCAAACAGCAACGAAAGATTGCAATATACTATAGTTCCCGGCCAAAAGGCAAGCAGGAGCTGGGACCATAATCACTTGGAGTGAAAGAACAAATAAAATCTGTTTTATCCGTTGTTTTCATTTCTTCCATAATTTCGGCCATGGCAATTGCTTACCGCAGGTATCGGCACCGATCATCAACAGTCCTTCTGCTTGACGGAAAGAGCAGCTAATGGTACCTAGTGGGACAATTATCAGCGATGTTCCCGTGTTTTTTCTATGGAATACTCAAGGTGAGCGGAATCACATGTCAAAAATTATTGTTGTAGCTCTTGGCGGAGCGCTGGGGTCCGTCGGCCGCTACCTGATTGCGTTATCGGTCGGTCGGATATCCAAATATGACTTTCCTTATGAAACACTTGCGGCAAACCTCATAGGCTGTCTGCTTATCGGTCTTCTCTGGGGCTATTTTGAACGGGTCCATCTGAATAACGAATTCAGACTTTTTCTCTTCACCGGGATTCTTGGGGGATTTACGACATTTTCTACGTTTGCCCGGGAGAGCGTTCAGTATTTCAAGTCCGGGGAACCGCTGCACGCAGTGACGTATCTGCTGGCAAGCAATGTTTTTGGGCTTACCCTTGTTGCATTTGGATTCATGATATCTGTCAGATTTCTGCATTCCGGGAGATTCTTTTAACCGATGCAATTGCTTACCCGCTATCTTCTTGGTCAGTTCACCCGCTATTTTTTCACCATTAATATCGGTTTTGTCGCCGTCTACCTGCTGATTGACTTTTTTGAAAAATACGACGAATTTGCCGAGGCAGGCAAGCCGGCATCCCTGATTATTAAATTTTTCATCTACAATATCCCCTTTGTCGTTGACCAGCTTGGTCCCATCCTGATACTTCTTTCAGGTGTAATCACCTTGGGAATTCTCAACCACAGCAACGAACTGACAGCTCTCAAAGCTGCAGGAATTCCGCTGAAACGTATAACCCGGCCGATATTTATCGCCGCCCTGCTGTTTACTGCTTCTTTTATCCTCACCGCCCAGTTCCTTCTGCCCAATACCATTTCCATAACCAATGACATCTGGTATGAGCAGGTGCGGGGCAAGGTTCCGCTCGGCATATACAGAAACGGCCGTTATTATTTCAAGGGAAGCGAAGGCTTTTACTCATTTCAATGGCCCAACAACAAAGACATGATACTCAGTAATTTTTCTTATTCCACCTGGGATGACGATTACAATGTCAAAGAGTTGACCGTTGCAAGATTTGCCAGATGGACCAGTTTCGGCTGGGTTCTCAGAAGAGGCCAGATCCAGAGGCGTGCAGAAGGCTCTTTCACGACGGAGATATTCGATGCCAGCCGCTTCGATTTCCCGGAGACCCCAGACGATTTCCTGATACCTGAATATGAATCAGTGGAGATGTCTCTGACCGAACTTTTCAGCGCAATCGGGGCGCAGGAGGTCGATGCGGATACGACAAAAGCACGTGCAGAATTTTATGGCCGGATGTCATATTTAATTCTTGGCATCCCACTGCTGCTGCTCGGGCTGCCGATTCTGATCCTGTCATACCAGAAATGGGGGCGTGATCTCTCTATTGCCATTCCGGTGAGCTGCGGCATGGCTTTTCTGGCCTGGGGGAGCTGGGGCGCGCTGCAATCGCTTGCCAAAACCGGATATATCCCGGCAATTCCAGCGGCTCTGGCAGTACATGTTGTTTTTTCTCTTCTGGGGCTTTATCTTCTAAGGATGGAGGATCGTTAATGACCGCCTGCAAAGAGGAACATCAGGATACGGATTCGATAAACAAATAATGGACACCTTATTACCCGAACAGCAGGGAATCGTCTGGAGCGGCCCGTCTTCATCTCTTGATGAGACAATTGAAGCATTGCTTGAAGCGGCAGGCCTGTATGAAATACTGAAAGACAAACAGCAGGTTGTGCTCAAGCCCAATCTGGTCGAAGCCCTTCAGCCGCCGATCACAACACCCGCTTCCTTTGTAAGCGCGATCGTAGCTCAGCTCACAAACCGCTGCCCGCACCTGAGGATAATCATTGCCGACGGTACCGGCTCGTTATCATATGATACCTTTCACTGCTTCGATGTCCTTGGATATCTGCCGCTCGCCAGGCGTGACAATGTCAAACTGGTTGACCTGAACAAGGAACCCTCCCGTCGACTGCAAAAAAGTGACTGTCCACGATGGCCAGAGATGTACCTTCCGGAGCTGATTTTCAAAAGTTTCCTGATATCGCTGCCTGTCCTGAAGGCGCATTCGTTGTCACGGGTTACACTCACCATGAAAAACATGATGGGGTGCGCACCACCTGCACATTTTCAAGGCAGTGGGGGATGGGGGAAATCATCGTTTCATCGACAGATTCACGCAGCGATATTTGATCTGAACAGGTATCGAACACCGGACTTTACCATCCTGGACGCATCGGTTGGCATGGCAAAGGCACACCTCTGGGGGCCAACCTGTGAACCGCCTGTAGGAAAAATCGCCGCAGCCTACGACCCGGTGGCGATCGATGCCTATGGGACGTCACTGCTCGGCAGATCATGGAAAGAGATTGAGCACATCAGAATGGCGCATCAGGTGATCGGATGCGCTGACCCGCTTGCGGTCGAAGAGCTGTCGCCCGTAAGCACAGTATGACAAAAGGGAGAGGCTCTGCTCCGCCTCTCCCTTTTACCTGCGGTTTTCTTTAAACGGGAAGTCTACTGTTCTTCTATGGCCAGCAGCGTTATTTCAAAAACCAGTACCGAATTTGGCTGAATAACCGGCGGCGCTCCGGTTTCTCCATAGGCAAGATCAGAGGGAATGGCAACACGGTACTTTGACCCCACTTCCATCAGCTGCAACGCTTCACTCCAGCCGGGAATGACCTGATCAACACCGAAGACGGCAGGCTCACCCCTTTTGATTGAACTGTCGAACTCAGTCCCGTCGACCAGCGTACCGACATAATCAACCTTCACGGTGTCGCTGGCAACCGGCTTTGGTCCTTCGGCGGCTTCAATTATCTCATACTGTAAACCGCTATCGGTAACCTTAACGCCTTCTTTCTTTTTGTTTTCATCAAGGTATGCCTCTCCGGCAGCCGTGTTTTTTTCCATCATCGCCGCCAGCTGCTCCTCCTGCTGGGCCTTCATCTTGGCAGCAAATTCCTCCTGGACTGCGGCAAGCTCTTCCTGGCTCATCTTTGGTTCGGCACCGGTAAAGCCATCATCAATACCTGATTTCAGGGTAGCAATATCCAGCTCACTGGCCATACCTTTCAGGTAATTGCCGAGATCAAGCCCCATGGAGTAGCTGAGTTTCTCAGTTGGTGTCTTGAACGGGCTCTCGACAGCCTTGTCATCCGCTTGAAGACAAAACGGAACCAGGAACATCCCGGCGATAAAAAAACTGACTATTTTCTTCATTTCAACTCCTTGCTCTGTAATGTTTCTCTCTTGTGATAACACTTTCTGACCTGAGTTTCTCAACAACACGCAGGTACGGTGTAGGAAACCATCATACACGCCAGATATTAAAATACAACTACAGTTATTCCCGGATTATTAAAGTCTGATTTGCAAAGCAGGCTCAGATCAGGATACTGCCTTGCCAGCGATTTTCCCAGACCTGAGCGTCGGTGGAACGCTTCACCGTAGATAACGGTTTTTATCATGCCCGACTGCTGCAGGAAATCCAACGACTTCCGGCATTCGATCCTGATTTTTCCGCCTTTGCCGGAAGATCCGTACCCGTGGATCAGCGTGACGACACTGACACCAGTCAGACGTGCTGACGCAAGTTCGGTATGCATTCGCTTCAGTGCAGACTCAACCACCGGCCGCCCATATTCCAGATTGACCCTTTTATGCAGCACTTTTGGTTTTTGGACAGGATGCGTGCTGCTCTCGAGAGCTGTATCGCAAAACACGCACCTGGAAAGGGAGGGTTCAACCGTGTTGCCGCAGGTCGGGCAGACTATCTTCACGGGTGTTTTCATCAGGAACGGCGAACAGATATCACATGCTCCATCTGTCGCAGATGCTGAAGAAGCAGTTGAAGATGATCGAGGTTTTTGACTTCAACTGCGATGAAAAAATCAACCGTATCTGTTGGAGTGGTATGAGCCGAAATCTCAATGATAGCGGCATTGTCCCCTCCAATCGCAGAGCTTATTTCTGCAAATATACCCTTGTTGTTCTCGGTAACCACGTGCAGTTCAGCCCGATATTGCAGGCTGTCGATATTGCTCCAGTAAACTTCCATCCAGCGTTTCGGATCGGTGCTCAGCAGGTTCTGGCAATCGGACTTGTGAACTGAAACCCCACGGCCAGTGGTGATAAAACCGACAATCAGATCTCCGGGAACCGGGTTACAGCACTGGCTGATTTTTACCAGCACGTCATCTATGCCGTCAATCTGGACGACAGAACCGCTGCCGGCAACACCTGTTCTGTGGCCGCTGACCATTGCTGCAGCCATCTCCTCCGGACTCAGCTCCGCGGCTGTTGCCTCATGATCTGCGGCCATATCGGGTGGATTAAGGGCTTTTACCAGATTCTGTATGGTGATGGCGCCACTGCCGACCTTAATGAGCATATCATCGAGGGCATTGCAGCGAAGTGTTTTGAGCAGCACTTTTATATGACCGCTCTTGATCATCCGTTTCAGGGTCAGGTCATGCTTCTTCAGTTCCCGCTCGCAGATCTCCCTGCCAAGCCTCAGCCCTTTCTCCTTCTGCTCCCGGCGCAGCCACGACCGTATCCTGGTACGTGCCCTGCTGGTCTTGACAAAATCCAGCCATCCTCTCCGGGGACGCTGGTTGGGAGAAGTGATAATTTCTACGATATCACCATTCTGCATTTGATATTTCAGGGGTACCAGGCGGCCGTTAACTTTTGCCCCGGTGCAGTGATCACCCACTTCCGTGTGAATCGAGTAGGCAAAATCGATCGGGCAGCTCTGTGCCGGAAATTCCTTCACCTCTCCATTCGGGGTCAGTGCATAGACATCAGGGTCATGGAGTTCTCCGCGCACCTGTTCAAGAAATTCCCGGGGATCTTCAACCTCCTGCAGGGAATGAACCAGCGTTTTCAGATTCCTGAACAGCCTGGCATCCCTCTCGTTGACTTTCTGCCCTTCCTTGTATGCCCAGTGTGCGGCAACGCCTTCCTGGGCCGTTCGGTCCATATCTTCGGTCCGTATCTGAATCTCGATAAAATGATCACGGGGCCCGATAACCGTGGTGTGCATTGACTGGTAGTTATTCGCCTTGGGTACGGAAATAAAATCCTTAATCCTTCCGGGAATCGGAGACCAGTTTGCATGGATGATTCCCAGTGATTCATAGCATTCATTTACCGTGTCAACGATAATCCTGAAGGCGACCTTGTCGTAAACCCGCTCAAGCGGGATATTCTGGGCAACCAGCTTCTTGTAGATCGAATAAATGTGTTTGGGTCTGCCGATGATGCGGACCGGATGGACATCTCCTGCATGGAGCTTGTCATAGAGAATCGAGATCACCTCATCCACATAGCGCTCGCGCTCGCCAAGCGAACTCTCGAGTCTCTTGCTGAGATCTTCAAACTCGGCGGGATATAAAAATTGAAAAGAAAAATCTTCCAGCTGCCGTTTCAGCCAGTCGATCCCAAGCCTGCTGGCAAGGGGTGCATAGAGGTCCATGGTCTCACGGGCCACATAGCGCTGGGTATCCCGATCCACCAGCTCAAGCAGCAGCATGTCCTGCAGCCGGTCAATAAGTCGAACAAGCAGGACCCTGATATCTGCAGCCATAGCCAGCAGCATTTTCCTGATGTTTTCAGACTGGCTTGTCAGCCTGCTGTTAAAGGTGACGCTGGTAATCTTTGTGGTCCCGCTGACAATACGGGCAACATCTTTACCGAACTGTTTTTCCAGTTCGGCGGCGGTGACCCCGTTTTTCAGGACTCCATGCAGCAGTCCGCCGAGAATCGTGTCAAGATCAAGGTGCATCGAAGCAAGCGTTGAGGCAACCTCCAGGGCATGAATAAGATAGGGCTCCCCCGAAAAATGTTTGCCTCCCCGGTGTACCTCTTCCGCCAGAGCCCAGGCACGATCTATCGGAGCCAGGTCTACGTCGTGAAGATAATTGGCAGCCAGCACCTTCAGGCCGCTCGGATTTACCATTGAAGAATGCATAAAAACCCGGGTTTACATGGGTGTTGCTTTGCCGGCAAGACGTGTTTTGACCAGACTCACCAGATCGTTAAGGGTTGTTTCCTCCGTGAATCCGTCGCCGCGCCTGCGGACTTCAATCATACCATTTTCGCTGTAGCGTTTGCCGACGGTAATACGAAGGGGAAATCCGAGCAGGTCTGCGTCCTTGAATTTCACTCCGGGCCTCTCGTCACGATCATCAAGAAAGACGTCGATACCCGCCTCTTTCAACTGCATGTATACCGTTTCAACCGCCTCACAAATCGTTTCATCCTTCATGCCGAGGTTCAGAACCGTTACCTGATAGGGCGCCAGCGGTACCGGGAAAATAATACCGTTATCGTCATGATTCTGCTCAATTGCCGCCGCCACGACACGACTGACGCCAATACCGTAACATCCCATGACAAGCGGTTTTTCGCTGCCGTCCCGGTCCTGGAAATATGCTCTCATCGATTCTGAATAACCGGTTCCGAGCTTGAATATGTGTCCGACCTCAATTCCCTGGACAAGCCTGATTGCCCCCCCACAGGAAGGGCAGCGGTCGCTCTCGCAGAACTGCCTGAAATCGCCGACCTCATCAACACTGAAGTCCCTGCCGCTGTTGGTATTCTGGAAATGAAAATTTTTCTCATTGGCCCCGACAGTGAAATTGACCATCTGCATGACTTCCTGATCTGCCAGCAATCGAATCCCGATACCTATCGGACCAAGATAACCGGATGGGACGCCTGTTGCTGCAAATGTTTCCTTGTCATCGGCAATCCTGAGATCAGAAACCCCAAGATAATTCTTCAGTTTCACCTCTTCGATTTCCCGATCACCCCTGACAAGCACGGCAACAGGAGTGTCATCACCGACAAAAACAAGCGTTTTTACCAGCTGTTCGGGGGTGATGTTGAGAAATGCACAGACCGCCTCAACCTTTCTCTTGCCTGGTGTTTCTATTTTCGTTATCTCCCCGGCTGTATCGTTGACCTTGTCAGTGCTCAGTCTGATCACCGCTTTTTCCATGTTGGCGGCATAGCTGCAGCTATCACAGACAACGATCGTGTCCTCTCCCGTTTCGGCCAGGACCATGAACTCATGAGAGAAACTGCCGCCGATCGTACCGGAATCAGCCTCCACACACCTGAAATCCAGATCGCAGCGCTGGAAAATCCGGTTATATGCCTCATACATTTTCTGGTATGAAAGCTCCGATGTCTCGTCACTCACATCAAAGGAGTAGGCATCCTTCATGATGAATTCCCGACCGCGCATGAGTCCGAACCGCGGCCTGATCTCATCACGGAATTTGGTCTGCACCTGGTAGAGATTTACCGGCAGGTCGCGATACGAATGTATCTCCTTGCGGGCAATATCGGTAATCACCTCTTCATGGGTCGGCCCGAGGCAGGACTCACGCTCGTGACGATCGGTAAATCTCAGCAGTTCAGGGCCATACTTTACATAACGGCCGCTTTCCTGCCACAGGTCGGCGGGCTGGACCATCGGCATTTTCATTTCCTGTGCCCCGGCCCGGTTCATCTCTTCCCGAACAATGTTCTCAACTCTGCGGATCGCCGCGAGGCCATAGGGAAGATAGGTGTAGACACCTGCCGTCAGTTTCCTCATAAAACCTGCCCGCAGCATCAATCTGTGACTGACCACCTCCGCCTCAGCCGGCACTTCCTTCAAAGTCGGAATCAATATCTGAGAATAACGCATTTTATCCTGCACAGATGATTGCACGACCTCGTTCCGGTCATGCACAATTATTGGTTATGAGCTCCTGTCAGGCCACTCCTGAATACTCAAAATATAACACAAATAAACTGCTATTTCAAATAGTTAACAGGATTTTCTCCGTTCCATCTCCATTTTCTGCAATTCTTCCATGAAGACCGAGAGCAATTCATCTTCACTCACCGTTTTGAAGAGTTCTCCTTTCTTGAAAATGATGCCGACTCCGCGGCCTCCGGCAACACCGATATCGGCCTCCCGGGCTTCTCCGGGACCATTGACGGCACATCCCATCACGGCAACCTTGAGCGGAGACTCCATGGTCTGGATAAACTTCTCAATTTCTTCCGCCAAGGCAAAAAGATTTATCTGGGTTCTTCCGCAGGTAGGACAGGAGATAAGCTCCGGACCCCGCTCTCTGATCCTCAGGGAACGGAGGAGCTCGAAACCGACCCGCACCTCCTCAAGGGGATCCCGGGTCAGTGAGATTCTGAACGTATCACCGATACCCTCGAACAATAATATGCCAAGAGCAACACTTGATTTCACCGTCCCGGCGATCAGCCCTCCAGCCTCGGTAACCCCGATATGCAGCGGGTAGTCGGTCTGCGCGGAAAGCTGGCGGTAGCCATTTATGGTTGTCAGGACATCTGCTGACTTGATTGAGATCTTGATCGCCTCAAACTTCAGTTTCTCGAGCAGTTTGACATTGCGCAGCGCACTTTCGATCAGTGATTCCGGGCGATCGGCTGTCGGATAGCCAAAATCTCTGAGCAACTCCTTCTCTATCGATCCGCTGTTTACTCCGACCCGGATCGGAACGCCATACATCCTGGCGGCGTCCACGACGTTTGCAAGCTTTTCCCGACCACCCAGATTCCCGGGATTTATTCGTATGCCCTGGGCTCCGTGCTCTACCGCTGCCACGGCAAGCCGCCAGTCGAAATGAATGTCGGCGATCAGCGGTATAGACGTCTGATCCCTGATACTCCTGAGCGCGCGGGCCGATTCAAGATCCGGTACGGCAACCCGGATGATTTCACATCCACCTCGTTCCAGTGCCTGAATCTGCCGTACCGTTGCCTGCACATCCGCGGTACTGGTATTGGTCATGGACTGTACAGCGATGTCAGCAGCCCCGCCGATGGGCACATCGCCAATCATGATCTGTCTGGTTTTTCGTCGTTTTATCATCATATCCGTTACCGCAACATGGTATTGCCGGAGACAATCTACTGTCCAGACCGAATCAGGCTCAACTCTGCGTCAGAGGCCCGGACATAGAGCGGCTCGGCTGCGGCCATATGGAGAAAACGGCCGTTTCTGTACTGTTCATCGGCCAGAAAACCGATCATCTCAGCAGGCGGATAGAGGACAGCTGACCGCACCATTTTGCTCCCCAACACCGCTTTCAGCTGCTCACTATAAACATCAACCCCGTCACCTGCCATAACGACCGGTTCGTTGATCTGCCCGGCAATTTTACCAGGAGCAGATACTGTATGCTGGGAGCAGGGCCTGGCAATACCCTTGTCATCCGCCCGGTAAAATCTACCATAAACCTCATTTTTTCGGGCATCAAGCAGGACACAGATCAAGCGCTCATCCCTTATGACCGCAGCAATTGCATCCAGCGACGAAATGCCGATAAGCACCTTCCCGGCGCCATGGGCCAACCCTTTTGCTGTGGCCATACCGATTCGCAGGCCAGTGAAACTTCCGGGGCCGAGGCCGACAGCGATTGCCGAGAGCGCCGCCAACGTCCGGGACGAATGCGAGAGCAGCAGATCAATCGATGACAGCAAACGCCTGGAATGGGTAACACCCGAACCAAGGGATCGAGCAGCAATCACTGTTCCATCCTCTGGACCTCCGCAGGTCAAGGCTACCGAGCACTGTGGCGTTGCCGTATCAAGCCCGAGAATCAGGGTGTCATCTGCCATTGTGTAAAAACCCTGACAATATCGTTGTAGAATACGAAGATCATGAGCGTACCGAGCAGCGCAATGCCAACCTGCTGTGCCAGGATCTGGATACGTTCATTAACCGGTCTGCGGATGATTCCTTCAATCGTCAGAAAAACAAGATGTCCGCCGTCCAGTACCGGAATTGGCAGGAGGTTTAAAATTCCCAGGTTAACGCTGAGAAGCCCCATGAAATAACAGAGATTAAGCCAGCCGGCACGTGCCTGCTCCCCTGCAAGCTGGGCGATAAGAATCGGCCCGCCAAGCTCTGAAGCCGGCACGACGTTCTGGATGATTTTTACAACTCCCATAAAGGTCAGATAGATAAACATCCAGGTCTGGTAGAAGGCATTTTTCAAAGCGCCAAACGGCCCGACGGACACATACTCGAGTGCCTCTTTCTTGACAATTCCGATCATATAACGCTGCTCGACCTCCTCCCCAAAAACATTCTCCACACTGTCAACAGCCGGCGTAACCGCAATATCCTTCTGGCTGCCATCCCGCAGGACTTTGAACAGCAGCTCCCTGCCATCGCTCTCTTTCACCATCGTCAGGACATCGAGCCATTGCTCAACCGGGCGATTATCTATCTCAATAATGCGATCACCCGGTTCAATACCCGCCTCGTAGGCAGGAGAGCCTTCATTGACGATACCGATCATGGTTGAATCCTGGTCTTCGGGGATGCCCATGAAGAGGAAAATAAAAAAGAAAATACAGACGGAAAAGAGCATGTTGAAAAGGGGTCCGGCAAAAACGATGAAAAACCGCTTCCACACCGGCTTATGGGCAAAAGAGCGATCATTTTCGGCCCCGCTGTCAGCTTTCTCGTCAGGATTCTCACCAAACATCTTTACATACCCGCCGAGAGGAAATACCGAAATCAGGTATTCCGTTTCACCAACGATCCTGCTGTATATTTTCGGGCCGAACCCGAGAGAAAACTTCAGCACCTTTACCCTGAACAATTTTGCAAAGAGAAAGTGCCCCAGTTCATGCACAAAGATGAGAACACCGAGAACGAGAATAAATGAAACAATTGTATTCATAACGAACGACTCTGTTAAATGTCAAAGGGGTAGAACACCAATTAAGCCATCTGCAGTCAAGCGGGCATTTTTGTCAGCCTCAAGCAGATCATCCAGGACACTATCACTGCCGCCCTGTACCCGGGACATCGTCTGCTCGACAACAGTTGAAATTCTGGGAAAAGCAATCTTGCCGTCCAGAAAGGCAGCGACGGCAACTTCATTTGCACCATTCATCACAGCTGCACTGACGCCTCCGCGCTCAAGCGCCTCATAGGCAAGCCGCAGGGCGGGAAAACGATCATAGTCAGGTTCCAGAAATTGAAGGTTACCGCATTGACCAAGATTCAGGGAGGGCAAATCAAGGGACATGCGCTCAGGGAATGAAAGGGCATAGGCAATCGGTATTTTCATGTCGGGAATGCCCAGTTGAGCGACTACCGAGCCATCTCGATATTCCACCAGCGAGTGAATAATTGATTGCGGGTGTACGACAACCTCAATTGAACGGGGTACGATATCAAACAGCCAGCGCGCCTCAATAACCTCTAAGCCTTTGTTCATCAATGTTGCACTGTCTATACTGATCTTCGGCCCCATGCTCCAGTTCGGGTGATTCAACGCCTGCTCCCTGGTAACGCTCTGCAGCTCTTCTTTGCTCAGGTAGAGAAAGGGGCCGCCCGAGGCGGTCAGGATAATCTTTGCCACATCTTCCTTTCGTCCCGCTTCAAGCGCCTGGAAGACCGCACTGTGTTCTGAATCGATCGGCAACAGGCTTACCCGGTGTTCCCTGACCTTCTGCATCACCAGGCGGCCGGCAACCACGAGGGTTTCCTTGTTGGCCAGGCCGATATTCTTTCCCGCTTCCACTGCAGCCAGAGTCGGCAGCAGGCCTGCGGCTCCGACCATGGCGGAAACGGTCATACCAGCCTCGGGGCAGGTTGCAACTTCAATATTGCCTGCTGTTCCCCAGACTATTTCACCTTCCCAGGAACCAGGCAGCAGCCGGGCAAGCTTTTCTGCATGCTCCTCGTCGATTACTGAAACGACCTGCGGTGTAAACTCTTCAATCTGTCTGCTCAGCAGTTCTATATTTCGTCCGGCAGCAAGTCCCAAAATCTTATAGCGATCCGGAAATTGTCTGACAATAGCAAGGACGTTGACTCCAATCGAGCCAGTAGCCCCGAGAAGGGATATTTTTTTCATCAGAAGCGCTGATACAGGATGATATAGTAGAGAAAAGGAGCGGCAAGGAGCAGGGAATCAACGCGGTCGAGGACCCCTCCATGCCCGCCCAGCAGGGTGCCGGAATCTTTTGTGCCGGTTCCCCGTTTGATTATTGACTCCAGAAGGTCGCCAACCATGCCGGCCATCGACAGAAAAATCGCCAGTGCCAGGACCGTCAGTACTGTAGAATGAACATCGAGTAGAAAGTACATAGAAAGCGCAGCTATGACCGCCCCGGCAAAACCACCGACAGCGCCTTCAACT
This sequence comes from uncultured Desulfobulbaceae bacterium, assembly GCA_965366875.1. GTDB lineage: Bacteria > Desulfobacterota > Desulfobulbia > Desulfobulbales > Desulfocapsaceae > MADRE3. The sequence continues at coordinate 20,953 of CBDUGK010000031.1, read as the reverse complement.
GTTTTATTCGGGCTAATGGCTGGACAGAGCCTGCGTTTTCCGAAGCGGCGGCCTATCCAGTAGGCGCCGGTATCTGAGCCTGCAGTGATTGCGGTAAGAATAACCAGCCAGCAGGCTCCATCGACCAGGCCGCGGATCATGACCAGGTGCGAGCCAAGGAAACCGATGAAAAAAATTCCCAGTACACCTTTCATCAGGATGACATACGGATTTTCAAATCGGCGATAATGGTACATGGTAAAGATGACCATCACGCAGAATGCCAGGAATACACCCGGCGAAAGAAGGAATACAGGTTGAGAGGCAAAAGCAGTTGTCAGAATAGGAATAGTGATGATGATTGACATAACGGTATAATCAAAACCACTGAGAATATCCGGAAGAACCATACGGGTATACTCACGGCCGCCAATGATACCAACCAGAACAATGGCCGCCCAGAAAAGCAGATAGGAGCCGAACAGAAGAAGAATCAACCAGCCGGCGGCAAGAAGGAGTCCCGGAACCGTCCGTGTCATTATTGAGCACCTTTCAACTGGTCTCCTGTTTTACCAAATCGCCGTTCACGTTTCTGAAAATCCTGAATCGCCAGCAAAAAGACATCACGTCTGAACTCCGGCCACATGGTGTCGGTGAAATAGATTTCCGCATAGGAAGCCTGCCAGAGGAGAAAATTGGAAAGACGCGCTTCACCGCCGGTGCGTATCAGCAGATCCGGATCTGGCTGCCCCGCCGTATAAAGCAGGTTTGAAATCGTATGGTGATCGATATCCTCAACACGTAAGCTGCCGTTGGCGCACTGCTCGGCTATGGACCTGACTGCCATGCAGATTTCATCACGGGCGCCATAGCTCAGGGCCAGATTCAGTGTCAGCCGGTCATTGCCGGCAGTACGTTGTATGGATTCATCGAGGACTTTCCTGACATTTACAGGAAGCCTTTCCCTGTCGCCCAGGCAGCGAAGGCGTATCCTGTTTTTTTCCATCTTTTCCAGCTCGGAAACAAGATACGATTTCAGGATATTCATCAGACCTGAAACTTCCGATTGAGGCCGCTTCCAGTTCTCAGAGGAAAACGCATAGAGCGTCAGGTGTCTGATGCCGATTTCAGCCGAGGTCTCAACAATATCACGGACAGAATCGGCACCCACCTTATGTCCATAAAGTCTTGGTTTTTTATGTTTTTTTGCCCAGCGGCCGTTGCCATCCATAACAATGGCTACATGAGTTGGAATTCTATCGGGGTCAAGCTGTACTGAAGTTGTCATGAAAAGGTCTCAAAGAGGCTGAGGGTATCAATGATGGCTATACCTCCATAACCTCTTTTTCCTTGGACGCAGTGATTTCATCAATCTGAGCGACATAGGTGTCAGTTTCAGCCTGGGCCTCATCCTGGAGCTTGAACAGTTCATCCTCGGATAGTTCTTTATCCTTCTTCTGCTTCTTCAGTGAATCGATGGCATCACGGCGAACGTTTCTGATCGCCACCCTGAACTCTTCGGCAATCTTCTTGACCTTCCTCACCAGCTCGATTCTCCGCTCTTCGGTGAGCTGCGGGATATTCAATCGAATAATCTTTCCGTCATTGACGGGGGTCAAACCGACATCGGATTTGAGGATTGCTTTTTCAATCGCCGACAGTACCTGGGGGTCCCATGGTTGAATGGCGATCATCCTGCTCTCGGGAATCGTCAGCGTGCCGACCTGGTTGAGCGGCATGCTGCTCCCGTAGGCATCGACCATGATACCATCAAGCAAGGCAAGAGAGGCTCTGCCGGTTCGTACTTTGGAAAGCTCGACTTTAAATGATTCCACACTCTTTTCCATCTTGTCGGCCATTTCAAAAATTATTTCGCTCATTCTTGTCACCTGTCTTTTTAAGTCTTACGGATATTCAGCCATCAAGAAGTAATAAGCGTTCCTACCGGTTCGCCCAGGACAGCTTTTTTTATGTTTCCCGGTACCGTCATATTCATGACCATGATAGGTTTGTTATCTTCTTTGGCAAGGGCAATTCCTGCAGCATCCATGACGCGAAGCCCCTGGGTGAGGACCTGGTCGTAAGTCAGCTGATCATATTTCCGGGCGTCAGAGAATTTTACCGGGTCCTTATCATACACGCCATCAACTTTCGTGGCTTTGATAATCACATCCGCATCGATTTCAAGGGCCCTTAAAACACCTGCAGAATCGGTGGTAAAATAGGGATTCCCCGTTCCGGCTGCAAAGATTACAACCCGTCCTTTTTCCAGGTGCCTGGTCGCCCTTCTGCGGATATAGGGTTCGCATACCGACTGCATTGGAATTGCCGACTGGACCCGGGTATCGACATCGTTTCTCTCGAGAGCATCCTGGAGGGCGAGACTGTTCATTACGGTGGCCAGCATTCCCATGTTGTCTGCAGTCGTTCGGTCCATTCCCTTGCTGGCGCCGGCGACTCCCCTGAAGATATTTCCGGCACCGATCACCAGCCCGGGCTCAACACCCATTTCAAGAATCTCTTTTATTTCAGAGGCAACAAAATTGAGCACACTGGTGTTGATACCGTATGCATCCTCGCCCATAAGGGCTTCCCCACTCAGTTTCAGCAAAATTCGCCGGAATTTGATTTGCATAAAAACGCTCCTGGAGAACAAGGTGACCCAGCTGCCGTAAACCTCACGGAATCAGCAGGTAACATTCGGACCGGTTTATCAGGCGACAGCCGGACCTGTGAACAAACAGGATACTACTCTACGCCGATCTGGAAACGGGCAAATCTCCTGATGGATATATTTTCGCCCATCTTTCCGATACAATCGGTGAGCAGATCCTGGATGGAAAGATCGGGGTTCTTGACATAGCTCTGTTCAAGCAGACAAATTTCAGCGAGGAATTTTTCCATTTTGCCTGAAACAATTTTTTCCACAATATTCTCTGGTTTACCTGATTCCAGGGCCTGTTGCACATAAATATCTTTTTCTCGTGCAAGAACATCTGCTGGAACGCCTTCACGGTCAACCGAAATCGGACTTGAAGCAGCTATGTGCATGCCAAGATCGCGGGCAAGCTCCCGGAACTGGTCTGTCTTGGCGACAAAATCCGTCTCGCAGTTCAGCTCGACCATCACGCCCAGTTTACCGCCTGCATGGATGTACGTTTCAATAACACCTTCACTGGTAGCTCGACCGGCGCGTTTGGCAGCAACAGCCAACCCTTTTTTTCTCAACAGATCGACCGCCTTTTCCATATCTCCGTCGGTCTCACTCAGTGCTTTCTTGCAATCCATCATACCTGCACTTGTCTTATCGCGCAATTCCTTGACCATTTGGCTGGTAATCTTCATACAACGCCTCCATTAAACAACGTATCGCTACGTTTATCAGTATGTCCTGGTTTTAGGAAAACAGTTCGAACACTATTCTCAAAACCATTTTCACAATCTTGACTCAACCCGAAAAAAACAGTGAAACGGATTGAGGGGTTGAATAGCGAAAAGGGGCTGTCCGAGGACTGCCCCTTTTCTTCTAACGTAAACACCGCGTCAACAACACGGTGCCGACTGAAAAATTTACTTTGCCGGCGTATCTTCGACAGGAAGCTCTGGTGCCTCTTCTTGCACGGCCTCTTCTTTCACGACCTTTTCCTGCACGGCCTCTTCTTTCACGACCTTTTCCTGCACGGCCTTTTCCTGCACGGCCTTTTCCTGCACGGCCTTTTCTTGCACGGCCTTTTCCTGCACGGCCTCTTCTTTCACGACCTTTTCCTGCACGGCCTTTTCCTGCACGGCCTCTTGCTGTTCTTCACCGGTTTCGGCCATGGCCGCCTCAAGTGCTTCCTGGGAGGCATCCTCGCCATCCCGTTCGGCTTGACCCCTCAGTACCGCCTCGGCAATATAATAGGCAATCAGCCTGATGGATTTGATCGCATCATCATTACCGGGAATCAAATAGTCTATGCCATCCGGATCACAGTTTGTATCAGTTATGGCAATAACGGGAATTTTCAGTTTGCGGGCTTCACTGACAGCAATGGACTCTTTTTTCGGATCGACAACAAAAACAAGGCTCGGTATTGAGCGCATATCTTTGATGCCGCCAACATTTCGTTCCAGCTTGATTCGCTCTTTTTCCATCAGCAGGATTTCCTTTTTTGGGAATCTGCTGATGGAACCGTCTTCCTGCATTGACTCGATTGATTTGAGTCTTTCAACGCTCGTCTTGATCGTCTGGAAATTGGTCAGCATGCCGCCCAGCCAGCGATGATCAACGTAATACATTCCGCAGCGCCTGGCTTCCTCGCGAATAATTGCCTGAGCCTGCCGTTTGGTGCCGACCAGAAGAATTGAACCACCATCGGCAATTTCCCGGGCTATAAAATCACAGGCCTTGTCAAACATGCGCCTGGTTAGATCGAGATTGATAATGTAAATACCATTGCGAGGCCCGTAGATGTAGGGCTTCATTTTCGGGTTCCACCGCCTGGTCTGATGTCCGAAATGCAGACCGGCCTGCAACATTTCTTTTACCGTAGCATTAGCCATAACTTCCTCCAGTTCCTGGTTTTTCCTCCATCCCCATGTGATCAGGCTGTTTGTATCTGGTTCAGCCTGACACCAGTGTGTTCGGAGATGTGTGTTTTCGTTGTTTCAGATGTTGCGTCCCTATGACGCGCAAAACATATTTTCTTACCATGCAGGGCAATATTTTGCAAGCCTGCAGATTGCTCCTGTGCTGCTGATTACTATTTTTTTATAAGCGCATGCGTGCCGCCAAACAATGCTTTCAACCATTCAAAAGCGAATTTGAGCAGCTCTGCATCTTCTCTTGCGATTCTTCGCTTCAGATCACGATTCAGCCTGTACTGATCGAAGATGGTATGGGTGGTGCAAAATTCTCGGAATCCATCGATATTGTAGCAGGCAAGAAATGCCAATTGTTGCTTCTCGCCGGCGACGCCCTCACCTTGCCATGGATTTGAAGCAAACAGAGTGTCGACCTGTGCCCATAAATCGTTCATCAGGTTATATTCGTCAAGACGTTGATTCCTCACCCATTGCTTGACGGTAAATCGATGGTCTTCCTGGTGACCTCGACAATACGGGTGGTTGGTCAGGAAATAAAAATCATCCGGCCGTCCCTTCGCTTGAGTTCTGTCTACCGCCCGCTCGAGCGGATAGGTCCTGCAGGCGGTTGGCCGGTCACTGTAGACAGTGCAGCCGCTTTTTTTCAGAAAAGGGCAGGCTTTGGCGTCATCGTTAAAATCGCTCAAGCAGAGTCGAACGGTCGGGAAATAGGGGTTCCCCCCCTGTTTTATCTCGGTGTAGGTGCGCAAAAAAGCTTCAGAATCAATCTTGAGAGCCTGTTTTAGTCGAATGATATCGTACGGGTAGAGATCAAGATCAACATTTTGGCAGCAGACGGTAAAACAGGACACCCCGGGATGACAGCGGAAGGTAAATCCTGTCTCATCCAAAGGCTCCATTCCTGCAGGAAATCTTCTTTCAACGACCATGGCCAATCCTATTCATGAAAAAAAAAGCTGACGAGGACGCGAGATCCAGGTCAGCTTTTAGACATGCAGGAAAACAGGATCAGCTTTCGTCAGTCGCCGGATCCGCTCCCATATCTTCTTCATATCCAACCAGTTCAATGATTGCCATTTCTGCGGCATCGCCCCTGCGGATACCGGTCTTGACAATTCTGGTATAACCGCCGTTCCGATCAGCAAACTGCTGCTGAATCTCATCAAACAGCTTGGCAACGACATCACTTTTCCTGATGTAGCTCAAAGCCTGGCGCCGGGCATGCAAATCTCCACGCTTGGCCAGGGTAATCATCTTCTCGGCAATCGGTCGCAGTTCTTTTGCTCGTTGCTTTGTCGTAACAATTCGTTCGTGCTCAAACAGAGAGGTTACCATATTTCTAAACATCGCTTCTCTATGTGAACTCGTTCGGCCGAGCTTCCTGCCGGATTTTCCGTGTCTCATGGTTCTTCCCTCAACTGGTAACCGTGCAGTACCGTAAACCCTGGTATCTGACGTTAGCTATTTCCAAAAGTGAATAGAGTGATCCGTACGTTACTCTTTTGCTTTTTCCGGTATTTCCGGACGAATCCAGCCTTCAAATTTCATTCCCAGGGTAAGATCCATTTCAGCGAGAAGGGCCTTGATCTCATTAAGAGATTTACGGCCGAAGTTTTTGGTCTTCAACATCTCCTGATCTGATCTCTGGGCAAGGTCACCGATAAAATAAATCTCGGCGTTTTTTAAACAATTGGCTGAGCGAACAGAGAGTTCAAGATCCTCGACCGGTTTGTCAAGATAAGGATTGAGTGGTTCTGCATTTTCCACGTCCTCCGCTTCTTTCTCTGGTTCCGCATCTTCCTCGTCAAAATTTATGAAGATGGACATCTGATCTTTCATGATCTTCCCGGCAAAGGCGAGCGCATCTTCCGGCCGCACACTGCCGTCCGTCTCAATTTCAAAGGTCAGCTTGTCGTAATCAGTCTGCTGTCCGACGCGAGCCTGGGAGACAACATACTGGATGCGCTTGACCGGAGAGAAAATGGCGTCGACAGGTATCTGACCAATCGCCAATTCTTCCTTCTCCTGACGTTCGGCAGGCTGATATCCTTTTCCCCACTCAACGGTCATTTCAGCTTTGAATTCCGTTTTGCTGGTCAGAGTACAGATAACCTGATCGGGGTTCATTATCTCGACATATGCAGAAGGAGTTATATCCCCTGCTGTCACTTCACACGGACCTTTTTTCTCAACGACGATACGCTGTGAATCTTCACAATTGAGCTTTAACCTGATCTGCTTGATGTTGAGTATGATTTCACTGACATCTTCCTTCACATCTTTAAGTGTCGTGAATTCGTGCAGCGCACCCTCTATCTTTACAGTGGTAATTGCTGCCCCCTGGATTGACGAGAGCATAATTCTTCTGAGTGAATTGCCAATGGTCGTGGCAAATCCCCTCTCAAGAGGCTGACAGACAATCTTTGCGTAAGCGTTTGAATGCTTATCCTTGTCAACTTCAGGTTTATCAGGCTTAATAAGCTCGTGCCAGTTCCGGTAAAAAGGTATGTTTTCGTCGGCAACTTGAGTCATATAATCCCTTTTCGGTTATTTTTTTAAGATGCGAAAACCTTTAAGCAAAATTCCTGTGGATATTGGCGTTATCCGGAAAACAAAAAGGACTTTTTTAAAGGTACATAAACTAAACGGTCAAAACCTGCTGACAGAGAGAATTCTCTGTCAGCAGGTCATCCGTACAAATGATCCGTGCTCGTCGCTACTTGGAGTAGAGTTCTACAATCAGCTGCTCCTGGATCGGCATTGTCAGCTCTTCGCGGTTCGGCAATGCTTTCACCGTTGCTTTATAGCTGTCCTTGCTCAACTCGAGCCAGCTTGGCACTCCTCGTCGCTCGACCGCTTCAAGGCTTTCATTGATCAGCGCATTGGCACGGCTTTTTTCCTTGACGACAATCTCATCGCCGACTGATATCAGGAAAGAAGGAACATTGACTTTTTTGCCGTTAACAAGAATATGCTTGTGCCTGACCAGCTGGCGAGCCTGATTACGCGACGAAGCAAATCCCATCCTGAATACCGCATTGTCAAGCCTTCTTTCAAGCAGTATCAGAAGATTCTCGCCGGTAACCCCTTTCTGGCGATCAGCCCGAACAAAATTTTGTCGAAAAGGTCCCTCAAGCATTCCGTACATGCTCTTGACCTTCTGTTTCTCTCTCAGCTGTACTGCGTAATCCGACTGTTTTCTGAATCGTGCCTGACCATGCTGGCCCGGCGCGAATGCTCTTCTCTCAAAAGAGCACTTATCAGAGTAGCAGCGATCACCCTTGAGAAATAATTTTAATCCTTCTCGTCTACAGCGACGACACGCTGCATCTGTATATCTAGCCAACTTAAGCCTCCGTTGATTAAACTTCTATGCCTTGCAGGAAAACCCCAGCCGTTATACACGACGCCGCTTGGGAGGTTTACATCCGTTATGGGGGACCGGCGTAACATCTAAAATACGTGTTACCTCCAGCCCGGTGCTGACAAGTGCCCGCAGTGCCGCTTCTCTTCCCGGACCGGGACCTTTCACTCTGACCTCCACCTTTCTCATGCCCTGGTCGGATGCCTTCTTGGACGCATCCGCTACTGCATTCTGTGCGGCAAAGGGAGTGCTTTTCCGCGAACCCTTGAAACCGAGCACACCGGAACTGCACCAGGAAATTACATTTCCCTGTTTGTCCGAAATGGTGACAATGGTATTGTTGAAGGTCGAATAAATAAACACGATCCCTTCCGGAACATTCTTTTTAACCTTCCTCTTAGACCGTGTTTCGGTCTTTTTTGCAGCTGCCATATCGTTACCCTATATATCCTTATTTTCGGCGTGCGGCACCGCGGCGGGGACCTTTTCTTGTCCTGGCGTTGGTTTTCGTTTTCTGTCCTCTGCATGGAAGCCCCATGCGATGGCGCCGACCGCGGTAGCAACCAAGGTCCATCAAGCGTTTGATGTCCATTGATACTTCGCGTCGACGGTCACCCTCTACAATGAAATCACTCTCAAGGACCTTGCGGATACGGGTTACGTCATCACCGCTGAGGTCATCGCTGTTCATGGTATAGGGAAGGTCTACTGTATCAAGAATCTTCCGTGCAGATGTCAGTCCGATGCCGTGAATATACGTCAGCGCCCGATCCATATGCTTGTTTTTAGGAAGGTCAACTCCTGCTATACGTGCCAAGGTATGTCTCCTTTAACAATAATTGACGGCTGTAAAACCGTTATCCCTGTCGTTGTTTATGTTTTTTAACCTTACAGGACACACGAACAACGCCATTGCGCTTGTATACTTTGCAGTCACTGCACATTTTCTTTACCGATGATCGTACTTTCATGGTGCAACCTCTATCTGTTCTTTTTGGCGTTTTTGGCCCTGAACGTCACCCTGCCTCGTGTCAGATCATACGGTGAAAGCTCGATCGTGACCCGGTCACCCGGTAGAATTTTGATAAAATGCATTCTCATTTTCCCGGAGATGTGAGCGAGCACTTTGTGGCCATTGTCCAGCTCGACCCTGAACATAGCGTTTGGCAGGGGCTCAATTATCGTCCCCTCAACTTCTATTGCTTCTTCCTTTGCCATAGCGAACCTGGTAGTCATTAAATGTCCAAAAACGGAGAATTATAATACACCTGCTTGAAAAAGAGAAGTATTATTTTCTTCATCTCATATATTTGCACGCGAGCTGAGAATAAGGGGACCATCGACCGTTACCGCCACCGAATGCTCAAAATGAGCTGAGGGCTGCCGGTCACTGGTAATCACTGTCCAGCCGTCACGTAAGACCTTCACTTTATGCGTGCCGGCATTAACCATTGGTTCGATGGCCAGCACCATTCCTTCAATGAGTCTCGGTGAGGCCTCATCCTGAACAAAATTAGGTATTTCTGGTCCCTCGTGCAGGGCGGTTCCGATACCGTGTCCAACAAACTGTCTTACCACCGAAAACCCGTTTGCCTCAACGTACTGCTCCACAGCGCTGGAGATATCAGAAATCCGGTTACCGATAACAACCTGTTCTATCGCACGGTCGAGAGACTCCTGGGTCACTTTCAGCAATTGGCGTTTGACACTGTCAATAGTGTCTACCGCAATGGTTATTGCAGAATCACCATAATAACCATTAAAAAGCGTACCGAAATCAACCGAGATGATATCTCCTTTTTTCAGTTTCCGTTTACGTGACGGTATGCCGTGAACAACTTCCTCGTTTACAGAAACACAGAGACTTCCCGGAAAACCGCGGTATCCCTTAAACGCCGGAACCGCATTTCTCTTTCGGCACAACTCCTCAGCCTGGCGATCAAGTTCGTAGGTTGAAATACCCGGTTCAACAATTTTTTCAAGCATAACGAGAACCTCAGCGACAATCTGGTTTGCCTCCCGCATAATCTTGATCTCATCGGGAGTTTTTACCATGATTGATTTAGCTGTCAGGTTATGCGCTGAACCACTCATCATTACCGTCTGCCCTTGATTCTCCCCTGTTTCATGAAACCTTCATAGTTTCTCATCACCAGGTGAGATTCAATCTGGGAAATGGTATCGATGGCAACACCGACAACAATGAGCAGTGCTGTGCCGCCAAAATAGAACGGCAGACTCAGTTTAGCAATCAAAATAGTCGGCAGTACGCATATCGTACTGAGATAGATCGCCCCGATGACCGTAAGCCGCGTCAGCGCCTTATCAATGAAATCGGCAGTCTTCTTTCCAGGCCGTATTCCGGGAATGAATCCGCCGTTTTTTCTCAGATTTTCAGCGACATCATCCGGCTTGAACTGAACAGCGGCATAAAAAAAGCAGAAGAAAACGATCATGCCGATAAAACAGACATAATAGTAGACCGTGCCGGGTGACATTGCAGCTGAAACGCGCTGAACCCAGTCAATCTGGATGAAGCTGCCGATGGTTGCCGGAAACATCATTATTGACGAGGCAAAAATAGGCGGAATAACACCGGAAACATTAATTTTAAGCGGCAGATGTGAACTTTGGCCCCCGTAAACCCGGCGCCCGACTACCCGCTTGGCATACTGAATGGGGATTCTTCTCTGTGCCGTTTCAAAGAACACGATAGTACCTATAATTCCAAGCATCATCAGGACGATGAAGGGAACAAAAAACATCTGGATCTCACCGGCCTTGACGAGTTCGATCGAATTAACCAGAGCCGATGGACCGCGGGCCACAATACCGGCAAAGATAATGAGCGAGATGCCGTTGCCGACCCCGCGCTCCGTCATCTGCTCTCCGAGCCACATGATAAATGCTGTGCCCGACGTCAGGGTTATCATCGTCATCAATTTGAACTGGATGCCGGGATCAAGAACAATCATCTCCCCCGACGGCCCTGTCATTCCCTGGAGACCGGCAGCAATAAAAGATCCCTGGATGATACTCAGCACCACTGTTCCGTAACGGGTATACTGGGTAATCTTGCGCTGCCCGGATTCCCCCTCTTTCTTGAGGGCTTCAAGCTGTGGAATGACGACGGTCAGAAGCTGCATGATAATCGAGGCACTGATGTACGGCATGATACCGAGCGCAAAAATCGAGAAATTCTCGAGCGCACCGCCTGAAAACATGTTGAACATACCGAACAGAGTACCGGCATTCTGCTGGAAAAACGCCGTCAGGGCTTCTCCGTTGATTCCCGGAGTCGGCACCTGTACACCCATGCGGTAAACGGCAAGCATGATGATAGTGAAAAGAAGCCGTTTCCTCAGTTCAGGAATTTGTGCTGCGCTTTGTAGTCCGCTCATGTAAGTGTTCCTGCTTCAATTCTCGGTAAACGAGAAAAATGGCAGGCTGAACAGTCAGCCTGCCATTTCATCTCCCATCTGCTAAACGCTGTTATTTCTCTTCAGCAGGAGCAGCAATCACGCTGCCGCCCGCCTTTTCGATGAGTTCTCTGGCCTTACCGCTTACCTTGTCGACATTGACGACCAGGGATTTACTTAATTCGCCGTTGGCAAGCACTTTTACCGGCTGCCCGGCTTTGGCCATTCCGGCCTCAACGAGCAGCTCAACGGTAATTTCCTGCCCGGCATCAAAGGCTTCCAGCTGGCTGAGGCTGATAATTGTATGTACGGTCCTGAATTTATTTTTGAAGCCGCGCTTGGGGAGCCGTCTTTGCAGCGGCATCTGGCCACCCTCGAATCCGGGCTTGCTCTTGTAGCCGGAACGGGATCGTGCACCCTTGTGCCCGCGACCTGCCGTCTTCCCATGTCCGGATCCGGGACCTCGCCCGACACGTTTTTTTTCCCTGTTTGATCCTTTCTGTGGTGAAAGGTTACCAAGCGTTATCATTTAAGCCTCCTCTACCCGAACAAGATGCTGAACCTTGGCAATCATTCCCCTGATTTCAGGGGTATCTTTGCGCGTTACGGTTTTCTGCATTTTCGTAAGTCCAAGACCGGTCAGCGTGGCACGTATTTTTTCTGTGCTTCCGATTCCACTCTTAACCTGGGTGAATGTAATTGTCTCAGCCATGTAACTGCACCATGTAAATTCTAATATTTTATCAACAGCTGCTCAGATAAATGAAAATCTGTAATCAAGCAGTTATCTCTTCCACCGTCTTGCCGCGAAATTCAGCAATTTTCTTCGCTGACCTCAGTGATTTTAGACCGTTGAGGGTTGCTTTAACCATGTTGTGCGGGTTATGTGACCCAAGGCATTTGGTAAGAATATTACCGACTCCGGCTGCCTCGAGTACCGCTCTTACCGGGCCGCCGGCAATCAGGCCAGTACCTTCAGAAGCAGGCTTCAGCAGGACACGTCCTGCGCCATATTTGCCAATAACCTGGTGCGGGATAGAAGCTTCGGTAAGGGAAACAGCATTCATTTCTTTTCGTGCTTTTTCTATTCCTTTGCGAATCGCCTCCGGAACCTGGTTGGCCTTTCCGAGCCCGTAACCGACCTTCCCTTTTCCATCACCGACAACCACGATTGCACTGAAGCTGAAGCGACGACCGCCTTTGACAACCTTGGCAACTCTATTGATATATACTATTTTTTCAATAAGTTCCTCAGTTTGCTCACTTTTGGAACGCTTAAACTCAGACAAGGGGCACCCCCATTATATATTTCAAATTAAAATTCCAGCCCGCCTTCACGAGCTCCATCTGAAAGGGACTTCACGCGTCCCTGATAAATAAAACCGCCACGGTCAAAAACCACCTTGCTGATTCCTGCCTGCTTGGCACGTTCAGCGATGATCATGCCGACCTGCTTGGCGGATGCGGCTTTACCTTTTTCCTCACCTTTCTCAAACGCTTTATCGACCGTAGACATTGAAACCAGAGTTTGTCCGGTAGTATCATCTATAATCTGTGCATAGATGTGCTTACTGGATTTGAACACTCTGAGTCGGGGCTGTTCGCCGGTTCCGCAAATTTTCTTGCGAATTCTCCGAACCCTTTTTTTCCTTGCAACGGTGCTTGGATTTGTTTTTGCCATTGTTTCTTCTCAATTAGTGAAAATAAAGTCGATTAACCACTTTTTTACCATTACGCCGCAGCACCAGACTTACCAACTTTACGGACAATATGTTCGTCCTCATAGCGAATACCCTTGCCCTTGTAAGGTTCGGGTTTTCGGATGGAACGGATCTTCGATGCTGTCATTCCAAGATTTTCCTTGTCAATTGATTCCAGGGTGATCCTGTTGCTTTCAACACCGCCGGAGACATCGTCCGGCAGAATGAATTCAACTGGGTTCGAGTAGCCGACACTGAGTGAAAGCTTTTTACCCTGAACGCTGGCACGATAGCCGACGCCCTCGATAACAAGAACTCTCTTAAACCCCTGATCAACGCCAATCACCATGTTGTTGACCAGCGAACGCATCAGACCCCGGAAGGCAGTTAATTTTTTATCGTTTTCACCACCTGTCACCAGGATCTCACCATCTTTCAGTTCAACGCTGATTCCGGGATGAATGGTACGGTGTAAAGAGCCTTTACTTCCGCTGACCGAGATATCCTGACCTTTAATATCGATCTTGACACCTGTGGGCACCGGGATAGGCATTTTTCCAATTCGTGACATTTTTTCCTCCGTTTCGTACCGGTGTTACCACACTTCACAAAGTATCTCGCCGCCGGTATTCCTCTCTCGTGCAACACGATCAGAGACAATGCCTTTTGACGTTGAAACGATAGCGACTCCAAGACCGTTGAGCACAGTCGGAATAGCTCCGGATTTTGCATATTGCCTCAGGCCGGGCTTACTCACCCGTTTAATGCCCGTTATCACCGGCTCACCATTCGGTCCGTATTTAAGGTCTATGGTCAACGTTCCCTGGGGCCCCTCGTCGCTGACTGCGTAGCCGATGATATACCCCTCATCCTGAAGGACTTTTGCAACATTAACCTTCACATTTGATTTCGGCATTTGCACCGAATCGAATTTAACCATTACTGCATTACGTATCCTGGTCAGCATGTCTGCCAGGGGATCGCTCATTGACATAGCGAACACTCCTCATTGTGTAAACGGATTAACGTATCAGCTGAAACTCATCTGCTACCAGCTCGATTTCGTCACTCCTGTTATTTCGCCGCTTGACGCCAGCTTCCTGAAACAGATTCGACAAACCCCGAACTTCCTGATGAACGCACGCGGACGTCCACACAATGGGCAGCGATTATATTTCCGAACCTTAAATTTAGGTTCTCTTTGCGCTCGAGCAATAATTGATTTCTTAGCCAAACCAGCCTCCAATAACTCTATCTGTAATAATGTGATAACTATTTTTTAAACGGCATTCCCATCAATCCCAACAGAGCCCGCCCCTCATTATCGGTAGGTGCGGAGGTTACGATAGTGATGTTGAGACCTTTGATTTTATCAATTTTATCGTACTCAATTTCAGGAAAAATAATTTGTTCCTTGATACCAAGAGAGTAGTTGCCGCGCCCATCAAACCATTTGGGCGACATTCCCCGGAAATCCCTTACCCGCGGCAGAGCAATGTTCACAAGCTTGCTCAAAAAATCATACATCCTGTCACCACGAAGGGTAACACGGCAGCCGATCGGCATGCCTTCCCTCAGCTTGAAGCTCGCTATCGACTTTTTAGCCTTGGTGACAACTGCCTTCTGTCCCGCGATTCTGGTCAGTTCATTAACGGCACCATCTATGATTTTCGGGTTCTGGACAGCTTCGCCAAGACCCATGTTAAGGACAATCTTTTCAAGTTTGGGTACCTGCATGATATTGGTATAACCAAACTCTTCCTTCAATGCAGGAACGCATTCGTTGTAGTAATAGTCTTTCAGTGCACCCATGTATAAAACTCCTGGTATACGTCCTCTACGTGACCTGTTATTTGGTCTCGATTGACTCGCCGCATTTCTTGCAGAAGCGGACTTTGCTGCCATCATCGAGAAGCTTTCTGCCTATTCGACCAGTTTGCGTACACTCTGGACATATCAACTGGAGGTTGGACACGTGAAGAGGAGCTTCCCTCTCAACAATCTGCCCCTGCTGATTCATTTCCCGCGGCTTGGTATGACGCTTGATCATATTGATACGCTCAACCGTGGCTTTACTTTCAGCGGGAAAAACCTTGAGCACCTTTCCCACCCGGCCCTTATCCTTTCCAGCAATAACTTCAACCTGATCGTTTGCCTTAAGGTATGTTCTACCCTGTCTCATCTCGTTACCTATTTTACTGTGCTGATCGTCAGCGATATGCGAATTATTAGAGGACCTCAGGGGCAAGAGAAATTATCTTCATAAACCCTTGATTCCTCAACTCACGGGCAACCGGTCCAAAAATACGGGTACCGATCGGCTCACCTGCCTGAGAGAGAATAACAGCAGCGTTCTCGTCAAACTTCACCCAGGTATCATCCATTCTTTTCATTGCCTTCGCCGTTCTGACAATGACCGCTTTCATTACATCCCCTTTCTTTACCTTGGCATGAGGGATAGCTTCCTTGACCGTTACGACGATAACATCGCCAATTCCGGCATATCTCTTTCTCGTGCCGCCGAGAACTCTGATACAGAGCACTTTCCTTGCTCCGGAGTTGTCAGCAACATTCAGCATTGTTTCAGTTTGTATCATAGTGTCACCTGATTCTACATCAGCCTTACAGGTACCCGAGGTACCGTCAGGAACCTTTAGCGCTATACCGCCTGTTCAAGTATGGATTTGATCCGCCAACGCTTCTTCTTACTCAATGGACGACATTCTTCGATAAGAACAACATCACCGACATTGCATTGGTTCTGCGGATCGTCGGCGAGGTACTTGACACTGGTCTTTACATATTTGCCGTACAGCTTGTGACGGAACT
The DNA here is from genome assembly GCA_965366875.1 of uncultured Desulfobulbaceae bacterium. GTDB lineage: Bacteria > Desulfobacterota > Desulfobulbia > Desulfobulbales > Desulfocapsaceae > MADRE3. The sequence continues at coordinate 5,078 of CBDUGK010000031.1, read as the reverse complement.
TACGCTCGACCCGGACAACCACACTCTTCTCCATCCTGTTGCTGACAACAGAACCTGTTCTCGTTTTTCTCGATGTTTTATTTTCACTCATAATATAATTTCAAGATGTTGCAGCACGAATAATGAGCCGCGTTTAATTTATTAAAAGTCTCAGGCAAGCCCTTTTTCAACAGCAATCGTTTCAATTCGTGCAATATCTTTTTTAATTTTTTTCAGCCGCGAAGTATCCTCAAGTGGCCGAATCTTGTGCTGAAACGACAAGTTTCCATATTCTTCGCGCAATTCTTTTGCTTTTTTTTCGAGTTCTTCGTCGGACAATTTCCTGATTTCTTCTACTTTCATAATGTTCTCCTTTTAGAAACAACTCTCGTACCAAAAGGAAGTTTATTTCCAGCCAGAGTCAGTGCCCGTACGGCCAGTTCTTCATCAACACCTGCAAGCTCATAAAGAATCCTGCCCGGCTTGATCGGGGCTACCCAGTACTCCGGGCTGCCTTTACCTTTCCCCATCCTGGTCTCGGCAGGTTTTTTGGTAACCGGCTTGTCTGGAAAAACCCTGATCCAGACCTTGCCGCCACGTCTGATTTTTCGGTTAATGGCAACACGGGCAGCCTCGATCTGCTGAGCTGTCATCTTGCCGCTGGTGGTCGCTTTCAGGGCAAAATCACCAAACGAGATGGACGCGCCGCGCTGGGCTGTCCCTCTTAATTTACCCGTGAACACCTTTCTATGTTTTACTTTTTTGGGACTTAGCATGTCTTACTCCAAATTACCTGGTATCAAATCACCTGAAGAAAATCAGCTGACAGCCTCTTTTTCGTCAAGGACCTCACCATTAAAAATCCATACTTTTACACCGATTATACCGTATGTGGTATTAGCTTCAGCCAGGGCATAGTCAACATCAGCTCTCAGCGTATGCAGCGGGACCCGACCCTCCCGAACCCATTCGCAGCGAGACATCTCAGCTCCGCCGAGGCGCCCTGAGCATGAAATTTTAATGCCCTGGACACCAAACCTGAGCGCCGAATTGACCGCCTTTTTCATCGCCCGGCGAAAAGCAACACGTCGAACAAGCTGTGAGGCTACGTTTTCGGCAACAAGCTGCGCATCAGCTTCGGGTCGCCTGACTTCCTGAATGTCAAGCGTTACCGATCTTTTGAACACCTTCTCGATGTCCTTTTTTAATGTTTCGATCTCCGCACCTTTTTTGCCGATCACAATACCGGGTCGTGCAGTGAACAGCTTCACCCTCATCTTCTCGCCGGTACGCTCAATGATAATCTTGGAAAGCCCGGCATGGTAGAGACGGTTCTTGAGATATTTACGAATTTTCTGATCTTCGATAAGGAACGTGGAATAGTCCTTGTCGGCGTACCAGATCGAATCCCAAGTACGGGTTATATTCAGTCTTAGTCCTAATGGATTAACCTTCTGGCCCAATTTATCCTCCAACTGAGTAGGTGGTTTAATAATTTACCAAAGCAGTAAATTCAACGTCAGACTCGACAAGTTAACTCTCATCGAGAATTACAGTTATATGGCTCGTTCGCTTGATGATCCCGGTCGCCCTTCCCATTGCCCGGGGCCTGATGCGTTTCAGCGAGGGGCCGCCGTCGATGAAGATCTTTTTCACAAACAAATTGTCCACATCAACCTGATCATCCTGGGTGGCGTTCGCAACTGCAGACTCAATCACCTGTTTCAGGATCGCTGCAGCTTTTTTAGGCATGAACTTAAGCGTTGTTATCGCCTGATCAACATTCATTCCCCGAACCACATCCGCAACCAGTCTTGCCTTCTGCGGTGATACACGGATATATTTTCCTACGGCTCGTGATTCCATCTTGTGTACTCCCAATACGTCCTGTCAAAATACAGGTTCTTTACTTTTTTCTGTCCGATGAGTGTCCATAATATGTTCGGGTATGAGAGAACTCGCCAAGTTTGTGTCCGACCATGTTTTCAGAGACAAATACGGGGATGAACTTTTTACCGTTATGAACCGCGAAAGTCAACCCTACCATCTCAGGACTGATATCGGATCTGCGCGACCACGTTTTGATCACTTTCCTGGAACCAGACTCGATAGCCTTGTCTACTTTCTTCATCAGATGATCGTCGATGAAAGGTCCTTTTTTTACTGAACGAGACATTGCTTACTCCTTTTTATGATCTCCGTTTGACAATCATCCTGTCAGACGCCTTCTTGTTTCTGGTTTTGTAGCCTTTTGTCGGCTTACCCCATGGTGTACAGGGGTGACGACCACCGGAACTCTTTCCTTCACCACCGCCCATCGGATGATCAACCGGGTTCATCGCCACGCCTCGCACATGGGGCCGTTTACCAAGCCAGCGGGTACGACCTGCTTTGCCGAGCTTCTGGCTCTCGAATTCCCGGTTTCCAACCTGGCCGATACAGGCGCGGCAGAGATTATTGAATTTCCGAACTTCACCGGAGGGCAGCCTCACAAGTACATAGTTGCCCTCTTTTGCCATCAACTGTGCAGAGGTGCCGGCGCTGCGAACAAGCTGGCCACCCTTGCCGATCTTCATCTCGATATTATGGATGATCGTACCAAGCGGTATATTCACCATCGGCAGACAGTTGCCCGGCTGGATATCTGCTCTGTCGCCGGCAATTACCTTGTCGCCGACAGCGATACCGTCAGGGGCGAGAATATAAGTCTTCTCTCCGTCAAGATAGCTCAGCAAAGCAATATTTGCCGATCGGTTGGGGTCATACTCTATCGAAACGACTTTTGCTGCGATTTCAGTTTTGTTACGCTTAAAGTCGATTATGCGATATTTGCGCTTATGGCCGCCGCCGATATGCCGTGCGGTGATTCGACCATAATTATTGCGTCCGCCGCTTTTAGACAGACTGCTGAGCAGACTTTTTTCGGGTCCACGGGTGGACAAGTCCGGATTTTTGGTAGACACGTGATGTCGTTTACCAGCTGATGTTGGTTTATATGTCTTTATAGCCATGATTTCCCAATCGCTCCATCATCTTTGAGTGGACAATCTATTTCAGTTTCGCTCTGAACCGACACTGCCGAATGTTCTTTATAGTTCATCAACAAAGTTGATTTCACCTTCCGACAGAGTGACATAGGCTTTTTTCCATTTATTGGTAAAACCGATATGACGTCCTACTCTCTTCTGTTTTCCATTTATGGACGCTGTCTGAACGTTTTTCACCTTAACGTTGAACATCTTTTCTACGGCTTGTTTGATCTCGATCTTGTTGGCGCCGGGATGCACCTTGAAAACAATTTTATTGTCGATCTCCTGCTGCAAACTCGCCTTTTCCGTGAGGCATGGCCCCTTGAGTACATCATAGATATTTTTCATGCCGAAAACCTCTCTTCAAGGCTTGTGATCGCCGGCTGAAGGAGCACAAGCTTGCTGTGCAGAAGAATGTCATAAACATTCAACCCTTCAGAATTCAAAACCTTAAATCCATTAACATTCCTGGATGATTTCGTCAGGTTCTCATTGGTATCTTCTATGACGATCAAGGCTGTATCAAGAGCAAGGGTATTCATCACCTGGACGAAATCCTTTGTTTTGATCTGATCCATCGTAAAGTCATCGAGAACGACGAGATTACCTTCCTGGAGCCGTGCCGACATGGCCATTGCTACAGCCTGTTTTTTAACCTTGCGGTTCAACTTAAAGCTGTAATCACGTGGCTTCGGACCAAAGGCAACGCCGCCGCTCCGCCAGATTGGCGAACGCCGCGCTCCCGAACGTGCTCGCCCGGTACCTTTCTGTCGCCATGGTTTGGCACCGCTTCCTCTCACTTCGCTGCGAGTTTTAGTACAAGCTGTTCCTGCCCGCTTAGCGGCCCGCTGCATGCGGACCACATCATGAAGCAGGTAGCCCTTGACCTCAAGCTTGAAGATCTGGTCATTCAGCTCGATCTCGCCAACCTTTTCGTTCTTTATATTCTTAACTTCTACCGTTGACATTATGCTCTCCTTGAACCGGTCTCTATCGACACGTTATCTCGAAAAAATCTTCAGCAGACCGTTCTTGGCTCCGGGGACGGAACCCTTCAAAAGGACGACATTATCTTCTGAACGGACATCAATCACCACCGTATTTTTCTTCAGAACCGTATCGTTACCCATTCGTCCCGGCATTTTTTTACCCTTCACGACTCGCGCCGGCCAGGCACTGCATCCGATTGAACCGGGCGCTCGCGCAAATCCGGAACCATGAGATGCGCCGCCGCCTTTAAAACCGTGACGCTTCATGACACCCTGGAACCCTTTACCTTTGCTAATTCCCTGGACATCGACAATATCTCCGATTTTGAACACGTCATCGACGGACAGCTTCTGGCCAATCTCGAAATTTTCAGGAGTTTCCACCCTGAACTCGCGGACGTGATAGTAACCACCCTCACCAGCCTTCTTGAAATGGCCTGCCATCGGCTTGGTGAGCTTTGACGGTTTCTTTTCGGAAAAACCGACCTGGATCGCGCTGTAGCCATCCGTTGCCATTGTTTTAATCTGTAAAACAGTACAGGGTCCAGTCTCTACGACCGTAACGGGAATAACAACACCCAGTTCGTCGTATATGCGGGTCATCCCCAACTTTTTACCTAGTATACCCATTGTCTTTGGCATAATCGTACCCGATGCTTCAATTTACGTTTCGTTTGCTGCACTCTACGGCAGCTTGATTTCAACATCTACACCAGCTGAGAGCTCCAGTTTCATCAGCAGATCAATCGTCTGCTGGGTCGGCTCGAGGATATCAAGGAGCCTGCGGTGAGTTCTCATCTCAAACTGTTCACGAGACTTTTTGTCAACATGCGGAGAACGAAGAATACAGTACTTGTTCACCGTTGTCGGCAAAGGTATCGGGCCGGCCACAGCAGATCCGGTCCGGCGCGCAGTATCAACGATCTCATGGGTAGACTGATCCAGTAATTTATGATCATAAGCCTTGAGGCGAATGCGAATTTTTTCTGTAGGTATCATATATTCAGACCTTTTTACGCTACGATTTCACTGATAACCCCGGCACCGACAGTACGGCCGCCTTCGCGTATTGCAAAGCGAA
>CBDUGK010000030.1:0-38303 GCA_965366875.1 uncultured Desulfobulbaceae bacterium | reverse complement strand
CGAAAGCGTACCGCACCTGCTTCTACCCCGGCCTCGGCAAGAGGCAACCCCTGTTCGATTCTCAATTCGATGAAATCGACAAGGATTATGGAGTTCCTGACTACAATTCCTGCTCCGGCCATGAATCCGATCATCGATGTTGCCGTAAAGAAGGCGCCAAATGCCCAGTGGGCCGGGAGGATGCCGATCAGCGAGAAGGGAATTGCGGCCATGACGACAAGGGGGGTAAGGTAATTTTTAAACCAGCCGACCATCAGCATGTAGATAAGGATAAGCACCACGCAGAAGGCGATGCCGAGGTCACGGAAAACTTCAAGGGTAATGTGCCATTCTCCGTCCCATTTCATCGCCGGTTCTCTTTCGTTGAATGGTTGAAACAGGTTATAGATCGGAATTGTCGAGCTTGTTCCGCCAAACTCCCGGCCATCGAGGTCCCTGATTTTATCGTTCATGTCAAGGATTGCGTAAACCGGGCTTTCCACGGCACCGGCAACGTCGGCTGTCACGTAGAGCACAGGTTTGAGGTTCTTGCGGTATATCGGCTGCTCGACAGGAGCCTCTGATATATTCACCAGTTCACGCAAGGGGACAAGCGCCGCCTGCGGATCAATTTCTGAGCGCAGGGAGATATTCAGCAGTTCATCGACACGGGCTCGCTGGGAACGCGGCAGTTCTATAACGATTTCGATCGGTTCTTTGTCACGCGGCTGGTGGAAGAGGTCAATCGACAGGCCGCTTACGGCCATGCGGATGGCGCGGGTGACCTGGCCTTCCGTTATCCCACTGAGGGCTGCTTTTTCCTTGTCCACGGTAATAACCGTTTTATTTCTCTCCGCTTCCCGGTACCAGTCGATATCGACAACTCCTGCGGTCGACTCGAATATGGCCTTGATCTCTTTTGCAAGGGCTACCCGTTGCTGATCACTTTCGCCGTAAATTTCGGCAACCAGCGTCTGCAGCACCGGCGGTCCGGGGGGGACTTCAGCAACGGAAAGCGTGGCACCAAACCGTTCTGCGATTGCAAAGAGAGGCTGGCGCAAACGCTTGGCGATATCATGGCTGTTGAGATCCCGAAGGTGTTTGGGAAGCAGGTTGACCTGGATGTCGGCAACCGTTGGCCCGCTTCGCATGAAATAATGCCTTACCAGCCCATTGAAATTATAGGGTGAGGCGGTGCCGACATAGACCTGGTAATTAATGACAGCCGGATCATTTTTAACTGCTTGAGCCATTTCCAGAGCGACCCGGGAGGTGTACTCAAGCGGGGTTCCTTCCGGCATATCGATAATTACCTGGAATTCGCTCTTGTTGTCAAAGGGCAGCATTTTTACTTTTACCTGCCCGAAGCCGACCATCGCAGCCGAGCCCAGTAAAAGTATGGTGATTACGATAAAAAAGGTAATGCGCCAACCGGCATGAGCCAGCAGTGGATCCATGATCCGGTGGTAGAGGCGGGTGAAAAAATCATCGGGTACGGCATCGTGGTCCTTGCCCGACTGGTGCGCACTTTTTTTCTTCAAGATATGGATTGCGGCCCATGGAGTCACGGTAAAGGCGATAATCAGGGAGAAAATCATCGCTGCCGAAGAACCGATTGGTATTGGCCTCATATATGGGCCCATCAGGCCGCCGACAAAGGCCATCGGCAGAATAGCAGCAATGACTGCCCAGGTTGCCAGGATCGTTGGATTGCCGACTTCCCCTACCGCCTCAATGGCGACTGGCAGAAGTCCGCGGCTTCTGTTGTCGGGTAATCTCATGTGACGGACGATATTTTCAACGACGACAATGGCATCATCGACCAGGATTCCGATGGAAAAAATCAAGGCAAACAGCGTGATCCGGTTGAGTGTATAGCCGTAGAGATAGAAAATGAGAAGGGTGAGCGCCAGGGTGGAAGGAATTGCCAGCATTACGACAAGGGACTCGCGCCAGCCGAGGAAGAAGAGAATAAGCAGGGCAACGCCGAAAACGGCAATGCCCATGTGCAGCAGCAGCTCGTTTGACTTCTCTGCTGCGGTCTCGCCATAATCACGCGTTACACCCACTTCGATATCCGCTGGGATGAGCGTCCCCTTCAGGCTGTCAACCTTATCCATAACAGACCTGACAACGGACACGGCATTTGCCCCCGGTCTTTTGGCAATGGACAGCGTGACGGCGGTCTCGAGTTCCCGGGACTGTTTTCCCCCGTAAAGCACATAGCTGGAGACTTCCTCCTCTGCATCGCTGATTTGAGCAACTTCCTCGAGATAGACCGGCTTGCCTCCATGAACGCCGACAACAATTCGGCCGATCTCCTCAATGTCTGCCAGAAATGTACCTGTCTGCAGCTGGAATTCCCTGTTGCCGCTTACCAGGTTTCCTGAAAAACTCCGGCGGTTTGCCTGTTGCAGGACCGGTACCAGCTCATTTAATGAGAGATTCCTGGCTGCCAGCAGCAGCGGGTCAATCCGAATCCTGACCTGGCGTTTTGTTCCGCCGATCAGCTTTGTCTCTGCAACTTCGGGAATATTCTTTATTGAATCGTCAACCTCGGCAGCAAGCCTGCGCAGGGTATAATGATCATAGGTTTTGCTGTGAAAGGTCAGGGCGAGAATCGGGACGTCATCGATGGTATGCGGCTTTATCAGGGGATGGGAAACATCGTGGGGAATCCGGTCGTAGTTGGTTGCCAGTTTCTGGTTCAGGCGGACAATCGCCGTCTCCAGGTCCGCGCCCACATAAAACCTGACAACGAGCAAACTCTGTCCGGTCATTGAGGTCGAGTAGATATATTCGACATCGGGGAGTTCATAGAGCAGTTTTTCCATCGGCACCGTTACCTGCTCCTCAACTTCCTTCGGGGTGGCGCCCTCCATGGCGACCATCACATCGATCATCGGGACCTTGATTTGCGGCTCTTCTTCACGGGGAAGCAGGACGACAGCCATGATACCGAGAAGCAGCGAGGCGATGATGCCAAGCGGTGTCAGCTTGGAGTTAATAAAAGCGCCGGCAAGTTTGCCGGCAAAACCACTCTGTTTACTTTCCTGTGGGTCCATGACAAACTATTTCCCTGTAAAAATCTAGGTTGGAATCTATTGCAGGCTTACCGGTTGACCATCTTCCAGGCGGGTATCGGCTGAAACGACGATTTCTTCGCCAGGCTCGATTCCGGAGAGAATTTCTATTCTGTCGCCGTGTTTGAGACCGGTTTTTACAAGCCGCATCCGGGCGGTCTGGTTTTCCACGGCAAAAACCCGTTCCATCTGACCAAAAGGCCGTAAGGCGGATTCCGGCAAAAGGATTGCACTTCCTCTTGTACCGGGCAGGCTCACCCGGGCAAACTGCCCGGACCTGATTTTATCCTGAGAAGGGATCTGCAGCTTGACCGGCGCTGTTCTGGAGCGGGGATCTGCGGTCGGAGCGACTTCTTCGACGATTCCGGTAATCCTGACGCCTGCAGCCGGAATATAGATCGGAAGCTGGTCACCGATTGAAATTTCCAGGATCAGTGATTCGGGGATATGGGTAATAACCTGCAACTGAGACTCGCTCTCCAGCTGCAGCAGGGGGCTGCCGGGGGTTGCGAGGTCTCCGATACTGGCATGTTTTTTGGTTATGATGCCGTCAAAAGGAGCGCTGATCGTGGCGTAGCTCAACATCGTCCGTGCTTCCTTGTATACAGCCTCAGCAATCTTTTTTGTCTCTTCCAGCGTCTTTACCATTTCAACCGTGGCGGCATTTTTCTTCAGCAGACCCTGTTCCCGCGTATAGTTTCTCGTTGCCTGCTCAAGCTGGGCCTGGGCCTGCATAAGTTTTGCCGAAATTTCGCCGGCACTGATTGTGGCGAGCAGATCCCCCTCTTTGACGCGTGATCCGGGACTGACCGGGATGTCGGTGATGTTGCCACTTATTTTTGCTGCAATCGAGGCGCTTTCTGCCGCCTGCACTGTTCCCATGATCTCAACCTGTCGTGCCGGGGAACTTGCTTCTGAGGTCATTGTCTTGACTGCTATTGTCGGCAGAACTGTTTCAGGTTCCCCTGCGGCAGGATGTTCGGACTTGCAGCTGCTGAGAACGAATAGCAAAAGAATGATGGCTATGATACCAGTGACGCGGGAATAAAGGGATATCATGGTCGATCCTCCAAAAGATCTGCTGTGGTAATTGAAAATTGCTGAAGGCCGGCTGCGCGCCTGAGATTGGCTATGGCAATTTCATAATTGGCCTTGGCAGCGGACTGCCGCACGAGGGCATCGGTGAGACGAAGTTCAACGTCAATGAGGTCTGAGGAAAGGATGAGTCCCTGTTTGAATCGTTCTCTGCTCAACTGGGCACTTTCACCGGCGACCCGGACCATCTGTTCAGTGACAGCCCGCCGCTCAAGAGCCTGGTTGTAGTTGAGTTCCGCTTCCTGTATGTCAAGATTAATCGCCAGCTTCAGCTTGGCGAGCTGCTCCCTGACGCTCTGGAGTTCAGCTTTTTTGCCGGCCGTTTCCGCCTCGGTGTAGTTTCCATTGTAAAGATTATAATTCAGCATGAGACCTGCTCCCCACGAATCTCCTGAACCATCGTCTATAAAGCCATAATCGTACTGGTAGCGTGCAAAACCGTCCAGCGTCGGGTATTTCTGTCCTTCACTCTGTTGAAGCTCCGCCTCGGCCCGATCGACCTGGGCCTGAAGCGCGTCGATTTCAGGACGTTGCCGATAACTCCCCTGATCAGGGGCCGCCTGCCCGGCGTCTGCCTGGCTGTTCAACTCCACGGAGCCTTTTTCAAGCCCGAGCAGGTTGAGAAAAATCTTTTTCGACAATTCAAGCCCATGCTGGCTGATGATCAGGTTCTCGCTTGCACGTGATTTCTGAACCTCAAAATTCAGCATATCCGCTTTGAGGAGTTCTCCGGCCTCATAGCGGGCTATGGACACATCGAGAGAGGCTGTTATGGCTTCAAGCTCGGCAGCTCTGGCGGAAACCTGGTCCTGGGCCTGAACGATCTGCTGAAATGCCCTCACCACCTCATAACCAAGCTGCTGATAGGTGCTCTTTCGCTCCATTTCCGTGGACAGCTGCGCTGATTCTGACGCATTTCTTCCCGCCTCGTCCCGTCCGCCGTTATAGAAGCGATACACCATTTCCGCTTTCAAATTGAGATTGTCGGTCCTGCCGGGATTGTTGAAATCGATTGTTTCATCGAAATTTCCCTGGTTCAGTATGTTGCCGAAAGAATACATCGGGGTGTTTGTCTGATCGTACCCGGCGGAAAGATTCAGGCGGGGGCGGAATGACGATTCAGCCATGTTGCGCCGGGCGATTGCTGCATTGATACGCTGGGCGGCAATTCTGCTGTCCGGACTGTTTTTCAGGGCAAAGATTACCGCATCCTTCGGCGTCCACCTCCTGGAGTCCATTGCTGAATCATCGGCAAACGCTGTCGTGCCAATGAAAAGGGCACAGATGAATATGAGAGGGTGTGAGGCTGCTGAGACAATACGTTTCAAATTCTTCATTTTGGCAGTCTGTCGGCTGAGGTTGATGATGACCAGAAAAGATTAATAAAAAGCTTAAATAGGGGTAATTCGTTCTGTAAAGAATGTCAAAAAAAATATACCACAATAACGGTATCTGGTCGAAAAAAAACAAAAAACACCACTTCGTGGTAGAACTGTCTAAACCAGATTTCGATTATAGATTATTGATTGTTGAGAGTTGGAACAACCATGGTAAAGTCAGGGTCGAAAATAAAATTAATTTTTTATGAGGGCTGTCCTGTCACGGTACATGAAATACTATCCGCATCTGGAAAAGATAAATCGCTGCAAAAATGGGGGCAGGGCCGGTCTTTACAAACTGCTGGCCGTTTATAACCTGAATTATTTCTTTCTGAGGCCGATGGTTGTCTCTCTGCTGTTTAAAAACCGTTACCGGCCGCTGAAAAAACTTTTTTATACAATCCTGGTCGGTGATTATGACAGGCTCAATGAGATACCGCACAGGCTCAGCAACTGGGACTATGTCTGCTATACAGACAACCCGGAGCTGCAGAGCAGCAGCTGGGAGATACGTTTTCTTGACAACGCACTGGGGCTTGATCCCGTGCGCCTTTCCCGGTATTACAAGATCAACAATCATCTCATCGATGCAGGGTATGATCTAAGTGTCTACACCGATGCCAACATGCGCATTCGTGGTGATCTTGACGTTTTTCTCGCCCATGCCTTTCCCCCTGGATCTGTTTTTTCCATACTGCTGCATCCATTTCTTTTCTCCCTCCAAGAGGAAGTGCAGCAATGTGTTGAACACGTGAAAGACAGCCCCGCGCTGTTAAAGGATCAGTACAGCCATTACCTGAAGAGCGGTTATCAGGACCAGTATCCCCATATCAATGCCCGAATGATGATTCGCAGGACAGGGGACCCTGCCGTCCGCAACCTCATGGAAACCTGGTTCAGTCAGCTCCAGAACTGGTCAAAACGCGATCAGCTCGGTTTTAACTATTCGCTGAGTGTCTGCCCGAATGTCGTGCTCGATTATATCCCCTACTGGATTTTCAGACGTTATTTCAAGAAGATGGATCATCAATAATCCTTCGTTCCCATCTTTTGCCGAGAATGTTGTTGAGCGTTTTCTACAACTGTATCGATGAAAGTGCGGAGAGCAGCGCTCGTTGTACCTGTTTTTCAGAGAAATAGCGCTCATAGCTATCTCTGGCCTGGCTGCAGCGCTTTGAAAATGAGACGCGGGGGTCAGCCAGCCTCTGTACGGCTTCTGCAAGCGCCTGCGGGTCTCCGGGAGGAATAGAGGTAATGCCGCAGTTGGGATTGTCCATGAGCCCGGCAGGATAAGCATCGGAGCAGCGGGTGATAACCGGGCGACCGACGGCCAGGCTCTGATAGACCTTGTTGGGAATAACCCTGCCGGCTTTCGGGGAGGAACCAAAAATGCCGAGCAGGATCGAAGCTCTACCGATTCGTTCAGCAAGTGCTTCATAGGCGAGCCATTTTTCAAACCTGAGATTGTCCAGCTCGCGGCCCAGCAGCCTGCAGGTATCCAGCAGTGGTCCGTTGCCAACCATTGTCCACTGCAGTTCGGGAACCAGTGCGGCAGCCTCAACGATCACCTCGGGTCCCTGCAGGCTGATAAAACTTCCATAGAAAAGCACTTCTGTATGCTGGGCATTGGTGTGAGGCTGCTGTGGAAACAACACTTCTTCAGCCCCGACAGGGACAACATGGACAGTCTCAGCAGAAGCGTCGAGCGTCTCGATGAAAAACCGACCATGCGGCGAGGTGTCGGCAAGCAGCATGTCTGCCTGGGAAAACATGAATTGTTCCCGCTCCAGCAGTTTCAGGGCTCTGCGGTCATTTTTCAGGAATTTTTGTCTTTCGTATACTGCCTTGTCCCAGCCGCTGATCAGTGGATCAAAGATGAGTGGAACTCCCTGTCTGCGGGCGTAACTGAGAGCGGAACGAAAATCACGCTGGCGAAAAGCGGGAACCCAGACTGCATCGGGTTTGCTTATTCCTGCAAAGAGAAATTCAATACCTCCCAGCGGCGAGATTCTCGGCCTGAAGTCGGTTACCGTGTACCCTGATTCCCGAAGGATGTTTCTGATGATTCTGTTTCGTGAATATTCAGGATCGAAACGACCCCACCAGAGCAGTGTCTTTGACTTTTGTTCGGGATGCATCTCTTGCCGATCGAGTAAAGGATTCAGGAACAACTGATTCTTCCGGTGTAGGTATCACATAAATCAAAGGAGTGCACCGTTCCATTAATCCTGAAGATCAAGCTTTATCATCTCAGCATACCGGCCGGAGCCTTCGATGAGTTCACCATGTGTGCCCTGCTCAATGATTCTGCCATGGTCCATGACGATGATATGATCAGCCCTGCGGATCGTCGAAAGGCGGTGGGCGATAATAATGGACGTTTTCCCGGAAAAACTGTCTTCAATGGCCTGTTCGAGGATATCTTCCGTCACCGAGTCTATAAATGCGGTCGCCTCGTCGAGAATCAGGATTTTGGGATTCCGGCATAAAACCCTGGCAAATGAAAGAAGCTGTTTTTCTCCGGTCGAAAGCTCATGGCCGCCTTCACCGATGATGGTATCCAGTCCGTCCGGCAACAGGTCAAGAAAACGAGACATCCCTGTCTGTTCAAGGACCTCCAGCACATGCTCCCGGGAACGGCCGCTGTCCATGACGATATTTGCCAGCAGGGTGTCCTGGAGGATGAAGACATCCTGGAGAATGACGCCGATCGTGGTGCGCAGCTCTTTTAAGCTCAGCTTGTCGATATTGACGCCATCGATCGTAATTGTTCCCTGCTGCGGTTCGTAAAATCTCATCAGAAGACTGATAAGCGTCGTTTTGCCGGAACCGGTCGTACCGACTATGGCAACGGTTTTACCCGGTGCAATGGCCATGGACAGGTCGTGCAGTACCGGTTTGTCATCTTCGTATCCAAACGTTAAACGATCGAATCTGAGGTGCCCTTTAATATTGTTGATGGAAACCGGTGAAGGATCTTCCTTGATCTGCTGTTTGATATCGAGCATGTTGAAAATACGTTCAGCCGAGGCAAGTGCCGACTGGACGATGGAGTATTTCTGCGACAATTCCCTGAGTGGCTGGAAAAATAATCTCATATAGGCAAGAAAGGCAACAAGCTCCCCAATGGTGAGGTTTCTGCCGATAATCTCGGTCCCCCCATACCAGAGAATCAGTGCGATAGCTGTGGAACTCAGCAGTTCGGTAAGCGGCATGAAGGCGGCAAAGAGCCTGATCTGTTTGAGTGTGCGCTGCAGATATTCCTGGCTGAGAGCGGAAAAATGGTTTTTGATCGCGGTTTGTCTGCCGAACAGCTGGATGATCGTTATCCCCGATACCGATTCCTGGATAAAGCTGTTGAGCCGGGAAAGCTGGCTGCGAATATCCCTGAATTTTTCCCGGGCGAGTTTTGCAAAAATAACGGTCACTGCAAGGGACAGTGGCACGAAAATCATCATCATCACGGCAAGGCGCACATTGATGAAGAAGAGAACAGCCAGGATACCGGCGAGGCGGAGAATATCGTTAAACAGTGTTACCATGACCGAAGTGAACATTTCATGCATATTCTGGACATCGTTGGTCAGCCGGGTAACAAGACGGCCGGTCGGCTGGGTGTCCAGGAAAGCAAGATCAAGGTCGAGTAAGTGACTGAACAGTTCCAGGCGGATACGATGCATGACCGACTGGCCGACCCATTCAAGCAGGACGACCTGCACGAAGGTGACAGCAAAAATTATCAAAATCAGGGAGATAAACTGCAGTGCGGTTCTGGTAAGCCCTGCCAGCCGCAGGCTGTGGTTCAGCTGGTCGGCGGTGATATAGAGATCGATGGCGTTTTTCATCAGGTAGGGTATAGCCAGCGTTGCCCCGGTGACAATCAGCGAAAGAAAAACCGCTGCGGTTATTGCGTGGATATATCTGCTGGATTTTTTTATAATACGACGCCAGAGATGAATATCTCCAAGTGAGGCGCTTCTGTCTTTTTCACTATAACCGAAGTTGCGCATCTCAGTCGTCTCGTTCGCCGTTCTGTTTTTGTTTTACATACATGGAGTGATAGAATTCATTTTCCCTGATCAATGTTTCGTGAGTGCCTTCATTTACCAGCCTTCCCTCTTCAAGGATCAGGATTCTGTCGGTCATGGACAGCAGTTTTATACGGTTGGAGACGATAAACACGGTCTTTCCGGCAAGGCGGCTGCGTAAAACATCGGCAATTTCATTTTCCGTCGTTGTATCAACTGCGGACAAGCCGTCGTCAATAACCAGAACAGGACGGTTGCAGAGCAGTGCCCGGGCAAGTGCAAGTCGCTGGCGCTGACCACCCGAGAGGGTAATACCCCGTTCACCGATAATAGTGTCGTACCCGGAAGAGAACCCGAGTATATCGTCATGTATCCTGGCATCGCGGGCGGCTCCTTCGATTGCTTCCATTTCTATGTCGCCGACCCCAAAGGAGATGTTCGCCCTGATCGTATCGGAGAAAAGTACCGGTTCCTGACTCACATAAGCGATCTGTGAGCGCACCTCTTCGAGTCCCAGAGCGTTGACGTCCATGTTTCCAAAGAACAGACAATTGTCGGCCACGGGGTAGAGCCTGAGCAGCAGCTTGCAGAGGGTTGACTTTCCGCTTCCGGTTCTGCCCGCAATACCGACGATACCGGATTTCACCTCAATTGTTATGTCTTCAAGCTGGTTACGCTCTGAGGAAGGATACGAAAACGATAAATTTCTGGTCGAAAAAGATGGGGTAACGGGCTCTTCAGGCGTCGGCCGGGGCAGGTCGATCATGGTCGGTTCCGAGGAAACGAGTGAGTGGATTCGCCTGAGGGCCGTCAAACCTCGCTGGAGCAGGTTCGTGACCCAGCCGATGGCCATCATCGGCCAGATAAGCATCTGCAGATAGGTGATGAAGGCAACAAAGTCACCCATGCTGATCGTTCCGCGGATTACCAGTCGACCGCCATAGAGGAGGATGGCGAGAAGTCCGAGGTTGCCGATCAGGGTTGCCGCCGGAAAGAGGACGCCCTGTACCAGTGCTACGCCTATGTTGGCCTTGACGTAGGTCTTTCCGAGCTGGTCAAGTATGCCGGTCTGAATATTCTCCAGCGTGTAGGCCTTGCTCAGTTTTGCTGAAATCAGGGCCGATCTGGTGAATTCGGTTATCAGCGAGAATTGCTCCTGCACCTTGTTGAAACGTTGGTGCAGCCTGCTTGAAAGCAGCCTGGTTGAAACCGCAAGGATCGGCATGGGCAGCAGGGCCATGACGGTAAGACCGGGATGTATGTGGATCATGAAACCGATCGCCGCAATCGAGAGGATGAGGGCATCCGCTGCCGCAACCAGGCCCATCCCGCAACCCATCTGCACTGCCCCGAGGTCATTGGAACCGTGGGCCATGATATCGCCTGTGGTGCGTGTTTCAAAAAAAGGCTGGTCCATGATAATGATGTGATTGAATATCCGGTTGCGCAATGCCCGTTCAAGATAACGGGAAAAACCGATTATCAGGTTTCTCCAGATGAATCGGAGGATCACCACCAGTACGGCGATGGCGACAATGAGCAGGCCGAGTTTGAGCAGCAGCGTACTCGTCGCCCTGTTTTCAGTGAGGGCATCGACACCGTATTTCAGTATTCTTGGAATGATGAGTTGCAGGAAATCGACACTGAGCAGGGCAGCAAAGCCGGCGAAAAGACGGAGACGATGCGTCCTGAATTGCGGAGAAAGCAGCTTCCAGAGTGTCGAAAAACCCGCCGGTTCGATCTGTTCCGTTGAATCGTTCTGCTGGCCGTTATGCTTTTTAGATCGGGGTGGTGACACGGTGATAATAGTAGGATTGCTTATTGGGATAATGGTTGTTTAGTACAAGATGACCGTTTTTAACTATAATTACGATATAATAATGAGTGCTGGAACCACTTTCACAGCCGTCTTTCCAGCAGCTTCCTGATCTCGTTATCGCCCAGAGCTGTCGGGTTGTTTTTGTTGGCGGCGGCAGAACTGATTGCGGCGATATCCGCTGCTCCCACACCATAGTGTGACAAGCCGGGGATGTTAAGCCTCGCGGTGAGATCATAGAGCGAGGTGATAAAGGCTTTGCGGTAATATTCATCACTGCTCTCTTTTCCAGTCGAAAACAGTTTTCCCAGTTGACTGTATTTCCGCAGTGCCGGACTGTCGGGCTGCTCTTCTTCAAGCTTTTTCAGGATGATGTCATTGGCGGAAGCCATCAGGGTACCGCAGACCACGCCATGCGGTATGGGGAAAAGGCAGCCCAGGGGCGGTGCCAGTCCGTGAACGACCCCCAGCCCTGCATTCATCAGCACGATTCCCGAGCAGAGTGCAGCAAGGGCCATGTGGCTTCGTCCGTCCAGGTTATCAGGGTTTTCATAAACAGTGACAAGCGCCCGAGAAACAGATGTTATACCCGTCCAACTAATTGCCTCGGTGATCGGTGAGCTTTTTGTTGAGAGATACCCCTCAACCAGCTGTGAGAAGGTGTCCATTCCACAGGCGGCGGTGACATGCGGCGGGCATGAGCACATCAGCCTGGGATCAACAAGCGCTCTATCGGGGATATAGCCGTCGTGGCGAAGGGATTTTTTGAAACCGTGTTCACCACCCTGGCTGATCACGGCGTTGCTGGTCACCTCACTGCCAGTCCCTGCGGTAGTCGGAATGGCGATAAAAGGGATTTTTTTTCCGCTTGGCTTTTTGCTCCCGACTCCTTCAAGATAATCGCTTACCGGTTCACCGTCCGGCAGCATCGCCGATACCGCCTTGCCGGCATCGATAACACTGCCACCGCCGACAGCGACGACAATTTCAATCCCCTGGTCAACATGATCAGCTACTATTGAATCAACCAGCGACGGTGTTGGTTCGTGACTGACTGCAACCGGGGATACGTCCACTTTGGCTGTTCTCAGCAGCGAACGGAGGCGCGCTCCATTGCCGCTGCGCTCCAGTGAGCTGCTTCCTGTCAGCAGAAGAACCCTGCTGCCGTAAACTTTGATGTGATCCGGCAGATTATCGATGACATCTGCACCGAGTTCAATTCTGGGCAGCGGTTTGAGGTTAAAAGGTTTCATTGTGTGTGAAGATTCGGATAAAAAACATACCGTAACCGGTTACGTGGACGTAACCCCTGTATCTTCATGCCGTTCCGCTGCCTTTTGGTTCTTATCTGCCGACAGGCCGGCGAGCTGTTCAGGCAGCCCTTTTATATAAATATCCTGCTTCGCATAGGGAATTTCAATGCGTTCTTCGTTGAGCATTTTGTAAACCTTGGTATTAAGGGCATCGAGCACACGTCCCCGAAGTTCGGGATGAACAACCCAGAATAGAAGTTCAAAATCAAGGCTCGATGGACCAAAAAGGCGAAATCTGACCCGGGGCTCCGGTGTCTTGCAGACCTGCGGTTCTTCCTCGGCAATTTTCTGCAGAAGTTTGCCCACCTTGTCGACATCGCTGCCGTAGGCAACACCGATCTTGAGACGTACGCGCATTTTTTCGTTCGGCCCGCCTGACTGGTTTATGATGGTTGAATTACCGATGATCGAGTTCGGCACGGTAACCTCAATGTCATCTCGTGTCAGTATTCTGGTGCTGCGGAGTCCGATGTTGGTCACTTTTCCCCGGCCGATTTTGTCAAGAACGACATAGTCGCCGACCTTGTAGGGTGCATCGGCGATAATAAAAACCCCGCTGAAGAGATTTGAAAGCGTGTCCTTAGCGGCGAAGCCGACGGCAATGCCTGCAATTCCGGCTGATGCCAGCCAGGCGGTCATGTCGATATTCCAGATGACGAAAACGAAATAAATACCGGCGCCGAAAATGACGATCTTGGCCAGATTGTCAAACAGGGTGACGGTACGGTGCTGGATAAAGGTGTATTTGTGGCTGAGCCCGGCAATCCGGGTGAGCAGCAGGGTCGAAAGCCTGATGAGGAAAATGAGCCAGACCAGCACGTTGACTGTCTGAATGACTCTCTGGATCAGGTGCCGAACGTTATCTGTGAGTGGCATCAGCTCGAGCCCGGCCGTAATGCCCAGGACGACCAGGGTGTAGTAGAGCGGCGGGCGCAGCAGGATGGCAATCTTATCATCAAGTATAAAATTTGTTCTTCTCGTCACGCTGTTAATCAGTTTATACAATACCCAGGTAACAAGCGAAGCGAGCATGAAGGTGATGAGAATGACGAGGATACCCTGAATCCATTGATTCTGTGAAATGAGATTGATCGCCGGCACCAGCGTATTGGCAATGTCACTGCTCACCGATGCCTCGGGCGCCACTTCGGCGGTGCCCAGTTTTGGGATTAGAAAAATTGTGCACCCTGCAGCGGTCAGTACTGAAATCTGCTTTAATAATGTCATATAATCGTATCTATTTGATTTAATATAAAAATAATCATCTCCTGCTTCTCTCTCAGTCACCCGAACAGTATCCGAAACGAGCGCAATCCACAATTGTTTTCAGCCTGCCTAGCCTTAATTCCGGGGACAGTATACCTATCTGCAGTGAAATATGTAGGTTCTGTGAATGTTTCTTTGAAACATATGCTTTTTGTAATTCTCACTCCAGCAGTGGTTGTATGTTTTCGACAGGGAAGTATCCCTGAAATTTTATCCCAACCAGACTTTTCCAGCAGAAGTAGGTGGGAAGGAATTATCATGATGGAATATCCTCTTGTTTTAATTAAAAGTTGGCCTGGCGTATACCTGGTAAATGAATTATTTTCCTGAGGAATGAGGTTATGGTCAATCACCGGATCTGTTTTCTGGCAGGGACCGGCAATACATGGACGGGGCAGCCAAAATGACAACACAGCTAAAACCCATTGTCGATTTCGAGGACTCTTTTGCAAAGCTTGACATTCGGGTCGGGCGAGTGATCGAGGTTGAGCTCGAAGAACGAACCCATAAGCCGACATACCGGATGCTTGTCGATTTTGGCAAGTACGGCAAAAGAGTCAGCTATGGGCGGTTTACCACTCATCCTGCCGACGAGGTCAAAAACAGGCTGGTGCTTGGAGTCTTAAACTTTGAACCAAGGACTATGGGACCGGTAACTTCAGAAGTACTGATTATCGGGGTCCAGTTTCCAAAGGCAGAGAGCGGAGAGGCGACCTTTGTTGCGCCGCTGGCAGAGGCAAAAATTGGCAGCAAGCTGTTCTGAACCATTCTTCTGAGCGGTTCGTTTCCTGTCTGTTGAGCGTTCACCCTTTTTTTGATCCCCAGGCATGTTTTTCTCTGTTGCTCTCACGCTGATAATAGCGTAATGTCAATGGTCAAACCATTATAATAATATCTTGCTCTCGTCCATGTCCAGACCATGAGATCCCTGAACTTCAAAAAAGCCAAGCAAAACAGAATCTTCCAGGATGTCGTCGATCAGATTCAGGTGGCGATTCTCGACGGCCGGATAGGCCCCGGAGAACGGCTGCCTGCCGAGCGCGAGTTGTGCGAGATGTTCCAGACAAGCCGGGGAACACTGCGGGAAGCGCTGAGAATCCTCGAGCAGAAAAGCCTGATAGAAATACGGCTGGGAGTCAACGGCGGGGCCTACGTGAAGGATGCCAATGCTGAGCTCATGGCTGAGAACCTGGCAATGCTTATTCGCTCGCAAACGATTTCCCTGGCGCATCTTGCGGAATTCAGGGAAGGGGTCGAGGGCAGCGTTGCCGGGCTTGCTGCGCAGCGGGCCTCGAGCGGTGATATAAAAAAGTTGTATTCACTCTTGGCAAGAGGGGACGAGTTTCGCAGGTCAGGAACAGGCGGCTGGAATGATTTTGTCGGTATAGACGAAAAAATCCACACCGAAATTGCCCGAATTGCCGGAAACCCCCTGTACGTTTTTATCCTCAACTCGGTTCATGATAATATCCAGCGGTATTACGATAAATTCCTGCGTGTCGGCATCCAGGAGATGGAGGAGAATTACCGGGACCTGGAACAGATAATCGAGGCCATAAAAAACGGTGAAGAAGAAGCCGCATCATCACGTGCAATCGAACATGTCAGAAAATTCAGCATGTACATGGAGCAGAAAAAAAGGAAAATTATTCCCATTCAATAATTACTTTATACAGAAGATAACCTTTTTTGCAGGGAGACGATGATGGAAACCCAACAGGCTCAGAATGTATTCGACAAAGCGGTTGCCCTGGCCGAAACCTGGCAGAATCGTGCCAACGAACTGCTCACCAGGGAAGAGAGGAACATCCAGGAGCAGATGAAGCGGCTGCTTACGCATCCCCAGGACAAGGTTCTGCTGTCAAAAATGATTGATCAGAGTTTTCGCTCACATGATCCCAAACGTGTCGCCGACCAGATCAGCAACCTGATGGAGGAGGAGGGAGTCCCCGAGTTTTTCAGCAGGGTGGAAAAACTGCTGATCCAGATGTTTGTCGGCGTCGGAAAACATATCTCCTCATTTACCGTTCCCCGCATGATCGATCAGATGCGGAGCGCGAGCAGCCGGGCAATTATCCCCGGAGAAGAAAAAGAGCTGCATGCCCACCTGCAGAAAAGAAAGGAACAGGGCATCCGGATGAACATCAACCATCTCGGTGAAGCGGTTCTCGGGGAGGGAGAGGCTGCCCATCGTCTTTTCACCTATAAAAAAGACATGGAAGATCCTGCTGTGGAATACATCTCGATCAAGATTTCCACGATCTATTCACAGATCAGTTCCCTTGCCTTTGAGGAAACGGTTGAAATCCTGAAAGAGCGTTTGTCCGAAATATACCGGGCAGCCAAGACGAACTATTTCATTCGCCAGGATGGAAACCGTATCGCAAAGTTCGTCAATCTCGATATGGAAGAGTACCGCGATCTTGAAATAACCTATCAGGCATTCGTGTCAACGCTCGAACAGACTGAGTTCAGGAACTATTCAGCCGGGATTGTTTTACAGGCCTATCTGCCGGACAGTTTCAAGATGCAGCAGAGATTGACAGACTGGGCGATGAAGCGGGTTGCCGACGGAGGAGCGCCGGTTAAACTGAGGATTGTCAAGGGCGCCAACATGGAAATGGAGAAGGTCGAGTCCTCGCTTGCCAACTGGCCTCTGGCCCCCTATGACAACAAGCTCGAAGTTGACGCCAACTATAAACGGATGGTTACCTACGGGATGGATCCGGAACGAATCAAAGCGGTCAATCTGGGGATTGCTTCTCATAACCTCTTTGAACTGGCATACGCATCAGTTCTTGCCGAAGAGAACCGGGTTACCGAGTATTTTTATTTCGAGATGCTCGAAGGAATGGCGGATCATGTCAGGAGGGCGTTGCAGGAGACTTCGGGCGATGTTTTGCTCTATGCTCCCGTTGCCTCGAAGAAAGAATTCATAAACGCCATAGCCTACCTGATCAGGCGCCTTGACGAGAATACCTCCGCTGAAAATTTTCTCAGGTACTCACCGGACCTGGTTGTTGGTTCAGACGAGTGGCGATACCTTAAACAGACGTTTCTTGAATCCTGCCAACAGCAGCAGCAGGCGCAGAATTTTCCCAACAGGATTCAGGACAGAACGAGAGAAACGTACAGCAGCTCAGTTTCTCCGTTAAAAACCAACACCTTTGTCAATGAAGCTGATACCGACTGGTCGCTTGCACCAAACAGGGTGTGGGCTGAATCGATTCGGGATCGGTGGATGAAATCTGCTGCCGATGAGCCGCTTGATATTCCTGTGGTTATCGGCGGAAAAGAACTGCGCGGAGAGCGTCGTAAAAAAGAGGTGTCGGATTCGTGTCAGCCCGACAAGCAGATCTGTGTGGCAAGATATCACCTGGCCTCGGAAGAAGATGCACACCAGAGCCTGCGGGTTGCAAAACAGGACCCGGATGGCTGGAGGGAGTTGTCGCACCGTCGTCGTCATGAAGTGCTTGCGGACGCGGCGATCGAGCTGAGAAAAACGCGGGGTGATCTGATCGGAGCCGCGGCAGCGGATACCGGGAAGATTTTTACGGAACTTGATGTGGAAGTCTCGGAAGCGATAGATTTTGCAGAATTTTATCCTTTCTCCATCAAGCAGGTACGTGAACGTGGGAACATAACAGCAGCGGGAAAAGGAGCCGGTCTGGTCATCTCACCCTGGAATTTTCCACTGGCAATCCCCTGCGGAGGCATCGCTGCCGCACTTGCTGCAGGGAATACCGTCATTTTCAAGCCTGCTTCCGATGCCGTGCTGTCGGCCTGGGAACTGTGTCAGTGTTTCTGGCGCGCCGGTGTATCACGGAATACTCTCCAGTTCGTCCCCTGTTCAGGCGTTGATGTCGGTCCTGTCCTGACGTCGAGCGAGGATATTGATTTTATTATCCTGACCGGGGGAACCGACACCGGGATTTCTATTCTCAAAGAGAGTCCGGAAGTCTACCTGGCTGCTGAAACAGGCGGCAAGAATGCAACCATTGTCACCGATATGGCTGACCGTGACCAGGCGATCAAGAACATTATTCACTCGGCCTTCAGTAATTGCGGCCAGAAATGCAGTGCAACCTCGCTGCTGATTCTTGAAAAAACAATATATGATGATCCTCACTTCAGAGACCAGCTTGTTGATGCAGCGAGATCCATGAAGGTAGGGTCATGCTGGAAATTCAGCAACAAGATGGCTGCCCTGATTAAACCGCCGGGCGGTGATCTGAAAAAAGGGTTGAGCTCTCTTGAGTCTGGGGAAGAGTGGGCGCTGAAACCCCAAATGGTGGATAATAACCCCTATATCTGGTCGCCTGGCATCAAGTATGGTGTTCAACCCGGCAGTTATACCCATATGACCGAATTTTTTGGACCGCTGCTTGGCGTTATGCGTGCCGATAATCTGGATCAGGCAATCTCCCTGGTCAACCAGACCGGATACGGTTTGACCAGCGGTCTTGAAAGCCTTGACAAGCGTGAACATCTCAGATGGAAAGAGAAAATATTTGCCGGAAATCTCTATATCAACAGGGGAACCACCGGGGCAATCGTACTCAGACAGCCATTCGGAGGAATGGGAAAATCAGCGCTTGGCCCGGGTCTGAAGGCGGGAAGCCCCGATTATGTCACCCAGTTCATGAACTGGTCGGAAACAGGCTACCCGCAAACCGGCGTAATCCGGGAGGACCATATACTGCTCCGGCGCACTGCCGAATGGAGGCTGCTCATTGAATGGAATAAGCTGCAGCCGCTGAAAAGTGACATTTACAAAACAATTCGGGCGATTGAGAGCTATCTCTATGCAATGCAGGAAAAGTTCTCGCTGGAGGAAGACTATTTTCACCTCAGGGGGCAGGATAACATTCTCAGATACCTGCCGATCAAAAGGATGATGATCAGGCTTCATCCAGATGATTCGCTTTTTGAAACCCTTGCCCGCATTGGTGCGGCAAAAGTTGCTGGTTGTTTGATCAGGATCAGCAAACCCGAGGGAATGACAAACGAGGCGACAGATTTCCTGGCAGGCCGATATGGCAGAGCGTTCCTTGACGGAGTCGCCATAGATGATATGAGTGATGATGAACTGGTCAGGCAGATGGGTGATCTTGACAGAATCCGCTACAGTACAGCGGAACGGGTCCCTGATAAGCTATTCAGGGCGGCGGCGGAAACAGGTTTTTATATATCACGGGCACCCGTATACATGGAGGGGCGTCTGGAGCTGCTGCAGTATTTTCAACAGCAGGCAATATGTGACAGCTATCACCGCTACGGAAACCTCGGGGAGCGTGCCCTCGAGTAAATTCTGGCTGTCCCGTTCCAACACAAAATTATTTGCTAAAGCGTGACAGGGTCTTAACAAGAATAACCCTGAGTACCAGGGACCCAAAAAGAAAGACGAGAGTAGTGCGGAGCAGGCTCTGTTCAAAAGACTCACTGACGAATACAACATGGACCGGCAGAACCATAAGCACACTGTAACCAAGGAGCCTGTGGGTGAAACGCCACTTTTCATACCGGGTCTGCAGTGGTGTCCTCAGATAGGTAGCGATGACCGTAAAGAAAATGGCTGCAAAAACGAGCGAACCAACCATTTCCGGCCAGTATTTTTTACCGATGGGAAGATTGGTCAATCCCTCTGGAACGAGAACGAGGGTAACATGAGCTGCGGCCAGCAGAAGGATTGCAAGGCCGTTTATACGGTGACATCGTGCCAGTGTTGCTTTTCTGAAAAGCTTTTCAAGATAGAGGCCAGGTGTTGCCAGGATGATCTGCAGCATTACCATGACCAGCGCAGACATCCCGGCCAGCTGGGCGGCGCGCAGAATGGTCTTGTCCAGGCCGATCTTGTACCACAGGGTCATTGTCTCAAAGAGGAACGGGACCGATAAAGCTGCTGAAAGGAATACAAAAAAAACAGTGACAAGCATGGTCCTGG
The DNA here is from genome assembly GCA_965366875.1 of uncultured Desulfobulbaceae bacterium. Taxonomy (GTDB): domain Bacteria; phylum Desulfobacterota; class Desulfobulbia; order Desulfobulbales; family Desulfocapsaceae; genus MADRE3. Next base: position 18,400 of record CBDUGK010000030.1, on the reverse strand, counting down.
CGAGCAGGGTGTTCTTGTCTGAGGCCGGTTTTGTTACCCTTCTGTTACTATCCATAGCGACATCCTCCGTAATTTTGTCTCTGTTGAGTGTAACAATAAGACGCTACGATAAAGAAGAAAGCCTGACTGATGAGCGAAGATTGTTCCCGCTGGTTCGATACTCATGAGTCCGGACACCATAAAATATATTCAATTAACATAATTTTCCGGGCATAACAAAAGAAGGTTGAGCTCAGGGAAATACTCAAGGCAGCCGGTAACCGGATCAGCAATTTATTTGAACGTCTCCCTTGTCTGTCCGCTGTCTGCTGCTTATTGTATACCGCACTTGGAATACATCTATTTCTAGGAGTATCTATATTTCCATATTGAAAATAGCAGATGTGCTAAACAGGTAGCAGCTCGAGTTGTCATAAAACAATTTTTCCAAAATTCTTAATGAAGAGGAGACCCTTACCATGATCAGAAAAACACTTTTGTTTCTTTGCCTTGTCGGCCTTATGAGCACTCCGGCATTGGCCATCGAGCCTCCCGAAGGCGCCTCGATTCCATGGGGCAGCAATAATACAGCCTATACCGCAGTGGAATTCAATGCTGTACTGGAAGCATACGGCCTGAGCCTGGCGCCCGAATCGGTTAAAACAACACCGTCATCGTATGCCAAAACGGCAGGCGACAAAGTCATGTTTGGAAAAACCGCTTTTGCCTATCGGCCGGCAACCTATCACGCTATAATCACGTCATACGGACTGGAGTTAAGCCCGGATGACGTTACTGCCAAGTTAGGCAAGGTTCCATATGCCTCGGTAAAAAACGGCACGGTGGTCTTTGCAGGCAGTCAGTATGCCTATAATTCCGGCGAGTGGAGGACAATTCTCAGTGCCTATCACCTGCCGATGGCGGCCGCACCGGCTCCTGTTGTTCAGGCGGTAACGGTACCTGGAGACAGCGACGGAGACGGCGTGACTGATGATAAAGACGCCTGTCCCGGCACGCCGAAGGGTATCATGGTTGATGAGCGGGGCTGCTGGTCACACCCCTCAAAGCTCCTCTTTGATTTTGATAAAGCAGTTGTTCGTGAAGAATACAAACCTGCACTCAGCGATGCCAAAAAAGTTTTTGATGCATATCCGACGATGACGGTTCAGATCGTAGGCTACACCTGCGATATGGGTCCTGAGAGCTACAATCAGAACCTCTCTGAAAGACGCGCGAAGGCCGTTAGAGACTTTCTGGTAAACGAGGTCGGCGTTGATTCAAACCGTCTCAGTGTCACTGGATACGGGGAAACAAAACCTGCTTACCCGAATGACTCTGAAGCAAACCGCCAGAAAAACAGACGGGTTGAATTCACGCCCAACATGTAACCTGCGCTTCGCTGCCAGGTAGCACAGCAGGGGGCAGGCTGTCACAGCAGAATAATGGTGTGACAGCCTGCTTTTTTTTTGTATTTCGGAGGGTTCGCGTCCCGCCTATGGACAGCACCATAATGCTGCCTTTTCCATATTGCTGATAAGCTTTGTGATCGTGCTGCCGCCTATCTTTTCTTTTTCGGCGGTTTGTTCCCGCTCCCCATGGAACCCGACCGCTGCTGCAGCATATTTACCCCTGTTTACTTCGGCCTGTATCATTGCTGAAATGTTCCGTCCATGAACTGATTTTCGTTTGAGTCGACTGTTGTCGATACCGTGTTTATGCAGAATCGATTCAGCACCTGTAAAGACATCTGCTGATGCGACGCTGTCTGCAGACTCTACATGAAACAGGGTGACAGACTGGTGGGTTTCGGCGGAGATGATATATCCGACATGGTCGGCGGTACGCAATGAATTTTGGGATCCGTCAAGACAAAGCAGGACATTTTTTCTCTCTGCTTCAACCTCCGGACAAATCCACACGGGGATACTGCAGAGATTTTTGACAATGGTCTGCGCGGTTTCATCGGCCGAATTTTCAAACATCCACTGCAGCGCATAAGACGCTCGTCTGCCGAGAATGATCGCATCGTAGAGTCCCGCCTCACCTTCTTTCAGGATGTCATCGGTTTTGCCGTAATGCTCGGCAAAGGTCTTCGTCAGTATCCGCTCATCAGGCATCTGCCTGTTCAGCAGCATTTCTCTCGATGAGTTGATCGCGTTTCGCGCTCCGGCAGTGAGCTGGAAATCCACGTCTCTTCCCGGCCGCTTCCACATGTTTCCCAACGCCCGGTTCATGTCGTTTCTGTCGCTGCTGCTGACATGAAACAGGGTAACCTGATAATGTTCTTTGAGATCATTGAAAAATGTAGAGATAAACCGCAGTCCGAACAGGTGTCTGACATCGTTGCTTATGGTGACGAGAAAATGAAATTTCATCCGGGCACCCTCTTTTTGAAAATTAACAAAAATCACACAAACTACACTGCCGAACATAAACCCGTAAATTCAGCCTCTCTATCGAGTTTGATCTCCTTCAGGTCAATGTTCAGGTAGTATGCACGTTCCTCCTTGTCAAATCGTGCTTCAAAGCCGATTTTTTTTCCTAATCGGAGCATACTGGTGTTTTCCGGTAAAACCAGACCCCAAAGAGACTCGACACCCTGTTTTTTTGCAACCTTAAGGAGATAATACAATAACATTGCACCAATTCCCTGTCCATGCCATTGATCTCCAATCATGATTGAGAATTCACAGTGGCTGATGTCGGGATCAGCGATAATCCGTGCGACTCCGAGCATCTTATCACGATTGGAGGAGCGGTCCAGGGCAACGAGCGCCATATGGCGGTCATAATCGGTCTGGGTCAGCATTGCCACCGTTGCGGGGCCCAATTCTTTGACGTGCTGAAAGAAACGGAAATAGACACTTGATGGAGACAATGCAGCAAAAAGCTCAATAAAGAGTTCGGCATCTTCTGGTTTTATGGGGCGAATCTTCAGCGGCAAACCGTTTCTGGCCACGGTATCAATTTCATACTGGGAAGGATACGGGCTGATAACAAGGTGCAGGGGCGAGGGTTTTGTGTTCCGGCGCAAAAGCAGCCGGGCATCGACGACAACAGGGCTGCCATTTTTTACAATAATCGGGTTTATATCCAGCTCAGCGATTTCAGGTGTATCGACAACCAGCTGGGACAATTGAAGGAGCATCGTTACCAGGGCGGCGATGTCTGCCGGCTTCCTGTTTCTGTAACCCTGGAGGAGTTTGAATACCCTGGTTTCTTCAATGAGGCGCCTGGCAAGCAGCTGATTGAGCGGCGGCAAACCGACAGCCCGGTCATGAATGACTTCGGTAAACACGCCTCCCATTCCAAAGAGCAGCAGCGGGCCAAAGATTTCATCACGCTTCACCCCCATCAGCAGTTCGTAATCCGGATGAGGGATATAGGTTTGAACCGTTACGCCATTGATGCGGGCGTTGGCGTCGTATTCCCCAGCGCCCGTTATTATTCTCTCGTACGCTGTTCTCACCTCGGCAGGAGTGCGCAGATCAAGTTGTACCCCGTCGGCCTCAGTTTTGTGGGTAATATCCTCTGACAAAACCTTCAGGGCGACAGGCCAGCCGATCTGTTCGGCCGCGGCCACGGCAGCATCAGCGGAATCAGCGGTAAGAGAAGGGTTTACCGTTATCCCGTAGGCGCTGAGAATTTCCTTTGAGCGGCGTTCGCTTAAAAAATTCATTGCTGTCAGGTCAGCGGATTCGACGATATCCCTGACCTTTTGCCTGTCAAAGGACAGCAGCTGGGTGACTCGCGGCGGGATCTGTTTAATCATTTCAAGGTTGCGGCTGTATTGAACCATATAGGCAAAGGCCTGTACCGCACGTTCCGGGCTGCTATAGGTGGCAATCCCGGATTCGTTGAGAAACGCCACCGCAGATTCCACGTCCCTGCCTCCCATCCAGACGGCAAAGACGGGTAGACGCTGCCCCCGGAAGGCATCGACCAGTATTTCTGCAACCTGCAGCGGGCCTGTCAAAGCCTGTGGGGCAAGGATCACCATCAGCGCGTGAAGTGGGTTATTCTCTGCCACGATCTTCATTGTCCGTGCATAGAGCTCCGGTGAGGCATCTCCGTAGATATCAACCGGATTGCGCTGATTCCAATGCGCTGGCAGGATTTCTTCCAGGGCAGAGATTGTCGTTGAACTGAGCGGGGCCGGAATAACACCATGGTATTCCATTGCATCCATTGCCATGACTCCCGGTCCTCCGGCATTGGTAATCACCGCCATCTGGGGGCCTGACGGTCGTGACTGCTTGGAGAGCAGCTCTGCAATGTCAAACAGTTCTTCAGTAGTGCTGACCCTGATAACTCCTGCTCTCTTGAAGGCAGCATCATAGGCGGAATCTTCGGCGGCCAACGCTCCGCTATGTGAGCCTGCAGCCCGAATACCTGCCGGACTCCTTCCCACCTTCAGGGCGAGGATGGGTTTGATGGGCGATACTGCACGTGCCGCACTGATGAATTTTCGGACGTTCGAAAGGTGCTCGATGTAAAGAAGAATACTTCTGGTTTTCGGATCATGGCCGAGGAAATCGATGACATCACCAAAATCCACATCGAGCATGGAACCTATGCTGACAAAGTGACTGAAGCCAATTTTTTCCTTGAATGAGTGATCGAGGATAGCGGCGCAGACGCCGCCGCTTTGCGACACGAAGGCGATGTTGCCATTGCCGGGCATACCGGCTGAAAAACTGGCATTAAGCTGCGCCGCCGGAACCATCAGGCCGAAACAGTTGGGGCCAAGAATCCGGATTTTACCGCCTGAGGCTGCGCGTTTGATTTCCTGTTCCAGGAGCAGCCCCTGAACGCCGGTCTCTTTGCCGCCGGCGGATATGATGATGGCTGCCTTGATCCCGGCTCCAGCACACGCTTCCAGTATTTCCGGCACCTGCTTGATTGGTACGGCGATGACAGCAAGATCGATCCGGGTGGTTTTGCTGATTGAATCTATAGCCTCCAGCCCTCTGACCCTTGAATACTTGGGATTTACCGGCAGGAGACGGCCTTTGTATCCGCCTTCAAGCAAATTGTTGATCAAGGCCGTACCGATACTTCCCGGCCGCTCGCTTGCACCAATTACCGCAATTGAATCAGGGGCAAAAAGTTTTTGCAGGTTTGCAATTCCCATACTAATCCGTTTTCGGGATATTTTTATGCATGCTCAGCGAGCACTCCATTATTGAGCTGTGCGTTGAGATTATCTTCTGTCTTTCCCGTGAGCATCGTCCACCTCACGATTAATAGTTGAGAATGAACAGGGGAGTGGAACGAATACTGGTCAGGCCTCCGCCTTCTCTCCTGCCGGCCGGCAATCATCGCGCCAGCAGCAGTCGAACTGATCACAGTCGTCGATTGTTTTGTCCTGGTAACACATCGTATTGCCTTCCTGACTCTGGATATCCCTGATGATATCCTTTTTTGTCCGTCTGAATATTTTGATACCCATCTCCTTCGCCCGCAGCCTTACGCCGTCCATTTTCATCGTAATACCTCTTATCATTAGAATGTGTGAAACAATTCATTAAAAACTCGTATAATATATAGTGTTCTGTCCCGTTTTGTCTGCCGCCGTTTCATATCTCAGATTTCATCTCAATAACTATTATGGGGGAAGAGAGTATCGAAATCAATGAATAACTTGTGACTATATAATGGATATATTTCGTATCTATTTGACGAAAAAATGCAGGGAGGCAGGTTTTGAGTTTAAGCAGATTTCGCTGGTTGGATTATGAATAGGACGAGAGAACAGTCTGGAGGTTTACCTTCTGGTTGGTCAGACCGAGTTTTTTCCTGATGTTTTTTCTGTGAATGTTAATGGTTCCCGGAGAAAGACGCATTATCCCGGCTATTTCTTTGGTTCTTTTCCCCAGTTTTACAAGATTGGCTACGTGAATTTCAGCAGGTGTCAGGCGCGTAAACCTTGCTGCGATGTTCTGGGTAAGCGACGAGGTCAGTTCATTGATATTGGCGCTTATTATGGATACGAAGATATCCTGTTCGCTCGTCAGCCTGCTTGCCGAGAGCTTCTGAATATATGGTACGATCAGTTCTGCAACATTTGAGAGAATCTGCTGTTCGAGCGACTGCCGGTCACGTTCGCGCTTGTTCAGCAGAACACCGAGCGCAATATTTATTTCTTCAAGCTCAGCAGTTCGCTCTTTTACTCTCTGTTCAAGCGTTGAGCGGACAGTTTTCATTTCACTCTCGACGCTTTTAATTCTGTTAATATTGGTATGGGTACCAAGAACTCTGGTCGGGTTCCCCTGATCATCACGCTCGGTCACTCTTCCTCTGGACAGTATCCATTGCCATTCACCGTTCTTGTCTTTAATCCGATACTCGACCTCGTAATGTGCAGTTTTGCCGTCGAAATGGTCATTGCGGGCGGTAATTACCTGATGCCTGTCGTCGGGGTGGACGAGCGACTCCCATATACTCGAAGCGCCATTCAGGCTCTCCTGGTCACTGTAGCCGAGGCTTTTATGCCAGTTTTCACCGAAATAGACCCGATCATTGACCAGGTCCCTGTCCCATATCCCGCCAAGAGATGCTTCCAGCGCGAGTTTGAATCGCTGCTCGCTATTTTTCAGTTCCTGTTCGTACTGTTCACGTTTCCTGATTTCTTTTCGGAGCAGGCAATTCCGCTGTTTGAGTTGGGTGAGCAGATGTTTTTTTTCCAGGCACCGGTCCAGGCGATACAAGAGCTCATCAATGTCACACGGTTTTATCAGGTAGTCATCGGCGCCGAGGCGCAGGGCATCAATGGCTGAGTTCATGTCGCCATATCCGGTCAAAATAAGCACGCATGTCTGGGGAGCCTGCTGTTTTGAGACCTTTAAAACCGAGATACCGTCAATATCCGGCATATCCAGATCGGTAATGACCGCATCAAAACAGGCGGACTTGAGCAACGTCAGGGCTTCTTCGCCGCCCGCAGCGATACTCACCTTATAATTCTTCAGGCGCAGTTCCCTTGCTAAAACGGCCAGGATAACTTCCTCATCATCGACCAGCAGTATTTGTATCGGTTTTTTCATTTCTTCTCAGTGCCAGGAAGGGTAACGGTAAATGACGTGGATCTTCCCGGCTCGCTGTCGACAGTGATCGTGCCGCCATGACCCTTGACGATGCCGTAACATACCGATAGTCCGAGTCCGGTGCCATTGGCTGATGGTTTGGTCGTAAAAAAGGGCTCAAAAATTTTCGAAAGATGTTCAGGCTGGATACCGGACCCGTTATCGGCGATAATAATCTGCACCCCGGCGTTATGCGTTCTTGTTTCAATCGTTATGGTCGAGCCGTTTTCACAACCATCCATGGCATTGTTTAATAAATTCAATATGACCTGGCGGATCTGGTCCGCGATTACCGAGACCGCCGGCAGATTGTCTGAATACTTTCTGATTAGGTGTATGTTTTTATTACGGAAATCGCTCTTGTAAAGCAGCAGCAGTGATTCAAGAATCTGATTTAAATTAACCCATGAATATTTTCCTGACGAAGGCCGGTTAAAATTCTGCAAGTCCCTGACCAAGCGCGCCATCCGGCTGCACTCACCAAGGGCGGATTGAATTAGATCCGCGTCTTCTTTTTCAAATTCTGCTCGTTTTGATACCCCTTTGAGGACTGACATGACGCTCTGGAGCGGGTTGTTGAATTCGTGGGCAATGGATGCTGAAAGTTGACCGACTGCAGCCAGCTTTTCGACATGAAGTACCTGCTGCTGAGCGAACTGCAGTTCCCTGGTTCTCTCCATGACCCGTTTTTCCAGCGCACTGTTGAGTTCTTCGAGTTTCTGCTGGCTCTTTTTCAGTTCAGAAATGTCATTGTAGACTGCAAGGGTCCGTGAAATCCTGCCGTCATTATCTGATAACGGAGTGAGGGAGACAACCACGGGAAAGTCCCTGCCGTTTTTCCGACGCATGATCCGCTCAATAGACTGGACTTTTTTGCCGAGGCGGAGTTGCTCAACCCGGCTGCGAAGATTTTTTCTATCTTCGTCCCGGTACAGTACGGATAACGATCTACCGACTACTTCTTCTTCATTGTAGCCGAACATCCTGGCTGCACCGGGACTGAACTGGACAATCCTGGCATCATTTTCCTCGAGTTCGGTAACAACGAGGCCGATACTGTCTGCAGAAGCATAGATCGAAGAGAGCAGTTCTTTGCGCTCTCGTAACTTGTGTTCGGTATTCTTTCTCATGATGACAGCACCAATTATCTGCACTGCGGCGCCAAGGATTTCCTCAACAGAGCTGTTGTGAGCTGTATTCTCGGGGGCATAGAGTGTGAGACAGCCAAGCTCCTGGCCGGAGGTGTTCAGGATGGGGACACAATAATGAGTATGGGGCTGGCGAAAAGCAAATTCATGGTCAGGATGAGTCGAATCTGCAAAGATCACTTTTTTTTCTGCAACAGCTTTTCCACATAAGCATGCGCCATACGGAATCCGGGAACATTGGGCAAGCAGATCCCCTGGAATGTTCTTGTGTGCCTTGATGACAAGATGCTGGCCATCCTTGAGAAACAGAAGTCCCTGCGGTTTTATGTCACTGTTTGAAAAAGAGAGGACTTCCTCCAGAAACGTCTGGAAGAGATTCTCAACAGGAATATCCTCAAGTGAGCACTGGAGCAATCTGTTGAGCTTTCTCTGTCTTTCAGCATAATCCTGAAGTGCTGAAAGCTTCGGGAGGATTTTGTCGACGGAGACCTGTTTGGGACCTTTTTTAAAGCTCTTTTTCAGCTCAGCACTCGAGGTCTGCAGAGCGGTCCATTGAGAATCATTTTTGTCGAACTGATCCATGTAATTCCTCCGGCAGGCAGGGCAATCCTCTGATAGGCTTGCACCCGACTCCTGGATAGGTGGTATGACTGTACATGTGCTTGCAGTGATACATCAAACTGGATAAAAAAGATATAAATACTATCATAAAGATATCCATTTTTACCCAGTTGAAAGTCCGTATCATTTCTTTCATACTGCAACCGGTATTCACTGCTGCATGCTGCATAACATCTAACGTGACACACAGGGGAGGAAGAGACCATGAAAGAGATTAAAAAGATAATCGTGCCGGTGGATTTTCTCGAGCATACAGACAATCTTGTAGCGTTTGCGCTGTATATGGCAAAAAAACTCGACGGCACGATACGATTTATTCATGTCGTGGAAAATCCTTACAGCTATGCTGAGTACTCGTACCCCTCCATGAACACCTTCCAGACTGAGCTGGTTGATCTGGCTGAAGAAAAGATGAAACGGCTAGTCGAGAAAAACAGCACTACCTGCTCTGGGTGTGAAGGAAAAGTTCATATAGGAAATGTCGTTGAATCCATTATCGATTTCGTCACTGAAGAGAAGGGTGATCTTGTTATCGTCGGTACCCATGGACGAAAAGGGTTGGAGAAAATGTGGCTTGGGAGCGTGGCTGAACGGGTAGTGAGAAGATCGCCGTGTCCAGCTTTGACCTGTAATCCTTATCGATAAAGGACCTGGTCAAAGAGGTTGTCTGTCGGCGCTGATCTGGTTTGACATTTCGGTTGAGAAAATAAAGGTTGTCCGTCTTTGCGATGGAATTCATCGCCTGCCGTGCATGGCGGCAACCGTTAACTTGATGGCCGCGGGCTGCTGGATTTTTCCAGCGCACCGCGGCAGGCAGATTCTTTGAAGCTTTTTCACGTTGTCTGCAGCAGCACCTTTCTGCCCGACTATGATAGCGAAGCTGACGCGATCCCCCTCCTTCAGGGACTTTGAACCTTTACCATTTATAGCAGAATGATGAACAAAAACATCGTTGCCGTCTTCCTGCTCGATGAAACCATTCCCTTTTGAATCGTTAAACCACTTCACTCTTCCTTCTTGCACTGGCCGTACTCCCTTCAAGCTTAAAGCAACCCTCGGTTTTTCCAGTTACTTTTGGTGCGGGAAGTAGTCATTCCTGCCGTACCAGTTCAGCTTCTTTTTACGTAACGCCTGGAAGTCATGAATCCTGGCATTGATAATTTTTCAAACTGGATATATGATGTTCTTCCAGCAGGCCGATCTCCATTCGGGTTAAACATTCATAGGATCATGTTCTCTCTACACCCCTTTTATACCTCAGCTACTCACCTGCGGGTTCTGATTGCGGCGCTTTTCTCCCTGTGTTCATGTTCACCGGAGTTTGTGAAACCAGGATTACCGCTGGATGTGTCTGCCGAGATGTCGGATTCACTGTTCACCACCCGGGACGGGAGCAGGCTGCCCATAAGAAAATGGCTTCCATCAGGAGCACTGGAAGGGGTCATTATCGGGGTTCATGGACTGAACGATTATTCCAATTTCATAAGGGATGGATCCCGTTTTTTCAATGATCATCGACTCGCTGTATACGCATATGACCAGAGAGGTTTTGGAGAGACGAAAACCAAGGGTCGATGGAGCGGTCGAGAAACTCTTGCAGATGACCTCGCAACGTTCATCAAGCTGGTAAAAACAGCTCATCCAGACGTTCCCCTCTACGTTCTCGGCGACTCCATGGGCGGCGCCGTGACTATCGCCACGATGGTCACCTGCAGGCCGGAAGAAGTAGCTGCCATAATCCTGGTTGCCCCTGCTGTCTGGGCGCGCACCGAGATGCCTGTTTATCAGAGATTTGCCCTCTGGTTAAGCGCCCATACGATACCGTGGATGAAATTCAGCGGCAGGTCACTGGCTATCGTACCCTCGGACAATACAGAAATGCTCAGGGAATTGGGAAAAGACCCGCTGGTAATAAAAGAAACACGGGTCGAGGTACTCTATGGATTGGCAGATCTCATGGACAAGGCCTACTCATCAGCTGAAGCGCTGACCAGCAGCGCTCTTGTTCTTTATGGCCAGAAGGACGAAATCATTCCCCGAGCGCCTGTCATGTCATTCTACCAGCGTCTGCCAAACAGAACTGATGGGACACAGCAGCTGATCATCTATCAGAATGGCTATCACATGCTGCTGCGGGACCTGCAGGCCAAGGTTGTGCTGCGTGACATTGTCGACTGGATCAACAGCCGGGCGGGTGCCGTCGCTTCCGGGCAGAAGGGCGCAGCCTCAACAACGCTCAATTGATCCTGCAACCCCGGAAATAGAATTGTTATCGGCAGGAGAAACGCTGTTCCTCGTGCCAAAATGAACCGCTTCAATGAAATTGAGAGGAAAAAAAACGAGCAAAAGAGTCAGGTTAAGGCGATGACTCCGGTACCCGCTTTTGTTTGAAAAGCTTTGTTGTTTCCCATACTCATTTTCAATAAAAGCCTTATTGTAACAGAAGAAGAGGTGATAGTCGTCGAGACTGCAGACGGAGACCGGCCAGGTTATACGACCATCTATTGGAGTAAAGAAGGTGAAACGGAAAAGCTCAGTAGTACGACTGGCTCCTTTGAGTGATCAAACTATCGGATGAGGCAGGACGAGCCTTGTCGAGCAGATCTACCCGGTCGCAGTCTGTTGATTCAGCCTGACAGGAGAACGGGGCATGATCACATTCAGCAAACAGCAGCTCAAAATTCCACAATTACAGCGGCCTGTCTACCTGGTAACGGCAGGGCAATCCAAGTTCGATCGTGCAATACCTGATATGCGCACTGAGGAACTCTGTATCGACGCCTTCAGAATGGCGGCAGACCTGCTCAAGATCTCACCTGCGGACCTGAAGCGATCCATCCATAGTTGTTATTATGGTCATTTTGCCGATCACTTTGGCGATCAGCTCCTGGGCGAAGCGGTCATACACGACCGCCTCGGCCTCGACCCGCTGGGCAATGTCGGTATTAAAACCGGCGGGGCAACCGGAGGTTCGGCACTTTGGGAAGGTCTCAAAGCAGTCGCCTCCGGCTATTCAGATTGTGTGCTGGTCATGGGCTGGGAGCGCATGGATGAGGTCCCGACAGACGAAGGGAATTTTTTGATTTCATGTGCTGCAGATAAAGACTGGGAGTCCCCGCTGGGCCATATCTACACAGGGTATTACGCGGTTATGGCCCAGAGGTACTGGCAGGTATTTGGAAAATCAGAGGAATCATTTCGAAGAACGCTTGCCGAAATTTCAGTAAAACATCATGGGTATGCGCGTTTCAACCCGTTTGCCCAATCGCCAATGGCTATTACCGTTGAGGATGTGCTGAAATCCCCGGTGGTTGCTTATCCATTGCGGGCCCTTGACTGCTGCCTGATGAGCGTCGGCGCAGCCTGTGCAATTCTCTGCGACGAGAAGACCGCGACTCAGTTGACCGCAGACAGCAGTCACAAACCCCTGAGAATCTGGGTTACCGCGGCGTCTCATACCCTGAGACCTGCCGATAGAATGGCTATGGAAATACCGCTTCTCCCCAACGAAACTGCCCAACAGTATAAAGACCTTGGAAAACGCTTTCCCGGCGCTGACCGCTATCCGGGCTTCACCAGTTTTCTGGCAGCACGAATGGCCGTTTACTATGGCTATGGAATGACCGGCATCACCGATCCGACAGAGGATCTCGATGTGGTTGAACTGCATGATGCATTTACCATCAGTGATGTTCAGACCTATGAGGACATCGGCATACGGCCTTACGGAGACGGCAGGGATTACGTTGAATCGGGGGACTGCTACCATATCAACCCACGCACCGGCAGGCCCGGAAAATTGCCATCGAACCTCTCCGGGGGCCTGCTCGGCTGTATGCATGCGGTTGGCGCTACCGGCATCATGCAGACGTTTGAGATCGCCCTGCACCTCTGGAACCGCTGGGGGGAAGTCCATGGTGACGAGAGAATATGGGCAAAATTCAATCGGCAAAAACCTGAGGACTGGACAAACCTGCAGGTTCGTGGAGCCAGAAGGGGAATGGCCATCAGTCACGCCGGGGTCGGCTCTCATGTCACTTCGACCATTCTGATGGATCCAGACCACTTGATCAATCAGCATTAACGGGAGGCTGGTAATGAACAGCAACAGTCATGTCATTGTCAAAAATAACCGGTACAGACTGACAGGAAGGTTTCATCGCCGGAATCCAGGCGCGCCGATCAGAGATGCTGATCATGGCTGGAAACTGGTCGGGGTGACAAACCCGCGTGACATGACATACCTGCACTCGTACGGTGGGGAGGCGCAATTTTTTGAATCTCTCGGTCAGGGCAGGCTGATGGCAACCTGTTGTGAATCTTCAAACTGTGAATTCCAGGGTACCGTTTATCTGCCGTTTCGAATTCACTGTCCGGGTTGTCTTGAGCGAAACAGTCTCGTTGATCTCACCGAAATAGCCAGGAAATCCGCCCGGATTCACACATTCATGGTGTGCGAGCGCTCCGGTGCATTCAACACTCTTGATAAACCGATACAATTCATCAACATCGAGTTTGACGGCGTGGCAACCATCCTGATGAGCTATTTAAGCGTTGGTAATCCTCAGATTGGGGGGAAGGTTGTTCCTGTTTTCAGGACCATGGAACCGACATATACCATTCTTGATCTGTCCTGGGTGGTTGAAGGGACTCCCATGGAAGCATTGCCGGAGGGATTCAGTTTTTAACACAGCAGGGACAGAGAGGAGGGACCATGCAACCAATTCCTCATTTGGATTTTCAGCTGGGAGAGACCGCGCACCTTTTACGGGAGTCGGTACGGGAATTTGTCAGCAGCGAAATTTTGCCGCTGGCTGCTGAAATTGACAAAAACGACCAGTTTCCCGGAGAACTCTGGCGAAAACTCGGTGACATGGGTCTGCTCGGCGTTACGGTCGATGAAAAATATGGCGGTGCCGGGATGGGGTATCTTGAGCATGTCATTGCCATGGAAGAAATCAGTCGCGGTTCCGCTTCGGTAGGACTGGCATACGGCGCACACTCAAATCTCTGTGTCAATCAGATACAGCTGAACGGAAACGCGGAGCAGAAAGAGTGTTATCTTCCAGACCTTGTTGCCGGCACTAAAATCGGCGCCCTGGCGATGAGTGAGACAGGCGCCGGCTCAGATGTGAAAAGTATGCGTCTTGCCGCTGTCAAAAAGGGGGACTCCTATGTTCTCAATGGCAGCAAGATGTGGATTACCAACGGAACAGATGCCGAGATCTTCATCATATATGCAATGACATCTCCTGAAAAAAAACACCATGGCATCACCTGTTTCCTGGTGGAACGGTCCATGGGGGGGATGTCTTCCGGAAGAAAGCTGGATAAACTGGGAATGCGCGGCTCTCCGACCTGTGAGTTGATATTTGAGAATTGTGAAGTGCCGGAAGCAAATATTATTGGCGAAGCTGACAAGGGTATTGATATTTTGATGAGCGGGCTCGATTATGAACGGCTCATCCTGGCCGGGGGACCGCTTGGTATCATGCACTCCTGTCTTGAAGCCGTCATTCCCTATATCCACGAGCGTAAACAGTTTGGCAGAGCCATTGGCACGTTTCAACTGATGCAGGGAAAGCTTGCAGACATGTATACGGCATGGAGTGGTTCCCGTGCTTACGTTTATGCGGTGGCCAGGGCTGCTGATGCTGGAGCCTCCATAAGAATGGACGCCGCCTCTGTCATTCTCTTCGCATCTGAAGCGGCCACCAGGATGGCGCTGGAAGCGATTCAGTGCCTCGGCGCTAATGGCTATATGAATGAGTTCCCAACAGGCCGTCTGCTCCGGGATGCCAAGCTCTATGAAATCGGTGCAGGGACAAATGAAATCCGCAGGATGCTTGTCGGACGCGAATTGTACCGGCAGACAGAGGAATAGGGTGGTGGCTGCGCTCAACCAGAATAAGAGATAGGCACCAGACGGGGGGGACATCCAACAGGCGAATTCCTGTTTCAGGTAGGCGTTATCCGGATTTACCCGAAAGAACATATATATGACAAGAATTTGTCTATCAATTATAGCACATTAGGGTATAGTTGTCGTTTTGCTGGTACAGCGTGTCGCCATTAACCTGGAGTCCAGAAAATCATACCGACAGGAGTAAGCAAATGAAGCGGGTCTTAAAAGAAGGAATCAGTTCACGGGATTCACAGCAGGAAAGAGCAAAGGTAAAGGCGTCGGTAGAAAAGATACTCGCCGACATAGAGGAACGCGGTGATGTCGCGGTCAGAGAGCTCTCGGAGAAATTTGACAACTGGTCTCCGGAGAATTTCAGGCTGTCTGACAAACAGATTAAGGAATGTATTGACTCACTTCCTGCATCTGTTATCGAGGATATCGCTTTTGCCCAGTCGCAGATACGCAATTTTGCTCAGGCCCAGCTTGAGTCGATGCGTGATATTGAAATAGAAACACTGCCCGGAGTTATTCTCGGGCATAAAAATATCCCTGTTGCCCGGGTCGGCTGCTATGTTCCCGGCGGAAAATTTCCGATGGTCGCCTCGGCGCACATGAGCATACTCACCGCCAAGGTCGCAGGCGTCAAACGGGTGATTGGCTGTACTCCGCCGACAAAAGGAGCGCTGCCGGCGGCCACGATCGCCGCAATGTCGAAGGCTGGAGCAGATGCGATATACGTGCTGGGAGGTATCCAGGCGGTTGCGGCAATGGCGATGGGAACCGAAAGCATGGAAGCGGTTGATTTTCTTGTCGGTCCGGGTAATGCCTTTGTGGCTGAGGCAAAGCGTCAACTTTACGGTCGGGTCGGGATCGATCTCCTGGCAGGGCCGACGGAAACACTGATTATCGCAGATGAGACAGCCGATGCTGAAATGGTTGCCACCGACCTGCTCGGACAGGCGGAGCACGGTTATAATTCACCGGCAGTGTTGTTGACGACAAACAGAAAACTGGCCGAG
Source organism: uncultured Desulfobulbaceae bacterium (assembly GCA_965366875.1). Taxonomy (GTDB): domain Bacteria; phylum Desulfobacterota; class Desulfobulbia; order Desulfobulbales; family Desulfocapsaceae; genus MADRE3. Next base: position 2,643 of record CBDUGK010000030.1, on the reverse strand, counting down.
GAGATCGAAGACGAGATACAGCGGCAGCTGCAGCTGCTGCCGACAGCTGAAACCGCATCGGCATCGTGGCGCGATTACGGCCGCATTATCCTGGTTGACAGCGACGAGGAAATGGTGGAGGAGGGTGACAGCATTGCCTCCGAGCATGTGCAGATCCTGACCAGGAATCCTGACTATTTTCTCGAGCATATGAGCAACTACGGCTCTCTTTTCCTCGGAGAGGAAACCAACGTCTCCTATGGCGACAAGGTGATTGGCACCAATCATACGCTGCCGACCATGGGTGCGGCCCGGTACACCGGCGGCCTCTGGGTGGGCAAGTTCATTAAAACGGTTACCTACCAGAAGTGCAGCAAAGAGGCGAGTGTGGTGATCGGCCAGTACTGCTCACGGCTTTGCGAACTTGAAGGCTTCAAGGGGCATCAGGCACAGGCCGATTTAAGGGTGAAGCGCTACCGAAAAAAATAGGGTAAAGAGCTGATTGCGATGAATATTGAACTAACCGGAAAGGTTGCCGTTGTAACCGGAGGCGGGGGTGGCATCGGCTCAGCTATCAGCCGGATCCTGGCCGGAGCAGGAGCAAGCGTTGTTATAACCCACCGCGGTGGAGCGGGGGAAGCAAACGCTGAAAAAACCCTGCAATCGCTTGCCGGCAATGATCATATGCTTTTTCGGGCAGCCGTTGACAGCGAGGAGGAGCAGCGGAATCTGGCTGAACAGATAGAGCGTCAGTATGGGAGCGTAGATATTCTGGTGAACAATGCCGGGATAACGCGCTTTGTTCCTGCTGATGATCTCCATGGTCTTGATGATGAAACCATTGACACCATTTTCAGGGTCAACTGGCGCGGTGCTTTTGCTTCGGTTCGCAGCCTTGAACCCCTGCTGCGGAAATCAGGGGACGGCCTGGTTGTCAATATTTCATCCATTGCCGGAACAACCGGCATTGGCAGCAACGTGGCTTATTGCGCCTCGAAGTCAGCAATGAACACCATGACAAAATCGCTTGCCCGGGCCCTTGCCCCGGCTATACGGGTCATAGCAGTTGCTCCGGGGCTGGTAGAGGGCGACTATACCGATAAACTCGATCCGGCCTGGACGGAGCAGCAGCGACAGCTCAATCCCCTGAAAAGGCTGACAACGGCAGAGGACGTTGCCCGGGCTGTTCTCGCCTGCGCAACGCTGCTCACCTACTCGACAGGGTGCGTGATCCCGGTGGATGGAGGCAGGCCCCTGACCTGAGGGGCAACGCCATAAAGAGTAAAGCGGCTGCTTATCAAGAGAGGAATGGAGATATGAAGACGAGGATCAGCAAGGCGGTTGTCATCGGTTCCGGTGTCATGGGGCACGGCATCTGCCAGCTCATGGCTTCTCATGGCATACGGGTGAGTCTGGTGGACACGAGTGAGCAGATACTTGACACGGCTCGCGGATTGATTGCAGACAATCTCTCGTATATGGTTGAACTGGGGATGCTTGACAACGGCGAAATCGGCAGGATTCTCGACAATATTGAATTCACAACGGATCTGGAAGGCTGCCTCGGCGGGGCCAAATACGTGCTCGAAGCGGTGAGTGAAAACCTGGAAATCAAGCATACGGTCTGGGCGGTCTTGAGTGAGCATGCCGATGATGATGCGATTCTTGCTTCAAATACCTCATCATATGACATCAATGAACTGGCTGAAGGAATATCACGCCCGCAGCGGATTATCGGAACCCACTGGTTTCACCCGCCGCCAATCACGCCCTGTGTGGAAGTGATTCCTTCCGATCATGCCGGTGTTGCTCAAATCCACTGGACGATGGAGTTTTTGAGCTCTCTCGGGAAAACACCGACGCTGTGCAAAAGTGCTCCTGGGTTCGTTGCCAACAGAATCCAGATGGCAATGGCAAAAGAAGCAATAGCCCTGATCGAGGAAGGGGTGGCGACTCCAGCAGAGATCGATCGCATCGTTAAAACCTCGATCGGTTTTCGACTCGGTGCTTTCGGCCCGCTGGAGATTTCAGATATGGCGGGAATTGACACCTACCTGAGTATTTATGAATACCTCGATGAAAAGCTGCCGGGTGAGCGTTTCAAACCACCGGAGATCCTGGGTGATATGATCAGGGACGGGCGGCTTGGTTTGAAAAATGAAAAAGGTTTTTATGAGTACACCTCCGAATCGGCTGACAAGGTGCGCAGAAAGCGGGACCGGATGCTTTATCGACGGCTCGAGATGTACAGGAAAGAGCAGGAAACCGAGAAGGATTGAAAATAGAGCGAAGGTGAACGATCTGCTGCCGGCCCGCTGCTCTTTATGGAAAACCAGGGCAACGCGCCGCTGATCAGTATAAAAAAAGAAAGAGGCTACCAGATGAAAGAGAACGCGCTTGCGGTGGGGTGCAGTGTCAGTTTTGCGAAAACGGTTGGAGAAAGTGATATCTATCTTTTTGCCGGCATCACCGGTGATCTTTCCCCCAACCACGTGAACGAGGAATTTATGAAACAGACCTCATACGGCAGACGCATTGCCCACGGGGTCCTGCTTATGGGGTATATGTCCACGGCCTCCTCCCTCATACTGCAGAAGTACCCGGCAACAAACGACAATGCAACTCCGGTGTCGCTCGGCTATGACCATGTTCGCTTTTTAAAAC
>CBDUGK010000029.1:0-38372 GCA_965366875.1 uncultured Desulfobulbaceae bacterium | reverse complement strand
AGGGAGACGATGTATTCCTTGATCTTGTCATCGATATAGATTGAATCGACCACCGATCTTGATTCGAAGATGTCACTGACTTTTGTCACCGGTGAAATCGGGACATGGGAGTCGGCGTGGTTCTTGGAGTCAAGAATCAATCGCTCCTCTGCAGCAGACGGATAGGTGATATTGACCTTGAGCATGAAACGATCGACCTGGGCCTCGGGGAGCGGGTAGGTGCCCTCCTGTTCAATCGGGTTCTGGGTGGCCAGGACAAGAAACAGCTCCGGAAGCTGAAAGGTGGTATCCCCGATGGTAACCTGCTTCTCCTGCATCGCTTCAAGCAGGGCGGACTGCACTTTCGCCGGCGCCCGGTTGATTTCATCGGCAAGTACGAGAGAGGAGAATATCGGTCCTTTTTTTACTTCAAACGTGGTGTCCCGGGGATTATAGAGTTCTGTTCCAATAATGTCAGCAGGCAGCATATCCGGGGTGAACTGAATCCTCCTGAAGTCCGCATCGATGGCCTGGGCCAGCGTCTTGACGGCAAGTGTTTTGGCAAGTCCGGGCAACCCTTCGAGCAGTATGTGGCCACCGGTAAGCAGGCTGATAAAAAGACTGTCGAGCAGGTGGTCCTGTCCGATAACGACCTTCTTCAGGACATCCCTCAGTTCCGGAATCCAGGAGGACCCTGCAGCAACATGCGAGGTAATCGTCTGGATATCTCTATAGGTGCTGTGCTGCGCAGGCGAAAGCGGCTGCAGGGAATCTTCTGCTGAATTTTTGTTGAACATGGTGGCTCCTTGAGGGCAAATACGATAAGGTGGTGAGGGTTGCCGTTTAATACTTGATAGACGATAATTCATGAAGATTGCAGTAACCTTGCCTGAACATTACAAAGGTGTAATGTTGAGAAAAAATGTGTTCCGTGCAGTGAAAACCCCGGTGTGAAATGCTCCTCTTTCTCTCTGTTATTGTCTGCCTGGCCATGCTGGCTGTTTTTATTCAGATCGCCTGGGGATACGAGCAGCTTGAATCTCTTGACCGCATAGATCCTCGGGTCAGCCGGGATCAGCCGCTGGTTTCGATCATCGTCCCGGCATGCAATGAAGCAGAGTCGATTGAAAAATCATTACGTTCACTCTGTCATCTCGATTATGCACATGTTGAAATCATTGTCGTCGATGACCGTTCGGTGGATCGTACGGCAGAAATCGTTGAATCGATGCGGCGTGATTTTCCTGCCATCAGGCTGATCCGGATCAGTGAGCTGCCCGGAGGCTGGCTGGGAAAACCACATGCACTGCAGCAGGGAGCCGGCAGAGCCGAGGGTCAGTATCTGCTCTTTATTGATGCCGATGTCTGCCTTGAAAAAACGACGATTTCACGCGCTGTCGAGGCCATGGAGCGGCGGCGGCTCGATCATTTGACCCTGCTGTTCAAGAACAGCAGCCCGGGCCTGCTGCTCAACGCCCTGATTGCAGAAATTGGCGCCGGACTTTTTTACCTGGTCAAGCCATGGAAGGTGAAAAAGGCTGACAGCAACCATTTTATCGGTGTCGGCGCCTTCAACCTGGTCAGAACATCGGTGTACCGGTCCATCGGGGAACACCGGAAGATCAGGCTGCAGATTGTCGATGACATTTATCTGGGGAAACTCGTCAAGCAAGGAGGCTTTCGCCAGGAATGCATGCTGGCGGAATCGCTGGTGAGCCTGCCCTGGTACCGCTCTGTGGCGGAAATGATTTCCGGCCTGATGAAAAATGTCTATGCCTTTTTTTCCTACCGCCCGGGCTATGTTTTTCTCGGAGCGGCAATTATTGCGGTCCTGACGGTGGTGCCGATGGCAGGCGCTGTCTTTGCCCGGGGTACAGAGCAGTTGTTTTTTATTGCCGCCGTCCTGATCAGGGTTGCGGGAATAGGCGGCGGTATGTTACGCATCTCTCTGCCGCCTGTTTCGATCATTTTTCTGCTGATTACGCCTTTTATTTCGCTCTTTATCATTATCAAAGCGTACTTTGAGGTTCAACACTCCGGCGGCGTTGTCTGGCGTGGCAGTTTTTACCCGCTCGAGACACTGAGGGAAGCCGACTGGGTGTTGTCGGGGCTGTTCTGGCGTCTGAAGCGGAAGAAGTAGTTGTGGACAGCGGAGATAAAATTTTCTATACCGCTATTGTTGCCAAAAGGCTTTCGGCACTGGGAAGGCCCAGGAGAACAAGAGGATAGTGACATGGAACGTGGGATAGAAAAGGTTCTGGTGACGGAGGAAGAGATCCACTCAATCGTTGCCGGCCTCGGTGAAGAGATAACGCGCTACTATGAAAGCCAGAAGCAGGTGAACCTTATTGTTGTCGGGCTGCTGCGCGGCTCCTTTATTTTCATGGCAGACCTGGTCAGACATATCAGGCTTCCGCTGATTGTTGATTTCATGACGGTTTCGAGTTACGGGGATGGCACCGTCAGCACCGGGGACGTCAAGATCGTAATGGATCTTGATCAATCGATCGAGGGCATGGATGTACTGATGGTTGAGGACATTATCGATACCGGTAACACCTTTAACAAGGTCCTGCACCTGATCAGGAATCGTCATCCCAGATCACTGAAAATATGTACGTTTCTGAGCAAACCGTCACGGCGGGTGATCGACGTGCCGATCGATTTCTGCGGCAGGGAAATCCCCGATGAGTTTGTCTGCGGGTATGGTCTCGACTATTCGCAAAAATATCGGAATGTGCCGTATGTTGGTGTTCTCACTCCGGAGCTGCTGAGCTGACTGCTCACTTACCGTCGGCTGCTTCCCGTTCCAGGTCCTGCGATGGCAAGGAGTATCCAGCCGAAAATAAAGAGAAAGCCGCCGGCCGGTGTGATATAACCGGCATCGAACGGAGTGAAGGCCATGGCGTAGAGGCTGCCGGAAAAAAGTATGGTGCCCGCCAGAAAACAGATTCCTGCACCCATCAGGTGCATCTGGAATTTTCGCTTGTTGGCCATGGCGAGTGCGGTGACGAGCAGGGCGAGCGCATGAAACATCTGGTAGCGGACAGCTTTGTCGATCCACAGCGTCTGCACTTCATCAAAGATGTCGGAGTGGGCGCCATAGGCTCCCATCGCAACTGAAAGCGCGGCCAGGATTGCTCCGCAGAGGAAAAAAATATAGGCCATGGTGAAGGCTCCTTGAGAGAATTGATTTGTCTGTCAAAATGAGCCGATCCAGCAGTTCTGTCAATACAAATTTTTAAGGTGTGTGTCATGCTATCGTATCGGGGTAAAAAACCGCAGTTGGGCGAAGAGGTGTTTATTGCACCCGGCAGTTTCGTCATTGGCGATGTGTCTATCGGTGCGGACAGCTGCGTGTTTTATAATTCAGTGGTGCGCGGCGATGTCAATTCCATAACGATTGGCTCAGGAACCAATATCCAGGACAACTGCACGCTTCATGTAACAGACCAACTGTCACTGAGGATCGGCAGCGGCGTAACCGTCGGGCACAATGCCGTTGTTCACGCCTGCACGGTCGGCGATGACGTGCTTATCGGGATTGGCGCGATTGTCCTTGATGGGGCGGTTGTCGAAAATGATTGTATCGTTGCTGCCGGAAGCATTGTCACCCCCCGCAAACTGTTTCCTGCAGGCTCCATGATCATGGGCAGCCCTGCCAGAGTCGTCAGACCACTGACCGAGCAGGAGCTGGAAGGTATAAAAGCATCCGCGGCGGGGTACATCAGGACAAAAAACAAACATATTCATGAATTCGGCAGCGGCAGCGGGAAATAGGATCAGCCCAGCCAGTCGATCAGCACCAGGCTCAGCCAGGGAAAATAGGTGATGAGCGCCAGGGTGATTACCAGCAGCCCGAGAAAGGGCAGGGAGGCCCGGTAGAGTTCAAGAATCGGTCGTTCGAAACGGTATGATGCGAGGAAGAGATTGAGTCCGACCGGCGGTGTGCAGTAGCCGATCTGTAAATTGGTCAGGAATATGATGCCGAGATGGATCGGATTGACCTCATATCCAATTGCGATCGGCAGAATGAGCGGAACGATCAGGACAAGGGCTGAGAAAATATCAAGAAATGCACCGACAATCAGCAGAAAGACATTCAGCAGGATCAGGAACGTGTATTTGCTGTCTATGTAGGTTTTTATGATATCAAACAGTTTCGATGGTATCTGCTGATCGATGAAATAGTTGGTCGAGGCCATTGAAGCGGCAAGAATGATTAAAATACCCCCAAAAAGCACCATCGAGCGGCCCATTATTCCAGGGAGCTGTGACAGTTTGACATCCCGGTAGATAAAAACCTCGACCACGATGACATAAAGCGCGGTTACCGCAGCCGCTTCGCCAACCACGAGGAAACCGCCATAGATGCCGATGATGATGATAAAGGGCAATGGTATCTCCCAGATGGTTTCTTTTATTATGGCGCGGATGTCGGCTAGCGTTTTTTTCTCTTCCCGGGCAGTTCCCAGGCCCGATTTAATGCCATAGGCGGAGAGCATCAGCAACATGAGAAAACCGGGAATCAGCCCAGCCAGAAAGAGGTGGTCTATCCTGGCTTCGGCAACGACCCCATAGAGAATCAGCGGCAGACTTGGGGGAAAGAGCAGGCCGAGGCTGCCGGATGAGGTGATCAGCCCCATTGAAAAACGCTCGGAGTAGCCGTCTTTGATGAGTGCCGGCAGCAGAATGCCGCCGAGTGCAAATATGGTCACCCCGGAAGCTCCGGTAAAGGCGGTAAAGACGGCACAGACCGAAAGCGACATGACGGCCAGCCCTCCCGGCAGCCAGCCAAGCAACAGTTGGGACAGCTTCAGTATCCGTGTTGGCGTGCCGCTTTCCGATAGCAGGGTTCCTGCAAAAATGAACAACGGCAGGGAGATCAGCAGCGGGGTATCGGCAAGGCGCGTCATCTCGATGATCACCACCGACGGGTCGATGCCAACCCCGTGAAAGGATAACAGGGCAAGCGCGGAGATGACAATGAAAAGCGGGGTGCCGACCAGCGCCAGCAGCAGGATTGCAATCTTGGCCATGGTTCAGCGGTTCTCAGGCGATGTTTGCTGCGCGGCTGCCGGCTCTTTTCCCGAGGCTGTCAGCAGTGCCGCGAGGATAAAGTGAAGGGACATCATGCCGAAGGAAAGAGGAAATACCAGGTACCAGGTCCAGAATGGCAGGCCAAAGAGGCTGTTGCCTCCGAATTCCATTTCACTTTTCAAAAAGAGCAGTGCGGCTTGGAACAGAAGGGCCGTAACAATGGCAGAAAAACAGAGTGTAAACAGTTTCAGTCCCGGTTTTAGTTTTTCCGGTATCAGGTAGTCGACGACATCAAGAGAGATGTGCTGGGAGCGCGACGTTGCCAGAACCGCACCAAGGAACCCTCCCCATAATACGCAATATTTCAGCAGCGGATCGATCCACGGCAGCCCCCCGGAGCCAAACCAGCGAATCCCGATCTGCAGGGGCGCTAAAAATATGATGAGGATAAGTATCAGGGTTACAAGCCCCTGTTCAACCATCTCGATACGGGTCGTGATTGCATTCAGTCTTGAGGACCAGCGGCTCTGTTCAGTGCTCACATCAGTTTCCTCTGGCGCGGTGCTGCTGAAGCGCTGATTGAAGTGTCTGATAGGTCTCTTCGGAAAATGATTTACCCCTCACCTTGGCAATGGCGTTATCCCTGTGTTCTTCAAGAGTTGTGATGATCTCATCCGTTGTATTTGTAAAAATGACGCCCTGTTTTGAAAGAACATCACGGGATTCACGGTTGGATTCCCTGGTTTTCAGTATCAACTCGGGGAAGTATTTGTCTGCCGCTTTTTGGATGATATCGAGGTGTTCTTCGGAAAGAACCGCCATGGCACGGTCACTCATGATAAAGGCGCCATAGGCATAACCGAAAGGCTGATCGGTGACATGGTTCGCCTTGGTGTACCACTGGAGGACAATTGACCCGTAGAGCGAGTTGAATGCGGTGTCGATAAGACCTGTCTGCAGTGAAGAGAGTACGTCCGGGATCGACAGTGTGATCGGGCTGATCTGCAGCTCACCCAGGAATGCTGCCGTCAGAGGGTCCTCGGGAGGGGCCCAGACTTTCGACTGCTGGAGATCCGAAATACTGGCTTGCGGCCGGGTTGAGAATGTATAGATAAAACCTACCTCGGTCATGGCCAGCAACTGCAGACCCTGTTCAGAAAAGCGTTGTTTGAACAAAGGCAGCAGGCTGGCGCTGACCTGGTCAACTTCCTCGTAGGAGCGAAACAGGAAAGGAATTGCCATGACCCTGAAATCAGATACGATTTCAGCAATGCCGGTCATCGTGAAGCCGCCGCCGTGAAGCTGACCGACTCTCATTTTTCGATACATGGCACGGTCGTCACCCATCACACCGCCCGGGTATATTCGAAACGCTATCTCACCATTTGTCCCGCTGCTGACTTCCTCGGCAAATTGCTTGAAAGAATTGACCCAGACAGACCCTTCGGGTGCAAGACTTGCGATTTTAAAGGTGTGGAGGGGGCTTGCGGGGCTCTGCTGAACAGAGAAAAACAGAGCAAGGGCGAAAACGATCAGCAGCGATATTTTTTGATTCATCTCAAGACTCCGACATGATAATTATTTTCTCTACGGTATTCATCAGGAAGCCATTGCGCTATAGGTGGCTTTATATTGCTGTTCTGAGATGTTGCCTGCAAAGTGGTGATATGTCAGGCCGGTTATTCGAAGAATTTTTCATCGAGCAGCTGCCGTGCTCTGCGCTTTGCGATCTGATTGACGAGTCTTTGTGACGGTTTCTGGTCCAGGGTAAAATCAAGGACTTCATGCAATAAGGCGTCATGCAGCGCCTGATCAAAGACCATGCGGCAGTAGGTCTCGGCAAATGTTGTCTGGACGATAAGAGAGGAACGGGCTGATATCTCGAGCGCCCGTTCAAAATGGTTGCGGCTCCGGGCGGGATCCCCCCCGATCATTGCCGGTTTTGCCCCGTAAAGCGCTGCAAAGAAGAGATGCGGGCTGCCGTTTTCTATGGTCTCGTCAAGTTCAAGAAGTCGTTTCATGATTTTTTCAATAACCACAAGATCAGCCATGGATGCCGGTGAACCCTGCTGCTGCTGAACCCAGCTCAGCCAGCCGAACGCTCCCCAGAAAAGATAACGGGCATCAGCTGCTGAAAGAGCTCCAAGAGCAGCGTCAAGCGTTTCGCCGCTGGAACCGTCTTCGATCGGCAGAAACTGCGAGAGCAGTCGTTTTCCGTAGAGCCTCGCTTTTGCGCTTATCGCCGCGATCCGCGCCGGAGCAGCGTTACATGAAACCAGGGCAGCTGTGGAGCCGCTGTAAGCCTGTGCACCATTTAAAAGGATGGCCCTGTTTTCGGGATTTGATTCTATCAGCGAGTCTATCATCAGCAGATAGGAGGCAGCGCCCTCGCACACCAGATCGATGTCAGATTGTTTCTGCAGGTTGCTCACTGCAGGGTTTATTATGGTTCCGGAAATAATCGAGGCACAGGAGGAAAACAGAACGGCTGCAAAAAGAGCCGGCAGTGATACGCGTATGATGTTGCTGATGGTATGCATAACGACGCCTAAAAGTGAGCCGGCCAGGGCGAACAGCAGTAGAGGATGATCAACAGTTGCATATTCTTTTCTTTCAGGATACACCTGAAAGCAGTTAAAATTAAGGTGTATGGAGAGTCTCGTCAACAAGAAACTGACGAGGCACTGATCTGAGGGAAATTACATTATGATTAAAAGCATGGTGCGGGGCGGGCTATTGTTGTCAGGATTCCTGCTCTTTGCTGGCTCAGGCTGTTCCATCTCCTACTCTGTCGATCAGTCGTCCGAATCCGTTTCCCAGAGCCTGGATTCAATATCGGCAAGTTTTGATTCTTTCACTTCCATCTCAACCTCATCGGGTAGTGAGAAGAACAGCGTGCAGGCGGCACTGCAGCGATTCAGGGATGATGTCAGGGGACTTACCCGGATCTTTCTCGATAACACTCAGGATTCCGACGATTTTGAACGTCAGCTGGCAGATGTCGCCAGGCAGTATGGCATTTTCGACTGGGAGCATGAATCGATAACCTTTGAGGCCATCGGAAACAGCCTGCGGCAGAGCGGGGTCAGCGAGGCGGACATTGCGCATGTTATCTTTTTACAGACTCCTGTCCTGAAACAGAACCGCAATCGTATCCTGGAAGGATTTCGGGAGGCCTGATTGTCCCGTTTCTGATGAACTGGTTCCTGCAGGCGGTTATTCTGCTGCTTATTACCTGCAGCAGCAGCTATGCCGGACATCTTGAAATTCTCTATGTAAACGCAAATGTTGGCGCTGCCGCGGGAGGGCACGTCGGGCTGAGGCTGGATGACGACGTGTTTCACTACCAGTTTTATCCCGATGAGCGCTTCCTGTTGGTAAGAGAGGGCTGGGATTCATTCCGGCTGGTCTACAACCGGTTGAGGAACCGAACCATTTACGGGGCTGGATTGCCAGTCCCGGATCACGTGTTTTCAAGGATCAAGGACCACTTCACTGCCGCGCTCGTCTCCCAGAAGCGGGACTTTTTCCGTCACCGCTTCCTGCTTGATCAAAAAGAGATGCTGGCCGGACTCCGCTCCGGCGCTCTTGACATTCCTGTTCGAGGGCTCGGTGCTTTTGAGGCCGGCAGAAAAGAGTCTGCGAGCGGACGGATTCTGCGAACACGCATCTCCGCACTCCTTGGCGAAAACGATCTGCAGGAGAGTCGGGAAGCGCTCACTGTCAAACTCCAAAGTGTCTTGGCGGAGATTTATGAGGGCAGCTGGCGCGGCAGCGAGCTGATCGCAAAAATCGGAGTAATCGGTGATCTCAAAAAGCAGCAGGCAGCATATGACACGATAATTAACGCTACAGGCCTACTCGGCTCCGCCCTTGCAGTCGGCATGGATGAAAAACTCTCCCGGCAGGAGCTGAATCATCTGGAAGGCGCTTTAAACCGTCGCCTTCAGGTCCTCGCTCATCTTCTGGTTTCAGAACGCAGCGATTCCGGAGAGGCGATCCTTGTTGAAACCGCCCGCTGTCATACGCTTATTGAATCATTGGCAGCAGAAACCCTTGTTACCCTCGATCCATATCCTGAAGAAGCGGTAGAAAAGCAGCTCGATCATCAAGATCCTGAAATGCAGCGCTATCTGAACGCATTGTTTGATCTGCTGAGCCGTCAGCGCTCGCTGCTGCTTGACAGCGAATCAACTGGAGGCGATGCGGAAGGTGATTACCGCTATCTGCAGCTTGAAAATGTCAACGGCAGGCGGGTGGAGATCGGCAGAGCAATCAGGGAAGGCATGGGGGTCAGGGTGTCGCCTGACATGATGGTGCCGGGAAAAACAGGCACGCTGCGGATTACGGTGCCGGTTTTAGCGGGTGAAGCCGCTGATTCGGCCATCGCCTCGACAGAGCGTGAGCTTTCATCGCTGGAGCACTCTCTTGATGAAAAATATCGCTATGCACTGATCGACCGTAACTGTGTCACTGAGTTGCTGAGAACTCTCAACAGCAGCTTTTCCGGGAAGGCAGAGGCGGAGGAATCCCTGGGCGGCTGGATTGACCCGGTCAGCGACAGGATCGCGGTACCGCATGATTTTTTTTATCGGGTCTCAAGCAGGTACCGTGTTGAGCAGGTCAGCCGTTATCCCTCCCGACGGATCGTGCAGATTGAAACGATGGAAGCGCAGAGCAATCCAGCGGCAGTCTGGTTCCAGGAAGGAAACACCCTGAGTACGACACTTTATAAGCACAGAGAGGAAGATTCCCCTTTTCTTTTTTTCACCGATGATGTTATCTGGGCGCGACCGATTCTCGGGTTTGCCAATCTGCTCTGGTCAGCGGCCCACGGGCTTGCAGGAATCGTCACCTTGCCGGCGGAAGGCACAGAACCAGTCCAGCAGGCGGCAAGGGGGATGTTCTACAGCCTGCCCGAGCTTGTTTTTTTCAATATTCGCAAGGGAACCTATCTGCATGACGCTATCCACCCGGGTGAACACAAGCTGTAGAGCGGATGAATTGGACCAGAGGTGCGCGGAAAAAATGCGATAGTTGTCAATTTATGCTATATCAACGGGTATGAAAGCGCAGATTCATTACAGAAAGGAGTTTGAAATGGTAAAAAAGAAAGGTCTGAAGGCGATGAAGTGGCTGGTTATCCTGGGAGCAGTGATGCTTCTGGCGGTCGGATGTTCATCTTCGGCTGTAAAATATGGTTCAGCACAAATTTCAAGCAGGCCGGAAGGTGCAGAGGTCATCAACCTGAAGGATGAAAGCAACCTGGGGGTGACGCCGGTAAACGTCTCTTTCGGCGGCGAAGGGGATACCGCCGAGTTTGTCACGATACAATTGAGAAAGCCCGGGTATATAGATCGTATCACGTCATTCTGGATCAACAGGAGACACACGACGAAACAGGAAGCCGATGACCAGGCGATAGACATATCCGTTGAACTTGAAAAACAATCAGGTAACTGAGAGGGTAAGGACAATGAAGGGGAAAAATATTCGAAAACTACTGCTGACAGCAGCGGCCGTCTCTCTTGTGGCGCTCTCCGGCTGTTCTTCAAAACAGGCAATAAACTTCAATGTGCATACCGAGCCCGAGGGGGCACATGTCATTTACCAGCAGGACGGGAGCCAGTGGATCTACCTTGGCATAACCCCGCTTGATCTGATCGAGGTAATGCCTGAAGAACGGTTGCAGGTGGAGAATACCATTACCTTGAAAGCGATGCGCTGCGGGTATCTTGAGCAGGCAAAAGAATGGACCGGGAAAGAACTGAAAAAAGAGAGCAAGGAAAAAGGGATGATATTCTGGACCCCCCGGTTAATCAAGGATACTCAATAGGGGTACACATATGATAACGGGAAAAAAAATGAGCACATTACTCTGTCTCGCAGTGGTGTTCTTTATCTCTACCGGCTGCGCGAAAAAGCAGGTCGACCAGGGTGTTGTCAGCACGTCGTTAAAACCCGAAGGCCACTTGATTGCGGGCGCTGGAGACGGCGCTGCGGAAGCTGGTGACAGTCTGACAGCAGGAGATCTGGAGTCGCTTGACAGGACAGGAATCAACCCGCTTGCCGCGGATGCCACATCACTTGAGTACCGCCGGCAATATGGCCGCTCCACCGCTCCGCTGCTGCCGGTCTATTTTGATTTTGACAGCAGCGCAATCAACGTCAATCAGCTTGGCCGCCTTAATGAAAGCGGTTCTTACCTGGTGGAGAACAGTTCACCAAACCTTGTGATAGAAGGGAACTGTGACGAGCGCGGGACGGTTGATTACAACCTTGCCCTTGGTGAGCTGCGGGCCATCAGTGTGAAGAAATATCTGGTTAATATCGGTGTGGACAGCAATCGAATAAAAACTATCAGCTACGGATCCGAGCGACCGTTGTTTCCCGGCAGCGATGAAGAATCATGGGCCGCCAACCGAAGAGCGGATCTGGTATTGCCGTAATGGCTGCATGTGTGTTTCTCTTCTGGTACGCATATTGCGATGATAAATTGTTTTTTATCCCGTGTTGGTATATGGTTCTCACCTTTTTTCAGGGTTTGACGTTACCCATGGACAAATTCGAATAAATGATCAGGCTGGTAGCTGGAGGTTGCAGGGACAATGATGAAACGGATTGCGGTAACAGGCGGAGCAGGATTTCTCGGTTCACATTTATGCGAGAAACTGCTTGATCAGGGACATGAAGTGCTTTGTATCGACAACTATTTTACCGGTACAAAACAAAATGTTATCCATCTGCTTGAAAACCCGCTGTTTGAAATCATTCGCCACGATGTGACCTTTCCGCTCTATATTGAGGTTGATGAGATCTACAACCTCGCCTGTCCCGCCTCACCAATTCACTACCAGTTCGACCCGGTCCAGACAACCAAGACCTCGGTACATGGGGCAATCAATATGCTTGGCCTGGCAAAGCGAATTAAAGCAAAAATTTTCCAGGCTTCCACCAGTGAGGTGTACGGTGACCCGGAAGTGCATCCTCAACCAGAAGGGTATTGGGGCCATGTAAACCCGAACGGGATCAGGGCCTGCTATGATGAAGGCAAACGATGTGCAGAGACCCTCTTTTTTGACTATCACCGGCAGCATCATCTGAAGATAAAAATCGCCCGGATTTTCAACACCTACGGTCCTCGGATGCATCCGGATGACGGTCGTGTGGTGTCCAATTTTATTGTTCAGGCATTGAAGGGCGACCCAATAACCGTTTACGGAGACGGGAGTCAGAGCCGCTCTTTCTGCTATGTTGACGACCTGATAGAAGCGTTTGTCCTGTTAATGGACACTCCCGATGCTTTTACCGGCCCGGTAAATACCGGGAATCCCAACGAGTTCAGCATACTTGAACTGGCTGAAAAAGTTATCAAAATGACAAATTCAAAAGCAGATATTATTTTTAAACCACTACCATCTGATGACCCGCGGCAGCGACAGCCAGACATTTCGCTCGCAAAAGCCAAACTCGGCTGGGAGCCCATAATAGAACTGGAAGAAGGGCTGAAGCCAACGATCAAATATTTTGCCGAGTTACTGAAAATATAGAATTAAGCTTAACTTGATATCTTTGTGAAAGGCCTGGCAGGGTTCGAGTTGCAATTATTTCGTGCGATGAAGCTCAAGTGCTTTAGAAAACCAGTATTGATCATTCTCTAAATACAACAATTCAGCATTGTTTTCGTGCACTCTGTAATGAGCGAACACTTCGGGGGAGTTATAAAACGAACAGCCATTATAGGCCAGGCGGAGCCACAGTTCATGATCTTCCCGGTAACGCATATCCTGGCGAAAAGCCCCATACTGAGATAGACAACTTTTTCTGACCGCCACCGTGCAGATAGAGAGGCGGTTGCCAACGAGCAGAAGATCATAGGTACACTCTTCGGAAGTGAAGCCGACCTGGCCATTTTTGAAATCTCTGCACTCCTCTTTCTCTGTCAGATACTTGATTGCCCCGCCAACGATATCCACTTTTTTTTCTAAAATATGGAAGAGCGTTCTCTCAAGTCGATTGGGTAAGGCAAGATCATCGCTGTCGAGAAAGGCTACGAATTTGCCGCTTGAAAGTTCGATTCCTTTATTTCTACCTCGGCAGGGGTTTCCACTATTGTTTTGGAAAAAATATGTTTTTACATGTGGATTTTCGGCAAAGGAACGAACTACTTCTACAGTTTCTGGTGGAGAACCATCACAGATAAGCAGCAACTCAAAACTTTTAAAAGTCTGAGACAGGACGGAGTTGATTGCTTCCCGTAATTCTATGGTACGATCGTAGATGGGAATGATAACAGAGAAATAGGGTGCGGAGTCGGCTATATCAATGTTGAGGCTACTTATTTGCCTATTAATTGAGTTCGCTTTGAGTCGTCTCGGGATAGATCTTATGGAATCTCTGACCTTCCTGCCAGAGAAGGTGACCTTATCAAAATCTCCTCTTAGGAGATAACCGAAAAATCTTAATGGTTCGGTCAATTGCCAGGAAATACTCTGGTGCATGGAAGAGATGAGTTGGTTGCATTCAGCCAGTCGTTCTCTTAATGTAGTGACTTCCTGGTCTAACATGTCTTTCTGATTTAACAGCTTGGAGTGTCTACGCACCCCTCTGCTCGCTAGCAGATCGCCTGCAGAGAATCGCTGGGTTCTGGCTACATTGAAAAAGTTAATGAGGTAGGTTCGAAGTCCTTTTTTATCACTATTGTAGACGACAACCTGCAGTTGAAAGTCAATCTCCTCGTCGATGTACTTATTAAGAATTGTCTCATTCAGGGGCAGGTTAAAATGGTCAAAAATTGCTTTAGAGACATCAAAAACAGTACGCTGATCAAACAGGTCTGACTGTTCAAAAAGAGCAATATTTTGTGAAAATTCACTGTAAAGCGCTCTGAAAAGAAGAAAACCAGGCTCCAGGGCATCGGTATGCTCCCATTCCTGGTCAATAATGTGAAGCTTCTTGTCGTGGCCTATCAGAAAATTCGATGGCAGACAGTCATACAAGGGTCCTGGTATTGTCGAAGCACCATCTTGACCATTTTCTCTGTTTAACGAGACCTGCTCCCGAAGCCAGTTGAACCAGGGGGTGAGATAGTTGATGAAGGCCCGGAGTGAACCTTGCCGTGACAGAAGAAAGGGCAGGTTATAGCTATAGGGAACTCCCTCTACATAATCTGCTCTGCCGACATGATGAGTGATATGAGCCGGCTCCGTTTCCACGGTGGAATTATCAGGCTGGTAGCAGACATCCTTATCTACAACCATAGAACCATTATCTTCTGAAAAGACGGTCTTAACCAGGTATCGTTTCTTGCGCCTGCAGCTGTAACTGCAGGCAAGCCATGGATCGCTTAATTCTTCGACAGTGATACCTTCAATTGAGGCAAATACCAGGAATGAGTTTGCCAGGTCCCTGAGCAGTCCATTTTTGGCGAGCAGGCTCCATACCCTGCCTTCATGAAAGACCCTTTCACCGTCAATTCCATAATCTCGTGATCGGTATTGACCGGTAAGATAACCAAGATCCAGTTTGTCCGAGTTGAACGATGCTTCCCGAAGTAAAAGTTGAGGTAATTTGTAGTCGGGAAAAGGGTAGACGAATGAAGCCTGCAAAAAGCCGGCTTGTTTTATCTGTTCCTCAAGCTCTCTTTTCCCAAAGGTACACACCGTACCCGGCTGGTACAGGTCATTGATGCCGGTAAAGGGCGTACCCGTATGGTCTTCAGCGCAACCGTTAAAGTACTTGAGTCCAAGCTGATTTTCGATAGCGATGACGAGCGTACCGTCTGGAGCGAGCAGGTTTCGAGCCTGTGTCAATGCCGCTTGAAACGGATTATCTCCTGAAAAAAATGAAGGACTGTACTCGAGTACACCTATCAGGGTGATCAGGTCAAACGGTCCAGCATGCTCAAAATCGGCGAATGAATCACAACACACAGTGACATTTGTTAGATCACGACAACGGGTCCTGGTTATCTCCGCACGCCGAAAACTTCCTTCAAGAGCGATAATGTCAGAGTTTGAGCACTGTTCCCCGAGATATCTGGTGATTGCTCCACAACCGGATCCGACCTCGAGAATGTTTTTGCATTGATCGAGCTTGAACGGCGACAACAGGTTTGAGCGTAAGGGGGAAAAATGGTACTCGGTCGGCCAGTCAGTGATCAGCTGCTGCAGTTCATCGGAGGCCAGACTCAGGTCCCTAGCCTGGCTCAACAGGTGCAGTATTCGACTTTCTACTTCATCGCCATCGGAATAGTTAAACGTACCGGGAGCGTCAGATTTGCTCCAGACCCCGGAAGCGCCAAGGGTATATCTTTTAGATAACATAGTGGCGATCATCTCTCTATCCGGCTGACAGTGATCCTTGAATCCAGATCAAACACACCCACGCTGGATTTATCTGAAACAACTTCGAAGGTTATCACATCATAACGGCGATCATAGACGGTATATTCACCATCTTCCAGACCAGCGCAACCAAAAGACAGGAGATAACCGCCAGGGTTGAGCATCATGCGCTGTACAAATTCGGTTACGATTATATCTCCTTTCTTCACTTTGCCGATGGAAATATCCTTGAAGAGGGTGTTTGTCCCGGTCAGGTCGAAGCCTTTTACGTCTTTTATGGTAAATGCTGTTATGGGGTCATCCAGGTCACAGTTAAACCGGGTTTTAAACCAGAAACGATAGGGTTCTCCATGAATGAACGAGTATTTTGCCTCATCGCTGAGCGAGTCAATTCCGATTTCGATAATTTCTGCCTTGCCATCGCCATAACGATTCTCGTTTGGGTTTAGCTGGTATGCCAGTTCACTCTTTTTCATGTGGGCGGTGACCAGATTTTCAGAAGCATTATCTTCGGTATCGGGCGGGGCGAAATTTTTACCGGTTTCAGTCGTCATCTTGGTGAATTCAGAGGTGATTTTCGGGTCGATATTTTCAGTTTCAGAACAATTCACGATCCTGCGGTTGTATTCATCAACCACCTCTTTGGGGAAACCGGTCTTTATAATTTTTCCCTGTTCAAGCAATAGTGCATAGTTGCAGTAACGTGTTACTAGATCGACGGAATGAGTCACAAACAAAATGGTTACACCCTTTTTCTGAAATTCCCGGAATTTTGCAAAACATTTGGCTTGAAAGGCGGTATCTCCGACAGACAATGCTTCGTCAACGATGAGAATGGTCGGGTCAACATTAATTGCCACAGCAAAAGCGAGTCGCACATACATTCCGCTCGAGTATGTCTTGACTGGCTGGTCGATAAATGAGCCGATATCGGCAAATGCTGCTATGTCATCAAAGCGACGCTCCATCTCGTCCCGCTTAACGCCGAGTATTGAGCCGTTGAGGAAAATGTTTTCTCTGCCGGTAAATTCGGGGTCAAAACCTGCACCCAGCTCCAGCAATGCAGAGATACGTCCGTTTACCACAACATGTCCTGAGGACGGTTGCAGAATTCCGCAAATGATTTGCAGAAGGGTGGATTTACCACTGCCGTTCTTTCCTATGATCCCGACGGTCTGACCCTGGTGCACCGTAAAAGAGATATGGTCCAGAACATGAATTTTCTGGTGATATTTTTTAGGATTCCCAGGAAACAGTGTCTCGAAAAGTCTATACAGCGGCCGCGCGAATATTTTATATGCTTTGCAGACATTCTCCAGGCTGATGACGGGATTGCCGGTTTGCAGGGAGGATGCCGGTTTTACCGGGGTCGGTTCCTGTGGTATTTTAGCAGCGGACATGAGTATCAGAGCACATCGGCAAATTGTGGTTTAAGTCTCTGGAAAATGGTAATTCCGACACCAAGAAGCAAGACCGTTACAGACCAGAAATACACCGTGAGGTACGGTGTCTCCCAAAAACCGACATGGTAGACAAAAGAATTACGATACCCCTGCACGATGTAATACATGGGGTTGAGTTTGAGAATTATCTGCACATTGTGGGGCATCATTTCAATATTCCAGAAAATCGGCGTCGCCCAGAATCCTACCTGAACAACCAGTCCAATGATTGGGCCGATATCTCGGAAAAAGACATTGAGTGCTGACACAATCCAGCCAATCCCCACCATGAACAAGCAAAGGCAGAAAAGGTAGTAGAGAAACTGCAGTATGTAAAAAGAAAACCCCAGCTGCTGGAGAAGAATGAGGATGATGAGCAAAATTAAAAAAACCAGGTGTGACACCAGGCTCGATATAATGTTGACGATCGGCAGTATCTCGGAGGGGAAAAGCGTTTTCTTTACAAGATTTGAGTGGGCGACAATAGTCCCCGTCGCCGTCGGGATTATCTGGGAAAAGAAATACCATGGGGCCAGGCCTGCGGTGAGCCAGACGACAAAGGGAACATCATTGGTTGGAGTGACCCTGAAGCCGAAACTGAAGACAAACCAGAAAACGGTAATAAGAACAAGGGGATGGATAATCATCCAGAGTATGCCAAGCGATGAACCAACATATCTTGATGCAATCTGTCGTTTGGACATATCCCGGATGAGAAACCGCTGCTCAATCAGCACCTGGATAAATGACAGAAAAAATCTAAACATCAGCGTGTCTCTGGCAGGAACAACCCGCGACAGTAAGGTGAAATGGAGTTTCTATAGTTCAAGGCCGTAATCACAGGAAATATAAATCAATAATGTACGAAATAAATTAGTGCAACAAGCACAGTACGCGCTGCGTACAAACGCTGGTCATCATCTATACTAATCTTACAAAATGGCAATAAAATTATGTAGTTTAACTACAGAAAGACAGAGTGTCAAGGCGGCCTCCCCACGGTTGAGAATAAAGTTGGAAAAGGGATAAATATCAGTAGATTACTATATGAACTCTGAGGTAAATTAACCACCATTATTGTCAGTAATCCTTCAGGATACAAAGCAAATATCAATTCAGGTCTATTATACCGGGGATGATCTGTCTTCATCTGATGCAATCATCACCAGATATTTTCATGAGCATATTTTACAAAAAACCGATACGCTAAACCGTTTTGAACAGCAGGTATGCCTGTATAGAACATGCAGGAAAGAGGACCATTTAAGTGTCAGACTTGTTAAACTGTTGAAATATTGTGGTTTTTTGGGGCCATAAAGTAGAATGAATACAACTAGGTTTAAAAATGGAGTATGGATAATTCTCATTCTGCTTTTCGCCCTTCTTTTTGTATTTGCCACCCATCCCTTCTTGAGAATCCCCTATGACCCATGGGAACATCTCATAAAAATCAGGTCAATTTTTGATACCGGCAGCTGCTTTCTCTACTGGCCCGAAAGTAAAAGCTCTTTTTGTTCATGGCACTGGACATGGGCAACTTTATTCTCTTTTATAAATATTTCAGATACGCTTCTCTGGGCCTCGATTATTCACTACGCCCAGTTTATTTTTGCACTGACCTGTCTTGGCTACTTCTCCTATACGGTTATCAGGCTCTGTGATAAGAAAGCTCAGGCGGGCCATGTCTTTTTAGCTTCTTGCTTTGCGACGCTCTTCTGGCTTGTCGGCAATGGTACCTATTCGGTAGATTATCAACAGGCCTGGATCATGTGGTACTCCGTAACATATCAGGGGGCAACAATACCGCTGTTCTGGCTGATTACAGGGTTCACGCTGAATCTCTTTTTCAATAATGATCTGAGACCTGCCCAAAAACCTACCTATTGCGTTCTTATTGTTTTCGGTTTTCTGACAATTGCGTTCTTTCACCCGTCAGAGGCTGTGTATTACCTTATTTTTCTCATCCTGAGTTTGTTTTTATCCCCTCATTTTTCGCTGGTTAAAAAATTTATTTTCGGCATTCTGATTCTCATCCTGGTACCATCAGTTCTCTATTCTATTGCCTCATATCTGCATTTGCCTTTTTTCCATGGTGTGACACTAAGTGATGGACTTCTGTCACTCGTTGAGCACATTTCTGATACCGGCGAAAAAATTGTGGGAGGTGGTGAAAACCGGCTGCAGAGCACATTGAGTGAGTTAGCAATGGTATCCCTGTTTGCTGCTGCAGGGTATTGGTTGATCTCTCTGCTCGTTTTCAGGAAAAGTCCAGCCGGCATCGTCTCTGTGATATCTGTTGCGCTCGTCATTTTTTTTCTGATACCTACGAATAAATGGTTTGCCGGTCTGACAGGGGTGTTGCTCCATCAAAATATTGTCTGGCGGTTTTTTTATGCCAGCCCATGGTTCCTGTTTTTACCGCTTATCTTTTTCAAGATTGCCCGTCAATTGGAATATGCAAAAGTCTCAATGTTCATAGGCTTGACCACTACCCTGCTCATGACCTATTTGGGTTCTCAGTTCTACTTCAACAAGACGCTGTATAACAATGTTCGCTCACTCAATAATTCTTTTATTAAGGAACGGGTGGGGGTGCAGTATTCTGCTGAGACATTCGAATACCTCAAACAGATAATTGCGAAAGAAACTGGAGAACAAAAGAGAGAGCGTGTGATGCTTTATTTGCGCGGAGATATGGCGACACTGGCGCGGGGAATATATGGATATTATGCCTATACCCATCGCCGCGTTTCTATCGCTATGCGCCAATTTTTTAGTTCTGGTATGGATAAAAAATACGCTTTGGTTCCTGTTGATTTGCCTCTTGGTTTCCCGAGAGACCGGAACATTTTCATTCGTTTTGACCTCGATACAAAACGTATCTCGAAAAGACAAGACCTGCCGTTAGCAGGTGAACACCCTGCCCTATTTAATCTGGAAAAGGTAGATATGGGTTCAACGTATCTGTTTATTCGAGGGTGGGCGATTCTTAAAGGCCAACCTGACGAATCCATTGTCTCAGTTGTCCTTCAGTCTGACCAGGAAACAGCTATCTATAACACATCTCTTCTTTTCCGCTGGGACGTCGGCAAACGCTTTAAATCTGTGCTGCTCGAAAACACAGGTTTTCTGGCAACGATAAGGATAAGTGAACTCAAGCCGGGTTCTCACCGGATAGGTTTGCTTATCAAGCAGGGAGGCCAGCAAGGATATGAACTTTCCGATAAATCAATAGTAGTACCAGCGGCTGACAATCAATAGAGGATTGGGACGCAAATAAAATAAGAAAGCGTTTGCATTCCTGGCATTGTTTAGATTTCAAGCAAGTTTTTTGAACGATGATTAAGATGAACCTTGATCTGTTTTCCTGATAAACTGTTCAGGTAATCCTTCAATTTTCAGTCTCAGCCTAGAAAAATATGTCTAAAACAATCTTGGTTGCACTCATAACTTTAGGCTGTGTCCTCATCTTCTCGGTGTATTATAGAACCGCAGGACATCCAGATGTTGAGTGGACTATGATTGACGTCAATTATTCTGCGCAGCAAGCGGATGCACATCTCGTAAGAGTTAAAAACGGCAAGACGATATTAATAGACGCCGGTCATCGAGATACAGCTCAAGATTCACTCCTTCCCTTCCTGAAAGAAAAATCAATTGAGGAGCTTGATACCATATTCATTACTCACCCGCATATTGATCACTACGGCGGGCTGGATAACTTACTGCAGAATTCTATTAAAATAAAAGAAATCTATTTTAACATCCCCGATAAGGCCGTCTGTGATCAGGAAATCCCCTGGGGCTGCAATTATAACGATGTTATAACTATGCACAAAAAAATAAGCGACAAGGGCATCTCGATCAGGACCGCCGAAGCTGGGCAAAGATACGATTTGGGGCCCCGCACCTGGATAGATCTCCTTTATGCATTTGATGGCGTAAATACGCCCGTTGGGAAGACCGACATAAATGACCTTTCGCTGATTATGATGCTGCACCATGATGAGTTTAAATTTTTATTCACTGGCGATTTAAATCGTAAAATCGGCTCATACCTTGCAGAATCCTCAACAGATATCACCGCCGATATATTAAAAGTTCCTCACCATGGGGCTGAAAGTACAGCACCAAATAGTTTTTTCAAGAGCGTTAATCCTCAGCATGCTTTGGTACCTGCCCCTGAACATCTGTGGTTGAGTGAGCGAAGCAAACGGATAAGAAATTGGTTTTTGAAAGAGAATATTCCTGTATATGTAAACGGTATTGACGGTAATGTGCTGGTATCGGTAACTGACAATACATTGACTATTACCTCTGATAAAATCTCTAATTAGGATATTTTTTATCGTTGGATGTCTGTCTGTTGGAAATGGAAAATTACCTATTCTAATACGGTGGAAGTTGAGAGCACTATCACTTTACCGGTGAGTCTTTGTATGTTTAACCCCACAAACGCCAAAAGTATCCATTTGGAGCCCTCAAAATAGTTAGAGAGAAAAATAAAACAAACGTTAAGAGCATATAGTTTTAACCGAGATGAATTAACAGCTCCTTTGCATGTATAAGGGGGAATGGAAACAAACCAGGACAAGTCGTTTAAGAAAAGAAATAATGAAATTTTCTGTAATCACTCCAAATTACAATGGTTCCCGCTTTTTAGAGCAAACAATTAACAGTGTACTTGAACAAAAAAAAGATGTTGAACTAGAGTACATTATAGTTGATGGTGGCAGCACTGATGGGTCCATAGAAATCCTAAAATCCTATTCGAGTGAATTCAGCCATTGTATCATTGAGCAGGACAATGGGCCTGCTCATGCTATAAACAAGGGGCTTTGCCTTGCGTCTGGAGATATCGTATCGTGGCTCAACGCAGATGATTTATATTACCCTGGCACACTTTTACGTGTTGAGCAGGCTGCGGCAAATCGCAATGGATATTCAATGTTGTTCGGAGGGTGCCTCATCGTAAATGAATATGGCACGGAAATAAGAAGTAGCATCAGCAGGTTTAAAGAAATTTTCTATCCGCTGTCGAGCCAGTTTGTCTACCAAAGTATCAATTACATATCCCAACCGTCTCTCTTTTTTTCTGTGGATGCTGTAAGAAAGACTGGGTTACTAAGAGAGGACATGGTTGCGGCCTGGGATTACGAGTATATTCTCAGGTTGTGGCATCATGGATCGGCAAAAAGAATTGCAGGGGACCCGCTGGCAGCTTTTCGCTGGTATGAGCAATCAATCAGTGGAGGCAATTTCGGTATCCAGTTCAAGGAGGAATATGAGGCTGCCAGGAGGGATGCTGGGACTTTGAGTATTCAAACATTGTTACATTTTCTCGTACGCTGGGGAATTGTAGGTATTTATTCAGCTATGTCGACAGCACGATCAATCAGTTCCAGGCATTAACAAGAATGGGTCGCAAGGATGAGAATTGGGATCAATACCTTGTTTTTAGTCCCCGGTGATGTCGGTGGAACTGAAGTGTATTTTCGCGAAATGCTTAAAAGCATGGTTTCAGGGAATACGGGGGATATTTTCGTATTGTTCACAACGAAAGATAATGACGGGATCTTAAGGCAATACCTTCCTGGTCACCCGGGTATTGAATTTGTAAAATTGCCCTTCAGGGCCGCAGTTCGGCCAATGAGGATAGTCTTTGAACAGGTCGCGCTTCCCTGGTTTGTATGGAAAAATGATCTTGATGTCCTCTGGTCACCCGGGTACACTGCTCCATTGCTCTGCGGCTGCCCACAGGCAGTGACTATCCATGATTTACAGTACAAGACACATCCTGATGATTTAAGTTTTTTTGAACGGATTACTCTTGATTTCCTGGTTAAAAATGCGTGCCGGGTATGTGACCGAATCATTACCGTTTCACAATTCTCAAGGGATGAGGTTGTGCGCTTCGGTTTTGCTCCCGAGCCTAAGGTTGTGGCAATTCATGAGGGTGTAGATCCTGCGTTTGGCAGAGTGCATGACGTCCATATTGATTGCCTGAAAGGTATACCGGATGAGGCACCATATATTCTCTGTGTTGCGCACACGTACCCGCACAAACAGGTCCATCTTCTCGTTGAAGCATTTGGGAGCATCTCGAATCGAATACCACATCATCTGGTTCTCGTCGGCAGGGCTCGCAGGGGGGAGGATCAGGTCCAACGGAGTCTTGACAACCTGTCAGTCACCTCAAGGGTTCATCGCATGAGTAACCTGAGTTATTCTGATTTACAGGTGATGTATCAAAGAGCAGATCTTTTTGTATTACCCTCGCTGTATGAAGGTTTTGGTCTGCCAGTGCTTGAAGCAATGATTACCGGTACACCGGTTATAGCAACTCACAACGCGTCTATTCCTGAAGTTGGCGGGGATTTCGCGATCTATGCAAAAGGGAACAGCGCTGAAGCGATAGCCGGTGCTATCATAGAGGCTTTATCCATCGATTCGTCAGAAATGAAGGTGAGAATCGAAAAGGCCAGAGTGTGGTCGTCGTCGTTCAGTTGGTCGAAATCTGCAAAACAAACCATTCAGGTCTTGCATGGCATCGTCTCTCTGGAGTCCTGAAGCATGAAATTCGCCGCGCTAATGCCTAAAAAAGTATTGCATCTTAACCGGAAACATGTTCCAAAGTTCTGAGTTTTTGAAAATTTCTAAAAATTGAAAAAAATGAAAGCGCATGAAGATATAACAACCGCCCGAATGCGTCTCGTTGAAACCGGAGGCCGAGCCTCTCAGGACCTTGGTCTGGGGCGCATTGTTGGCCAGATTTTGGTTTACCTCTATCTGCAGCCGGCAGCATGCCCGCTTGATGAGCTCGAAAAGGACCTTGGTTTGAGTAAGGCATCTGTCAGTGTTGCTGCCCGTCAATTAGAGCAGTTAGGTCTTGTGCAGAGAGTGTGGCTCAAAGGTGAGCGAAAAAAATATTATCGCAGTGCCGAGAACATAGGACATGCCCTTCAGGAGGGGTTGTTCTCCCTCGTCCGACAAAAAGTGAACGAATTTGGAGATCAGTTGGAGATTACCGAAAACTTGCTGGACGAAACGGGGAGAGAAAATTCGTCGGAAATCGAGTTTTTACGACAGCGAATCAGCAGAGCTAGCAAGTTACAGAAACGGCTCAATGGAGTACTTGGCAACCCATTGGTACGCTTGCTGGCAAAAGCAACAGAGAAAATGTGAGTATGCCCGAAAATAACAGGTGTTAAGTGATGTGTAAGCAAGAATGGGATATGGTAATCAAACCCAAGACTGGCTGGTTTGATATAAACCTTCGTGAACTCTGGTATTATCGTGACTTGATAGGTATGTTTGTCAAGCGGGATTTTGTAACATTTTACAAACAGACAATCCTCGGTCCGCTCTGGTATATCATTCAACCGCTTTTTACAACTATTGTATTTACGATCATCTTTGGAAAGGTCGCCAAAATTCCGACTGACAATATTCCACCCTTCTTGTTTTACATGACGGGAAATGTGACGTGGGCATATTTTGCAGCCTGTCTGGGAGGTACCTCAGATACGTTCAACGCCAATAAAATGTTATTTGGAAAGGTCTATTTTCCGAGGCTCACGATACCCCTTGCCATCGTTATCTTCGGGTTGTTGCAATTAGCTATTCAATTTGTTCTTTTCCTTTGTTTCTATTTTTATTTTATGTACCAGGGGGTACCCATCGCACCTAAGTGGTGGATTATGGCTGTTCCTGTCCTGATTTTTCAGATGGCAATCCTTGGTTTTGGCGTGGGCGTTCTCGTTTCTTCGATGACAACGAAATATAAGGATCTACGGTTTGTCATCGGCTTTGTTATCCAACTATGGATGTATGCGACCCCTATTGTGTATCCGCTGAGCATGGTTCCCGACTGGCTCCGACCTTGGTATGTCCTCAATCCTATGGCGGCTATCGTAGAAAGCTTTCGCTATGCATTTTTAGGATCAGGTGCTATCCAGTGGAGTTATATTGTCGTGAGTTGGGGTGTTACGCTGATAATTTTATTTGCCGGAATCATTCTGTTCAGCCGTATTGAGAGAACCTTCATGGATACAATATAGTGAGTTTTCTGATTCCTAAACAAAACAACGTACAACATCATGAATGTCATAGAAATTGAGAATCTCAGCAAGGAATATCGTCTTGGTGTTATCGGGCATGGCACACTGACTCGTGACCTCCAGTCCTGGTGGGCCCGGCTCAGGAATAAAGAAGACCCCAACAGTAAGCTGGGATTTGCCGGCATTCAGCAGCAGATAGTAGGGGATTGTTTTTGGGCGCTTCGCGATATTAACCTGACCATTGAGCAGGGAGATGTCCTCGGTATTATAGGTAAAAATGGGGCGGGAAAATCTACTCTTCTGAAAATATTATCGAGAGTCACTGCCCCGACACAGGGGTGTGTCAAGGTGAAAGGCCGGATAGCCAGTCTTCTTGAGGTAGGCACGGGCTTTCATCCGGAACTGACCGGCGGAGAAAACATTTTCATGAACGGGGCTATTCTCGGAATGTCCAAACACGAGATACGGTCAAAGTTTGATGAGATAGTAGATTTCGCCGGAATTGAGGATTTTATTGATACCCCGGTGAAACGCTATTCGTCAGGTATGTATGTCAGGCTGGCCTTTGCTGTAGCTGCACATCTGGAACCTGAGATCCTGGTTGTTGACGAAGTGCTGGCAGTTGGCGATGTGGAGTTTCAAAGAAAATGTCTGGGCAAAATGGGGCAGGTCGCAAAAACCGGCCGTACCGTTCTCTTTGTCAGTCATAATATGGGTGCTGTTAATAATCTTTGTAAACAGTGTGTCTGTTTAGCAAATGGTTCTATATCGGATACTGGTGTACCATCAGTTGTAATTTCCAACTATTATAACAGTAATTCACCTTCAGGGGCGGCTGTAAGAAACTGGACGGAGGAGACTGCTCCGGGAGGAGGAAGCGGTGTAAAGCTTTTAACCGCCCGAATACTTCAGGAAGGTAAGGTGACGGAAAGGGCAGGTATAAATTGCCCCATTGTTGTCGAGCTTCGACTCTCAATCGAGAAAGAAATGCCAGAGGTTGGGGTCAGCTTAAAAATCACCAGATCTGATGGTTTGACTGTTATACATTCCAACAAAATATTAACTGATATTGTTCAGGGTGAAAAAACAGTTTCCATGATTTTGCCGGGATATACCCTCAACGTCGGCGAATATTTTATTGAAATTGCTTCAGACATACCCAACAAGGTTGTTCTCTTTTTTGAAGAGAATTGTCTGCAATTCTCTGTTTTTTCTAATTCTATCCGCATGAGTCGATATTCAGCTAATACCTACAAAGGAGTAGTTGGTCCGTTTATCGGGGAATGGACTGTTTCATCTAATTGACTGGAGATAGCAAGAGGTATAACCCCTCCAGTTCTCCTTGCAGCCCAAGTAAATTTAGCTGATTAGCCGAGATGCTGTCCATATTCTGAGGGTTTCCGGTTGTATTGGGATCCTTGCAGGGAAATATCATTGAAATGAAGATTGAAATCAGAAAAACAGTTGATTCCTACCAGAAATTTAATCCTCTGGGGTTAAATATCATTGATGTTTTCAAAGTAGTGAATGCACCTGAAACTCGAATGAATACCAGGCTGTTTGGTAAGTTGATAACCATAAACAGTCCTTTTTGGTACCTGCATGGTCTGGATGAATTATTTGTCGATGAAGTCTACAGGTTTGAATGCGGTCAGGACAATCCCAGAATAATTGACTGTGGAGCCAATATAGGCCTTAGTGTGCTCTATTTTAAACGTCTCTATCCGCAATCAGTCATTACTGCTTTTGAACCTGATAAATCCATTTTCAATATTTTGGAATCAAACGTTCTCGCATTTGGGTTCAGCGATGTCGAACTGATCAACAAAGCTGTCTGGAATGAAGACTGTCCGATCAGGTTTGTAGCCTCCGGGGGAGTTGGCGGTAGAATCCAGAAAATACAAAATAACGACAAGGTTTCTGAATTGCCGGCAACAAGGCTTAAAAATTTTCTTGAGCATAAGGTAGATTTTTTAAAGATCGACATTGAGGGGGCTGAGTTTGATGTCATAGATGATTGTAAAGAAAGCTTGAACAATGTTAGCAACATATTCATTGAATATCACAGCGAAAAAAATAGAGAACAGAAGCTCGATGATATTCTTAAAATACTAAAAGAAGCTGGATTTAAGTACTATCTTAAAGAAGCCTGGGTTAATCAAAGTCTGCCATATGTTAATAAAAGACAAAATTTGTTTGATTTACAGTTAAATATTTTTGGATACAGAATTGACTGAAATAGCAGATAGATATGCGATTTTGAACCTTCAATAAATCTAAATACTTCTAAATACGTTTGTGGTCAGTATTTATAAGATGGCCAGCATATCTCTCTATTTTTCATGCATGAACTGGATACAAATTGACCTATGACCAAAGTTATTTTCACAATATGCTCAAATAATTACTTAGCCCAAGCTAAAGCTTTGGGAGATAGTGTCGCTGAATATAACTCAGATTACAAATTTATAATTTTTCTGTGTGACCGGAGATCCCAAAGTATAGATTACACATTTTTTTAACCACACACTATTATTGAAATTAATGAAATAGGTCTGGATCAATTTGATGAAATGGTTTCCAGGTACAATATAATCGAGCTGAACACATCTGTTAAACCATTTGTTTTTGACTATATATGCAGAAAATATCCAGAAACCAACTTAGTGATGTATCTGGACCCGGACACGTATGTTTGTAATTCGTTGACACCTGTCGAGATTGAATTACAAAACAATTCTGTTCTGTTAACTCCTCATATCTATACTCCAATAGATTTTGATGGAGAAAGCCCTACCGAAAACACTTTTACTCAGTATGGTGTTTTTAATCTAGGGTTTATAGCAATACAAAATGATGCAAATTCATCCAAATTACTACAATGGTGGATGAAGAGGATGACCGAAAATTGTTTTAATCGACCCAGTAAAGGTATATTTGTTGATCAATTACCCATGAATTATGCCCCAATATTTTTTCATGGTGTCAAAATATCAGACAACTGGGGAATTAATATGGCGCCATGGAATTTGCATGAGAGAGATTTGACACTCAAGTCAGATAAATATTTTGTAAATGAAGAATGGCCTTTAATATTTTACCATTTCAGTAATTGCAATCCAATTGATGATCATTCCCTCTCTGATAAATATACAAGAATTACTTTTGAAAATCGTCCGGTATTGAAGAAAATTTACCATGAGTATAAAAGAAAAATATTAAAAAACAATTATGAACTGTATAGCCTTATACATTGTCATTATATAGCCTTGAAAAATAAGAGAAATGGTAACAATAAGAAGAAAATTATTAATAAGCTGAAGCGTTCTGTTAATAATGGATTTAGTCAGATAGTTAAATTGTCGAGAATAGCGAGTGTTTTTAAAAAAATGTGGAAAAATTGATGTACTGTCTTACTCAGGTTCTTCTCCAAACCTTGATGGGGGTGTTTTGTTTCCTTCATAAAGGCATTGGAGGGCTATGATGACAAAAAAATTTCTTTATCTGGTACAGGGAGAGGCAAAGCTGGTAAGGTCCTACCGCGACTTAGGTAATCGGCCTCACTCAGATGCTGTTTTTCTCACTTTTGACGAGCCTCTTGATGGCGCACTCTTCTATCCGGAATCTACCTGGGCCCAAGGTCGGAACAAACTGCTCGACGCAGCGCTGGAAAAGGGAGCGTATCTATATTACATTTTCTGCGATGATGATATCGAGTTTCGAGCAGGTTCCTGGAAGAAGTTCGAGGATAATCTGCTCAAATATTCTCCAGGGATAGGGGTTCCGGTTTTTCCAAGAACCCGGGGGAATATTCTGAATTTTCCTACCTTTAATTACCAGCCTTTCTTCATTAATGATGAACAGTTAATGGCATTTCATCGCGATGTGGTTCATGATCGGCTGGTGCTTCCGTACCAGACAAGATTTGACAAAATAAACTGGTGGGCTTCCTGTGAGATTCAACAAATCCTCATCCAGAATTTTTATTGCTTCAGTGCACTTCAATTTAATGAGATCCAGGTAAGAAATACCTGCAAAGAACGGTATGACATTCAGCATGACAATGACAAAATGTTTAGAGAAATCGTGCTGCAATGGATGGGGAAGCAGTTTGTAAATGACTACAGGCTGACTGCTCACTATACTCCGCCGCGTCTGCACCAGATCATCTTCCGTCTGTTATCTTTCAGCATTACACGTTCCCTTGGTAAGCAGCAGCGTTCAGTTAATCGTAAATCTCTTTCAAAAATACTGTACCCTTCATCAGATCTCGCCAGGCAGGCCAATGAAAAGAAGACATGATTAATTTATTGAAATACATAGATCGGGCATACTGCATCAACCTTGATTCAAGAAAAGACAGATGGGAACAGGTTTCTCGGCAGTTTGCGCAGGTAGGCCTGTCTGGGTTTATAACCCGTGTGTCGGCTATTATAGATGAAGACCCGCGAAAAGGTTGTCTCGAGTCCCATCTATATTGCGTACACGAAGCACTTGAGTGCGGGCATGAGAACATCCTGATATTTGAAGATGACGTCTTTTTCTTACAATATGATACCAGTGTATTGCTGGGAGTAATGGAATATTTAAAAGAAGAGGCGAAATGGGATCTCTTTTATCTCGGGGGCAATGTCATGTATCCAGCTAAATTTGTTCACAAACACATATTTCGTTCGCGTTTTTTCAGCACCCATGCCTATGTTGTCAACCGGAGAGCCTTTAAAAAAATAGCTGGCGCTACGGTTCCTATTGATAAATGGTATGCCTGGAATACGGTATCGTATGGCCTGTACCCGATGTGTGCGACCCAGAGTGAGACCTATTCTGATATTCGTCAGGAAAATATGGAGAACCTTGAACAGAGTTTTGCGAGGAAATACGACTTGCTGGTGAAGCCGAATGTGCTCATGCGGTGGGTCAATTATATTAATACCCACTATTTAATCAAGCTGAAGACACGCAAGCAGAAATAGCAATATTCTGACTATCGATGGAGCACGTTAAAATTATAGGTATTGTTCTCGTGAGGAATGAGGAGGTTTTCATTCATCACGTATTGTCTAACATAGCAGAGTTTTGCGATGAGATTATTGTTGCTGACAACAAGTCAAAAGATAAAACGGCTGAAATTGTGCAACAATTTTCCCGTAATTATAAACGTGGAAAAATTAGATACCACTCTGTTGCACATCCCCGTGAATCTCACCGATTGATTGAATCTTTCGCCAATTCTAAAACATGGATATTTGCGGTAGATGGGGATGAGTTGTATGATCCTGCTGGATTGGCTGAATTTCGAAACAGGCTGGTATCCGGTGATTTTGATGATTACTGGGCCCTGTTTGGTAATGTTCTGAATTGTGTAGACTTGAATATAGAAAAGCGGTATGCCCAGGGGTATCTGGCACCACCCTGCCGGAGTATGACAAAGCTTTATAATTTCAGTGTTATAGAGTCATGGAGCGGGGAGTGTCCTGAAAGGCTGCATGGTGGAACGGTGGTTTTTAAAGAAGGGTACTCCAGAAGCCTGAGAAATGAAATGTACAAAGAAGTGGACTGGGAAGATTCAGATTTCCGCTGCCTCCACCTTTGTTTTTTAAGAAGAAGTACGCACGATAAAGTGAAGAACGCTGAACTGGTCATACGGAAAAATATCTCGGACGGGAATGCGATCAGATTACATGAGCGGCTTTGGGATGGCTTTACAAGATTGCTCGGCAAGGACAGGAGTGGGAAAGTGTCCGTTTGGAAACAGGAGAAATACATGCGTGGGAGACTCGTTAAAAAAGACATTTCGCCATTTTTAATCCCTGAGCTCAATGAGTCGATTTAGAGAAAAAATATGTCCCGTTCAATACTGACTAAATATTTACGTATCG
Source organism: uncultured Desulfobulbaceae bacterium (assembly GCA_965366875.1). Classification (GTDB taxonomy): domain Bacteria; phylum Desulfobacterota; class Desulfobulbia; order Desulfobulbales; family Desulfocapsaceae; genus MADRE3. The sequence goes on along the minus strand of CBDUGK010000029.1, from coordinate 7,626 downwards.
CTGAGGATATTATTGTAGATGTATACAACCATACAGTGTTACGGAATGGTGTAACGCATCATGGAGAACATCTGACGAGTTCTCTATCACTGCTCGGCAGCAGTAAAAAGTCCGTCATTCGGTGGGGAGATGGAGAAAGTTTAATTCTCTTAAAAAGTGATATTTATTTCCAGACATACGTACCGGAGTTGAGGGATAGAATGCTGGAGATAGTGCGAAACTATAGTGACAACAGTCCATTTTACCTATGCTTACCGACAAAATTCTTGACCTGTAGTACTGCCAGCTTGCATGAATTAAAAAAAGGCACGGTGAGTTATTATCAAATGCACAAAGGAACACGATATTTATATAAAAGATATTTCAAAAAAGATACAACGTATCTGTCTCATTTTTTGTTTAAAGGAGACAGTCAGTCTCACTTTGATTCACTGCTGAGCCTTATTTCATCGTACAGGGCATTTGTTGTTGTAAAGTCAGACCCAGGTATTGTGGAGCTGTTTTTCAATAGATATATCGATAACGCCCCGTATCGTATTGTTACTATTCCGGGCAAAAATGCGTTTCAGTCATATGACAAAATACTCGATACCATTATTTCACGTGTCAAGGAGTCAGACGTTGAAAAAGACGATGTGTTAATCCTGATCTCTGCTGGTCCCTGTGCAAAAGTACTTTCATATGATTTGTCTCAACAAGGGTTTACGTCCTATGATATAGGGAAATTTTTTGAGTGTTGGACTGAAAATATAGATTGCAGGAAGTGATATATCAAATGCTGCCACCTGATAGTGTATGCCGAGCATAAAAGAACCACAGCATTCATATGATGAGATCTGTCAGCACTTGTCCTCTGTTCTAGAGCAGCGGGACAAATCCTTCCCTGATCGGGACCCTGCCGGCACCGCTGATATGCATGCCGCTCTGGATCTTCTGGTGAGTTGCCTTGAGGAAAAGCGTTCAGGTCTGGGGCTGGTGCCTGATGATGAGCTGGTCGAAAAAGCCCGGAGCATGCAGGAGAGAGGTGTGTTCCTGTGTGGACCAATGAAAAGCGGGACAACATTATTGCTTGAATTGCTTGACGGTCACCGGCAACTTAATGTTTTACCAGGAGATTCCTGGTTATGGGTACGGTTTAGCGATGTCGCAAAGCGTGAAACCTTTTCAATCGAGGAATGGCGAAAACACTGGCTGAAACGATTTGTCAACCCGACCGGCCAGAAGCCTTACTGGCTTTTTGGTGAAAATGAACAGAATTATTCATCATTTCTTGACTATATGGACTTTTGGTATGCAGATCTGCCTGACGTTTTTCGCAGGCCGGCGCTTGCCGTGGTCTGTTCTTATTTCTGTGCCAATCCCCAACGGTCAATGATGGCAGAAACATGGGTTGAAAAAACACCGGGCAATGAATTTAAAACAGATTCCATTGTCGAGCATCTTCCATCCGCAAAATTCATACATATTGTTCGGGACCCAAGGGAGAATTTTGCCTCCATCAAGCGCTTATATCGCACGCGAAAGTGGACGTGGGATGCACGCGGTACAGCCCGGTCTCTTTCTGAATCATTTGATGCCGCAGTAAAAAACCGGGAGAAGCTTGGGGGGAATAACTACCTTATTGTCCGATACGAGGATTTAACTTCTGCTCCGAGCAAAATCATGGAGAGCGTCGTTGAGTTTTTAGGAATTGACTGGGACGATTCATTACTAACACCAACCGTTAATACTCAACTGGCCAAGGCAAACACCATGTATAAAGATCGTCAGGTAACCGGGGTTGTGAGGCGGTCTACACATGATAAATGGCGCCAGGAATTATCGCTGTTTGAACAGGGATTAATTCATCAAACACGTGATCATGCGGAGAAGGTAGGATTTTCCTGGGAAATGAATGGTCTTGATTGCTGTCTGAAGTTGTTATTCGGCTGGACGATGATTGGTGGTAAACCCAGGCCGGAGTGAACGGGTAAACGGAAGTTTTAATCTTTTAAGCTGTAGGCTATATGGATCCGAAAATGGAATATCCCGTGTCAGTTTTTTTGTTTGGGGGGGAAGGAACCGGATGGGCTCTGGATGCTGACGTAGAGACGACGCGGCAGAGCCTTCAAGCCATTCCGGAACTCGTTCGATTGACTTCTCTGGAGGAGGCTCAGGTTGTCCACTCGGTATGGGAGTATCCTCTTTTGCATATGGACCCGGCGATGCTGGATGGCAAACGTATCGTCTGTCATATATGTAATGACCTGATGCGTACCTATGAAGACCCCTCCATGGCAGCCGTGGGGGAAACCCTGGGGCTCTGGGTTGCGATATCTAAAACTGCCCAGAGTGAAATCAGGCAGCTCGGTCATAAAGCGGATTATATTCCCTACTCTGTAGATACTGAAATATTCACGAGAACGATTTCCGAACAATCAATTGAACGTCTGCGCTCAGAACATCAACTTCCTCGGGATGTTTTTATCATCAGTAGCTTTATGCGCGATTCCAGCAGCACAGACCTGCAGAAACCAAAGGAGCAAAAGGGAGTGGAGTTGTTTGTAGCGATTGTTGCTTCGCTGCAGCAAAAGAAACTACCGTTCCATGTACTACTGGCTGGTCCCCGAAGACACTGGCTCAGAGGAAAATTAAAAGAGCTCCGTGTTCCTTATACCTACATCGGCCAGGAAATTGATGATGATGACAACCAGGTAAATATTTTATCTCCGGAAACAATAAATGATCTTTACCATTTATCAGACCTTCACTTAGTCACAAGTCGCTGGGAGGGAGGACCAAGAGCAGTGCTTGAGGCATCAGCCACGATGACTCCGATTTTATGTACACCGGTTGGCATGGCCCCGGATATAATGGAGGCGGAGTGCTTAATTGACAGCGTTGATGATGCAGTGGGAAAAATTGAACGACTCATTGTTGAAGGGAAAGAATCTTACCCGCTTAAGTCTCATTATCAATGTGTCATGTCGTCACACACGCCGAAAGCAAATATCGAGCGATTCAGAAAGCTCTATGAGGATATTGCGTCAGTACCCGTGTTTTCTCGAGAGAATATTCGGTGGCAGCGTACTCGAAATACTTGTGTACCACTAAAACAAAAGTTCATACAGCGTTTACAGAATTTTGTTAATTCAGTTTTGGTAAAAAAACCGGATGCAGCGCTTACGATAGGCCTGTGGCATGAATTTCACAAACCCCCTTATGGGGGTGGTAACCAGTTTATGCTTGCCCTGAGAAAAGCATTTGAACAATTGGGTGTTAATGTGGTCGTAAACAAAATCAAGCCAGAGGTAGATGTCTACATATGTAATTCAGCTTGGTTTGATACGAAAATATTCGAGAAGAAATCGTCCAGTAAACCGTTCAAGATGATCCACCGAATAGATGGGCCCATTACCCTCTATCGGGGCCAGGGAAGTGAAGAAGATGAAAAAATATTTGAACTTAACAAGCGGTTTGCCTCTGCAACCGTATTTCAATCAGCCTATAGCTTTAAAGAGAGCTGCAAGCTAGGTTATTCCCCTGTTTCACCGGTAATCATACACAATGCGGTTGATAGTGAAATTTTCCAGGCAAAAGGGCAGGTTCCGCATGATGATAAGCGAAAGATATCTCTAATATCGACATCGTGGTCAGATAACCCGAGAAAGGGTGGTCCATTTTATAAATGGCTCGACGAGAATCTGGATTTCAATCGCTTTGAGTATACGTTTGTCGGCAGGGTGAAGCAGGAATTTGAAAATATAAAACATATTTTACCTCAGAATTCTGAAGATCTCGCTGAATTATTAAGAAAACACGATATTTACATCACGGCGAGCCTTAATGAACCGTGTTCAAATGCTTTGTTGGAAGCATTGTCTTGCGGGCTACCCGCTTTATACAGAAACGGTGGTGGAAGTTCTGAACTTGTTGAATTTGGAGGACTGCCATTTGACGGTGAGAACGACTTCATGGACAAACTTGAAAGGCTTGTTGGTTTTTATGAATCATTCCAATCATCAATTTACATCAAGTCGATGCGCGATATTGCGACAAGATACTATGAGTTGGCTCAGAAAATTGTGCACTATCAAAATTCAGGAGAACCTCTTTCGAGGGAATCGGGATAACCAGTTTGCCAATCTCCGAATCTCCGAGGAATTGAGGCACATTCAAATTTCAGGTCGCCCCTGCCACTATCAAGCGTTCCCCCGTTCCATTGATATAATCAGGGTAAATGATCTCGCGTAAAAAACTCATGTCGGATAGTTGCAATTCGTGACTAATATGATATTTTTTTATAAATTATGAACCATAACAGCAACCTATTAAAACGAGTTTGGCGCTCAATAAGAGCAGGCGTAGATTATTTCAACACAGATCACACATGGCCAAAACCCCGAGTATCAATCAGCAATGAACCGCTTTTTTTATTTATAGTAACTCCATCTTATTCGGGATCTACCATTCTAGCTCAAGCGCTTAATTCCAGCCCGAACTCTAGCTTTCTTCAGCGGAGGGCAGAGGGTCAATGGCTAATACCGGGAATGTGCCGGCTTCCTGATGCTTGGGAGAGAAAGGCCTATATGGACTGGGGTTCAATCCGGGCTGTGTGGATGGAACGGGTTAAATTGATCCAGGAAGCAGTTGGAAATGTTGAGGTTATAATAGAAAAAAGTCCCCCAAACCTATTAAGGATTGATAACATAATCGACACATTCCCTAACAACGTCGTAATTGCATTTAATAGAGACCCTTACGCCAACTGTTCAAGCAGGTTATTTAGAAGGTATAAACCGGAATTGATGACAGAGAAGGAAATAACTGAAATTCTCGAGTTATTAGCATCAGAATGGATTATTAGATCAAAATGGGTAAAAAAGTGGATTTCAGAATTGAACCTGTTGAACTCAACCTATGAGAGGTTCTGCGAAAATCCTGCCGATTATTTAAACGAAATCATTAATATATGTCCTCAGTTAAAGGAATTTAATAGTAAAAAGAACTTCAAAATTAAAGATTATAGCCCAGCAAAAATAAGTAATCAAAACGCGAGACAGATTAGCAACTTAAGCCCGGGACAGGTCAAGGCTCTTTCCGAGGTCTTGGAGAATGAAGCTGATCTCCTAGATTATTTTGGATACAATCTTCTATGATTCAACCGTTCAAGTCAGTTTGTAACAATAGTTATAAGCATTTCAGGTAGTAATCCGATTTTTCTGCTCTGAGGGGCTATGACTGGGTGATGAACAGGAGTTTATCACTTCCGAGCATTTTCCTCCTGTTTTCTTTGTAATTCCCAGGTTCTTAATTAACTGTTTCCAGTAAGCCCTATTTCACTTTCGGTTTTTCCGTCTATTTTTTCTCGTTATTTTCGTATGATAGTCACTTTTTGCTTGTTCGTGTAAGACCTGTATTGTATCGTTCAGAAATGCCACATATACATAAGAAAGTAAAAAACGGAAGACCCTATTACTACTTCCGGGAGATTGCCAGGGTCGATGGCAAACCAAAGGTCATCAACCAGGTATACCTCGGAAGCCCACAGAGACTGCTTGAGATGGCGCAAAGCACAGACTCTGCCTGTGTAAGCCTTCAGGTGCAGGAGTTTGGTGCATTATGGCTTGCAAATCTTATCGAGCAGGAGATCGGACTTGCCCAGATTGTTGATCAGGTGATTCCCCGCTCACAAAAAGAGACAGGCCCGAGTGTCGGTGAATATTTTCTCTATGCCATCTTCAACAGGATGGTTGATGCCCGATCGAAAAATGAGCTGCCTGCATGGTATGCAAAAACGGCGATACAGCATATTCGGCCAACCACTGTCAACAAACTGGACTCACAACATTACTGGAAAAAATGGGAGCGAGTAAGTGAGGTCGACCTCCAGGAGATTGCTCGGCGGTTCTTTCAGAAATGTGCCGAGATTGATCCACCGGCAGGTGAATGCGTTGCTTTTGATACCACCAATTACTACACCTGCATGTCGAGCAGTACCGAGTCGGAACTGGCACAACGGGGTAAGAACAAAGACGGCAAAGACTGGCTCAGGCAAGTGGGCGTGGCTTTGCTGGTATCCCGCGAGAACCGGTTGCCGCTTTACTATCATGAATATGAAGGGAACAGGCACGATTCAAAGGTGTTTGCTGCACTCCTGGAAGACATTACCTCAGCTACACGTCGCATAACAAAAAGTACTGCAGCAGTAACGGTGGTCTTTGACAAGGGTATGAATAGTGTTGATAACTTTGCCCTGCTAGACAGTCTGGACGACATTCGCTTCATTACCTCCTATTCTACCTATTATTCGGAAGAACTGGTTCAAGTCCCTCTTGATATATTTCAACCGGTGTTAACCGAGAAAAATGTTCGGCTGGCCGAATCAGGCAAGGAAGACGACCGTATTGTATCCTGGCGCACCACTGGTGAATATTGGGGGAGAGAACGCACCGTTGTTGTCACCTATAATCCTCGGACAGCTACCCGACAGCGTTATGCCTTTGACAGGAAAATGCTTAAACTGCAGTCAGTCTTGTTTGAAATGCAGGAGAATGTACAACAGCAGAAAGCTCACTGGAAAAACAAAGCGGTTGTCCGCTCACGATATGAGGATGTCTGCCGAGAACTCCACCTGCCGAGTGATTTATATACGATAGATCTTTCACTGATTGAGAAGCGCCTCTCCCTGACATTTCGAAAAAATCATTATCGAATCAAGAAGCACATTAATCGGTTCGGTAAGAATATCTTGATTACCAACAACATGGCGTGGTCAACGGACAACATTGTCAGGGCAAGTCTTGATAGATATTGTGTGGAGCAGTCATTCAGACAGAGTAAGGATCAAGATCTTGTTTCACTGATGCCGCTGCGTCATTGGACAGACGGTAAAATTAGGTGTCATATCTTTACCTGCATTGCTGCACTTTCCTATTTGTGTTTGCTGGAGAATAAGATGAGGAAAAGTGGTCTGGAACTGACAGCTAACCATATTATGGACAAGATGCATAACCTGCATTCATGTCTTGTGTACCGAAAAAAGGTCGGAAAACCTGAACGGGTTATCGAAGAACCGGATAGTGCGCAGGCTGCTATTTTGAAAGCGGCGGGCTATGCTGTCAGGAATGGGGTCTTACAGGATATTTCTTTGTAAAATATTAGTATCAGGTCTTATTTTGGGATTTTTCTTTTGTAAGTGATAAACTCCTGCCAGAGAAGAATGGGATATAAAAAAGTCCGACCGTAATGGTAGCGAGATGTGTTTGTATTTCGAGAGAAGTGAAGAAAAAGGCACACAAAGCGTTGCACCTGACCGCTATTCCGCTGTGCTCCATTGCGGCGGGTAAGCTTGGTCGATATCGGTAATACGTTACGTATGAATTATCCGCAAGAACCATCCGGATCAAACGCTACATTGACTAGGACGGTAAATGGGCAGTAAGTATCGTGTCAGGCATCCTTTTACGGGCAGCACTTTTTTTCTCAGTGCGGGGAGAGATAGCGCCCGATAAATACAGGCCCTGTGAGCTTCTTGTGTTATAATTGTATTACGATTTATCAAATAATACCAGGGAGATTCAAGATATGGGGGACCATTTCACAACGCTACGAAAAATGAATATATCATGATGTGCTGCATTACCC